>JAQCDS010000008.1 GCA_027620655.1 Bacteroidota bacterium | reverse complement strand
GTGGCTTGCTGTGTGCCTAATGTCATTTGAACAAAGTATAATCCTGAATTTAAGTCAGAAATATTAACTTGACTTTGAACATTTTCGATACTCAATACAGATTTTCCAGTAATGTCAAAAATTTGAATGTCTAAATCTTCATTAGAATTGACAGAAAATGTTACATAATCTTTTGCTGGATTAGGGAACATTTTAACTCCAAAATTTTTGTCATTCGAGGGTGAACTTAAAGAAGCGGGTTGATTCCAAACCGCATTGACAGTCATATTTTTATCTACACTAAGAAACCTATTGGTATTACCACCAATAGTTTGAGTTCCTGTGTTTCCAGGTGTAAACATCTCTTGAGCACCCCAACCATTTACAGTAAATTTAAAGGAATAAGTATAAGCTTCAAGAGGCACGGTTATTGTGTAGATGTTATCAGAATTATCATCAGTTAAGGTGATACAAGCTCCACACCAAGCTCCCAATCCCTGAGAGTTATAATTTTCACCATTAATGTTAACAGTGCCAATGCTCCCTGTGTAACCAGACATGTCTATATTAAAGGTAACATTATAAGGCCCCGCAGAGATATTACTTCCACCAAAAGGAACCACATCTAAGATTTTGTCAGCACCATTAACTTTAAGAGTCCGATTGGTACAAATACCAGATGGACAGTCATTGGTGGAAGTTCCAACCAAACCTTGAGATAAATTTTCTTGTCCAGTCCAGTTATCGTAAGTAAATTTATATTCATATGAACCATCAGCAATGGAAAGTGTGGTTTCCCAAACACCATCACCGTCTGTATCAGTGAGTGGGTTAGCATCTCCACTCCATCCGTTTAAACTTCCACTAACATAAACAGTGGTAAATCCAGTTTGCCCTGACATGTCAACACTAAAAGTAACGTTTGACTGTGCATGGATTTGCAGCATTGATATAAGAAATAAAAAATAAAAAGTAATTTTTTTCATATTAGTTAATTTTAAAATTTGTTTAAAAACAAATATACTATAACGTTTTCATTAAAACATTAAACAGAACAATACAAAATTCATACAAATCGACAATTTTTACTGTTTTACTAGTCATATTGATAATGTTAACCTCATTAAGTTGTTAATATCATTGACGAAAACGATTGTAAGTAGTGAAATTGATAATCCTAATTTTTAATAATTTATTTTAATGTACAGCAATTGTATGGGTTTTTTTAACAACATTTAATAGCAATTGATAACCATACATTATCTTTATGCATTAGATTTATATAAAAATTAATAAATAATCACCATTATGAGTAAAACCTATTACGATCCCGCAGATTTAAAAAAATTTGGAAAAATTATAGATTGGAATGAAGAACTTGGAACAAAGTTTTTTGACTACTATGGTAAAGTTTTTGAAGAAGGAGCGTTAACTTCCAGAGAAAAATCTCTTATTGCTTTAGCCGTAGCACATGTCGTTAAGTGCCCCTATTGTATAGATGCCTATACCAAAGATGGTTTGGAACGGGGTATCACAAAAAGAGAAATGATGGAAGCCGTCCATGCTGGTGCCGCTATTGAGAGTGGCGCAACACTTGTACATGGGGTTCAAATGATGAAAAAATATGATAAACTTTCAATGTAAGAATGCTGAAAAAATCGTTAAAACAACGTCAAAGCCCCTTGTCATCATCTGAACAACAATTAAATGTTTTGGCTAATGGCATTTTTAAAAATGGAGAATTATCCACTTTTAAAACAAATCTAGAAAAGAACAATCTCTTTCCGTTAAAGCCAAATCCTCTTGAAATTTTACAAATCAACTTGGGGTATATGTGCAATCAAGTGTGTGCACATTGTCATGTTGATGCTGGGCCAGACCGCAAAGAAATCATGAGTAAAGAAACGATGCAACTCTGCCTTGAAGTGCTTAAAAAATCAAATGTCACTACTTTAGATTTAACCGGAGGAGCTCCAGAGATGAATCCAAATTTTAGATGGTTTGTTGAGCAAGCTCATAAAATTGGTGTTCAAGATTTTATTGTACGATCAAATTTGACCATCATTATGGCCAACAAAAAGTATCATGATCTCCCAGAATTTTTTAAAAACCATAATATTCATGTCATATCCTCTATGCCGCATTGGACCAAAGGAAAAACCGATAAACAACGGGGGGACGGTGTTTTTAACTTGTCTATTGAATCTTTAAAAAAATTAAACAAAATTGGTTATGGCTTAAAAAATTCTAATTTTAAATTGGATTTGGTTTATAATCCCTCTGGAGCGTTTTTGCCTACAAATCAAAAAAGCTTGGAATTAGACTTTAAAAAAGCGCTTTATGATGATTTTGGAATCGAGTTTCACAATCTTTTTGTCATTACAAATTTACCCATCAGTAGATTTTTAGATTATCTTATCGCTTCAGAAAATTATGAAGATTATATGTATGCATTGGTAGAGGCGTTTAATCCAAAGACCGTTGACAACGTGATGTGTAAAAACACCCTTTCTGTGGGCTGGGATGGTTATTTGTATGACTGCGATTTTAATCAAATGCTCAATTTAAAACTCAAAGAACCTGTTGCACATATTAAAGAATTTGATGAAACCGTTCTAAAAAAACGAACGATTCAAATTTCACAACATTGCTACGGCTGTACTGCTGGCGCAGGAAGTAGTTGTCAGGGCGCTGTGGTGTAATAAAAAAAGAAAAAGTGTATGAGTAATCCGCTAATAATGGTTTTTGTTAGAAACCCAGAGCTAGGCCGCGTAAAAACACGTTTGGCTAAAAGTATTGGAGATCAAGCAGCATTAGAAACCTATAAAATCCTTAGTAAACATACATCTAAAATAATTAATGAAATAGATTCAGATCAACTTATCTTTTATTCCGATAAAATTCAAGACAATGATATATGGACAGCAACTAATTGTAAAAAACAAATTCAAACTAAAGGAGATTTAGGACAAAAAATGCTTGCCGCTTTTCAGTATGGATTTTCATTAGGGTATCAAAAAATTTTAATTATTGGAAGTGATTTGTATAGCTTACGCCCAAAGCATATTGAATCTGCTTTTGAGCAGTTGGAAAATTATGATGTGGTTATTGGACCTGTACTAGATGGCGGGTATTATTTACTAGGGTTAAATTTTATAATTCCCAAAATTTTTAAACAAAAACAATGGAGCACTTCCTCTGTTCTTAAAGAAACATTATCCGATTTGAAGGAATTTAATGTTAACTTGCTCGAACCTTTAAATGACATTGATACCTACGAAGACCTAAAAAAAGAACCTCAACTCTTAAAACAGCTTAATATATGATTAAACTCATCAATGAAACCGTAGATTATTTAAAAGAAAAAGGATTTCAGTCTCCAAAAATTGGAATCATATTAGGAACTGGACTTGGACAGCTTATCCATGAAATCGAAATCATTAGTGAGGTTAGCTATAATCATATTCCAAATTTTCCCACAGCAACCGTGGAATTTCATAAAGGAAAACTTATATATGGGAAAATTGCAAATAAAACAGTGATGGTCATGAAAGGTCGTTTTCATTTGTACGAAGGCTATTCTTTACAAGACGTTACCTACCCTGTACGAATTATGCATGCGCTAGGCATCAATTGTTTATTAGTTTCAAATGCTGCTGGTGCAATTAATCTTAACTTTAAAAAAAGTGAATTGATGCTTATCGAAGATCATATTAATCTACAAGGCGGGTCACCTCTTGCATTTAAAGGCGTTGAGCTTCTTGGAGAGCGTTTTGTAGATATGAGTGCTCCATATGACAATCAAATGAATACACTTTTAAAGTCAATTGCAAAAAAAGAAAATATAATGCTTCACAGTGGAGTTTATACTAGTGTATTTGGGCCTCAACTCGAAACACGTGCAGAATATAGAATGCTGAAACTCATAGGAACAGATGCCGTAGGCATGAGTACTGTTCCAGAAGTTATTGTCGCCAATCATTTGGGTATAAAAGTTTCAGCTATTTCTGTTATTACAGACGAATGTGATGCGGATAACCTCAACCCTGTGGATGTGCAAGACATCATGAACATGGCTGCAATTGCAGAGCCTCATATGATTACTTTGTTTAAAGAACTTTTTGCGCATTTATAGAGGTCAATCTTTTAATTTGAATCAAATTGAGTAAATTTGTGAAAAATCGAAAAAAATGACCCAAAACAAAAATCCAAATCTCTTAAAATGGGGTATAAAATACTCATTAAGTGCTGCAGTTACCGGTATGCTATGTTGTGTTGCTCCTGCTGTTTTATTTATGTTCGGACTTATGGGCGGGGTATATGCCATTTCATTTGCAGACTTTTTTTATAATGAAGATGGAAGCTCGGGTACAGGAGCTTGGATTCTCAAAATCATTGCCGTAGCTATTGGATTTTATGGCATATATAGCTTTCGCAAAAAACAAAATCAATGTTCCATTGATCCAAAACGCAAAAAGAAAAATTTAATAGTACTCATTGGTATTATTGTTATCCTAGGAATTGGTCTTTTCTTGAGTTTTGAAAAATGGTCAGCATGGTACTTTGATGAATACATTGTACCTGCACAACAAAAAGAATTAAACATTAAGAACTAAGTTCTGTTGAAACCAATTATAAAAGTCATTATTCCAGCATACAACGAAGCTGATGCGATTACCAAAGTGATTAATGACATCCCAAATTCTGTAGAAGAAATTATTGTAGTCAATAATGCTTCAACAGATGCAACCTCTGAAAATGCAAAAAAAACTGGAGCTACAGTCCTCTTTGAAGCAAAAAAAGGGTATGGTTATGCTTGCTTAAAAGGCATGGATTATATTGAAAATTCGAAAGGAAAAACAGATATTGTTGTGTTTTTAGATGGCGATTACAGCGACTACCCCGAAGAGCTTGAAAAAATTGTTGCGCCTATTATTGAAAATAATATAGACTTTGTTTTAGGAACTCGAACGCAATTAGTAACAGAAAAAGGGGCAATGCAACCACAACAAATTTTTGGTAATTGGCTGGCAACAACTTTGATGAGATTAATTTTTAACTCAAATTTTACTGATTTAGGACCATTTAGAGCCATCAAATATCCAGTGCTAAAATCACTTCAAATGGAAGACAAAACCTATGGCTGGACTGTGGAGATGCAACTCAAGATTTTAAAAAAACAATACAACTATATTGAAGTCCCTGTAAATTATCGCAATAGAATTGGTGTTTCAAAGGTGTCTGGTACATTAAAAGGTAGTATATTTGCGGGAATTAAAATCTTGACTTGGATATTCAAATACAGTTTTAAATAATGCTCTTAGAGACCATCATTATTGCTATATATTCCACTGCACTCATTCTTATTTTTATGTATGCACTGGCACAGTTGAACCTTCTTTTTAATTATTTGAGTGCCAAAAGATCGGATAAAACTGATATGAAATTTGATTTATCAGATCCAAATCAAGTCCCATTTGTAACTGTTCAGCTTCCTGTTTATAATGAGTTGTATGTTATGGAACGCTTATTGAATAATATCGTAAAACTAGACTACCCAAACCATAAATTAGAAATTCAAGTCTTGGACGATTCTACCGACGAATCTGTAGAATCAACCGCAAAGCAAATCAAACTTTTACAAGAAAAAGGGTTTGACATACAACATATTAGAAGAGAAAATCGTAATGGATTTAAGGCAGGAGCACTCAAAGAAGGATTGGCTATTGCAAAAGGAGAATTTATTGCAATTTTTGATGCCGATTTTCTTCCAAAATCAGACTGGCTCAAACGTACAATCCCCTATTTTAAAAACGATAAAATTGGAGTTGTTCAAACCCGTTGGGGACATATCAATAGAGAATATTCGATTTTAACTAAAGTTCAAGCCTTTGCACTTGATGCTCATTTTACTTTAGAACAAGTCGGTCGAAACATAAAGGGCCATTTTATTAATTTCAATGGTACTGCTGGAATATGGCGAAAAACATGCATTATTGATGCTGGAAATTGGGAGGGTGACACCCTTACCGAAGATTTGGATTTAAGTTATCGTGCTCAATTGAAAAATTGGGAGTTTAAATATTTAGAAGACGTTGAAACTCCTGCAGAACTTCCTGTTGTTATTAGTGCAGCACGCTCTCAACAATTTCGCTGGAACAAGGGTGGAGCTGAAAATTTTAGAAAAATGATTGGTCGTGTTTTTTCAAGTAAAAACCTCTCTTTAAAAACAAAAATTCATGGGATGCTACATCTACTCAACAGCACTATGTTTTTGAATGTTCTTATTGTTGGAATTTTAAGTATTCCTATGCTATATATCAAAAATGAATACGCACACCTTAAAGTCTACTTCTATGTCATGAGCTTTTTTGTGATTAGCACACTTATATTTTTCGTTTGTTATTGGTTTATGTACAAAAAAACATATGGTTCTAGTCTAAAAAACTTTGTACAATACATCGTCTTATTTTTTACATTTTTCTCTATTGCAATGGGCTTTTCACTTAATAATTCTATTGCAGTAATTGAAGGACACATTGGAAAGCGGAGTGAATTTGTAAGAACTCCAAAATTCAATATCAATTCCATATCAGACAGCTGGAAAAACAATAAATACTTGCGAAAAAAACCATCTTTAAACGTCATTTTAGAAGGTCTCCTAATGATTTATTTTGCCTTTGGAATGTACAGTGCATTTATTGTTGGCGACCAAGGAGGCGATTTTGGATTATTTCCATTTCATTTGATGCTATTTATTGGATTCGGTTTTGTGTTTTATAATTCCATTAAATCCAAAATCTAAATTGCCCTAGCAAAGATGTCTAGGCAAATCACTACAAATAAACTCACTTTTCTTTTTTGGGGCACGCTCTCTATTTTAGTTTATTCCTATTTTTCTTATGCCTTGGAACGCCATGAACACTTAAATTTAGGCATTAGTATTACGCTACTTTTTACTTGCTATTATTTTATTTTAAAAACACCCATAAAGTATTCCTTAATGGTTGGTTTAGGTGTCCTTTTTAGAGTAATTTTCTTGTTTAGTATTCCAAATTTATCACAAGATTTCTACCGTTTTATATGGGATGGTCAATTAATTATCAATGGTCTAAATCCATATTTATTTACTCCAAATGAGCTCATAAACACACATCATGCTTTGTTTGCACAAATGGAACCACTTTACAAAGGAATGGGAGCTCTAAGTGCACAACACTTTTCCAACTACCCTCCCATCCATCAACTGCCTTTTGCTATAGCAGCATTGATTTCTAAAAAATCTATTTTGGGCAGTGTGATTATTTTAAGAATCATCATCATTTTAGCAGATATTGGAATTCTTATTTATGGAAAAAAATTATTAGAATTATTAAAATTACCTACACACAATATTTTCTATTATTTTCTAAATCCATTAATTATAATAGAACTTACTGGCAACCTCCATTTTGAAGCTCTAATGCTTTTCTTTTTTGTGGTATCACTCTATTTTTTGTGCAAACAAAAACTTATACATTCAGCTATTTTTATGGGGTTTTCAATCCTTACAAAACTTTTACCTGTATTGTTTTTACCACTATTAATTTATCACTTTAAATTTAAAAAAACACTTCTTTACTCCTTATTAGTAATAGGTTGTGTTATTGTCTTGTGCCTGCCTTTTTTTGAGATTCAATTTATAAAAAACTACAGCAATACTATAGGGCTATGGTTTACAAATTTTGAATTCAATTCCAGCTTTTACTCTCTTGGAAAGTCAGTAATGTCAAAGTGTTTTGGAATCCAACTTATAGACTATATGCCCACTATTGTACCCTTTTTGACGGCTATTTTTGTTCTATACTTTTCACTTCAAAAAACAAAAGATCCAAAAAAAATACTGCAATCATTCATTTGGATTTTGACAATTTATTTTCTTGTGTCAACAACCGTTCATCCTTGGTATATAACTACACTGGTTTTTTTAAGTTGTTTTACTAACTACAAATTTGTATTGGTATGGAGCGCCACTATATTTTTTAGCTACTTTACCTACCACAAAGGTGGTGTTGATGCAAACACACTTATTGAAGTTATAGAATACTTTTCCTTTGGAATAGTTCTCTTATTTGAACTTATTAACAACAGAAAAACTACAACATCATCATTAAGCTGAGTTCATGCTCAGAAAGATGCTTCCAATGTCCTCTTGGCAAGTCTTTTTTGGTTAGTGGACCAATAGAAACACAGTCTAGTTTTTCAATTTCATAATTAAAATGTGTAAAAAGAGTCCGTAAAAGCGTGTTTCCTGTATTCTTTATTTTGATGCCAACTTCATTTTTCTTTGCACCTTCAACATAACTGATGTCTTCAACTCGAATAAGCTTTCCCTTGTGTTTGAAGCCTTCTTGAATTTGTTTTAAATGCTCAAATTTTAATGGTTTATCGAGCTCCACATGAAAAAGCCGTACAACACCATTTTTGGAATTTGTAAATTTAGCATGCATTTTTTCATCATTTGTAAATAAAATCAACCCTAATGAGTTTCTTCCCAAACGTCCAATTGGACGAATGTTTGAAGCACTTGCTTTGGCTACCAAATCCATTACTGTACGCCCTTTACCCTCGCTTGTGGTGTTCGCAAAACCTTTGGGTTTATTGAGTAGAACATAAGCTTTTTGCTCTGGATTGATGCGAGCACCATCAAAACGAACATCATCGTTGGGTTTGACTTTATACCCCATTTCAGTAACCACTTCCCCATTTACAGTTACATTTCCGATACTAATAAATAGATCTGCTTCACGCCTTGAACAAACTCCTGAATTAGAAATGAATTTATTCAATCGAATTAAAGATGATTTTTTATTTTCTTGAACAGAAGAAGACTTCTTTGCTGTTTTTTTTTGGCGATGATTGGCTGGCATGATTAATTTTTGTCAAAGGTACAGTATAAAATAAGAATTAGTATTGATCTCTTTAAAAAATCTTATTGATGATTAAGGCAGGGTTAAGAAGTGTTATACTTAAAACCCCCAAGAAAATTAAGATTTTTAATACGTTATGAATGCGATGATAATGTTTTATTGAAGACGTTTTCCAGGTCATGAAAAGAGTGCCAATTAAAGTTAAAATAGAGCCCAAAAAGAAATAATCCATAAGCCCTAAATCAAAATTTAAAACTAAAATTAATGAAATGCTAATGTTTATAAAAACGAATACTGTAATCAATAATTTGGTTGAACGTTCTCCATAAATCACAGGAACAGTTTGATAATTCATCGCTAAATCACCTTTTATATTTTCTAAATCCTTAACCAGTTCTCGCATCGCCAAAATGAGAAAAAGATAAAACCCAAAAACAAAAATCAACTGATTATAATTTTGAAAATAAAGAAAAATAGCAAAAAATGGAGCTATTGATAGTAAGGCCGACGTTAGATTTCCTACAATTGGCATTTTTTTAATTTTATGTGAATAAAACCAAATGGAAAAAATATAACATACAAAAAATAAAACCGCACGAAAAGATATTGCACTTGCAGCCAAAAGCACTAAAAAATTTAATATAAAATAGAGTTTTAGTTTTGTTTGTTGACTTACAATTTGATCCAATATAAATTTTTGAGGCCTATTGATTAAATCTTTTTCTTGGTCATAAAAATTATTGATGATATACCCAGAGGCAACTGCCCCTACCGTAGCCAAAACAATGGCAAATAAATAGAGATCCAACAAAACATCTAACAACTCAGAATCTGGTGATAAAATAAAAATTGATGTAAGATACTGCGCCAAAAGAATAAGAGCAATATTATAGCCTCGAACTACAGAAAATATACTTAGCAACTTGAGCAAAGTATGTTTTTTAAAAATGCTCATGTGTTGATTTTAGAAGTTGTAAACGACTTCTAATTTATAATCAGAAAGTGCTTTTTGTGCTTTTCGAATATCTTCTGTAAAGCCCAAAATATATCCGCCACCGCCAGAACCACATAGCTTTAAATAATACGAATTTGACTCAATGCCAGCTTGCCATATTTGGTGAAACTTCTTTGGTATCATTGGCTTGAAGTGGTTGAATACAATTTTGGATAATTGTTTTGTGTTTTGAAACAATGACTTTAAGTCGCCTTTAAGAAAGTCTTCCACACATGCATCGGTATGCTTTATAAATTGGTTTTTAAGCATTTTTCTAAAGCCTTCTTGCTTCATTTTATGCATAAAAATTTGAACCATTGGAGCGGTTTCTCCAATTATTCCACTGTCCAATAAAAAAACAGCACCTTTACCTGAAGCATTTTGAGAAGGAATGCCTGTTGCTTCAATATGATCTTTGGAATTGATTAAAATAGGAAGACTTAAATAGCTATTCAGAGGATCTAATCCCGAAGATTTTCCATGAAAAAAAGATTCCATTTCAGAAAAAATGGCTTTTAAGGTTAACAATTTTTCGCGCGTAAGATTCTCCAGAACAGTAATTTTTTCGTGAGCGTACTTGTCGTAAATTGCTGCAACCAATGCCCCGCTACTTCCTACACCATAACCCTGAGGTATTGAAGAATCAAAATACATCCCATTAGAAATGTCTTTGTCCATTGCTTCAAGATTAAACGTCACTAAACTTGTGTCCATTGAACGCAAATAATCTAAGAGGTTGGCTAAAGTTTCATTTGA
The DNA here is from genome assembly GCA_027620655.1 of Bacteroidota bacterium. Classification (GTDB taxonomy): domain Bacteria; phylum Bacteroidota; class Bacteroidia; order Flavobacteriales; family Flavobacteriaceae; genus UBA3537. The sequence continues at coordinate 61,233 of JAQCDS010000008.1, read as the reverse complement.
TGTTTTAGCTGAACCCGAAAGATTTTTATCGGATTTCAAGGCACCATTATAAAAATTATAAGGAATAGAAAGCCCCTTGGAATCTTTGATGATTCCATATTCTCCAAACAACAAGATTTTTGAATAAAAAAGTGGCCCTTTCATATCTTAATTAATTCGTTTCAAATATACATTAATTTTTGATGCGTTTTGCGCCATTGCCAACATTATCAAGAATGTATTGTTTATTTTGACAATACACAGATAATTCATGTTGAATAAATAACTCTACTTTTTGAGCGTATTCTTTTGGGTATAATACATGAACATTTGCTCCTGCATCAAGGGTAAAACAAACAGGAATATTAGTGTTTTTTCTGTAAGTCCATATCAAATTAATAATCTCTAAAGTATTGGGTTTCAGAAGAATAAAATAGGGATCGCTACTCATCATCATGGCATGGAGCGTAAGCGCTTCCTTTTCTACAATGGTTATAAATCCATTCATATCCCCCGATTTTAGTATTGGTATCAATTGATTCAAATGAGTATGTGCTTGCTCAAACCGCGACTGTGCATATGGGTGATTGTGCATTAAGTTGTGTCCAACCGAACTACTCACTTGTTTTTCTCCTTTATCAACCAATAAAATCGCATCTTGATAGGTTTTAAAAACATCATGAACTTCATAAGGATATTGCATACCCTCCAAATCTGAACTTCCAAAAATATTAGGATGCACTCCCCAAACAACAAGTCCACCTTCAATACTTCGACAAGCACTTCCAGATCCTAATCGTGCTAAAAATGATGCTTTTCGTTTCAAAAAATCGGTATCAACATTTGAATACATCAATTCTTCCAAAGCTACAATACACATAGCCAAAGCACTCATACCAGACGCAGAGGATGCAATTCCAGAACTATGAGGAAATGTATTGCTTGTTTTAATATCAAAATGAAAATCTTTTACATAGGATGCATAAGGCAATATCCTTTCAAAGAATTGTTTAATTTTTGGTCTAAAATCAGAAGCTTTCTTGCCATCCAAATACACTTCAAACGAAAAATCATCTGAGTTTTTGGGCGAAAATTCCAAAACAGTTTCAGTTTTACAATGATTTAGGGTAAAACTTATGGAAGGATTTGCAGGAATTTGATGCGGTTTTTTGCCCCAATATTTTACCAAAGCAATATTACTTGGAGAAGTGTACCCTACGGAACCTGCATCAATTTTTTTTATGGGGGTGTTGGGTATAAATTCTTCTACAAGCATAAAATTATGGTCATCTTTGACAAAGATACTAACTTCGTTTTGTTTTTTTGTTATTTGCTCAGTTCTTGTGCAGCAATATAGGCACCTGTCCACGCATTCTGAAAATTAAAACCTCCTGTCACGCCGTCAATATTTAAAATTTCACCAGCAAAAAATAGATTTTTGAAGTGTTTACTTTCATACGTTTTAAAATTAATCTCTTTTAAATCTAAACCTCCAGCAGTCACAAACTCTTCTTTAAATGTGCTTTTTCCATCTACTTCAAAAACAGCTGAAGTCAACTGTTTTACAAGTTCTTGAAGTTGAATTTTTGTTACCTCTGCCCAACGTAAATTTTGTTCAATTTTCGAAGCTTCAACAAGCTGTTCCCACAAACGTTTTGGAATAGAAAATAATGGTGTTTTTCTAATTATTTTTTTTGCAGACTCTAGTTTTTGATTCCCCAAAAACTGTAAACATGATGCTGAATCTTGTTGAATAAAATTGATTTGAATCTTAAACTTATAGTTCAATTTTGCCAATTCAATAGCACCATAAGCGGATAGTTTTAGAATGGCAGGAGCGCTTAAACCAGAATGTGTCACTAACAATGGTCCTTCAGAGCTTAAATTAGTTCCAAGTACTTGAATATGAACATTTTGAGCTACAACACCAGGAATGCTTTTTAAATGAGTGTCATTGATATTAAATGTAAAAAGAGAGGGGACAGCGGGCACTATTGTATGACCTAAAGTTTTGAGTACATTCCAAATTTTTGGATTACTCCCTGTTGCAACAAGTAATTTATTACATTCAAAAACTGCTTTTGTGGTATCAACTTGCCAGCCATCTGTAAGCTGATTTATAGACCTAACCGAATGATTTTTTTTGATTTCGATTCCAAATTTGTTGGTTTCTTTTAAAAAACAGTCAATAATGGTTTGAGATGAATTTGAAACAGGAAAAACACGACCATCTTCTTCAATCTTAAGTGGAATACCGCGCTCCTCGAACCACGCCATCGTATCGCCAGTCATAAAGCTATGAAAAGGACCTTTTAGCTCTTTTTCGCCTCTAGGGTAATAGGTTACTAATTCATTTGGAATAAATTCTGCGTGAGTGACATTGCAACGACCACCACCAGAAATTTTTACTTTCGAGAGAACAGCATTTCCTCTTTCTAAAATTACAACACTTAAATTAGGATTCATTTGTGCTATATTAATTGCTGCAAAAAAACCTGCAGCGCCACCACCCACAATAATGATATCGAATTTTTCCATGTCTTAAAACTAAAAAAAGCTTCTCAAATAGAGAAGCTTTTTTCTTTTTGTAGTGCGGGCGGGGAGACTCGAACTCCCACACCTCGCGGCACTAGATCCTAAGTCTAGCGTGTCTACCAATTCCACCACGCCCGCTACATTACCCTAATAAAGGGATGCAAATATAAACAATAGTTTATAAATTCAAATGCTAGTGTAGAAAATTATTTGATTGCATTTTGTAATTTTGAAAAAAACAAAAAAACCCATGAAAGGACTCACAACCTATATTGAAACACACAAAGACCGATTTCTTAACGAATTGTTTTCTTTGCTGAAACTTCCATCAGTAAGCGCAGACTCAAGCTATAAAAAAGATGTGATTGCTACCGCAGAATTTGTAGCCAATAGCTTAAAAAAAGCAGGTTGCGATAGTGTTGAAATTTGTGAAACTGAGGGCTATCCAATCGTCTATGGCGAAAAAATAATAGATCCAAAACTACCTACAGTACTTGTTTATGGTCACTATGATGTACAACCTGCGGACCCTATTGAACTTTGGGACTCTCCCCCATTTGAACCCATTATCAAAAAAACAGAATTGCACCCTGAAGGTGCTATTTTTGCAAGAGGCGCTTGTGATGATAAAGGTCAAATGTATATGCATGTTAAAGCATTGGAATTTATGACCTCAACAAATCAATTACCTTGTAATGTCAAATTTATGATTGAAGGCGAAGAAGAAGTTGGCAGCGAAAATTTAGGCACATTTGTAAAAAATAATGCAGAGAAACTCAGCAATGATGTCATTCTCATTTCAGATACAGGGATGATTTCAAAAGACACACCATCCATTACTACTGGACTTCGTGGCTTGAGTTATGTTGAAGTTGAAGTTACAGGACCAAATCGGGACTTACACTCTGGTATTTATGGCGGAGCTGTTGCCAATCCCATTAATGTACTTACAAAAATGATTGCCTCTTTACATGACGAAAACAACCATATCACCATTCCAGGTTTTTATAATAAAGTAGAAGAACTATCCAAAAAGGAAAGAGAAGCTATGGCAGAAGCACCATTTTCTTTGGAAAATTATAAAAAAGCTCTTGACATTGACGAAATTTATGGGGAAAAAGGATATACTACCAATGAAAGAAATTCCATACGACCAACACTTGATGTCAATGGTATTTGGGGTGGCTATACAGGGGAAGGTGCAAAAACAGTCATTGCGAGTAAGGCCTATGCCAAAATTTCGATGCGTTTGGTGCCACACCAAGACCACAATGAAATTACAGCGCTTTTCAAAACACATTTTGAAAGCATTGCTCCAAAGGGAGTACGTGTTAAAGTAACGCCACACCATGGTGGTCAGGGGTATGTAACTCCAATTGATAATATTGGTTATCAAGCGGCATCAAAAGCGTATTTCGATACTTTTGGAAAGCATCCCATTCCACAACGTGGAGGCGGAAGCATCCCAATTGTAGCACTTTTTGAAGACCATCTTAAAAGTAAAACAATATTGATGGGCTTTGGCCTAAATAGCGATGCCATACACTCCCCCAACGAGCATTATGGTGTTTTTAATTATCTAAAAGGCATTAAAACGATTCCTTTGTTCTACAAGTATTTTGTGGAATTAAGTCAAAACAATTAAAACTTCCGATTGGGGTGGTAAGGACTTAAATCTACAGATGTTTTTTGGTCTAAAATCAACTCAGAAATCAACTTTCCTGTTCCAGGTCCGAGTGTCCAACCTATCATGGCATGACCAGTTGCAACGGTAAGATTTTGAAAGTTTTTTGGCTTTCCAATATAAGGCATACCATCTGGAGAAAGCGGTCTGTAGCCATAGTTTGCAGCAGCCATTTCATCTTTAGAAATAGTTATTTCTGGATAAAACTGCTCTACCGCAGAACCAATAGCTTGTATTCTATTTTGCCTTAGTTTAGTGTCAAACCCCGATAGTTCCATAGTTCCTGCAAAACGTGTATATCCATTCATGGGCGTAACTGCTGTTTTGGCTTCTACCAAAATTGATGGTGTTGATATATTCAAAATCCGTTTGGATTCAAAAGCATAGCCTTTACCAGGTTGAAGCAACAGTTTTAGTTTTAATTGTTTCAATAACTTTGCCGACCAAGTTCCAGCAGCAATGACAAAATCATCGGCTTTGATATTTTTTGAAGAAGTGTATACACTTTCTATTTGATTAGATTTTAAATTAAAATGTGTCACCTCTTCATTGAGTATAAACTGAACCCCATTAGTTTCCAGATATTGCTTCATTTGAGTCATAAAATCAGATGGTGTTGAATGATGATCATTTGGGAAATAAACCCCACCAATCGCATCAACTGCTACATTGGGTTCCATTGTTTTCAAATCTGTTGGTAAAATTTCTTTAGCACCAACACCTAAAGCGTTTGCACGTCTTAATGTGTGTAATTCATGCTCTAGTGCCTGCGCTGTTTGACACAACATCAGTAGCCCTTTTTTTTCATAATGAAACGCCAAAGCAGAATGTTGGCTAAGTTCTTCAAATAAGCCTTGACTCAATTGACATAAATCACGCAAGTGAGGTTCATTTTTGTTAACCAATTTTGTTGTACAAGAGGATTTAAAAGCCCATAACCAGCTCAATAATGATGCATTAAATTTGGGCTGAATATAAAAAGGACTTGAAGAATTTAACATCCATTTTAGCCCTTGCTTAATTATACCAGGTGTGGACAATGGTGTAAAATGACTTGGACATATATATCCAGCATTGAAATGAGATGTTCCACTTTTTAGATCTGATTTATCAATTACAGTCACATCACATCCTGCTTCGCAAAGAAAAAAAGCACTGCAAAGCCCAACAATACCACCTCCTACAATAACTACATGTTTGCTCATTATCTATTAAATCACTTGAAATCCTTTTGCATAAGGGTCGTCATTATCTATTATAATCGTGTTGTAGCCATAGACCTTGGCCCAGCCTTTAATACTAGGAACTATTGCTGGGTTGTCTCCAATTTTTAAAATTTCCTCTATACAACAAGTAAAAGTACTTCCAATATAGCTTTCGTGGATAAAATCTTCGCCTTGTTTTAATAATCCTTTTGCATACATTTGTGCCATTCGGGCAGATGTGCCTGTCCCACAAGGACTTCGATCTATGGCTTTATCTCCATAAAAAACAGCATTTCGCCCATGTGATTTAGAATTCAGTGACGATCCTGTCCAAAGCATATGCGATACGCCATTAATATTTGAGTTTTCTGGATGAATAAACTGATTTGGGTATTTCAAATTAATTTTATTGCGCAGCTCCTGAGAATGGCGTATAATTTCTGCAGCCGTAAAATCTTGAACCCCCGAAAAATTACTTTGGGGATCAACAATAGCATAAAAATTTCCACCATAAGCCACATCAAACGAAAGTTCTCCGAGCACAGAACTTTCTATACTCAAACCGCTGTCTGCCAAATAGCTTTTTACGTTTTTTAGCTTAACCCATTCTACCTTTCCATTTGTTTCTTTGTATGAAATTTGTACAATGCCAGCAGGGGTTTCTATTTTCAGTTGACCTGGAATTTTAGGTTGTACTAGCCCCTCTTCAATAGCTATGGTTACCGTTCCTATTGTACCGTGTCCGCACATGGGTAGGCAACCTGAAGTCTCAATAAAAAGAACGGCAAAATCATTAGAGGGGTCATGTGGGGGGAAAATAAAGCTGCCACTCATCATATCGTGTCCTCTGGGCTCAAACATTAGCCCTGTTCTTATCCAATCAAATTCTTCCAAAAAATGTAACCGCTTTTCACTCATATTTGCCCCTTTTAGAATTGGGTGACCTGTGGTTACTACACGAACTGGATTGCCACAGGTGTGAGCATCAATACATTTAAACTCTGTTATTTTCATCTGCTTTTTTCAATATATTGATGTATTCTATCTTCTAAAATACTCAGTGTCACTGTTCCTTGTTCTAAAATTACTTCATGAAAAGCTCGTATATCAAATGCATCTGCCAATTCTAATTCAGCTTTTTGACGTAATTCTCTAATTTTTATTTCTCCTATTTTATATGAAATTGCTTGACCAGGCCAAGAAATATAACGATCCGTTTCTGTGTTGATTTCATGAAGTGAAAGTGCAGTATTCTCTGATAGGTAGCGTACCACTTGCTCACGTGACCATGACTTAGCATGAATCCCTGTATCGACAACAAGCCGACAAGCACGCCACATTTCGTAGGTTAGCTGACCAAAAACTTCATAAGGGGTAGTATAAATTCCCATCTCATTTGCCAAAAACTCTGAATATAACCCCCAGCCCTCACCAAAAGCGGACAAGTATAAATTTTTTCTAAATTGAGGAATACTATCCCCTAATTCTAAGTTTAGAGCCCCTTGTAAATGATGTCCTGGCACTGCTTCATGCGCTGTAAGGGCGGGTAAAGTATATAATTTCCTACTTTTTAAATTGTAGGTATTTACCCAATAATAGCCTGGGCGTGTACTGTTTTTTGAGGTTCCAACATATCGTCCAGTTGTATATTTTGGTGCAATAGCCTCTGGGACTGGTGCAACTCCATAGGGCATACGAGGCAAAGTCTTAAAATATTTTGGAAGTTGCTCGTCTAAACGCTTCGAAATATCTCGTGCTATCCTCAAAAGAGATTCTGGCTTTTGAACATAAAATTGATCATCTGTTCTTAAAAATTCTAAAAATTCCTGAAAACTTCCTTCAAACTCAAGTGCTTTGATGATTTCTTTCATCTCTTTGCGAATCCTCGCAACTTCTTTAAGCCCAATATCATGAATTTTGTCTGCAGTATATGCAGTGCTTGTCGTATAGTAATTAATTCTATTTTGATAATAATCGGCACCACCTGGAGTTTCAGAAACACCAATTGTCGTTCTAGTTTTTTGGTAATATTCCTCTTCAAAAAAACGTTTGACTCTTTTGAATTGGGGAACAACTATGTTAGAAATCAATTGTTCTGCAACATCTAAAACTGAATCTCTTTGATGAGGTTGAAGATTAGAAGGTAGTTGTTCTAATGGTTTGTAAAAGTAACTTTCTTTGAAATCTTCTACAATATGTTTATCATAGGTTGATTCGTAACCTTTAAAAATTACTTTGGGTTGAGAAACCCCGTTTTCAATACCCTCCCTTAAATTAGCGAAATGCTGATCTACAAAAGTTGGTATAGCTTCAAGTTTTTTTAAATAGGATTTAACCGAATTGTAAGAATTGAGTGGTTGAACAATAAAATTTAACGTTAGGTGAAAGCCAGAATCTGAAAGCAATGGATTTAAAAAGCGTTCTTCTTTGAAATAATCAATTTTATCTTCAAGTAAAAATTTTAGAAGTTGGGCTGAAATTTGTTGAGTTTCACTTAAATTTTTGAAGTCTAACTTATCAAGCTCTATCAGAAGATCTTCCGAAAATTGTGCCACAGAAGCATAATGCTCTTTTGTAAAAATACCTAAAGGATACTTTTCTTTGTCGTATGCCTCATAATTTTCGTAACGATCTATGATTTGTTGTAATTTGGAGCTATCATATTTCTCACAGGAGCAGAACAAAAAAACAAAGCCTCCAAAAACCAACTTTAAAAAGTTTCTCTTAATATTCATGTGTATTGCGTTTTGTTGTTGTAAAACTTTCTCTTTTGAGAATCTTTGGTATAAGAGCGTCTGGAAACCCCTGAAAACTAAAAGGACGAACCCATCGCTTAATAGCATTTGTTCCAACTGCGGTAAATCGGCTATCGGTGGAGGCTGGATATGGTCCTCCGTGGGTCATTGATGGACAAACCTCAACCCCTGTTGGAACACCATTAAAAATAAGTCGTCCAACTTTTTGTTGAAGGGCTTCCAAAAGTTGAATTTGAGATAAAAGCTCTGCTTCAGTTCCTATAATTGTCCCTGTTAATTGTCCTTCAAGACAATCAATTAATTGCTCCATTTGAGCATAATCTTCACATTGAACAAGCAAAGAAAATGGTCCAAATACTTCTCTTTGTAACAAAGGATTAGCAATAAATGTGGCAGCATCTACAAGGGCAACTGTTCCTGAAACAGAAGTTAATTTTGAATCTATTGTTGTAGAATTCAAGAGTTGCACTTTTGTTTGTGCTAAGGTCTCATTTTTCAAATGTTCGTAATGTGTATGAAGTTTTGGATGAAGCATACACTGTGCTTGAATGGTTTCTATCTTGTTTGCTAAATCTATTGAAAATGCAGAAAATTCATTAGATTTTAACCCTATAATCAACCCTGGATTTGTACAAAATTGTCCTGTCCCTAGAGTAATTGAACCTGCATATGTTTCTGCCCAATGGTTATTTTTTTCAGTAAGAGAATCTTTTAAAAATACCACTGGATTTATACTCCCCATTTCAGCGAAAACAGGAATAGGTTCTGGGCGACTAGCAGCATAATCAAACAAAGCACGCCCTCCCTTTATACTCCCTGTAAATCCAACGGCTTTTACTTTTGGATGGAGTACCAACATACGTCCCACTTCTGTGTCACTACTATTTAAATTTGAAAATACTCCATTGGGCATATTTGTTTTTTTTGCTGCTTTTACAATAGCACTGGCCACAAGGCTACCAGTTGCAGCATGCATTGGATGCGATTTTACAATAACTGGACACCCCGAAGCCAAAGCTGAGGCTGTGTCGCCACCAGCAGTAGAATAGGCTAAAGGAAAATTACTTGCTCCAAAAACGGCCACTGGTCCAAGCGGTATATTGTATTGTCTTAAATCAGGTTTATTGGAATGATGAGCATTTGAATTGATGTTTGCTTCGACCCAATGATCATCTTCAACCAACTGAGCAAATGTACGAAGTTGAAAAATTGTTCTCCCTAGCTCACCTTTGGCTCTACCCTCTGGCAATCCAGATTCTTGACAATACATTTCAATAATATCTTTTTCTGCTAATGACAATTCATCTGCTATCAAATTAAGAAACTTTGCTTTTGATTTTCCAGAAATTTTGCGATAAGATTTAAATGCATCCCAGGCTAAATTTACTGCAGTATTAATCTCTTCAGGAGTAGCTTCAGTAAATTCAAAAGTATTTTCAGAATTCAATTTTGGGTTAAATGTCCTAAATGTTTTGGATCCTGAAGAAGTGTATGTGTATCCAATATAATTTTTTCCTAATTCCATAGATTTAAATTTTTGGTAGGTTTGGTCTATTATTTAAGGCATTTTCAATGATGCCAATGACACGCTCACGTTCTGACCCTTGCAACATTAATCTTGGTGCACGGACATACTCTGTACCTATTTTAGTATAAACCTCAGCTAATTTAATATTTTGAACAAGTTTTGGATGAATATCCAATTCTAAAAGTGGAAAAAACCAGCGGTAGATTTCAACTGCTTCATGAATTCGCCCTGCTTTTACAAGTTCATATAAAACCACAGTTTCTTTTGGAAAAGCACACACAAGACCAGCAATCCAACCATCGGCACCCATCATCATACTTTCCAATGCTATAGTATCAACGCCTGTCATGATTTTCAAACGATTTCCAAAACGATTTTTTATGCGGGTAACATTAGACACATCTCTTGTGGACTCTTTCACCGCTTGAATATTTTCACATTCTATTAATTCTTTGAACATGTCCAAAGTAACTTCTATTTTATAATCTACTGGGTTATTGTAAATCAAAATGGGAAGTGAGGTGTTTTTGGCTACTGTTTTTAAGTATTGAACCGTTTCTTTTGGGCAAGCATTGTAGCGCATTGGTGGCAATAGCATTAAACCATTTGCACCATCTTGTTCGGCTATTTTTGCAGCTTCTACAGCACCTGAAGTTGTTTGTTCTGCAATATTCATAAGTACAGGCACATGCCCATTGGCAAGTTTAACAGTTGTTGTGGTGAGTTCTCTTTTTTCTTTTGGTGTAAGTGTACTTGCTTCACCTAAAGTTCCTCCCAACACAATGCCATGTACTCCGGCTTCAAGTTGTGCTTTAATATTTACGGAAAACATATCCAAGTCCAACTGGTCTTGTGCAGTAAATTTTGTTGTAACTGCAGGCATAATGCCTTTCCATTCGATGTTATTCATGATGTTATTGTTTATTGATTTGAAGTTTATTTTGTTGTTTTTTAGTCATAGTCTTAACTACCATATCATAACTATGTGATATGAATTCAAACACTAACTTCAATGGTATTTCATTGGTTTCTAAGTAAATAGTATTCCAATGCTTTTTATTGGTATGAAACCCTGGGACGATACAACTGTAATTTTCTCTTAGCTCAATAGCATATTCTGGGTCGCATTTTAATGTAATTGAGGGTAGACCCTTCTCCCATTTTTCCAATGGACATAGCGCAAATATTTTACCCAAAACCTTAAACACCAAAGTATCTTCATCAAAAGGAAATTCTTCTGTTGATTTTGGTTGTTTCAAACAAAATAAGCGAATATCTTCAATGTTCATGGGTGTATTCTAATCGTGAAGCTTATACAATACGGGTTTACTTGGGGACGCATCATTTTGAAACGGCGCGATAAGCAAATTTAAAATATATTTTCCATCTTCAATACTGTTTGGAACATAAATCATTTCTGTTATTGTTGCGTCCATTCGTACCTCCCCATCAACATCCCAAAAGGCTTTGTGCGCCAATAGTGCTCCATTATCTTTTTCTTTATCAACACTGGGCATATCCACCAACAAATGTTTTACACCTTTATTTCGTAGATAAATGGCTGCTGCTTCCGACAAAAAGGGCGGATTGGTATGGGCATACTGTCGATTTAATTTGTCTTTGGTGTTGGGTAGTGTTCTAATTACAACCGCTTCTCGCTTTTTATTTCCAATTGCATAGCGCAATTGTTTTTCTGAAATGATAAAATCACCGTCTTTTGATTCTGGAACAACGGTAACCACTTCTGCCACAAACAAAAATTGTTTTAAACACGAATTGATGCTATAGACCTCCTCTGTAATATGCCCTACACATTCGGTATGTGTACCATGTGCATGAGGATTAAATTCAATTGAATTAAAGTTGACTGCAGCGCCACTTCTAACACTGCCTGTCCAATTTTTAACCTTTGCAGGGTAAATTTTTGGTGGTGGTAAATACCACGCATTAACGTTGTCTTTTGCAGCTCTAAGCGGAATAGAAATATCTATTGGTTGATCTACAAAAATGGTATAAGTTCGACTATTGGCATGAATGATTGCTTTCATAAAAAAATGAGGTTTTCCATAAATTTAATAAAAATTTATAGGATAAATAAATCTGAAACAATTCCATCGCACAAAAATTTACCTTTTATGGTTGTTTTTAAAACATCATTTTCCAAGACTAAGGTTTTGGAATTGAGATGTTTTTGAGCATTTTTAAGAAGTTGATTTTTAAATTCCATACCAAATTTCTCTTCAATTTTTGAAAGTGAAACGCCCCACATCGTCCGAAGTCCTGTCATAAGGTATTCATTAAAACGATTCTCTGGAGTTAAAAATTCCACAGTTAATGGAAGTTGATCTTGTTCTAAAGTTTTGATGTATGTGCTATTATTTGACACATTCCAAGATCGTTTTTCTCCGTCAAAAGAATGAGCAGAAGGACCAACGCCAAGATAGGGTTTTCCCAACCAATAACTTGTGTTGTGTTTTGAAAACGTGTCTGGTGTTCCAAAACTACAAACTTCATAGTGTATCAAACCTGCTTTGTTGGTGTCTTCAATCAAAACTTGAAAATGAGCTGCTGCAAGCGCATCGTCCATGGGCGGATGTTTTGCTGTTTTGATAAAATGCTCCAAAGCTGTTTTGGGCTCCACAGTAAGGGCGTAGCACGACAAATGTTTGATGTCTAAATCCAATGCTATTTTAAGATTTTCTCGCCAACGTTCAGGGGACATTTGTGGCATCCCATACATCAAATCAATACTGATATTATCAAAGTAGCGTTGTGCTATTTTTAGACACTCAATGGCTTCTTTGGCATTATGAGCGCGATTCATTTCTTGTAAATCTTCTTCAAAAAACGACTGAATTCCTATGCTTAATCTATTGATTTTTGTTTCAGAAAGCATTTTAATATATGCTACTGTAAGGTCATCAGGATTGGCTTCCAAAGTCATTTCTGCATCGGGCTTAACATTGTAATAGGCATCTATGGTTTGAAAAATTGTATTCAAATTCTCCACGGATAAAAGTGAAGGTGTACCGCCACCAAAATAAATGGATTCTAGTGGTACTGATTTCAATTCTTTTGCTCTAAGTTGAAGTTCTTTACAAAGGGCCTCAATTAAATCTTTTTTATGCTTTTGGTTGGTTGAAAAATGAAAATTGCAATAATGACAGGCTTGTTTACAAAACGGAATATGTAGATAGAGTCCTGCCAAATGAAACTATTTTTTTACTCTATTTTCATTTTGTTTGACAAAAGCACCCCAACCGGTATAACTTTTCCCTGCGGTAACTTTTCCAGCATTATAGAAATGGCATACTGCAGCCGCCAAGCCGTCTGTGGAATCCAAGTTTTTGGGCAATTCTTTCAGTTGCAAAAGACTTTGTAGCATTTTGGCCACTTGTTCTTTACTGGCATTTCCATTGCCCGTAATGGCCATTTTTATTTTTTTTGGTGAATATTCGGTGATGGGAATTTCTCTAGACAAACCAGCGGCCATGGCCACCCCTTGCGCACGACCTAGCTTTAACATACTTTGAACGTTTTTACCAAAAAATGGTGCTTCAATGGCAATTTCATCAGGGTTGAAGGTGTCAATCAGCTCTAGAGTACGTTCAAAAATGAGTTTTAATTTTAAGTAATGATCGCTGTATTTTTTCAATTGCAATTCGTTCAATTGCAAAAACTCCATAGTTTTTCCTTTGACTTTTATCAATCCAAAACCCATTATGGTTGTTCCTGGATCTATCCCCAATATGATTTTTTCACTCATTGCAAATACTAATTGGTGTTTAAAATTATGGGCAATTGAAAAACGGTTTGCACATGCTGACTGCGTTTGATGGCTGGATATAATTTTGGCAATTCTAAAAGACTTGCACTTAAAATTTCATTCAAATTTTGAGTTGATGCTTCAGAGAGCTGACTAGCGTCCAAACTTGAAAGTGTAATTTTACCTGTTTTTGAAACTAAAAAATTGACCAATATGGTATCATTTTCAGTGTCCAAAACTACCATGTCGCTATCTTTTAAAACCTCAAATATATGCGTCGTAAAAATCGATTCAAAACAGGCCTTATTGTCCTCATAATTTTGGTCTTCATCACAAGTTTCAAAGGTTGGATACTGGTCCACCTCATCCCATTTGAACGTTTGTAATTCTTGTTCTAAAATGACATCAGAATTGAGTTTCTTCTTTTCAAAATATTGACAAGAAAAACAGATCGTAAAACAAAAAATCAGAGCAAAGCGCATTGGTTTGTTATAAAGTTTAAAATTACGCTTTTAATTTGAACTGAAAAAACCTTTAAAACATATAGATTTTACAGCATTACTTCTTGGGTTTTACATTGGGTGCGCCACTCATAATTTCGGCATTGGCAAATTCCTCGAATTGTTTAAAATTATCAACAAACGAATTTGATAATTGATAGGCGATTTTATAAAATCCTTCGTCATTTTTCCATGTTTTTCTTGGGCTTAATACGGCTGTGGGTACATTGGGACACACCCTTGGCTGCAGCACGCCAAAAACAGAATGAATATGGTAATTATCTTTGTTGGCTGCTTCCAAAGAGCCGTCCATTGCTGCGGCAATCATGGCGCGGGTATATTTCAGTTCCATACGTTTGCCTATACCATAAGGTCCACCAGTCCATCCCGTATTGACCAACCAAACGGTGACCCCTGCGGATTTCATTTTGGCACTCAACATTTCGGCATATTTGGTAGGGTGTAACGGCATAAATGGTGCACCAAAACAGGCCGAAAATATAGGTTTTGGCTCATTGACACCTGCTTCTGTTCCTGCCACTTTTGCGGTATAACCCGATATAAAATGATAGGCCGCCTGAGCTGGAGTAAGCTTCGAAATGGGGGGCAGTACACCAAAAGCATCGGCGGTAAGAAAAAAGATATGTTTTGGGTTTTTACCAATAGAATTGGGTTGAATATTTTTGATATGATGAATGGGATAGCTTACCCGTGTGTTTGGGGTGATGCTTTTGTCTGTAAAATCGACATTCCCATTTTTATCCATCACCACATTCTCTAAAATTGCCCCTTTTTTTATGGCATTATAAATGTCTGGTTCTTGGGTTTTGGATAAATTGATGACCTTGGCATAACAGCCCCCTTCAAAATTAAATATGGTATTTTCGGCGGTCCAGCCATGTTCGTCATCGCCAATGAGTTGGCGTTCTGGATCGGTGGATAGTGTGGTTTTTCCAGTCCCAGAGAGTCCAAAAAATATGGAGGTTTCCCCGTTTTTACCCACATTGGCACTGCAATGCATGGGCAAGGTATTTTTAAATACAGGCAAAATAAAATTTAGCGCCGAAAAAATCCCTTTTTTGATTTCTCCAGTATAGCCCGTTCCACCGATTAAAGCGATTTTTTTTGTAAAATTTAAAATGGCAAAATTATGCTGGCGTGTCCCATCAACTTCTGCGTTGGCCATAAAACCAGGCGCATTAACAATGGTCCATTCGGGGGTAAAATCTTTGAGTTCTGAAGCACTAGGACGCAAAAACATATTGTAGGCAAAAAAATTGCTCCATGGATATTCGTTAACCACACGAATATTGACACGGTAATTGGGGTCTGCACAAGCATAGGCATCTCGGACATACAAAGGTTTATCGTTAAGGTAATGAATCACTTTGGTATAGAGATGATCAAAGGCTTCTGGCGAAAATGGAATGTTGATGTCCCCCCACCAGACTTTATCTTTGGTGATGGCGTCTTTAACAATAAAACGATCTTTGGGCGAACGCCCTGTAAACTCGCCGGTATTGATGGCCAGCGCAGCAGACGAGGTCTCTACGCCTTGTTTTAGGGCAATGGTTTTTTTGTGCAGTTGATCAGGAGAACATTGGTAATGAACTGATTTTGAGGTTATTCCGAGTGCTTTTAACGAAATCGTTTTCGTAACTTGTTGTACGTTTTCCATAAAAAGTGAATCGCATTAAAGAAACAAAGGTAACTATTCTTTTAAAAACAGCTAAAATTTATCTTATTTTTTGTGATTTATAAGCTTTAAAGTGGAAAATGCTAACCCAAAACAAACCAATTCTTGTTTGTAAAACATCCCCAAAAATACCGCCTTATTTTAAAAAATTCAACCCCAATACCCGCCAAAAGATTAAACAATTTATAAAGTTTTGTTAATGTTTGAGATGCAAACTAATCTTGTGTATTGAATTTTTTAGTTTGAAATAGAAAAAGACACTCTCAACTTAAAATTTAGTCATGAAATTAAACCTCAAACTAATTTTTATTTTAATTTTTCTTAACCTATTAATCGTTTCATCATTTTTGTTATATACCTACGTTTACAAACACATTAATAATGAAATTATTTATCTAATCATTATAGGGTCTTATGCTCTAACTTTTTATGTTGCCCGAAAACTAAAAATGATAACACTTCGCTACAAAAGACCAGACATAAGACAAGTCTTTGAATGGAGTTTAATTAGTCTATTTATTTGGTTAATATCCCTTGTTGAAATCAATATACTAAATCCTAATTTTAATTATTTTGAGCACCACGAAAACAGACACACACTTATCAGTGGCTTGTATTATCTCATATCTGCTCCATTGATCGAAGAGGTGTTTATGAAGTCTATTTTTATGGAAAGCTTAATGAAATTAAAGTTAAAAAAGGTTTTTGTTATACTCCTTTCTTCGGCTTGTTTTGCGATATTTCATTTCCCCAGTATTTTAATTGTTCATCTATTGATGGGGCTAGTAACATCTTTTTTATATTATAGAAATAAAGATGTTGTACAATGTATCCTTATTCATTCAATATATAACGGTATTTTAGGAATTGAATCACAATTTTATTGATATCAGGTATTACTTAAAATTTATTCTTTAAAAAATAAACCCCCGACATTCCCCAAGTACTAATCAACAATAAGCCTCCTATGGGAGTAACAGGACCAAAAAACGAAAAATCAATTGGGGTTAAGGCATTGGTGGCCAATAGATAAATAGAGCCCGAAAATAAAAGAACACCTAAAAGGGTAAGCCAAAACAAACGTTTTTTTTGTTGGGGGTGTAGTTGTGGCATCAGTCCAACCACAAAAAGAAAAAATGCATGGTACATTTGGTAACGTATCCCCGTTTGAAAACTTTCTAAACTTATGGTATCAAGCGGATTACGAAGTCCGTGTGCGGCAAAAGCCCCCAAGACCACAGCAATCAAACCCAAAATTGAGGCCGCTAAAAAAATTTTCTTTTCCATACTCATTTTAAATATTTAACTTTAGACACAAAAGTAATCATTGCAATCACAATATGCGAACCATCCTCATTATTGGCGCTGGTAAATCCACAGCCTATCTCGTACAATACCTACTGCAAAAGTCAGAGGCAGAACAACTTCGTGTCATTTTAGCGGATAAAAATAGTGCCTTTGCTGAAAAACTCATTAATCAGCATCCCAACGGCCAAGCCATTGCTTTTGATGTTTTTAATGAAGAACAACGCCACAAACAAATTAAAAACGCGGATATCGTGGTTTCAATGTTGCCCGCACGTTTTCATATCGAGGTGGCCAAAGATTGTTTGAAATTCGGAAAAAATATGGTCACTGCTTCTTATGTAAGCGATGAGATGCAAGCCCTACACAAAGAGGTCGAAGCCAAAGGGTTGTTGTTTTTAAACGAAATGGGTGTTGATCCTGGTATCGATCATATGAGTGCCATGGCAGTCATTGACCGTATCAAAGCCAATGGGGGCGAGATGATTCTTTTTGAATCGTTCACCGGCGGACTTGTGGCACCAGAAAGCGACAATAATTTGTGGAATTACAAATTTACATGGAACCCTAGAAACGTGGTAACAGCAGGGCAAGGTGGCGCTGCTAAGTTTTTGCAAGAAGGAAAATTTAAATACATTCCCTACCACCGCTTATTCCGTAGAACAGAATTTTTGGAAGTCGATGGCTATGGTCGTTTTGAGGCCTATGCCAATAGAGATTCCCTAAAATACCAAAGTATTTATGGTTTGGATGCTATTCATACCTTGTATCGTGGGACCATCAGACGGGTTGGATTTGGTAAAGCATGGCAAATTTTTATCATGCTCGGCATGACAGACGACAGTTATACCATTGAGGACAGCGAACATATGAGCTATAGAGATTTTATAAATTCATTTTTACCATATAGTCACTCAGATTCTGTTGAACTCAAATTAAGACATCAACTTAAAATTGATCAAGATGATATCATTTGGGAAAAATTAGAAGAACTGGATCTATTTAATCCCAACAAGAAAGTTGAACTTAAAAATGCAACACCAGCTCAAATTTTACAAAAAATTTTAATGGACAGTTGGACGCTAAAACAAGAAGACAAAGACATGATTGTGATGTATCATAAATTTGGCTACGAATTAAATGGTAAAAAACACCAAATTGATGCTACAATGGTATGTAAAGGTGACAATCAAACCTATACAGCAATGGCAAAAACAGTTGGATTACCTATCGCAATTGGAGCTATAAAAGTACTAAACAATGAATTTAACCTAAAAGGTGTTCAAATTCCTATCAAAAAAGTGATATACAAACCAATTTTAAAAGAATTAGAAGATTTTGATATCATTTTTAAAGAAAAAGAAGTAAAATACTTAGGATATAATATATTAAATGCCTGATTTTGTTATAAATTATAAAATAATTTAATATTTTTGTGTCATTCCACTCAAAAAATGATAAAATATGTCCGAATTTTCAATTGATGGTATAGATAAAACCATTTTAAGAGCCTTAATGAAAGATGCTCGAACCCCTATTTTAGAAATTGCACGAAGTGTTGGGATTTCTGGGGCTGCTATTCATCAAAGATTAAGAAAGCTAGAAAATTCTGGCTTGATTGAAGGATCAAAATTTGTGATTAATCCAAAAGTTTTAGGGTATAAAACCATGGCTTTTGTTGGTGTTTATCTCGAAAAAGCCAAAAACAATGCCGAAGCTGTACGTCAACTCAAGCGGATTCCAGAAGTTTTGGAATGCCACTACACGACCGGCGATTGGAGTATTCTTATCAAAATCCTTTGTAAAGACAACGAACATTTAATGAATGTCCTTAATAAAAGCATTCAGGATATTTCTGGTGTTTCCAGAACAGAAACGTTTATTTCATTAAATCAACAGTTGGATCGACAGATTAAAATCTAGTCTCTGCCAAAAATTTGAAGCGCCCAATACATCAATGTTGCTAAAGCACCTAGTGCAGCCACTAAATATGTGCGTGCCGCCCATTTCAAAGCATCTTCTGCATCTTTATATTCTTCGCGAGACACGATATTCCTGTTTTTTAGCCAAGCTAATGCTCTGTTACTCGCATCGTACTCTACTGGTAGCGTTACAAAACTAAAAACAGTTGCAACGGCCATTAATCCAAAACCAAGTACAGCCACCCAAAATCCAAGACCAAGACCCGCACCAAAACCAAGCATTAAGCCTGCTAGAATGATCCACATCGATAGACTTGATGAGACATTAACAATCGGTACAAGCATTGAACGTGTTTGTAACCAACTATAGGCTTGTGCATGCTGTACTGCATGCCCACATTCGTGAGCAGCCACCGCAGCTGCAGCTGCATTGCGTTCGTGATAGACGGCTTCACTCAAGTTTACTGTGCGATCTTTTGGATTATAATGATCGGTCAAACGCCCTTTTACAGAAACCACACGAACATTGTTTATACCATGATCGGCAAGCATTTTTTCTGCAATTTCTGCACCCGACATGCCATTACGTAAGTGTGTTTTTGAATATTTTGCAAATTTACGCTTCAAGGTAGAGCTTACCATCCAACTGACTAGCGCTATTAGTCCAAGTAGTAAATAATAGGTTCCCATAAGATTTGTTTTTTTAGATTTTGTACATCAAAAATAACACCAATTCTTCAAAAAGTGAAATTTTAAACGTTAAGGTTTTCTGTATTTAAAAATGAATACCAAAATAATAAATGCCAAAACCATTGTAATAGTATTGGCTAAAATCATTGATAGGCTTTCTTTGTGGATTCCATAAATCAACCAACATACAATACCAATAAAAAATAATGTGAATGTTGTCATTGAAAATGCTGAAACGTCTTTCGTTTTCCAGGTTTTATACACTTGGGGGAAAAACGAATAGGTGGTTAGCGCTGCTGCTAACAACCCAATGCCTTCAATATAATCGATATCAGCCAACAATATTTACAATTTTACCAGGAACAACAATCACTTTTTTTGGAACACGCCCTTCTAATTGTGCTATGGTTTTTTCGTGCGCCAATACTGTTTTCTCAATTTCTTCTTTGCTTAAATCTAAAGGTAATTCCAGTGTAAAACGCATTTTTCCATTAAAGGAAATAGGATAGTTTTTAGAACTTTCGACTAAATGCTTAGGCTCGAAAACTGGAAATTCAGCTGTTGAAATGGAGGACTGATGACCGAGTTTTGCCCAGAGTTCTTCGGCAATATGTGGTGCGTATGGCGAAATCAAAATTAAAAGAGATTCCAAAACCTCACGACTTGTACACTTCTGAACACTCAATTCGTTAACGGCAATCATAAAATTAGACACCGATGTATTAAACGAAAATTGCTCAATGTCTTCAGTTACTTTTTTTATGGTTTTATGGAGTGTTTTTAGGTTGTCCTTAGTTGGCTGAGCATCATTTACTTTTAAACCAGAATCTCCGATATACAATTTCCATAATTTTTTTAGAAAACTTGATACTCCAGTAATCCCTGCGGTATTCCAAGGCTTATATTGCTCCAATGGCCCCAAAAACATCTCATATAATCGTAGGGCATCTGCCCCATAGGTTTCACAAATTTCATCTGGATTGACCACATTATATTTTGATTTTGACATTTTCTCAACCTCGCGTTTGACCTTAAAACTTCCATCTTCAGATAACATAAATTCTGCATCAGAAAATTCTTTTCGCCACAATTTAAACGCCTCAATGTCCAATTCGTCAGAAGCATTTACAAAACTGACATCAGCATGAATGTATTGTACGTTTTTATCATTAATTTGATCATTGGAAACAAAAGTATTGCTGCCTTCAACTCGAGCAACAAAAGCACTAGTTCCCAAAATCATCCCTTGATTGATCAATTTTTTTGCAAATTCATCCTTAGGTAAATAGCCTCTATCAAATAGAAATTTTTGCCAAAAACGTGCATATAATAAATGTCCCGTTGCGTGCTCGCTCCCACCAATGTACAAATCTACTTCTTGCCAATAATTAAGTGCCTCTTGACTTGCAAATTCATCCGAATTGTGAGGATCCATATAACGGTTAAAATACCACGAGCTCCCCGCCCATCCTGGCATGGTATTGAGTTCTAATGGAAATACTGTTTTGTGGTCTATTTCAGAATTATGGACGATTGTATTTTTTTGAGTATCCCAAGCCCAAACCTCAGCACGCCCCAAAGGCGGCTCTCCTTCTTCCGTTGGTAAATATTTTTCGACTTCTGGAAGTGAAATTGGCAAATGATTTTGATCTATCATTTGTGGCATCCCTTCTACATAATACACTGGAAAAGGTTCCCCCCAATAGCGCTGTCTAGAAAAGACCGCATCACGTAAACGATAGTTGATCTTACCTTCTCCCTGATTGATTTTTTCTAGCGCTTCAATTACTGATTTTGTAGCTGCTTTAAAATCTAATCCGTCCAAAAATTGACTGTTTGCAATTTTAGTATTTGATTTATCAGTAAATGCTTCTTTTGAAATATCAGTATCGTGAAAAATATTTGGAATAGAAATATCAAAATGTTTTGCAAAATCATAATCTCTTTGATCACCACAGGGTACAGCCATTACAGCACCTGTTCCGTAACCTGCAAGAACATAATCTCCAATCCAAATAGGGATGGGTTCTTTTGTAAATGGATGCTCGGCATAAGCTCCAGTAAAGACCCCTGAAATGGTTTTTACATCCGCCATTCGTTCACGTTCACTTCGTTTTGAAGTGGCTAAAATATAGTCTTCAACTGCTAGCCTTTGCGCATCTGTTGTAATGGCATTTACAAGTTCATGTTCTGGAGCCAATGTCATAAATGAAACTCCAAAAATTGTATCGGGTCTAGTGGTAAAAACTTCAATTTTGGCATCAAAATCTACAACATTAAAGCGTACAGATGCGCCTACAGATTTTCCAATCCAATTGCGTTGACTTTCTTTAAGCGCATCGGTCCAATCTATTGTATCAAGACCTGTCAACAAACGATCGGCATAAGCAGATATACGCATACTCCACTGGGTCATTTTTTTTCTAACCACAGGAAATCCTCCACGCTCTGAAACCCCATTGACAATTTCGTCATTGGCCAAAACTGTACCGAGCTCTGGACACCAATTGACCTCTGTTTCTGCCAAATAGGTTAATCTGTATTTTAAAAGAATGTTTTGTTGTTCTTTTTCTGAAAAAGTAGTCCATTGTGTAGCAGAAAAAGTAGGTGTATCATCATCGCAAACAGCATCTACGGACTTGTTCCCTTCTTTTGAAAATAGAGCCATAAGCTCTGAAATTGGTCTTGCTTTGTTTGCTGAACGATCGTACCAAGATTCAAATAATTGAATAAAAATCCATTGTGTCCATTTGTAATACTCTGGAGAAGAGGTTCGTACTTCCCGACTCCAATCAAAAGAAAATCCTATTTGATCGAGCTGACGCCGGTATGTATTGATATTTTCTTCTGTAGTAACTGCAGGATGCTGACCCGTTTCAATCGCATATTGTTCGGCAGGTAGCCCAAAACTATCATACCCTTGTGGATGCAAAACATTGAACCCCTTGTGACGTTTGTAGCGCGCATAAATATCAGATGCAATATATCCTAAGGGATGCCCAACGTGCAAGCCCGCACCACTAGGATATGGAAACATATCTAGTACATAATATTTTGGGTTTTCAGAACTTAATTCTGCTTTAAATGTGTGGTTTTGCTCCCAATAGTTTTGCCATTTGGCTTCAATTTCCCTGAAATTGTATGTCATGATTCCTACTTTATTGCTTGCAAATTTACATTTTATTTGAGGAAGTTTTATATTTTTACCAAACCAAGACTAAAGCAATGGGCTCAACATTTGAAAAACATCAAAAAAGACGATTAATATCCTCCTACTTTTCAGTAGTCATCAGCATTAGTTTGGTGCTTTTTTTACTCGGAATTTTAGGAATTTTAGTGCTAAACGCTAAGCACATTTCTGATGAATTTAAAGAAAAAGTAGTTCTTACCATTTATTTGGAAGATGAAACAAAACCCATTGAAATCAATCAATTGAAGAAAAGCTTGAGTGTAGCCAGTTATGTCAAACAAACCCGATTTATCTCCAAAGATGAAGCCGCAACATTTATGGCCGCTGAGTATGGCAAAGACTTTTTGGATGATGTGGGCTACAACCCATTAAAAAACTCCCTTGAAGTCAATTTGCTCGCCCCATATGTTACTGCAAAAAGATTAGACAGTATCTCCGAAAAAGCACTACAGAAAAATTTTGTGGAAGATGTCAAATATGATAAAGACCTTGTTTCACTTATGAATAGTAATGTAAAACGTCTAGGGTTTTGGATTTTGGTCATTAGTGGGATATTCGCCATTATTGCAATGTTGCTCATAAATAGTTCTATCCGTTTAGCCGTATATTCCAAACGTTTTTCAATAAAAACCATGCAAATGGTTGGAGCTACAAAGCAATTTATAAGAAGGCCATTTGTACTTCATAATATCCGATTAGGTGTTTTGGGTGCATTAGTAGGCATTGGCGCCAATTGTTTACTTATTTACTATCTAAACACTTCTTTTCCAGAACTAAAACTCATTGATTATCCTATAGAATTAGGGATTTTGTTTATGTGTATTTTAGGAATTGGAATAGTCATCACATGGATCAGTACACACTTGGCAACACAACGTTTTTTAAATCTAAAAACAGATCAACTTTACTATTAAACTACTTACACATCTACAATAAAACAAAAAAACTATGGGAGAAAAAAAACGAAAAGAAGCCGCAAAACAAAACTTTGTTTTTTCAAAGAAAAACTACATTTGGATGTTTATCGGTTTGGCTTTTATTGCTCTTGGGTTTATTCTAATGGCAGGTGGTGGTTCTGATGATCCCAATGTTTTTAGTGATGCTGTTTTTAGTGTACAAAGAATACGTGTTGCTCCAACACTCATCCTTATTGGTTTTGGTATTCAGATCTATGCAATTCTTCTAAAACCTAAATCATAAGTGGATTATTTAGACAGTCTTATTCTAGGTATTATTCAGGGGCTTACAGAATTTCTTCCTGTTTCATCTAGCGGACATTTGGAACTTGGAAAATCGCTACTTGGCGACAACTCTCTCCCAAAAGAAAGTATGATTTTTACAGTAGTTCTACATTTTGCAACCGCCTTAAGTACCATTGTGGTGTTTAGAAAAGATATTTTTGAAATCATAAAAGAGCTTCTGAAATTTGAATGGAATTCTAATACCCAATTCATTTTTAAAATTATAATTTCAATGCTTCCTGCGGCCTTAATTGGTGTTTTTTTTGAAACGGAATTGGAATCCTTATTTTCAAATAATATCGTTTTGGTTGGTGCTATGCTTATCATAACAGGACTTTTGCTATTATTGGCCGATCGAGCGCAAAACACTTCAAAAAATGTAAGTTTTAAAAATGCTTTTACAGTTGGTGTAGCACAAGCCGTAGCCATACTCCCTGGAATTTCAAGATCGGGTGCTACGATTTCTACAGCCGTGTTGCTTGGCATTGACAAAACCAAGGCGGCCAGATTTTCATTTTTGATGGTTATCCCTTTAATATTTGGAAAAATTTTTAAAGATATTTTTAGTGGCGAATTGAGTTACGAAAATGCACAAATTACATCGTTAGGTATTGGATTTATTACGGCATTTGTGTCGGGCTTATTGGCGTGTACATGGATGATTCGATTGGTGAAAAATAGCCAATTAAAATATTTTACCTACTACTGTGCTGTGGTTGGAATTATTGCCATTTTATCAACCTATTTTTAAGTCATGAAAACCGTTGAAGACTATAAAAATGGTCAGCTATTGTTGATTGATAAACCCCTAGAATGGACTTCTTTTCAGGTAGTCAACAAACTGCGTTGGCATATTCGAAAAACATTTCAAATTAAAAAAATTAAAGTTGGACATGCTGGCACTTTAGACCCTTTGGCCACAGGACTTTTAATTATTTGTACAGGAAAAAAAACAAAGCAAATTGAACAGTATCAAGCTCAAGTAAAAACATACACTGGAACACTCGTTTTGGGCAGTACAACACCCTCTTATGACTTAGAAACTGAGATTGATGCCACATACCCCACAACACACATTACAGAAGATTTAATCCATCAAACGACTGCAAAATTTACAGGGACTATAAAACAATATCCTCCTGTTTTTTCGGCACTAAAAAAAGATGGAAAACGACTTTATGAATTTGCAAGAGAAGGCAAAGAAGTGGAAATTTCGGCTCGTAAAATCGTTATAGATTTTTTCAATATTACTGCCATAAATGGCTTAGAAGTAGATTTTGAAATTCAATGTAGCAAAGGCACATATATCCGATCTTTAGCACACGATTTTGGAAAAGCACTAAATTCTGGCGCTCACTTATCTGCATTGATGCGTACTAAAATTGGAAATTTTTCTGTTGATCATGCTATTTCTGTTGATGCTTTTATTGATAGTTTAAAAAAGGAATAATTTTTGTTGAGACATCATCATGACAAAAAAACAACGCTGTGGCTGGTGCGAGGGGAATACCCTCTATGAAAATTATCATGATACGGAGTGGGGTGTTCCCCTTTTTGATGATCAAAAACTATTTGAATTTCTAATTCTTGAAACCTTTCAGGCAGGACTGAGTTGGATTACTGTACTTAAAAAACGTGAAAATTTTAGAACAGCTTTTGATGATTTTGATTACAAAAAAGTGGCGAGCTATAATGAAACAAAATTTCAGGAACTTGTCCAAAACAAAGGGATTATTAGAAATAAACTCAAAATAAAAGCCGCCATTAGTAATGCTCAAGCTTTTTTAAAAATCCAAGAAGAATTTAAAAGTTTTAGCAATTATATTTGGGCTTTTGTTGATGGAAAACCCATAAAAAATCACATTACAGATTATAAAAAACTTCCCGCCAATACCCCCTTGAGTGATGCCATTAGTAAGAATTTAAAAATACGTGGATTCAAATTTGTTGGTAGTACTGTAGTCTATGCGCATATGCAAGCCACAGGTATGGTTAACGATCATGAAATCAGTTGTTTTCGTTATAATGAAGTGGCTTTAGAATAAGGCACTATCTCCAAAAGTTTTTGAACGACCTCAACCCTTGCTCGCATTTTTTTATTGGCCTTTATAACAATCCAAGGGGCAATTTTGGTGTCTGTTTTTTCAAACATTTTTTTCTTGTAATCGGTATAATCATCCCAACGCTCTAGCGCCGTTTGATCAACAGGACTAAACTTCCATTTTTTGACCGGACTAGTTTTAATCTCCTTAAAACGTCGTGCTTGTTCGTCTTTTGAAATCGAGAAATAAAACTTTACCAAGCGAACGCCAGACTCAATAAGCATTTGTTCAAAATTATTCACTTGATTAATAAAAATTTTGTACTCTTCATCGGTACAAAACCTATTAACAGGTTCTACCACAGCACGATTGTACCAACTGCGGTCAAAAAAAGTAATTTGTCCACTTCGTGGCAAATTTTTAATATACCTTTGAAAATACCATTGCCCTTGTTCTTCAGGCGTTGGTTTTGGAAGAGCTACCACATTAAATTCTCGAGGATTCAAATGCTGAGTAATTCTTCTTATAGCACCGCCTTTTCCAGCGGCATCTCGCCCTTCAAAAATGACTACCAATTTTTCACCCTCGTCCTCAACCCATTGCTGAAGTTTGATGAGTTCTTCTTGTAATTTATTGAGTTTTGCCTCATAATTTAAAATACGCAATGCCTTTGTAGGGGTCATGTCTTTTTCTTTTAGAAAAAGTTTTAGCCCTCGATTTGAGTTCAATTTTTTTAAATTTTTTGGCGTTAATTCACTCATAATCAGTCAATTCTTGTAATCAATCTATGATAACGTTGCACCACATTTGGATCGGGTAGAATCGTTGTTTTTGAACTTCCTTTACGATCATATTCAAACTTAGAAAGCACATGACGAATACTTTCTAATCGTGCTTCTTTTTTATTGTTTGTTTTTATAATTATCCATGGACTAAATGACGTATGGGTTTGACTAAACATTTGCTCTTTATAATCTGTATACAAATCCCAACGTTTTTGACCTTCTTTGTCCACAGGACTAAACTTCCACTGCTTTAATGGATTGGCCAACCGAGAATTGAAACGTCTCAGTTGTTCGTCTTTAGAAATGGAAAACCAAAATTTTATAATAATGACACCGTCTTCATAAAGCATATGTTCAAACTCTGGAACCTGAACCATGTATTTTTTGTACTGCTCATCGGTGCAAAATCCCATAACAGGTTCTACTACAGCACGATTGTACCAACTCCGATCGAAAAAGACCAATTCTCCTGGCTCTGGTAATTCTTTGATATAGCGTCTAAAATACCACTGCCCTTGCTCAACTTCAGTAGGTTTTGTTAGAGCAACTACACGCATAGAACGTGGATTCAAATGCTCCGTAAAACGCCGAATTGCTCCGCCTTTACCGGCAGCATCACGTCCTTCAAAAATGACGCATACACGTTTTTTGTGTTTGGCAACCCATTGCTGCAAATCCACAAGTTCTGCTTGAAGTTTTAGCAACTCTGTTTCATAATGCACCCCCTCCAAAATAGACGCATACTTCTTTGGTTCTAATTTTGAGTTTAGAACTTTTTTGAATGCTGAAGTATCAGAACAAATCTGAAAGTCTTTTTCGTTTAGGGATCCCATTGCATCTTCAATTTTTATTATTCAAAAATCATTAAAATGGCAAATCGTCTGGCTCGTTGTCATTAAGGTCAGACGCTGGCTCAAAAGCTTCCATAGGCGGTACAGGCGGTGCAGCTTCAGCTGCTTGATTTTGTTGTAAGCTGTCGATTCGCCATCCTTGAATAGAATTAAAATGTTTGGTTTCACCTTGTGGGCTTATCCACTCACGACCACGTAAATTGATCCCAACTTTTACCTGTTGGCCAACTTGAAAATTATTCAATAACTCTGTTTTATCTTGTACAAAATCTACAGACAAATGCTGTGGGTATTGTTCTTCGGTGGTCACCACCAATTCTCTTTTTCTAAATCCATTTGACCCCACTGTTTGTGTCTCGCCTATTAATTTAATTTTTCCTTGTATTTCCATGTTCTAATTTATCTTTTTTATTTTAATAACACACACCAAGCATTGTAAACTTGTCCTTGTTGTAAAAGCTCTTTAGCTTTTAAATGTTTTTTTTCAGTTGTTTTTAATTCATTTTTTAAATTTTGATGTTTCGAATGACTCCAAAATTCTTCCAGCTCTTCAGCATTTGGCAGTGCTTCAACGTTGCCCAAAATACCCAAGTCATTACCTGTTAAAATTGTACTTTGTTGCACTTCTTTTGGAAGAGCATCTACACCAATACCAAGCGTTTTTAGCGGTTTTGGGATTTCCAAAAACCCTTCCTTGGCTCGAATATAATAACTTCCACCGCCACGTGCAACCAAATCTAATTTTTCTTGATTTATAGTCCCATCAGAAGTCATAACGGTTTCGGACACGTGAATCTTAAGAACTTCGCAAATGACTAAATTTCCAGCACCATTTTCTGTGCCCAAAGGTTTGATTTCGTTTACTTTACATTCCATTTGAATAGGCGATTCGGCCACTCGAAATGGGCGTACCAAATCAGATGCTAACATCGTTAACCCAGATTTTTTAAACTCATTCACATTTTTAGCATACTCCGTACTGCTCAATGACATTTGCTGAATCATTTCGTAATGCACCACATTGATGACAACCTCTTTCACTTCTTGAACATTTTGAAGCGTATGTTTTGTTGTATTATCTCGAACACGGCGTGCTGGCGAAAAAATTAAAATTGGGGGATTAGTACTAAAAATATTGAAAAAACTAAATGGGGATAAATTTGGATTTCCATCACTATCAATTGTACTAGCAAAAGCAATGGGGCGTGGCGCAACAGCACTAGAAAGTAAGGCTAGTAGTTGCTGAATTGTACAATCTTTTGGTTCAAATGAGGTCATAGGTATAAATATATGACAAAATTAATAAATATGTTGTGAGTAAAAAGAAGTTGATTAAAATTAAAAGCAATAATATCAACAGAATTGCATTATATTTAAAGTTGAAAAATGTAACCAATGAAATTAAGTTCAAATCGATCAGTACTCAACTGGATTATAATTCTGGTATCTTTTCTAATTGTTTCGCTTATAATGTGGAACACCTATCGCTTTTTTCAAAAATTTAAAGAAGAAGAGCGAGTAAAAATGGAGAATTTTTCTGCGGCACAAATTGAGCTTTCAAAAACCCAAGACCTCAATGGTAATATTAGCGAATTTCCTCTAAAAATCATTCAAAGCAATACCACTACCCCAATGATTATTGTTGATTCTAAAGGTTTTTTTCAGTCCAATAATATTGATTTGGAGGGCAAAAACAGTCAGCAATACTTACAAAAATTGAGTGAAAAATTTGCCAAAGAAAATCCGCCATTGGAGGTTGTTTATGATGGAGAAGTATTATCTACATTATATTATGGCAATTCTATTTTGTTGAACAAACTCAAATATTACCCGATGGCATTGGTCTTGATTATTTTACTATTCGCAGGGCTGATTTATTTCTTTTACAGAAGCTCTAGATCTGCCACACAAAATAAGCTTTGGACAGCAATGGCCAAAGAAACCGCACATCAAATTGGAACACCATTGTCTTCACTCATTGGTTGGGCAGAATTGCTCAAAAATGAAAATGTAAATTCAACATATATTGATGAGATCAACAATGATATTCAGCGTTTGGAAACCATTACAGAACGCTTTAGTAAAATTGGTTCAATACCTCAACTTGCTGCAATTGATATTGTAACGGCAACACAAACATCGATTCAATATTTGCAATCGCGTAGCAGTCAATTGGTTCATTTTGACATTAAATTACCTGCAACACCTATTTTAGTTCAACTAAATGAAGAACTTTATAATTGGACCATTGAAAATTTGGTGAAAAATGGTATTGATGCCATGAAAGGCAAAGGGCAAATCAGCCTGGAATTACATACGACTCATCAAGACGTTATTGTTGAAATTTCAGATCGTGGTTCGGGGATTCCAAAAAAGCAATTCAAAACCATTTTTGAAACTGGTTATACTACCAAAAAAAGAGGTTGGGGATTAGGATTATCGCTAGCCAAACGCATCGTAGAACAATATCATAATGGAAAAATTAAGGTGCTTTCTTCAGAAATTGGTAAAGGAACCACGATTCAGATTACTTTAAAAAAAATTACAGAAAGCTAGCGATTGCTTTTGCAGTTGTTTCAAAGTCTTCAGAAGAAAGAGATTCTTTTTTAATGAATTGGGCGTCTTCCATAGCATTTAATGGAATCAAATGTACGTGGGCATGAGGAACTTCAAGACCTACAACAGTCATACCTACACGTTTGCAAGGCACTGCTTTTTCAATGGCAACTGCTACAGTTCTCGAAAACTTCATCAGCCCATCATAGGTAGATTCATCCAAATCAAACAGTTTATCAACTTCTTTTTTAGGAATACAAAGTGTATGCCCTTTGGCATTGGGATTAATATCCAAAAAAGCTAAAAAGTCATTGGTTTCTGCTACTTTATAACAAGGAATTTCTCCCGCAATTATTTTTGAAAATATTGAAGCCATCAAGGGATTTTATCGCGTAATTTCTAAAATTTCAAATTTTATTACACCATTAGGAACTTGAATTTCTGCAATATCACCAACACTTTTTCCTAACAATCCTTTTCCGATGGGCGAGTTTACAGAAATTTTTCCAGCGGCCAAATCGGCCTCGCCATCGGCAACCAAAAGATAGGTAAGTTCCATACCATTGGTTTGGTTTTTTATTTTAACATTAGACAACACCAGTGCTTTTGAAGTATCTAACTGAGATTCATCAATAAGCCGAGCACCAGCTAAGGTCTCTTCTAGTTTTGAAATACGCATTTCGAGCATTCCTTGTGCTTCTTTAGCAGCATCGTATTCGGCATTTTCACTCAAATCGCCTTTGTCACGTGCTTCAGCAATAGCTTTGGACGCTTTTACACGCTCCACGTCTTTGAGCTGTTGAAGCTCATCACGCAATTTTTTTAGTCCTTCTGCGGTATAATATGATACATTACTCATGCGTTTATAATTTTATTTAATTTGATTTAGGTGCTTTATTTTAAACATATACTAAAATAGAAAAAATCCCGTTTTCACGAGATTACCATACAAATATACAAAATATTTAGCTTAAGATAATTTTTGTTGTATTTTGGTCTACACATTACTAAAAATCCTTAAAAATGCTACACAAAGATGCTCCTCTTTTTAAACATTTGAAAATCAACTATTTATGCTGGATTGTGCTTTGTATTTTTTTATGGAGTTGCTCAAAAAGAGATCATTATGATGAAAATTGTAATTTTCTACTAAATGTAGGTGTAAATGTAAGCTTAAATCTCAACCTGTCTCAATATAATCAATTGATGTTTCCTAGCAATCCAGTGTATGTCCCGAATGAAGGTAATGGCGGAATTATTGTAAATAATACGGGAACAGGCTATGTGGCCTTTGATGCGGCAGACCCAAACCATACTTTTAGTGATTGTGCGATTTTAAACATCACTGGTATAGAAGGAATTTGTGGTTGTGACGAAACACACAAATACAGTTTGTTTACAGGTCAACCTCTGCAAAATTCCAATTTACAGTGCTCACTAAAACCATACAGAGTAGAACGTATTGGAAATGAGTTGTTTATTTCGAATTAGTTTAAATAACTCAAAAATTCGGAACTGAGCTCAACCAAAGAATCTAATAATAAAAATTCATTTTCCTTTTTTAAATAATCTGATTTAATATTTTGTCCTTCACAATAATCGAAAAATAAATATTTGTATTCCGATGTAATTTTAAGTGTGTTTTTCAAAAGTGCATCATTAAAAAAATGGCTTTTTTTAAACAGCTCGTCCAAATCTTTATAAGAAATATAGGTTTCTGTAGACTTACGCTTTTTTTTACTTTTTAGTAGATTATAAATAAGTCCAAATACTGCAACGAAATCAAAGTTATAATTTGTAGGTTGATATCTGTGAAGATTATTTTTTTTATCCTTACGAATTTGATTGTTCAAATTTAAATTTTGTTTTTCAGCACTAAATTCTTTTTCCTTAGTCTTATTTTTAAGGGCAACTTCCTCAAGTTCATTGACTTGATTTTTAAGTTGAATGACCAAAATTTCAGTAAAATGGAGTGCTTTGACCCTAATTTTTTGAGCTATATAAAATGAAGACTCAAAAGAAATTGTATCATTTTCAGAAGCATTAATTGAAAAATCTCCTTTTTCATCAGAATATGTGGAAGTATCTTGAGTGATATTTGTGATTCTTACATGCTTTGCAACGGCTTTTTCGCCATAAATTTTCCCAGTAATTTTCTGCTGAGAAAAAACGAGATTTGAAACAACTAATAAAACGTATATGATTTTGGATTTTACCAAACTATTTGATTCGTTAATAGAATTTCCGTTTTCAAGCGCACAATTATTAAAATATTCTTCAATAAATGCTTCCTGTCTGGATAAAACTATAAAAATCATTCCCACACAACTTTTAATTCACTAAATCTTAACAATAATGCATAAAGCGTTTAATCTAATCTGAAATTTAATAAACAAAGAAACCCCACACCACTGGTGTAGGGTTTTTATTTTAAAGTAATCTCTTCCCTAAAATATTAAGGTCATTCCCAATAAAAAGTTGCGGGTAGCTTGTGGGTAATACCCCTGTATTTCTGTAGCGGTTGGACCACTCCAAGTGTCCAAATAGGTGTAACCACGATCTGCATATTCCAAATCAAATAAGTTGTTGACCATGCCCGTAAATACAATAGATTTAAACACATTGTTTACAGGAAGTGTATAACTAAAATTTAAATCTGTCACAAAATAACTGTCCAATTTAGACGCTTCTGTATCTGTATTACTCATGTATTGTTCTCCTACATATTTTCCAATCAATGCAGCTCTGAATTTATTGTTTGGAGCATATTCCAAAGCGTTAGTAGCGACAACATCTGGTGAAAATGCAATAGTAGTATCCCCTAAATTTTGTATTCCTCCATCACGGTTAATTGTTAAATCTTGGATTTTATTTTTGCTCAAGGATAAATTAGAATTCAATGTCAATTGTTCTGTTAGTACAATACTCGCATCCAACTCTAGCCCCAATCGGTAGCTGCTATCCACATTTTCTCGAAGATATTCACCCACATTATCTAGAGCTCCAGTAAGTACCAACTGGTTATCGTACTGCATATAATACAGGTTGGCATTAAGACTAAATCCTTTAGATTGATGGCGCCAACCCAATTCAAAATCATTTAATGTTTCATGTTTTACATCTGTAGCATTGCTTTCAAAGTCATTGCGATTAGGTTCTTTGTTTGCCCTTGCATATGAAGCATAAATACTATTATTAGCATTGAGTGTATAGGTTAACCCAAATTTTGGATTAAAAAAATTAAAATCTTCATCTACATCAATAGGTGCTCTGTTAGATGTAAGTCCTGTGGTGGTGTAATTTACAAATCGAGTTTGAAGATCTAAAAATGCTTGTACAGTATTCGACATTCTAAAGGTGGCCTTAGAGAAAATACTAAAATCAGATTTGTCCGAAATGCTCAAATAATAGCGATCTCTAATGCTTGTTTCTGAAACTAAATCGTTTGCCCAAATCAACTCTCCATAATGATCATTAGTATAATCGCTATAGGATATTCCCGAAATAATTTCTAACCCATTTTTTTGGTAGGTTGTATTGGCATTCAATACATAAAAATGATTGTCTAACCAGCGACGTACAATCACATCACTCCCATCATTGATAAGGTTGTTGTAGTCTGCAGCATCTCGATCATCTTTAAATTGCTCAAAAAAGCCTTTTCCTCTAGTATAGTTTAAACCAAGGTTTGTAGACCAATTTGAATTTAAAGTTTCATTCCAATGCAATTGATAGTGGTCTTGCCAGTAGTTGTCGGTTTCGTTGTCGTAGGTATATGGATTTTGAGTGCGGTCCTGCTCCATTTGTTCTTTACTCAATCCATACCAAGACTGGTAGGTTTTTTCTTTTCCTCCAAAAGTTATGGCTTTAACTAAAGTGTTATCATCCACATAATTTCCTTGTAAATAATACGATTTTAAATCGGTAAAGGCACGATCGACATATCCATCAGAATAAATTTTAGATAATCGCCCTGCAAATTCAAAGTGCTCATTTACAAGTCCAGTAGTAAATTTTATACTATGCTTTCGGGTTCCAAAAGATCCAAAAGAATTAGCAATTTCGCCACCAGAATGTTCTGAAATAGCATCAGTTAAAATGTTTAGACTTGCACCAAAAGCCCCTGAACCATTGGTGGAAGTTCCAACACCTCGCTGTAATTGTAAACTTTCCACAGAAGAAGCAAAATCTCCAAGATTGACCCAAAATGTACCTTGACTTTCGGCATCATTATATGGAATCCCGTTTATGGTAACATTGACACGGGTGGCATCTGTACCACGAACACGCAAATAGGTATACCCAATTCCTGCTCCAGCATCAGAGGACGATACAACTGAAGGGAGGTAGTTAAGTAATATCGGAATGTCTTGACCTAAATTACGTTTTTGAATGTCTTTTTTTGACACATTAGAATGAGTGATTGGCGCATTAGGTTTTACTCTTACAGCTTTTACCAACACCTCATCCAAGTTTTGTGTTGTGGTAGAGTCTTGAGCTTGATTGTTTTGGGCAAAAAGTGTGAAATTTGTAGTGACAAAAAACACCAAATAAAGAATATATTTTTTCATAAGATTTTTTTAATCGAATAAAAAGAGATCATTATTCTTTGTTAAATAAAATTAAACTAAAAAATGAAACATAGTGTTTCAGTATTTCCCTAAACAGCATTACCTGTTCTAGGTTCAATGGGTATGATCTCAGCCTTGCGGCACCCCTTTATTGAGAACAGTGCAAAGTTACATTAGAAATAAAACTTATAAAAGTTATTTATATTTTTTTTAAACTTCCAATTGATGTGGTGCTTTTAGTAAGTCATGCACCTTTTTTACTGGATTAAAAGTTGAAAGAGGGACTTCAACAAAAACAGTATTCCACAGAGCCATACCACCATTCCAAAGTCCAGGACGCTCAAGTGTTTTGAGTTTTTTACCATACTTATTTTTTATGGCCACAAAATGGGTTTTAGCATCCACAAACTGATTTAAATCATACTTTTCACCTTTGTAATTTCTAACCCCACAAACAATATCAACAGGGTTAAAATGTGTAGCAGATTTTATAATCTTATTTTGACTTTCAGACTTAGTGTTAATTTGGTTCATTTCTACAATTTGTAAACTCAATTCTCCATTTTCGTGTTTTATCCAAAAAGGACCACCACCAGGTTCGCCTTCATTTTTTACCATCCCACAAACTCGTATTGGACGATGAATCCTAGATTTTAAATACTCTATTTTGTAATGATTTGCATATTTTTCAAACTCTGAAGAAATATGTACATTCATTTTATCTGATAGAAAATTTGCAATTTCATTAATTTTTTCGTCTGAAATATCAGATTGATCAAGGTGATGAGCATAGTCAAATGCTTTGGATTGAATTTTTAGTAAATAGCCCCCCAAAATTGTTTTGTAATACACCATTTGGTCCATGCTATGTTGCATCATCACATTATCAATATTTTTAATAAAAATCAAATCTGCATCAATAGCGTTCAAATTATGTAGAAGTGCTCCATGCCCGGATGGACGAAACAATAATTTACCATTGAGCTTAAAAGGTTTATTGTCTAATGTAATGGCAATAGTATCGGTTTTTGAATCTTGAAAAGAATACGAAATGTCAAAAGATGTATTGGTTTTGGATTCTACTATCTCTTTTATGGATTTGTAATGTTCTAAAAATTGATTTTGATGCTGATTTGAAATTGTGAAATGGAGTGTTGCTTTGCCACCAATAGCAGCATATTGACTCGCCTCAACAAGGTGCTCTTCAAAGGCTGTAGAAATGTGGGTTTTATAGTTGTGAAATGGTAATAGCCCTTTTGGGTATTCGCCAAAATCAAAATACTTTTTGGATAATAAAAACTCTACGAACAACAAGCGTCTTTTATCTAAAGGCAACAAATTAAACTCTGGGAAATTTTTTTTTAATGCTTCGAAAACTTCATCATGAAAAGGTAATTTTTCTACAGTGACAAAAAACAAAAAAAGATCTACACTTTTGGTTCTATTGACATAAGAGTTTATTGTCTCTTTGCTTATTTCATAGTTATCCAAAAAAGTGTAAAGACTTTTAAACATTCGAGATGCAGCACCAGAAGCGGGGACAAATTTTATAATCGATTTATCCTTTTTATGAGCATCAAAAAAAGTTGCAAAATATTGAGATTCTTCTTCTGAAAACTTTATAATACCATCTCCTATGGTTGCGGGGGCATATAAGTTAACATTAGAATTTGAACGTGTCAAATGTAACAGTTGATTTTCTACAGATTTAAAATCTAGCCCCTTGTCCTCTATTTGCTTTATGTCTTGCTTAGTAAATTTCAATTCTTGGATCCAATTAGTTTGTCAATATACGCTAATGCTGTTGATAAACGATGATTATGTGAGCCATTTAGCTTAATGTATGGAAGTTTTTGTTTTTTTAATTCCAATTCAAATCGATTAAACATAAACTTTCTTTCGTTTGGTTTATCACGTAAATCATCCTCCACCCATGGAACGTCTATTTCACACAAAAAGTATAAATCATAGTGATTTTTTTTGGAATAAAATTCAATATTGGAGTCGCAAAAACCATCAAAATAAACCTCAGAATATACTTTTGTTTGCAATAAATCAGTATCACAAATGAGTACTTTATTGGCTTTTTGTGCCAATTCATTTTCTAATTTTATTTGCCCTTTTGCAATTGGAACTAAATCCTCTTTGGAACAAATGGCTTTTTTCTGATCCCACTTTTTTTGTAGATATTCTCTAGCATATTCTGGAACAAAAACAGTGTTATAATGCTTGGCCAAAGCTGTTGAAAGCGTTGTTTTTCCAGTAGATTCCGGTCCAAATAAAACGACTCTTATGCAGTTGGCTGGCTGTTGTTCAAGTGCTTTTTCCATTCTTGATATCCTAAAATTGCTAAAATCAAAAATATTGTAAACTGGATTCCAGAAAACCCAAGTCCTTTTGTAAAGTACAAAGGTATGGAGATTAAATTTCCTACGATCCAAAACAACCAATGTTCTATTTTTTTATTGGCCATGAGCCACATTGCTGCAAAGAAAATTCCCGTGGTAAAGGTGTCCAAATAGTCTGTAAATTGATTAAACCGATCAAAATAAAGATAAACCAAAACAACAAAAACTGCAGTAGTGCTAAATATCACCAATGCTTTAGTCATATCTTTTTTGCTTGAATATGTCATTTGAATTTTATTCCCAGCTACTAATTTCCTCCACATCAACCAACCATACAAGCTCATTAGTGTATAATAAATATTTATAATAGCATCGCCGTAGAGCGCAAATTGATAACAAATGTATACATACAACAACGTGCTTATTATCCCTGTAGGAAAGACCAAAATATGTTCTTTTTTGGCAAACCATACGCTTATAATACCTAAAACTACTGCAAAAAGTTCTAAAAAAATATGTAATGGGGTTGCATTGGCATAGGGTGCCGTAAAAAATTCAATAATTTCATTCATATTAATGGCGTTGTTATGGCGCAACCAAATCCTTCAAATTCTAAAAACAATCCTTCAAAACGTTGGCGGTTAGTTTCATCTAAAATCCAAGCCGCTGTAGAATTTTTTTCTTTTCCAAAAGGAATCACCATAAAATGTTTTTTAAAAGACATCCCAGGAGTTGCATAAAGTTTATACAACGATTCTTTTATACACCAAACCCAAGTTAGTTTTTGAATATAATCTTCATTATTTTTTTTAAAAAAACAGGCTTCAAATCCTATAAATTTTGATGCAATTTTAGTTATTTTCACTCTTTGCTTTTCAATATCAATGCCAACAGGTTTTGAGCTTACTACCACGGCAGAAAACGTATATGAATGTGTAATGGAAATATAGTTACCATCTTTCAAATGAGGTTTTCCATTATCATCATAAAAAAGATCAAAATCTGAATAGCCAAACGCTTTTAAGAGCATACGTACACTCAAAAACCCTCTTTGATGAAGTTCACTTTTCATTGTGTTTACTCTGTTGATACTTTCTTTTTTTAGCTCAACATTTTGCAGCAATTCCATGTATGACTCTGTAATGTTCCATATTTTAACATTAGTTTGTGAGTTTACAGCTATGGATTTATAAATTGGCATATGAGATTTAAAAAGTTAATAACTATCTTTGCAGCAGAATTTAAACTTGAAACGAAAGTACACTATTTTGGCCGTTTTTTCCAAACTAGTATCTAATTAAACTAAACAAATGAGAGTCAAAACTATCCCTTACATTCCCTTCAAAGTAAAAGACATGTCTCTTGCAGAATGGGGAAGAAAAGAAATTGAATTGGCTGAAGCAGAAATGCCAGGCCTAATGAGTCTTAGAGAAGAATATAAAGACCGTCAGCCATTAAAAGGAGCACGAATTGCCGGGTGCCTACATATGACTATTCAAACAGCTGTACTTATTGAAACACTTGTTGCACTCGGTGCAGAAGTAACATGGAGTTCTTGTAATATATTCTCTACTCAAGATCAAGCCGCTGCTGCCATTGCCGCTGCAGGTATTCCTGTTTATGCTTGGAAAGGCATGAATGAAGAGGAATTTGATTGGTGTATAGAGCAGACTCTATTTTTTGGGGAAGACCGAAAACCACTCAATATGATTTTGGATGATGGTGGCGATTTGACTAATCTCGTTTTTGATCATTACCCAGAACTTACTGCTGGGATCAATGGATTAAGTGAAGAAACAACAACAGGTGTACATCGCTTGTATGAGCGTATGAAAAATGGCACTTTGGCTATGCCTGCTATCAATGTCAATGATTCTGTAACCAAAAGTAAATTTGACAACAAATACGGTTGTAAAGAAAGTGCTGTAGATGCTGTCCGCAGAGCAACTGACATTATGCTTGCTGGAAAACGTGTTGTCGTTTGTGGCTATGGGGATGTTGGAAAGGGAACTGCAGCATCATTTAGAGGAGCAGGAAGTATTGTAACCATTACTGAAATTGACCCAATATGCGCGCTTCAAGCTGCAATGGATGGATTTGAAGTAAAAAAACTGGAAACTGTTCTTCCTGTTACAGATATTATAGTGACCGCAACTGGAAATAAAGACATCGTTCAAAGTTACCATTTTAAAGCAATGAAAGACAAAACTATTGTATGTAATATTGGACACTTTGATAACGAAATAGATATGGCATGGCTCAATGAAAATTATGGCCATACCAAAAATGAAATCAAAGCGCAAGTTGATAAATACACCGTCGATGGCAATGATATTATTGTTTTAGCTGAAGGTCGATTGGTAAATCTTGGATGTGCAACGGGACACCCAAGTTTTGTAATGAGTAACTCATTTACAAATCAAGTTCTGGCACAAATAGAATTGTGGAACAATAAAGAGGCTTATGAGAATAAAGTATACATGCTCCCAAAACATTTGGATGAAAAAGTAGCAAAACTGCATCTCGAAAAAATAGGAGTAGAACTTACAGAACTAAGAAAAGATCAAGCAAGTTATATTGGTGTCCAACAATATGGCCCATTTAAACCAGAATATTATCGCTATTAAAATTATTTTAATTAATAATAAGGCCTTAGAATTTCTAAGGCCTTATTTTATAACTTAATTTCTAATTTGATACAATTTTTGATAAATTTTGTTCGTTGTAATACAAAAACCCAAAACTACTATGAGAAAAATAAATTTATTTCTTTCAGCTATTGTTTTAGTTTCAATGGCTTTTATTTCATCCTGTTCAAAGGATGACGAGTCTGTTGTCGCGCATCCTTTTTTCGAAATAAAAGATGACGCCACCTTTCATGGTAACTATAAAAGCGATATTGTCGTTGTGAATTCGCAGGGTGGCCCAGTAACCGAAATTGAAGATGATATTTTAAAAGACATTATACAAGAAAGTAAAATAAATGATGCACTTTTTGTTAATGTCAATCAAGCTCAGACCAAGGAGCCTCATTTATTCACCAAATCAGATATCACATTTGGCGACGCTAAAAAGTATGATAAATCTTCGGTAGAACGCCTAAAAAAAGTCGTAGATTATTTTAAAGAAAAAAACAAAAAAGTATATGTGCTAGGTATTTCATTTGGAGCATTTATGACTCAAGAGCTCATAGCCAGTTACGGCATTGATGTAGCCGATGGTTATCTTATTATGGTCGGACGATTGGATATAGACGAAGACACATGGAAAGCGTTTAGCGAGGGGAAAATGACCAAATATGTGTATGAAAATAACGGTAATTACACCATTGAACTTTTAACTAGTGAACTAAATGTTGAAGAGAGAAATATGAATCGTTTAGCTGCTGGACTAGGATTTAATCGCTATACAGAACGCTTAAAAGGCATCAGTGACTTATCCAAAATTACATACGTTTATGGCAATAAAGATGATCAAGTTGGTCCATTATCTGTTGATGAAACTAAATTTTTAGAAGATAGAAAAGCTCAAATCGGAAAAAACGTTGGCGCTAATCATGATCAAGCCATTCAAGCAGGCGTCAGTTTAATAAATCAACTGTTTAAATAAAATTTAGAGAAACAAAAAAAAGGTCGCATAATTATGCGACCTTTTTTATTAAATAAATTTATAGTTAAGCTTCAAAAGGAACTACAGAAACATAAGATTTGTTGTTCTTTTTCTTTTCAAACTTTACAATACCATCCACTTTGGCGTGAAGAGTATGATCTTTCCCAGCATATACATTTTCACCAGGATTATGCGCAGTACCTCTTTGTCTTACAATGATGTTTCCTGCAACGGCAGCTTGTCCACCAAAAATCTTTACCCCAAGGCGTTTCGATTCTGATTCTCTACCGTTTTTCGAACTTCCGACTCCTTTTTTATGTGCCATTTTATGTCGATTTTAATGTTATGGTTTAGCTAAGGGCTGCAATTAAATCTGCTTTTTTCATGGCAGAAATTCCGGTAATTCCTTTAGCTTTTGATAATTCTTTTAATTGTCCAACTGTCATTTTGCTAAAATCTTCTGTTGGTGCTTCCGTTTTAGGAGCAGTTGCCTTTGGAGCTGACTTAGCTTTTGTTACAGCTGGTTTTACTGTTGACTTCGCTGGAGCAGCTTTTTTTGCTCCTGAAGCTAAAATGTTTTCAATCTGGATTTCAGTTAAAGCTTGTCGATGACCATTCTTTACTCTGTATCCTTTACGTCTTTTCTTTTTAAAGACAATTACTTTATCACCTTTGAGGTGCTTTAAGACTTTTGCTCCTACTTGAGCACCGTCTATAGCTGGGGCGCCTACTGTAACTTTGTCGCCGTCTGCTAAAAGAAGAACATTGTCAAAAGCGACTTTTTTTCCTTCTTCAGTTTGCAAACGATGAACAAAGACTTTTTGGTCTTTTTCAACTTTGAATTGTTGCCCTGCTATCTCTACAATTGCGTACATAGCGTTACGTTTTTATTAATTTGTTTTTCTAAACCTTAAAATTTTCTTCCAAGGCGGGTGCAAATATAATTCTAATAAATTAATCTACAAATTATTTATGACTATTGTTTTAAGTGAGATTTATAGTGCAAAATTGCCTAAAAATACTATTTTTGCCTTCCGGCTGTAACATTTTTTAAAATTTTCAGTCTAATTATTTATATAGTAAAAATTAAAACAATCACATGAAAATTTATTTATACGCTTTAGCTGCTGTGTTGATGATTTCGTCTTCTTTGTTAGCACAAGAAGTTAAATTTGAAGAATATGATTTGAGCAATGGGATGCATGTTATTTTGCACCAAGACAACACTGCTCCGGTAGTAACAACTTCAGTTATGTACCATGTAGGTGCAAAAGATGAAAATCCAGAACGTACTGGCTTTGCTCACTTTTTTGAGCATTTACTTTTTGAAGGAACAGTAAACATTCCAAAAGGAGAATGGTTTACAATTGTTACCTCAAATGGTGGTAGTAATAACGCTAACACAACTGATGACCGGACATATTATTATGAAGTATTCCCGTCAAATAATGTAGAACTTGGTCTTTGGATGGAATCTGAAAGATTGTTACACCCAGTAATCAATCAAGATGGTGTAGACACTCAAAATGAAGTTGTAAAAGAAGAAAAGCGCCTAAGAGTAGACAATAGTCCTTACGGAAAGTTCTTAGAAAATGTGAAACTTCATATGTTTAAAAAACACCCCTACAAAGGAACAACAATTGGTAAAATGGAGCATTTAGATGCTGCAACTTTAGAAGAATTTAAAGCGTTCAACAAAAAATATTATGTTCCAAACAATGCAACTTTAGTTGTTGCGGGAGATATTGATGTTCCTGCAGTCAAAAAAATGATTGAAGATTATTTTGGACCTATACCAAGAGGAGAAGACATTGTTCGAAATTTCCCAAAAGAAGATCCAATTACAGAACCCATAAGTGCTGTTGCATATGATGCAAATATTCAAATTCCAGCTATTATGGCGGCATACAGAACACCTTCATTTAAAGACAGAGAATCTTATGTTTTAAATATGATATCAACATATTTGAGTGATGGAAAAACTTCTAAACTCTACAAAAAACTTGTTGATGACAAGAAAATGGCACTTCAAGCGGGTGCTATCAATTTGAGTCAAGAAGATTATGGTGTTTATATTTTATTTGGTCTACCCTTGGGAGAGACTTCATTAGATACTTTGGTTGAAGAAATGGATGAAGAAATTGAAAAATTGAAGTCTGATTTAATTACCGAAAGAGATTATCAAAAAATTCAAAACAAATTTGAAAATGACTTTGTAAGCTCAAATTCTAGCGTAGAGGGGATTGCAAACTCATTAGCACGCTATCACATGCTGTATGGTGATACAAATTTAATTAATAATGAAATTGATATTTACAGATCAATTACTAGAGAAGAAATAAAAGCGGTTGCCAATAAATATCTAAATGCAAATCAACGTTTGCTACTGGAATATTTGCCAGAGCCTGCAAAAGAATAATTTTTTAAAAAGACATTTACATGAAAACTAAATTATATACACTATTGGCGTTCTTATCTTTTACTGCAAGTATTACTGCACAAATAGATCGTAGCCAACAACCAAAACCTGGTCCTGCACCAAAAATTTCTCTAGAAAAACCTGTAAAGTATGAGTTAAAAAATGGATTAAAAGTCCTAATTGTGGAAAATCACAAATTACCACGTGTTTCATACAATTTGACCATCGATCGTAAACCAATCATTGAAGGAAATAAAGCAGGTGTAACATCTCTACTGGGGTCTATGCTTGGAAATGGAACAACCAATATTTCTAAAGACGATTTTAATGAAGAAGTTGATTTCTTAGGGGCACGTTTAAGCTTTGGTTTTGGCGGAGGATTTGCAAGTTCGCTGACAAAATACAACACTCGGATACTTGAACTTTTAGCAGATGCAGCTATGAACCCTCTCTTAACTGAAGAAGAATTTGAGAAAGAAAAAGAAAAATTATTAGAAGGTTTAAAATCTCAAGCAAAAAGTGTTGATGCTGTTGCCGGACGCGTTGGAGGTGCTCTTTCTTATGGTGTAGATCATCCTTATGGAGAGTTTGTAACAGAAGAAACTGTAAACAATGTAAGTTTCGAGGATATGCAGACATATTACAATCAATATTTCAACCCCAACGAAACATATTTGGTTGTTATTGGAGACGTAGATACAAAAGCAACATACAAACTCATTAAAAAATATTTTGGAAAATGGGAAAAAGGAGAAGTAAACAACTCTACTGTTCCTGAAGCCAAATCAAATGTTGATGCATTAGAAATTAATTTTGTTGACATGCCAAATGCTGTGCAATCAAACATTTCTATTACA
Organism: Bacteroidota bacterium; assembly: GCA_027620655.1. Lineage (GTDB taxonomy): Bacteria > Bacteroidota > Bacteroidia > Flavobacteriales > Flavobacteriaceae > UBA3537. The sequence continues at coordinate 17,198 of JAQCDS010000008.1, read as the reverse complement.
AGCAATGTAAAGTTAAAAATGAGTGATCCAGACTATCATGCTGTTTTGATTGCGAATAAAATTTTAGGTGGTGGTTTTAATAGCTACCTAAACATGAACTTGCGCGAAGCCAACGGCTGGACATATGGTGCGCGATCATCTGTTGGAACAGACAAATACATTTCAAGATTCTCTGCTGGTGCCGCTGTCAGAAATGCAGTAACAGACAGTGCTGTTGTTGAAACAATTAAAGAAATTAAGCGTTTTCAAACAGAGCCTGTAGAAGCTTCTGCACTAGCTAATGCCAAAGCAAAATATGTTGGTGATTTTGTACTGGCTCTAGAACGTCCAAGCACTATTGCACGCTATGCTGTAAATACAAAAATCAATGAATTACCAGAAGATTTTTATGCTACATATTTAGAGAAAATAAATGCTGTAACCATTGAAGATGTACAGCGTGTTGCCAACAAATATTTTACGGCAGACAATGCACGTTTTATTATTGTTGGAAAAGGAAGTGAAGTCGTTGCAAATCTTGAAAAGTTAAATATTCCTATCAAATACTTTGACAAATATGCCAACCCTGTTGAAAAACCAGAATTTTCTAAGCCAATTCCAGCTGGAGTTACTGCACTTTCAGTAATGAATAGCTATGTAGAAGCCGTTGGAGGAAAAGAGACCTTAGAAGCTGTTAAAACTATACAAGTGAACACTAATGTAACTATTGAAGGCGCACCTTTTAAACCCACTGCAGTAATTAAGTCCATGGCACCAAACAAAACGTCTATGGAAATGAGTATTGCTGGAATGGGAACTATTGTAAAACAAAAATTTGATGGAACTTCAGGTTATGTTGAACAACAAGGAATGAAACAACCAATGGGTGAAGACGAAATTGCACAACAAGCCAGTCAAAAAGGATTATTCCCAGAACTGTACTACACTGCAGACGAGATTGAGCTTATTAGCTTAAGCGATTTAGATGGTACTGATGTTTATAAAATTAAAGTTAAAGGCAATAAAGAATCATTCCGTTATTATGATGCAACATCAGGATTATTACTTAGAGAAGAAGCTACTGAAGAAGCACAAGGACAAACTATCACTTCACTAAAAGATTTTTCCAACTATAAAGAAGTGAATGGTGTTTTAATTCCTTTTGGTCAGAAAATTACAGCTGGACCGCAAATTCTAACCTTTGAAGCAAGCGAGGTTTTATTAAACTCTGGAGTTACTGAAGAAGATTTTAAATAAAATCTATTCCCCTGATACACTAAAAAGACTGCCACGTGGCAGTCTTTTTTTTGGCTAATTTTTATTAGCTAGATAAATGCCACTTAAAATCACGATAGCTGCACATCCCTGAAGCCATCCAAAAACCTCTCCATCCAATAGCCCCCAAAATAAGGCTACAATTGGCATCAAATACGTAACAGATGATGCAAAAACAGGCGTAGAAATCAGGATCAATTTATTGAAAACAATTTTTGCTAAAGCAGTACCAAAAACAGATAATATCACAACACATCCAAGAGATGGTAAAAAAGCTTTGTTTTGCAAGGTTGATGCATTAAATCCATTTGAAAACCATAACACCATTAGTGCTGGAATAAAAATGACAATAAAATTGGCCGTTGCAATAGCAACGGGAGGCACTTCAAATAAATATTTTTTTATAATATTGACATTAGCAGCATACATCAATGTGGCCAAAACTACAAGGCCAGCATACCAATAATTTTGATTTGGATTAAGTTCTGCCCCTTCCAAAATCAAAAGTGAAGCCCCTATAAATCCAAGCAAAACTCCAAAAATTTGAAAGCGACTTGATTTAATTTTAAAAATAATCAATCCTAAAAGAATTGTATTCAAAGGCACTAAAGAATTTAAAATTGACGCTATAGTACTGTCTACCTCTGTTTCGGCAAAAGCGAAAAGAAAAGAAGGGAAAAATGTTCCTAAAAAACCTGATAAAGCAAGCCACTTCCATTGTGTTTTTGAAATTCCTCTTAGCGTTTTATAGCCAATACAAAAAATAAAAATACTGGAAATGATAATTCGATAGCTCCCTAGTTGAAGCGGCGTTAAGCCCAATAATCCTTTTTTTATAAGAATAAAAGAACTCCCCCAAATTAGAGATAATAAAAAAAGAAAAAACCAACGTATATTATTAGTTGACATTCATTTTGTTTTCGTATGCAAAGTTGAGTAATTATGATTGATTTGTAATGAAAAATTTGTAAATTTGCTAAAATCCTAAATTTTATTAACATGAAAAAAACAAAATTGATCTTAACTGCAGCTGTTATTTCCTCCATGACAATCAACTGTAAAAATTCCTCAAAAGCAGAGGTGAAAACTGTAGAAAGCGGAACTACCGAAATCATTGAAACCAGTGAAGGTATTGCTGGAAATTTTGAAGACATTGAAAATTATGCTGCTGCAGAGTTTACAATCAAAGGCATGACTTGTGCTATGGGCTGCGCCAAAACAATTGAAAAAAAACTAGCAAAAACAGATGGCGTATTTTCTGCAAAAGTAGATTTTGAAAACGAACTTGCAAATGTAGAATTTGACGCCGATAAAATTGACAAAGACGCTCTAAATAAAATTGTTACTGGAGTGAGTAACACTTATTCCGTACATGACATGAAAATTTCTGATCAGCCTTTTTCTGTCAAAAAGAAATAGAAAAAATCTTAGGCGTTCATTAACATTTCAATTTCATCAATTTCAATTGGAATGTTTTTCATCAAATTAATGGGTGTTCCTTTTGGTTGAATAATAACATCATCTTCCAAGCGGATACCCATTTTTTCTTCAGGAATATAAATTCCTGGCTCTACAGTAAATACCATATTGTCTTTTATTGGTGTCTTTAATGCCCCAAAATCATGAGTGTCCAATCCCATGTGGTGAGATGTGCCATGCATAAAGTATTTTTTATAAGCGGGTTTCTCTGGATTTTCATTTTGAACATCGGCTTTATCAATAAGTCCTAATCCTATAAGTTCAGAGGTCATCAATTTCCCAACCTCAACATGATATTGGTCCAATAACGTTCCTGGCAACAGCATTTTTGTAGCTTCATTTTTTACATTCAAAACAGCTTGATACACTGCTTTTTGACGTGCTGTAAAGCGACCACTCACAGGAATTGTTCGTGTCATATCACTGGCATAATTGGCATATTCTGCACCAACATCCATAAGTAGCATATCCCCTGCTTTACACATTTGATTGTTTTCAATGTAATGTAAAACACAAGCATTAAAACCAGATCCAATTATGGGTGTATAAGCAAAACCTTTGGATCGATTTTTGAGAAATTCATGAGCATATTCTGCTTCGATTTCATATTCCATAACACCTGGTTTTACAAAACCTAAAACACGCTTAAACCCTTTTTCGGTAATGTCGCAAGCTTTTTGAATCAATGTGATTTCCTCTGGTTCTTTAACCCCACGAAGAGCATCCATGATGGGAAAATTATTTTCAATTTTATGATTTGGAAATTTCTGTTTTACGGTTTTGATAAAACGATCTTCTCGCGTTTCCATTTCGACCGCTTGGCGATAATGATCATTATTATTGAAATATAATGTTTTTGCTTCACTCATTAATTGTTCAAAAACAGACTCAAACTCATCTAACCAATAGATTGTTTGAACACCAGAAATCTCTATGGCTTGTTTTTTATTGAGTTTAGCACCTTCCCAAATAGCAATATGATCATTCGTTTCTTTTAAAAATAAAATTTCTTTGTGCGTATGATTTTTTGCATCTGGAAAAAGTACTAATATACTTTCTTCCTGATCAACACCACTCAAATAAAAAATATTACGGTGTTGATGAAATGGTAAAGTGCTATCTGCTCCCGTGCTAAAAATATCGTTGGAATTGAATACAGCAATAGAATTGGAAATCATTTGAGCAACAAATTTTGCTCTGTTTTTTGTAAATAATTTGGAATTAATCGGTAGGTATTTCATATTCATGTATTTTTTCAAATGTAAATATTTTAGATTATATCTTAAAAAAAAATAAAGCAAAACAAACGAACGTGTAATTTCTATTTATAAATGTTCTAAATTTTCAAAAATTATGATAAATGTTATTGTCTAAGAACGGCTTGTGAGTTACCTTTGCTCAGTTATAAAAATTTAATCAAATGAGTGGATTTTTAAAGTCTTCAATTGGGAGAAAAATAGCAATGGCACTTTCTGCATTTTTCCTTATGTTTTTCATCCTTCAACACTTTGCAATCAATATTTTATCTGTATTTAATCCTGATGCTTTTAATGAGGTTTCACATTTTATGGGAACCAATCCTCTAGTGCAATTTGTACTTCAACCCATTCTTATTTTTGGAGTTGTTTTTCATTTTGTAATGGGATTTGTTTTAGAATTTAAAAACAGAGCTTCAAGAAGTGTAAGCTATGCGGTAAATAATGGAAGCGCAAACTCTACATGGATGAGCAGAAATATGATTTACAGTGGTGGATTTATTCTTATTTTCCTTGTTATTCATTTTATAGATTTTTGGATTCCAGAGCTGAATGTTAAATATTTTGTAGGTGATACTTCTGGGCTCTTAGCCGATGGAAGCGACTATCGTTATTTTGAAGAATTGCAGCACAAATTTGTACCTCTGTGGCGTGTGACTTTATATTGTATAGGATTTATATTTTTGGCATTACACCTATTGCATGGTTTCAATTCGGCCTTTCAATCTGTTGGAGGAAACAATAAATACACCAAAAGCCTCAATAATATTGGAAAAGCGTATGCAGTGCTTATTCCGCTTGGATTTATTGTTATTGCTTTGTTCCACTTTTTTAATAACTCACACTAAATCATATACTTATGGCTTTAGACTCGAAAATTCCAAAAGGTCCACTTTCTGATAAATGGACGACTCATAAAAATAATATCAATCTTGTAAATCCAGCAAACAAAAGAAACATTGATGTTATTGTTGTTGGTACAGGGTTAGCGGGAGGTTCTGCTGCCGCTACACTGGCTGAATTGGGTTATAACGTCAAAGCATTCTGTTTTCAAGATTCCCCAAGACGAGCACATTCAATTGCGGCTCAAGGAGGAATTAATGCTGCAAAAAACTACCAAGGTGATGGCGATTCTACATACCGATTATTTTATGACACCGTAAAAGGTGGAGATTACCGTTCTAGAGAAGCTAATGTATACAGACTGGCAGAAGTATCTACAAACATAATTGACCAATGTGTAGCCCAAGGCGTCCCATTCGCAAGAGATTATGGAGGATTACTCGATAATCGCTCTTTTGGTGGAGTTTTGGTATCTAGAACTTTTTATGCAAAAGGTCAAACAGGACAACAGCTTTTATTAGGTGCATACTCTGCAATGAATCGCCAAATTGGACGAGGAAAAATAAAAATGTATAACCGCCACGAAATGTTGGATGTTGTTATTATCGATGGAAAAGCACGTGGAATTATCACTCGAAATCTTGTTACTGGAGAAATTGAACGCCATTCGGGCCATGCTGTAGTTTTGGGTTCTGGTGGGTATGGAAATGTATTTTACCTTTCTACAAATGCAATGGGTAGCAATGTTACAGCTGCATGGAAAGCACACAAAAGAGGGGCCTATTTTGCAAATCCTTGTTACACTCAAATCCACCCAACATGTATCCCAGTTTCAGGAGATCATCAATCCAAATTGACACTCATGTCCGAATCACTTCGAAATGATGGAAGAATTTGGGTTCCAAAAAAATTAGAAGACGCCAAAGCCATTCAAAATAAAACATTAAAACCAACAGCAATAGCTGAAGAAGATCGTGATTACTTCTTAGAACGTCGTTATCCTGCCTTTGGAAATTTGGTACCAAGAGATGTTGCGTCAAGAGCTGCAAAAGAACGTTGTGATGCTGGATTTGGGGTCAATGCTACAGGAGAGGCTGTTTTCCTAGATTTTGCATCGGCTATTATTCGTTATGGAAAAGAACAAGCACACGTTAAAGGACTTAATGAAAATGACGAAAATCTTGTAAAATCTCTTGGAAAAGAAATCGTTAAGAGTAAATATGGAAACTTATTTCAGATGTACGAAAAAATTGTAGATGAGAATCCATACGAAACCCCAATGATGATATACCCAGCGGTACATTATACCATGGGTGGTATTTGGGTAGATTATAATTTGCAAACTACAGTACCAGGATTGTATGCTATTGGTGAAGCCAATTTTTCAGATCATGGTGCCAATAGACTCGGCGCTTCTGCTCTAATGCAAGGTCTTGCCGATGGCTATTTTGTATTGCCATATACTATAGGAAATTATCTTTCTGATGATATCCGAACAGGGCCAATTTCTACAGAAAGTAAAGAATTTGAAGAAGCAGAAAAAAATGTACGTCAACAAATTGATAAATTCATCAATAACAAGGGTACAAAACCTGTAGATTACTTCCATAAACGCTTAGGAAAAATTATGTGGAATAAATGTGGAATGGCAAGAAATGAAAAAGACCTTAAAGAGGCTATTGAAGAAATTTCTGCCCTTCGCAAAGAATTTTACAAGGATGTTCTTGTTCCAGGCGATGCGGATGAGTTTAATGAAGAATTGGCTAAAGCAGGTCGGGTTGCCGACTTTTTAGAACTTGGAGAATTGTTTGCCAAAGATGCCTTAGTTAGGGAAGAATCTGCAGGAGGACATTTTAGAGAAGAGTATCAAACTGCAGAAGGTGAAGCACAAAGAAGAAAAGAATTTCAGTTTGTGTCGGCATGGGAATACAAAGGAGAACCAAAAGATGCTCAATTGCACAAAGAAGAATTAGTATACGAAAATATAGAAGTTAAAGAACGTTCCTATAAATAAAATTGCTATGAAATTAACGTTAAAAATATGGCGTCAAAAAAATGCCAAAAATAAAGGTAAAATAGTTGAATATCCAATTGATGGCATTTCTCCTGATATGTCTTTTCTAGAGATGTTGGATGTTCTCAACCAAAAGTTAATTACAGCAGGTGAAGATCCTGTAGCTTTCGATCATGATTGTCGAGAAGGTATTTGTGGATCTTGCTCTTTATACATTAATGGAGAAGCTCATGGCCCAGACAGAAGAGTAACGACATGTCAACTGCACATGCGTAAATTTAAAGATGGTGATACTATTTTTATAGAACCTTTTAGAGCAAATTCTTTTCCAGTAATCAAAGACTTAATTGTCGATCGTTCTGCTTTTGACCGCATTCAACACGCCGGTGGTTTTATTTCTGTAAACACTTCTGGAAATACTCAAGACGGAAATGCTATTCCAATCTCAAAACACGCCGCAGACGAGGCTATGGATGCCGCCACGTGTATTGGTTGTGGTGCTTGTGTTGCGACTTGTAAAAATTCTTCTGCAATGTTGTTTGTTGGTGCAAAAGTTTCTCAATATGCATTGTTGCCACAAGGACAAGTGGAAGCCACAGATAGAGTTCAAAATATGGTTGCTCAAATGGATTTGGAAGGCTTTGGAAACTGCACCAATACAGGTGCTTGTGAAGTGGAATGTCCAAAAGGAATTTCATTAGAAAACATTGCTCGAATGAACAGAGAATTAATTAAAGCCAACCTAAAAGGTTAATCCTCCAAAATAAATTCTGTAAACTCTTCCCAAAACGCACGAACTTCTACAAGTTCTTCAGCGTAGCTGACACGTTCTGGTTGTATCTTTTTTAGGAAGTTTCCTGAATCATATTTGCCGTTGTCATTAGTGTCAAAAATAGCTCTAAGAAAATATTTCCCTGGGTCAATATTTATAAAGTCTACAGGCCCTTGTGCTCTAACAATTTTTTCCTCTTTTATATCGCCATTTGTGGTTACAAATTGAAGAATAATAGGATACTTTGCATTGCGGAGACTCACACGAATATTTCCATAATCGGACAGTAATTTTGTGCCTGCTCTTAGGCGTAGTGTGTCATTTTCTGTACCATAAAAATCTTTTAAAGCACCAGGAAAAAGAGTAATATCATAATTGTTATTTTCAGTCAAATCGAAGTTTAACTTCGCTAAGGTTCGGTTGTTTTCATCAATTGAAAATTGGCTTTCAATTGCTATTGAATCCTTATCAATTATTGAAGTTTTTGACATGTCTACAGATGCCAAAGGAATACTTGAACGTAATAGCATATCGTCTCCAGGTTTTAGTGTAGAATTGACTGTTTTTAGTGTTAATGAATCCTTTTCCATTTTTTTCATACGCACAGTAACAGTATCTTTTGTAGAAAAATATGTCACCTGAAAACGTAAAGAATCAATATCAAGTTTTGGATTCATCCAAAAATTTAAGGTGTCTTTTTCAAATTCCTTTGAAGTTGTAGATAAAAAATCATCTGGAACATCAGACAACAGTTTTACACTTAAACTATCTGGAATCCCTTCATAAGCAAAGCCAATTCGGCTTTCTGCTAATTGTCTGGCACGAGTAAATTTGAATTCAGGATCTTGATTGAATAATTTAAGAACATAGGCCGTATCTGAAGGCACCGTTACAAATTGACTTCTGTATCCAAATTTATCATCTTTTGGTTGATAAATATAATTAGTGTTTTCCTCTTTTAAGGCAGTCAATAGATAACTTCCGGCTTTGATATTATCAATTGAAAATTCTGACAAACTATCTGTAATACCTATATATTTTGGTTTTTGTTTAAATACAATTGAATCTGTGTAGGTACTATCGACTTCATGTAGCAATACTGAAACAGATTCTGGAGTTTCTCTTTCAAAGGCTTCTATAACTAATCCTTTGACAGAAAGTGAGTCGATGTAAGAACCTGTAGAAAAAACATATTTGTAAAAAGGAAAAGGATTGCCTTCGTTATTGTCAATAATACTTTCACCAAAATTAATCGCATAAGTAGTATTGGGCTGAAGCGTATCATAAATTTTGATTGTAATATACTTACTAGCAGCACTTAATGGTGTAATTTCCGGCGTGGGATCCATTGGTGGAGAAACTACAAGTTGCTTTTGAAGGTTTTTAAACTTAATGTATTCATCAAAATAAATTCGAATTTCATTTGCCTTAAAATTTGTTGAAAAATTCGCTGGTTCTTCCTTTGTAATTTTGGGTGGGCTTTCGTCTTTTGGGCCACCTTCAGCTGTTCCACGATTGGCACATTGAAATAAAACCAAACTAATCGTTATGGAGAGAATAAAATTTGAAATCGTGTTTTTCATACCGCCTAATTGACCACAAAGAAACAACTTATTTTAATTTTATCGAAACATAGATGATGTAATTGCAATGGTTGCCAAACTAAGATTTTTGACCTCTGCATCAATTAATACTTTCGCACATGCTTCAATAGTTGAGCCTGTTGTAATTAAATCATCCACAATCAAAATATGTTTATTATAAATGAATTCATTTGTGTTAATTTTAAAACTATTTACAACTGATTTCCAGCGCTGTTCCTTTGTTTGAAAAACTTGAGATTTAGTATTTTTTGTTTTAATTAAAACTAAATTGTTACAAGGAACCTCAAGTACATTTGCAATTGCTTGTGCAAAGGAAAGAACCTGGTTGTAACCACGTTTTTTCATTCTTTTTTTATGAGATGGAACAGGAACAACTAAATCAACAGTATCAAAAAGCATAGAAGATTTCATTTCCAATCCCAGCCAAGTACCTAAAGTTGTACCAAGTGATTCTTGGTTTTTATATTTAAGTTGATGCAGAAGTTTCTGTACACGGCCATTTTTTTGAAAAAAAAATAACGCTGTAGCAGCTTTAAATTCAAGACGCCCAAAAAACAACTGATTTATAGGTTCCTCTTTTCGAAAATGGTAATTTGTTAATGGCAAATGATGTCTGCATTCTGTACAAATCTCAATTTCATTGTCATGCAAAGTTTTTGAACATGCAAAGCAGGATTGAGGAAAAAATAGATCAACTAAATAGTTAATTATCAATACATAGATATAAGGCGAAGTAAAATTAAAAATAATCTTATATTTTTTGATTTCTCAGCGCTTAATTTCTTTGTGTTTTCTATTTTTGTGGCATGAACAACCAAGAAGATCATTTTAAAAACGTCATTTCTCATGCGAAAGAATATGGATTTGTATTCCAAAGCAGTGAGATTTATGACGGCCTAAGTGCTGTGTACGATTACGGCCAAAACGGTGCAGAATTAAAGAAGAACATTTGTGAATACTGGTGGAAAGCGATGGTGCAAATGAACACTAATATAGTAGGGCTCGATGCTGCAATTTTTATGCATCCAACCACTTGGAAAGCGTCTGGGCATGTTGATGCATTTAATGATCCATTGGTAGACAATAAAGATTCCAAAAAACGCTACAGAGCCGATGTTCTTATTGAAGAATATTGTGCTAAAATTGAACAAAAAATTGAAAAAGAAGTCAAAAAAGCTAAAAAACGCTTTGGTGAGACTTTTAATGAAGATGAATTTATTAGTACAAATCCACGAGTTCTAGGGTACAAAGAAAAAATTGATACGATTCTTAAACGCCTGGCCAGATCATTAGAAAATGAAGATTTGGCAGATGTAAAAGCACTCATAGAGGAATTAGGAATTGCAGACCCTATAAGTGGTAGCCGAAATTGGACAGATGTGAAACAATTTAATCTCATGTTTGGTACAAAACTAGGCGCTTCAGCAGATAGTGCAATGGATTTATATCTTCGCCCTGAGACTGCACAAGGAATATTTGTGAATTTTTTAAATGTTCAAAAAACAGGACGAATGAAAATTCCTTTTGGAATTGCGCAAACAGGAAAAGCATTTAGAAATGAAATCGTTGCGCGTCAGTTTATTTTTAGAATGCGCGAATTTGAACAAATGGAAATGCAATTTTTTATCAAACCAGGCACACAAGGGGAATGGTATGAACATTGGAAAGAAAAGCGTTTGAACTGGCATCTTTCTTTAGGAATGGGAGAAGAAAATTACCGTTTTCACGACCACGAAAAACTTGCACATTATGCCGATGCGGCAGCCGATATTGAGTTTAAATTTCCTTTTGGTTTTAAAGAACTTGAAGGCATTCATTCCAGAACAGATTTTGACCTTAGTCAACATGAAAAATATGCAGGAAAAAAACTTCAATTCTTTGATCCTGAGGAAAATAAAAATTATGTTCCCTATGTTTTAGAAACTTCAATTGGATTAGATCGTATGTTTTTGGCTGTATTTTCTAATAGCTTAAAAAATGAAGTTCTAGAAAATAACTCTACACGAACAGTTCTTAAACTACCTGCAGTTTTGGCTCCAACTAAAGCGGCAATTTTACCCCTTGTAAAAAAAGATGGATTACCAGAAATTGCCCAAGAAATTTTAAAAGATTTACAATGGGATTTCCATGTGAGTTACGATGAAAAAGATGCCGTTGGAAGGCGATATAGGAGACAAGATGCTATTGGAACTCCATTTTGTATAACCGTAGATCATGAAACCTTAATAGACAATACGGTTACCGTCCGACACAGAGACTCCATGGCACAAGAAAGAGTAGCTATTAAAGATTTGAAGTCTCTTATTGAAAATCATGTTTCAATGAAAAATTGGTTGCAAAAATTGTAGGCTTAAAACAAATTCTAAAGTTTCTTAAAAAAATTACGTTCTACAGCTTGTATAGCAAATGTATTGTTTTTTTTAAGCTGATATTCAGTTAAATAGATTATTTTGAGGGCTAATTAATACGCATTCAAGAAAACGATTTAGCTTTGAAAAAACACATACATTTATATTTATTAGGATTTTTTTTAATATTTAATGCCACAAAAAACCATGCTCAGTTGAACGCAGAGACTATAGGGAGTGCCCAAGATCTAGGAAACAATTGCTTTCAAATAACTCCAGATCAATTGGATCAAGCTGGTGGTGTGTTTTATAATAATCCTATTGATTTTGCCAACGATTTTAGCATATATTACAAAAATAATTTTGGAACAAAAGACCTCAACGGTGCTGATGGTATGGCTCTTGTATTTAAACCAACTTCAACAGCAGACATTGGTGGTATTGGAGGTGGTTTGGGTTATGCAGGAATTTCGAATTCTCTGATAGTTGAATTTGACACTTATTGGAATGATGCAGACAACAACGATCCATATGACGATCATATTGCAATTGTCTCTAACGGTAACCCTGTACATACAGCATCAACAAATTTAGCTGGACCTGTTCAACCAACAAGTACCTTAATCAATATAGAAGATGGTGTAGATCATAATGTTAAAATTGTATGGACAGCTGCAACACAAACTTTTGAAGTATTTTTCGATTGTGAATTGCGTTTGACTCTAATTCAAGATATAAAAAATACAATTTTTGGTGGAGATAGTTCAGTGTTTTTTGGATTTGTAGGTTCAACTGGAGGTCTTTCAAATCTTCATCAAGTTTGCTTTAATAGAATTTCTTTTATAGACAACTTTGTGTTACAAGACCAAACCATATGTGAAGGGGAATCTGTTCAAGTAGATGCTGAAATACCGAGTGGTGACACCTATACTTGGTCACCAAGTACAGGAGTTAGCGATATAAGTATTGCAAATCCAATTATTTCTCCGTCAACAACAACAACTTACACCGTAACTATTGAAGATGAATGCGGTGATGCCATAACAGAAAGTGTTGAAATAATAGTAACCCCAAAAGATCCCACCGTTTTTAACCCTATTTCACCAATATGTATTGGCGATCCAAATCCACTTCCAACGTCCGATACTAACGGAGTTACAGGAACTTGGAGTCCAGCTTTTGACTCCAATACAACAACAACATACACCTTTACTCCAGATGCTGGACAGTGTGCTAATTCAAGTGATTTAGAAATTATAGTTTTAGCGGAAACTACAACAGTTTTTACGCCAATTGCTGATGTGTGTTTTGGTACGAGTTTAACCATTCCTACAACATCAAACAACGGTATAACAGGAACTTGGAGTCCAACTTTTAACCCCAATACAACAACAACATACACCTTTACTCCAGATGTTGGACAATGTGCTTCTACAGCAGATATGACCATAGGAATTACACCGCTTACAACACCAGATTTTACGCCAATTACTGATGTGTGTATTGGTACGAGTTTGACCATTCCTACAATATCAAACAATGGTATAACAGGAACTTGGAGTCCAGCTTTTAACCCCAATTCAACAACAACATACACCTTTACTTCAGATGCTGGACAATGTGCCTCTACAGCAGACATGACCATAGGAATTACACCGCTTACAACACCAGATTTTACAGCAATAGCTGATGTGTGTATTGGTACGAGTTTGACCATTCCTACAATATCAAACAATGGTATAACAGGAACTTGGAGCCCAGCTTTTGACCCCAATGCCACAACAACATACACCTTTACTCCTGATACTGGACAATGTGCTACAACAGCAGAGATGACCATAGGAATTACACCGCTTATAACACCAGATTTTACAGCAATAGCTGATGTGTGTTTTGGTACGAGTTTAACCATTCCTACAACATCAAACAACGGTATAACAGGAACTTGGAGCCCAGCTTTTGACCCAATAACTACAACGTTATATACATTCACGCCAGACCCTAATCAATGTGCTGATCAAACCACTATGACGATTGGTATAATTCCTGAAACAACATCAACATTTAATTCAATTACTCCTGTATGTGAAGGCACAAATATAGTGCTACCAACGGCATCAAATGAAGGCTTCACTGGAACTTGGAGCCCAGCTTTTGACCCCAATATAACAACGACATACACCTTTACTCCTGATGCCGGACAGTGTGCTTCTGGAACAACCCTTACTGTAGATATTATTCCAACTGTTACACCTACATTTACGCCAATAGATCCAATATGCTTTGGCGATGCTATTGGACCTTTACCAACAACATCTAATAATGGAATAAATGGAACATGGATTCCAGCTACAATTGACAATACAACCACCACCACATATACTTTTACACCAAATAGTGGAAATTGTGTAGAAAATACAACATTAGAAATTATAGTATTGCAACAAATAACACCAACATTTCAAATAGATGATATTTGTATTGGACAAACTATTCCTCCATTGCCAAATTTTTCTCAAGAAGGAATTACTGGAACTTGGAGCCCTGCAATTAATAGCTTAGCGACGACAACATACACATTCACTCCAGATCCTGGCCAATGTGCAAATCCGACTACAGAAATAATTGAAGTTAACCCAATAAACACCTTAGCGATTACAACTGAAAATACCTCGGAACCTTTCAATAGCAACCAAATTATTGAAGTTACAGTAACCGGTGGAAGTGGTAATTATGAATATCAATTAGATGGAGGAAATTGGCAAACAAGTTCTATGTTTCAAAACGTAGTGGGGTGTCAAGATCATATTGTTAAAGTTAGAGATGCAGAAGGCTGTAGTAATGAACCTGAATCTACGGTTACTATTCTATCTTATCCCAAGTTTTTTACCCCCAATGGTGATGGGTTTAACGATTTTTGGAATATAAAATGCCTTAGAAACAATGCAGGTTTAGTTTCAATATTTGATCGATTTGGAAAACTTCTAAAACAATTTAAAACTACTGGCTCTGGCTGGAATGGGACTTACAACAACAACCTTATGCCAACAAGTGACTACTGGTTTTTGGTTACATATTATGATGAAAATGGAATTAAAAAAGAATTCAGATCCCATTTTACTTTAAGAAGATAAATGAATTGTTTAGAAGCGATAGCCTAGATTTACACCTAATTTTCCCAAAAATGTTTCATTCGAATTTCCTAGAAGATTTCGACCAATACCTATATAATATTCAAATACAAACCCTGATTTGTTGATTAGTTTTTGACCTACACCAAAGCCTAATGCGATATCAAAATAATTCTCTTTTTGGTCTGAAGAAAATAATTCTATATCATGCCCAGAATAAAATGAAGAAAATGCTTTAACAAAAAATCCTTTAGCACCATATTCCTGATTGGTGTTAAAATGAAACCTGAAATATGGTGTGAGAGAAAATTTTTCATTAAATTTTTCTTTATCAAGATTTAATAATAAAATAGCTCCTAAGCCTTGATTCACATCCTTGATGTATTCATAATTTAATTCAATAACAGGAACGGCTAATAATTTTATAGCCTCCAGTTTAATTTCATGGCGACTATCAAAAACAACATTTGAAGATTGTGATTGAGTTTGAGCGGGGTATTTTCAATTTGGGCCTGGAATGCTATGGAAAAAAAGTGATAATTTAAAAGTAAATATAGCCCCCGCCACAAGTCGACATATTGTTGTTGACAAAAATCTTACTGAACCTAATGAAGCCTACTTTGGTGTTGAAGAAGGGAAAAGTACACGCTACGAATTAGGTGCATCTGTAGGAGCTTACTATAAATTTAATTTGATGGAGGATATATAAATGGAAAATATTTTAAATTTATATTCTAATTATTTTGAAGACCCACAAAATATTGATTTAGACTATACTATGAATATGATTATGACTATAAATAAATTTATTTCAGCTCATTTATCTTATCAAACCATTTATGATGACAATGCATTTTGTGGACTACAAACACGTCAAGTTTTTGGGATTGGAATAAATTATAATTTTTAAAATTAAAACAACAAACAGCCCTTAAAAAAGCACCTGTGGTGCTTTTTTTTATTTCAAAATTCTTCTTCATAATCTGGATAAAGAAAATGATTGTATGGGAAACGCTGAATGTGAATCTTTCTAACTTCATTGTACACTCGTGCTCTAAAATCTTCTAAATTTTCTTTGTTGATTGCAGAAATAAATAATGAATTATTCCCAAGTTTTGACATCCAAGTTGATTTCCATTCTTCTAATGAATAGTGGGCTTTAGATCGTGAAACCATCAAATCTGTTTCATCATAAGGTTCTGGACTATAGGCGTCAATTTTGTTGAACACCATCAATGTAGGTTTGTCTAGAGCCTGTATTTCCTCTAAAATTTTATTTACAGATTCTATATGCTCTTCAAAGCTAGAATGAGAAATATCTACCACATGAAGCAATAAGTCCGATTCTCTAACTTCATCAAGCGTACTTTTAAATGAATCGACCAACTGGGTTGGTAATTTTCGGATAAACCCAACAGTATCGCTCATCAAAAATGGCAAGTTTTTTACAACCACTTTTCTAACCGTTGTATCTAGTGTGGCAAATAATTTATTTTCGGCAAAGACATCCGATTTGCTTATAACATTCATAAGTGTAGACTTTCCAACGTTGGTGTACCCTACCAGTGCCACGCGAACAAGCGCACCACGATTGCTTCGCTGAACAGACATTTGTTTGTCAATTTTTTTAATCTTTTCTTTAAGTAAGGCTATCTTTTCTCGAACAATACGTCTGTCCGTTTCAATTTCAGTTTCACCAGGTCCACGCAAACCAATTCCCCCTTTTTGACGTTCAAGGTGCGTCCACATTCCCCTAAGACGAGGTAACAAATATTGACATTGTGCTAGTTCTACTTGTGTTCTTGCATAACTTGTTTGTGCACGTTGAGCAAAAATATCAAGAATCAAATTTGTACGATCTAAAACTTTGCAGTTTAAGATTTTACTAATGTTTCTCTCTTGAGCAGCAGATAATTCATCATCAAAAATAGCAGTGCCTATTTCATTTTCTTTGATGAATTCTTCCAAATCTTTCATTTTCCCTGAACCTATAAATGTTTTAGGATTAGGCATTTCCATTTTTTGAGTAAACCGTTTGATGACTTCACCACCTGCAGTGTAGGTCAAAAATTCCAACTCGTCCAAGTACTCCTTCGATTGCTCTTCATTTTGTGCACTTGTAATGACTCCTATAAGTACAACTTTTTCCAAATTAACATTCACTTTATCTATCATAGCGATCACAAAATTAAACATTAAAAATAGACCATAAGAAAGTTTTTATTTAAAACTAAAGCGCATGTATTTTATCGATATTATTTGTATTTCAACTATTAGTTTGCTAGCTGTTAGTTATTTGTATTATGATTTTACTAAATTCAACTTTTAAAATTAACCAATTTACAAAATGAAAAATATTACTACTGCACTTTTGTGCCTGCTATTTTCTGTCTATTCTTTTGGACAGTGTTCCCACACCTTTAACATGGCCGACTCATTCGGCGACGGGTGGAATGGAGCTACAGTAAATATTATTGTTAATGGAGTAATTGCTTTG
>JAQCDS010000015.1 GCA_027620655.1 Bacteroidota bacterium | reverse complement strand
GGTTTCCTGCAGTGATTGCTCATATGTAATTTTTGATGACTGCCCGTTATAAAAACTAACTAAATGAAAAAACTAATCTTACTCTCCGTTTTATTCATCTTCGCTTGTAGCAGTGATATTAAAGTTATTAATGCTTCTAGTTTACAGGAAAGGGACGGAACAACAACGTATTTGGGTAAGGTTTTCAGTGGCTATGCCGCATATAAAGGAACGACTACAAAATGGGTAAAAGGTTACAAAAATTTAAAAAAAGGAAATATTTGTCAACTTTTACTAGAATATAAAAACGGGAAGGTTGTAGGGATGAAGCAATTTTATGACACTCCAACCGAAATCATTACAATTGAAAATATTGAATACCAAATTGGAACAAAACTAAAGGCGAAAGCCGATGAAAATCAATTAATTACTTATTTTCAAGACGGCACAACACGAAGCAAAATTCAAATTAAATGGGATGGATTATGGCCAGTGCCAAATGGAGATGGAATTCAATATAATAGCGATGGAACAGTAAAAAGAAAGGCTGTTTTTAAAGATGGGAAAATAATTAAAAAATGAAAAACCTACTTTTAATCTTAACTTTTTTTGTTCTTAGTTGCGACGACGATCATAATTGTTTCACCATAATACAAAAAACAATCACAAATGGGGAGTTTGTATTGGTAGGCGATTTTGACACTTCAAATAATGACAATGACGGGCCGCCAAACGGCTATGCTGACGTTAATTTGGAAGTGAGTCAGGAGGTTTATAATACATACAATGTTGGTGATGAATATTGTTATGAATAATATTTTAAGTTTTTATACCGATTTTAAATTTCAATTAAATCAAATAAACCAAAGCATTAGGGTTTAGCTTACATTTTCATCTGATCAGGGACTAGAGGGTTTATAATTTTAAACCATAGTGGCGGGATAAAACTCAACAAAAGTGAAGCTGGATATCCCAAAGGTAATGTTGGACTTTCTTTGTAACTATTTAAAATTTGATATTTTTTTGAAGTTTTATAATGATGATCGCTATGTCTAGTGAGCTCATATAAAACAATGCGTCCAATATTAAAATTTGAATTCCAAGAATGATGAGGTTGAACACGTTCATAATGTCCAGAGGGAGTTTTAAAACGTTTCAAACCATAGTGTTCAATATAGTTTATACTTTCCAAAAACAGAAAAGAAATGACACCAATAGCAAACGCAAATATTACCACCTCAAACGAAAAGTAATAATATACTGTAAGCAGGTATAAAGGTTGAATAAAATGGTACCACAGCATATCATTTTTAATAGAAAAAAATGAATAATTATTTACTTTTAAAAGATGTATTTGGCGTTTCCAAGCATCTACATATTGTTTTGATACAGACGTTATCCAAAATGAATATATTGTTTGATTATATTTTGCTGTAGCCCCATCTTCTGGTGTAGCAACATGTAAATGATGCCCAAAATTATGTTCTATATAAAAATGCATATACAAGCATGGCATATATAATAATTTACTCAAAAAACGTTCAAAATAGGGTTTTCTATGACCAAGCTCATGTGCTACATTAATTGCATTGGTAGCCAATAAAATTCCAGCCGAAAGCCCTATTCCAATTAATTCGTATATGGCATAATCATTTGTTTGAATTTTTGAGAATGCTAAAAATAAAAGACCAAAAACAATAGGAACATTTAAATATAACATCAGATCAAAAATCCATTTGTTTTTTTTATTCAATGCCTCGTCTTTAGATAAGTTTTCAGAACCTTGACCAGTTAAAATATCCAAAATAGGTAAAACAACAAAAGCATAAATTACTGCAGAGTAGGTGCCAAGGCCATAAGAAACAAAAGAAATATAGGCTGAAATAGGGACTGTATATGCAAACAAATATTTTAAATCTTTCATAATATAATACTCTATTCAAAACTCAATTTATAAATATTTTAAGCCAAAAAATTAATTTATGAGTAGTTAACTAATTAATAATGAACAAATTACTAATTATTTTTATATTTCTTCTTTTTCTTGTAGTAAAAATGATACAACTAATCAATTACAAATACTTATTAAATAATCTTATACTATTTTTTCTATAAATTATCTTGAAAATTATAATTTTGTTTTGCAAGTAATATTTAGTATTTTCGTTAGACAACTAATTTAATTTAATATGAAAAAAATACTTATTCTGTTAGTGGCATTGGCATTATACGCATGCCAAAAACCTTATGCAAAACTTACCACAAATGATGAAAAGTCTGAAGCTATCAAAACATTATTTGAAAAAGTTGGAGAGGAAAACATTGATTACTTAAAAGAAATTTTCTCTGATAGTATGCAGTTTGTAGATCCAGTAGGCAACAAATTGTACAAATCAGGCTTTATTGCAGCAGTAGAAAATCTTTATGATTTATTTGATGACATTTCTGTAGAGGAAATGAACGGAGACGCTCTTGGATCTGAAGTAGAAACGGTAACCTACAGTAATGGTGTAGTATGGACTAATATTTGGAATACATTTTCTGCCAAAGGGAAGTATACGGGTCAAAAAGTAACTTTTCCATTTCACTTATCATATCAATGGGAAGACGATAAAATTATCAAAGAAGTACAGTTTTTTGATACCTCAGTATTTGCAAAAGAAATGAATGCCAAAGCTGCAGCAAACAACACTTCACCAAAGGTGGTAATTACTATTGATATGTCTGTAAATTCAGGGTATTCAAAAGAGGATGTAAAAGCATTTACAAAAAAGCTAAATCAATTTATAAGAGACAACGAGCCAAACACATACGATTATAGTTATTTCATTTCCAAAGATGGAAAAAGAGTAACACTTATTGAGAAATTTAGAACCTCAGAAGATTTTATATTCCATGCCGATAAATTTGAAAATGGGCCCAATATTGAAACATTTATGAAAATGTTCTCATTTAAGTCACTTATTGTAGGAGGGAATGTTACTGAAGCACTAAAAGAACGTATAAAGGCCTATCCTGCAGAATACAGAGGAAATGTAGGGGGCTGGATTTATTAATCAAAAACCAAAAAAAATGAGTAATTCAGAAAGAGATATCATAAAAGTAAGAGTCCATGATGGAATTGTTGGAATTTTAAATATAGCATCTATACTTTTAGCAAGTCAGTTTGGATTGAACTGGATTTATGTTGCCGTTGGCGTTGCTATTTTGCAAATTCTAAGTCCGTTTACAAAATTCTGTCCTGTGTATACGATTTTAAATAAAATTATGCCAGACACTACCCCAATGCAAAACGGGAAATAAATAATTATTAATCATAAGAAACATTAAAAATGAAAAAAATCAATTTAATTTTAGCTATTTGTTTTCTAATGACAGCATTTGTACAAGCTCAAGAACCGATTTCAGATGCAGACTACAAAGCGTTGTTAGAAAAAAGCCCTTTCAATAGTATCTATCCAAGAAATTTTACAAAAGCATCAGATGCGTATTTTGAGTCATCAATGAAAATTTATTCCGATGGACCTATCAAAGAAAAAGAAGCTCATTTGGCAGCTCTGGCTACAGCTGCAGCAACTAAATGCCAGTACTGTGTTCCTTTTCATATTGCTCAAGCAAAACGATTAGGTGCGACCGAAGATGAGCTCAAAGCCGCTGTTCAAATTGCTGCTGATGTAATGCGAATGAGCACCATGTTCTATGGAAATGAATTTGATTTGGAAGCCTTCAAAGCAATGTTGAAAAATTAATAACTCTAAAAAATTTAACAATGAAAAAATTACAATTATTACTAGGACTACTTTTAATGACAACAGTTTCACTAAACGCCCAAGGTGAAGACCGTTTTGTATATGAGCTACATTTTGAAGTAGCCCAAACAGCATCTGTTTTAGATGCTGAAAAGATGTTTTTTGTCTTTTATGACGGATTTAAACAAAGTAAAAAGTGCACAAGTGTTCGTGCACTACAACACCATACTGGCGCTGGATTTCAATATAAAATTTTAGCTTACGCTAATAGTTGGGATGATCTAGATGACATGACTGTTGAAGCGCAAACTTATTTTGCATCTAAATATCCAGAAATGATGACTTCGGCATGGCCTATGGTTCATACAGGTGATGCTGTTTATGCTGTTAGAACATCTTTTGAGCAAGGATTTGTATCACAATAATCAACTAACTAATAATTTAATAAAAGAAATGAAAAATTTAATTACACTATTGAGCAAGGATTTGTATCACAATAATCAACTAACTAATAATTTAATAAAAGAAATGAAAAATTTAATTACACTATTTTGCCTCTTTATTGGGGTTTCACTTTTTGCACAAGTTGCAAATATTACTTACGTAACCGTTCCTAGAGAAGAAGCAGATCAATTTTTAGCCCTTCACGAAAAATTTTCAAATCTTTCAATTTCAGACGAAAGAACACTTCAAGGTGGTGGACTATTTGCACATGCTTTTGCAGGAGATTATAGTTTTGCTCTTTACGATTTTTATGCCTCTGCAGAAGATTTAGTAAAAGATTCAGATTTTGCCAACAAGGCGCTACAGGCTAATATAAAAGCAATGGATCTTGACGAAGAAGCTCAGCAGAAAATGACTTCTGACTATAGAACTTATACACGGATGTATGCCGATAACCATTCAGACCAAGTGCGTATTAGTGAAGGCCTTGAAGATTTAGTTTATGAATCAGAAGCATTAGATTGGTCCACAAAAAAAGTTGTTGTTGTTAGTAAATATGAAGTAAAATGGGGGCAAAACAGAGACTTTTTTGATGGTATTGTAAATGGAAGTTTAAAAAATCTAAAAGAAAGCGGCCATGCTGTAGCACATTATGCAAGTCGTCACCTTTATGGATCTGGCGCAGATTGGCATACCTATCAATTTTTTGATACTTGGGCCGATTTTGCTGCTTTTGAACAGGCCAACATTAGTGTAGAAATGGATGAGGCTGGGAAAAAATTCTGGTCTGCTATAGAAGGTCATGACGATGAAATACTAGTACTTATTGGAGGACATGATCCAGAAACAAAGAAATTTGGACTGGCTAAATAGTACCATCTAATTTTAAAAAAAAGCTTCAACAATTGTTGAGGCTTTTTTTATTTTTGAATAAAATTAATATGCTATGAAACTGTTGAAAGAATTTAAAGACTTTGCTGTAAAAGGCAATATGTTAGATATGGCTATTGGAATCATTATTGGAGCGTCTTTTAATGCAATTGTCAATGTTTTGGTAAAGAATGTAATGCTTCCACCTTTATCCTTACTTTCTGATGGGGTTAATTTTGGCGAGAAGAAAATTATCTTAAGAGAAGCAACTAACGAGGTAACTCAAGTATCTATTGATTACGGTTTGCTTATTGAAACCGCAATAGATTTCTTAATTGTTGGATTTACTATTTTTATTGTCGTAAAATTCATTAATAAGTTAAGAAACCAAGCTAATAATGTCGAAGATACCACAGTTCCAACACCAGCAGATATTGAGTTATTATCAAAAATTAAGGACTTGCTTGAAGAACAAAATGAGGCACTAATTAAGAAAGAGAAGTCTTAGTATGTAGTCTGGAAACATATTTTCCAATCACATCAAACTCTAAATTAACAACAGTGCCTTCTTCAAAAGTGTGAAAATTTGTATGCTCATAAGTGTAAGGAATAATAGCAACACTAAAACCATTATCCTTTGAGTTGACAACAGTTAGACTCACACCATTTACGGTGACAGACCCTTTCTCAATAGTAATATTTCCTAGCTTGGGGTTATATTCGAATGTGTAAACCCAACTCCCATTTTGAGCATCAACATTTATACAAGTTCCTACTTGATCTACATGGCCTTGAACCATATGACCATCCAAACGATCTCCGAGTTTTAAACCACGCTCTAAGTTTACAAGATCTCCTACTTTTAAACTATTGAGGTTTGTTTTATCTAAGGTTTCTTTTATTGCAGTCACAGTATAGCTAGACGCTGAAAGGTCTATGACTGTAAGGCATACCCCATTGTGAGAAACACTCTGGTCAATTTTTAGTTCTGAAGCTAATTTACTCTTTATGGTAAGGTGTAAATTTGTATTCTCTTGTTCTAATGCTTCAACAATTCCTAAATCTTCAATTATGCCTGTAAACATGCTTTTTATTCGTTAAATTTGTAATGTAAAATTACAAACATTAGACATCATTTTTGATGAGAAAAGAAAAAAAAATAAAAATTGGCATTTCAATAGGAGATTTGAATGGCATTGGTGGTGAGTTGATTGTAAAAACATTTTCAGATAACAGACTTTTAGAGTTTTGCACTCCAATAGTGTTTGCATCAACCAAAACAATGTCTTTTTTAAAGAAACATTTTCAAAGTTCTATTTCTTTTCATGGCATTCACGATGCTAGTCATGCTATTGATGGGAAACTAAATGTGGTAAATGTTTGGAAAGAAGACGTAAATATTGAATTTGGCAAAGAAACACTAGAGGCAGGGCAGTACGCTCTTGAATCTCTGAAAGCAGCAGTTGCAAGTATTAAAGCAAACGAAGTAGATGTGCTAGTGACAGCACCAATCAATAAACACAATATTCAATCTGAAGACTTTAAATTTCCAGGGCACACCGATTTTTTAAATCAAGAATTACAAGGAGATAGCTTGATGTTTATGGTCTCAGACACTCTTCGAGTGGGGCTTCTAACAGATCATGTTCCAGTTGGAGATGTTCCTCAGCATTTAAACGAGGCTCTAATTTCAAAAAAAATAAATCTCATTCATCACTCACTGAAACAGGATTTTGCCCTAAGAGCTCCAAAAATTGCTGTGCTTGGTGTCAACCCTCATACAGGGGATAATGGTGTAATTGGCTCAGAAGATGATACTATTTTACGACCAACTCTAGAAAAAATAAAAGCCTCCGGAAAGCTCATCTATGGCCCTTATGCTGCCGATAGTTTTTTTGGATCAAATAACTATCAAAACTTTGACGCTATTGTAGCAACATATCATGATCAGGGTCTTATCCCCTTTAAAACTCTTACTTTTGGCAATGGTGTAAATTATACAGCAGGACTAGATAAAGTACGAACCTCACCAGATCATGGGACTGCATATGACATTGCTGGAAAAGGAATTGCCAATATTGATTCATTTAAAGAAGCGATTTTTGTGGGGATAGAAATTTACAGGAATAGAAGCATGGATGCTGAGCTCAAACAAAACCCTCTTCGGGAACAAGCTAAAACACGAAAATAAAAATAGTCTGAGTATACACAAAAGCTAAAAAAAATGTATATATTTGCACGCTCAAATATGCATAATAATGAAGCCATTAAAAGCATTTGAAGTACAATTTGTAGGTTTAAAGCTTGGCGAGCATATATTTGAGTACGATATAGATAATACGTTCTTTGAACATTTTGAATATGACGAGTTTAATGATGTCCAATTAAAAGTGACACTAACACTCCAAAAAAAAACAACTCTATTAGAGTTAGATTTTGAAGTTGAAGGTGTTATAAACCTTAATTGCGACTTAACAAACGAACACTTTGATCAGCCAATTAGTTCTGAATTTAGTTTAATTGTAAAATTTGGTTCTGAATATAATGATGACAATGAAGAAATATTGATTATTCCTCATGGTGAATATAAAATAAATGTTGCGCATCAAATATATGAACTTATTGTGCTTTCTGTTCCACAAAAACGATTGCACCCAGGGATTGAAGACGGGACATTAAACTCTGAAATACTCAAAAAACTAGAAGACTTAAGTCCAAAAAGCTTAGAAAATAAAAATTCTGACAACGATATTGATCCGCGTTGGAATTCATTAAAAAAATTATTAACGGATAAATAATATAAAAAATGGCACATCCTAAAAGAAAAATCTCCAAAACAAGAAGAGATAAAAGGCGTACCCATTACAAAGCATCTACACCACAGATTGCTACTTGCCCAACTACAGGTGAAGCACACCTGTACCATAGAGCGCACTGGCATGATGGTAAGCTATATTACAGAGGTCAAGTCCTAATTGATAATACTGCTGCAGAAGAAAATGTAGCTTAAACTACAATTGCATACATTAAAAAAAACGCTCATTGAGCGTTTTTTTTTAATTTAAAACTTACAATTTTTGCTCAGTTTTGAACAAAAAACAGTATTTTTGCTCCGTTTTTTAATGTTTTTTGATGATTTTTCATCAAAATCAATGACTTTAATAAAATACATATGAGTAAAATCTCAGCTGCAATAACCGCTGTAGGTGCATACGTCCCAGAATTTGTTCTTACCAATGCCATGTTGGAAAAAATGGTAGAAACAAACGACGAGTGGATAACTACAAGAACGGGAATTAAAGAAAGAAGAATATTAAAGGCAGAAGGCAAAGGAACATCTTTTCTAGCCATTAAAGCTGCAAAAGATTTGATTCAAAAAACAAATCTAGATCCCACCACCATAGACTTAGTTATTGTAGCCACGGCAACTCCCGACATGAAAGCCGCATCAACAGCCTCCTATACGGCAACCCAAATTGGCGCTACCAACGCATTTTCTTACGATATGGACGCTGCTTGTTCCAGCTTTCTCTTTGGAATGTCAACAGCTTCAAGTTATATAGAATCAGGACGTTACAAAAAAATACTTCTAATAGGAGCAGACAAAATGTCTTCCATTATTAATTATAAAGATCGTGCAACCTGTATAATTTTTGGTGATGGAGCAGGAGCTGTTTTGTTTGAACCTAACAATGAAAACCTAGGTCTACAAGATGAATATTTGCGAACAGATGGATCAGGTAGAGAATTTTTACAAGCAACATACGGTGGGTCATCTCATTCAATTACACACGAGGTTTTAGATAATGGCGGGCATTATGCATTTCAAGAAGGAAGAACAGTTTTTAAAAATGCAGTATCCAATATGGCAGACGCTGCTGTAAAAATATTAGAACGAAATAATCTAACAAAAGACGATGTTCAGTGGCTTGCTGCACATCAGGCCAATAAAAGAATCATAGATGCTACGGCACAAAGAATGAACTTGGAGGAAAGCAAGGTTATGACGAATATTGAAAAATATGGCAATACAACCTCTGCAACTCTTCCACTACTCATCAACGATTATGAAGATCAACTTAAAAAAGGGGATAATGTTATTTTTGCCGCTTTTGGGGGAGGATTCAGTTGGGGAGCGATACACCTAAAATGGGCATATACTAAAAATCAAACTAACTTAAACTAAATACATTAATTATGGATTTAAAAGAAATTCAAAATTTAATCAAATTTGTCGCTAAATCTGGTGCAAGCGAAGTAAAGCTTGAAATGGATGATGTAAAAATCACTATTCGTACAGGAAATGAAGGCGATAAACAACAAGTACAACAACTAACAGTACCTGTTCAAATGCCATCAGCACCAGTCGTACAGGCTCCATCTGCAGCAGGACCAGTAGCACCTGCAACGCCAAAAGCTGAAGCACCATCAGAAGACTCAAAATACATAACCGTAAAATCTCCTATAATTGGAACATTTTATAGAAGACCTTCACCAGACAAGCCAATCTTTGCTGAAGTTGGTCAATCTATTGCAGAAGGTGATGTTTTGTGTATAATTGAAGCCATGAAACTTTTCAATGAAATAGAGTCTGAGGTTTCAGGGAAAATTGTAAAAATCCTAGTTGATGACGCTTCACCTGTGGAATTTGATCAACCTTTATTTTTGGTTGACCCTTCTTAAAATAAATTCTATAAGCATTTAATAATTGCTTTAGAAAAGGAAATTAACATTTTAAAATAACAATGATGTTTAAAAAAATATTAGTTGCTAACAGAGGGGAAATTGCATTAAGAGTCATTAGAACTTGTAAAGAAATGGGGATTCAAACTGTTGCAGTATATTCTACAACTGATGCTGAGAGTTTACATGTAAAATTTGCCGACGAGGCCGTATGTATTGGTCCAGCACTAAGTAGTGAATCTTACTTGAAAATTGCCAATATCATTGCTGCAGCAGAAATTACAAATGCAGATGCTATTCATCCAGGCTATGGATTTTTATCAGAAAATGCTCGCTTTTCCAAAATATGTGAAGAACATGGTATAAAATTTATTGGCGCTTCTCCAGAAATGATTGATCGTATGGGTGACAAAGCCAATGCAAAAGCAACAATGAAAGCTGCGGGTGTACCTTGTGTTCCTGGAAGTGATGGCGTAATCCAAACTTTTGAAGAATGTAAAAAAACAGCCAAAAAAACAGGTTATCCTGTAATGTTAAAAGCTTCTGCTGGAGGAGGAGGAAAAGGAATGCGTGCCGTTTGGAAAGAAGAAGATTTAAAAGGCGCATGGGATTCTGCAAGACAAGAATCTAAAGCTGCATTTGGCAATGACGATATGTACATGGAAAAGCTCATTGAAGAGCCAAGACATATTGAAATTCAAATTGTTGGTGATTCCAATGGAAAAGCATGCCATTTGTCCGAAAGAGATTGTTCTGTTCAAAGACGTCATCAAAAACTTACTGAGGAAGTTCCTTCTCCATTTATGACAGATGCCTTACGAAAAAAAATGGGTGCTGCCGCTGTAAAAGCCGCAGAATTTATCAAGTATGAAGGCGCTGGAACAGTAGAGTTTTTGGTCGATAAACATCGAAATTTTTATTTCATGGAAATGAATACTAGAATACAAGTTGAGCACCCAATAACAGAGCAAGTTATTGATTTTGATCTCATTAGAGAGCAAATTTTAGTTGCTTCTGGTGTTGCAATTTCTGGGAAAAACTATTTTCCAAACTTGCATTCTATTGAGTGTCGAATAAATGCAGAAGATCCATTTAATGATTTTAGGCCATCACCAGGGAAAATCACAACTCTACATTCACCAGGGGGGCATGGTGTTCGCTTAGATACGCATGTTTATGCGGGATATGTAATTCCACCAAATTATGACTCTATGATTGCCAAGCTTATCACAACCGCTCAAACTCGTGAAGAGGCCATTAATAAAATGAAAAGAGCACTTGATGAATTTGTGATTGAAGGGATAAAAACAACCATACCGTTCCATAGACAACTTATGGAGCATCCAGATTATGTTGCTGGTAATTATACTACAAAATTCATGGAAGATTTTGTAATAGAAACATCAAATTAATTCATCATATAAACTCCGGAATATTTTTCGGAGTTTTTTTTGAAAAACCATTACCTTTAGGCAATGAATTTATCCTATTGGGAACAAAAAGAATGGTTACAAAACATTGATTTTACCATTGTTGGCAGTGGTATTGTTGGGCTCAGTACGGCTGTATTTCTTAAAAAGCGTTTTCCAAAGTCAAAAATTTTAGTTCTAGAAAAAGGAATTCTTCCGCAAGGGGCAAGCACCAAAAATGCAGGCTTTGCTTGTTTTGGGAGTGTAAGTGAAATTCTAGAGGATTTAAAATCACATTCTGTAGATGAGGTTTTATCATTACTAAAGAGCAGAGTTGATGGATTACAACTATTGCGTCAAATGCTTGGCGATGAGGCACTGGATTATAAGTCTCATGGTGGATATGAATTATTTTTAGAAAAAAATCAAAAATTATTCAATACTTGTATTGAAAAAGTTCCCGATATCAATGCGATGCTTTCACCTGTTTTTAAAGGCGATGTTTTTTCTGTAGTTTCAAATAAGTTTCATTTTGAACGGATTCAATCTCAATATATTTTTAATCAATTTGAAGCGCAAATAGATACAGGAAAAATGATGCATGCCTTAATTCAAAAAACGCAACACCTTGGGATTACTATTATGAATTCAACTACTGTTGATTCGTTTGCAGAAAATCCAAATTCTGTTCAGGTAAAAACGAATCATTTTGAATTTAATTCCTCTAAATTAATCATAACAACAAACGGATTTACAAATCAATTATTACCCCAAAATCTTAAACCAGCACGCGCACAAGTGCTTATTACAAAACCAATTCAAGATTTACACATAAAAGGGACATTTCACATGGATTGTGGTTATTATTATTTTAGAAATATAGATAATAGAATTCTTTTTGGTGGAGGAAGGAATTTAGATTTTGCCAATGAAACGACCACAGAAATGAAAACGACTTCACAAATTCAAACTCAATTAGACCATCTTCTTCGAACAGTAATTTTACCAAATAATAATGTTGAAATTGACTACAGATGGGCAGGGATTATGGGGGTTGGACCACAAAAATTGCCGATCATTAAACAATATTCAAATCATGTGTTTTTGGGTGTTCGTATGGGCGGTATGGGAGTAGCACTTGGTGCAAGTGTTGGTAAAAAAATTGTGGATTTAATTGTATAAAAAAAACCACCTTTAGAAAGGTGGTTTTTAACTTTTTTAAATATTAGTTGACTTCAAAAGTGATTTTTAGATTTACACGAAATTCATCAACATCATCTCCATTCACTGTTGCACTTTGATCTTGTACATATACAGATCGAATATTTTTCATAGTTTTTGAGGCATGTTTAACGGCTTTTCGAGTGGCGTCTTCCCAACTTTTGTTGGAATTAGACAGCACTTCAATAACTTTTAGTACTCCCATGGTATTATAGATTTTAGGGTTAAAAAATAATTAAGGTCTAAATATATAAAAATATTTATAACTATCCATTAACGGCTTCAACCCTTTCAATTTTGGGACCCATCATTTCTTTTAAAATCGTTTCAATTCCATTTTTTAGTGTAAATGTAGATGATGGGCATCCACTACATGCGCCTTGAAGAATGACTTTTACAACTTTATTTTCTTTGTTGTAAGACTCAAACATTATATTTCCGCCATCACTAGCAACGGCAGGTTTTACATGTTGCTCCAATATATTTATGATTTCCTTTGATGTATCATCTAGCTTATCATATGCCCTGTCTAACTGCTCAGTTGTTTTTTCCAATTCTACAGCAGCTGTAGAACTAACCATTTCTTTCCCATCTTCAATATATGTTTTGATAAATGTCCGAAGTTCAAGAGTGATTTCTTCCCATTCTACTATATCAAATTTTGTTATGGAAACATAGTTTTTATCTAAAAAAACAGACTTTATAAATGGAAATTGAAATAAAGCTGTTGCAAAAGGAGAGGGTTTTGCTTCTTCAATTGAAGCAAATTCAAAAGTAGATGTCACTAGATTTTTATTTGCAACAAATTTTAAAACACTAGGATTTGGTGTACTTTCTGCATAAATGCTAATAGGATTCTTTTTTGTTTTTTCTTCAATTACAACCAATCCACCACTATTTAAATACTCTTGAATTTGTTCAGAAACTTCGTTTTGTACATCACTCCACGAAACAATATCATAGCGTTCTATGGCTACAAAATTTCCAGAGATATAAACTTTTTTGACAAAAGGTAGATAGAATAGTTGTTGTGCCAAAGGTGAGTTTTTGGCCTCATCTATGTTAGCGTATTCAAAACTGTTGTATTGAACAAGAAATGAGCTCGCTTCAAATTTTAGAATTTTTGGATTGCTTGTTTCTTGTGGGGTAATTTGAATGTTACTCATGTTTTTTTTGCAAAGATACACCGAATTTTTTTTCAAAGGATTATTGCTGAAGATTCAAATGGCTTAAATTTTATTTAAATTATAATACAATTTTAAATCAAATTAATATATTTGAAATGTAACCAATTTTAACTTGAGGAGTTTTCTAAATATTTTTTGTTTAGCCTTTTCATCTGTGTTTTTTTTGTACGCACAAGATGTTTCAATGAATAATGAAACCAACGGCCAAACACTCAGTCAGTGTAGCGGTACTTTGTATGATTCTGGTGGAGCTACTGGCTCTTATCAAAATGGGGAGAATTTAACACTTACGATTTGTGCAGAAAACGCTGGCGATGTTGTTCAATTAGCGTTTACATTTTTTGACACTCAACAAGGTGGAGATTTTTTAACAATTTATGATGGTATGGATACCTCTGCAACAGCAATTGGAACTTACTCTGGTACCACAAGCCCTGGGAATATTCTAGCGACTAATGCTTCAGGGTGTTTAACCATTGAATTTACCAGTAATGGTTTTATGCAACGACTTGGATTTGCTGCTACAATTAGTTGTGCAACACCATGTCAAGATATTGATGCCTTAATTTCCAATACAATTCCAGAACCAGACATCAACGGTAATATTTCGATTGGACAAGGAGATTCGGTAGATTTTACAGGTGGAGCAATATTCTCAATTGACGGGTCAGGTGCCACATACCAATGGGATTTTGGCGATGGTGCTGAAGCATTTGGGGAAAATGTAAACCATACTTTTTCTACAATTGGGACATTTACAGTCACCCTTACAGTTACAGACACCAATCCAACAGGATGCTCCGACTCAACTACAATTGTGGTTCAAGTAGTAGGGCCATATTTGAATATTGATCAAGACACTTATACTGTGGAAGAATTAATTGAGGATGTATTGATTAATAGCTCATGCGCAGTGGTTTCAAATATAACATCACTTACAGGAACAGACTTTGGCTCAACTAATGGCATTGGATATTTTAGCGGGAACGGGCAGTCATTTCCATTTACAGAAGGAATTATTTTAACCACTGGCGATGCAAGTCGTGCAGGTGGTCCAGAAACAACCATTTTAAGTGATGGTTCTTCAACATGGCCTGGAGATTTAGATTTGGAGAATACAATTCCAGATTTAAATCCTGGAGACACAAATAATGCAACTTACATTCAGTTTGATTTTGTTCCATTAGCTAATACCATTTCGTTCAATTTTGTATTCGCTTCTGAAGAATATGGCACATTTCAATGTTCATTTACAGATGCCTTTGCATTTTTATTAACGGATAATACAACTGGTCAGACAACAAACCTTGCGGTGGTACCTGATACTACAGATCC
Source organism: Bacteroidota bacterium (assembly GCA_027620655.1). Taxonomy (GTDB): domain Bacteria; phylum Bacteroidota; class Bacteroidia; order Flavobacteriales; family Flavobacteriaceae; genus UBA3537. Next base: position 1,146 of record JAQCDS010000015.1, on the reverse strand, counting down.
AATTTCCGTTTTAACGGTTCGAGATATTACTTACAATAATTCGTGTCCCTCACAAAACGAAGAGTTTTTTGCTGCTTTTTATGGGACTAATGGACTCCCTGAGGTGGATAGCCCTACTGAATTTAAAGGTCATACAGTGAGCTTATCTGCACAAAATACAGTAATTCCAAATAATAGCTACACAATAAAACTTGTTATAGCAGATTATTCTGACACTTTGTATGATGCCGCTGTATTTCTAGAGGCAGGAAGTTTTGATTTAGGTGGAAATCTTGGTGACGATGTAACCATTGAAGCTGGAAATGCACTTTGTTTAGGTGGAACAATCACATTAGATTCACAACAACCAGGGGCTAATCATATATGGTATTTAAATGATGAAGTTATTGAAGGGGAATCATTATCAACTATTGAAATTAGTGAAGCAGGAGTTTACTCTGTTGATATCGTTTTTAGTGAAGAATGCTCAGCCTCAGATACCATTTTGATTGAATATAAACCCTCACCAGTAATTGAAGCATCATCAGATTTGTTAAAGTGTAATGCCGGTAGTCCTTCTTTTGATTTAACTGAAAACGACTCACTAATATTTGGTTCTCAAGATCCTGATGAATTTAATTTAACATATCATATATCTATTGATGATGCTGAAAATGATATCAATCCAATCACTTCAAACCTTACAAACTATACTATTTCTTCAGAGGTTGTTCCTATTTTTATCAGAATTGAGGATGCCATCACAGAAACTTGTTTTCTTACCGGTAGTTTCAATTTAATTTTAACTGGCGCGCCTCCTATTTCTAACACATCTGATCTTATTTTGTGTAACGATTTGTCTAATGGTGATATTGCAGAATTTAATTTAGAATTACAAAATTCGAATATTCTTGGGGGACTTAACCCTAACAATTATAATATTTCTTATTACATTACTTTTGATGATGCTAATTCGTCAATTAATGCGCTCCCTTTAAATTATCAATCAACAACAAGCATTTTACCAATCTTTGTTAGAATTGATAGCGTTGATGATCCTGAATGCTATAATGTCACTCCCGATCCATTATTCAATTTAATAGTCAATAACAAAGCGACTGCTGCTACTCCGGTTGATCTTTTCGATTGTGACACGAGCAGTACTGG
>JAQCDS010000007.1 GCA_027620655.1 Bacteroidota bacterium | reverse complement strand
AAATACAAATCACTAAAAATTAAAAATGGCAAAAGAACTAGACAAAGTAGTTAAACTACAAGTAAGGGGAGGTGCAGCGAATCCATCGCCACCGGTTGGACCCGCTTTAGGTGCTGCTGGGGTCAATATCATGGAGTTTTGTAAGCAGTTTAATGCACGAACTCAAGACAAGGCTGGTAAGGTTTTACCAGTTGTGATATCGGTTTATAAAGACAAATCATTTGAATTTGTTATTAAGACACCTCCAGCTGCAGTACAATTATTAGAAGCGGCCAAAGTAAAAAAGGGTTCTGGTGAACCGCATGTTAAAAAAGTAGCTAAAATCACTTGGGACCAAGTGAAAACAATTGCTGAAGACAAAATGGTAGATTTAAACGCATTTACATTAGAGTCTGCAATGAAAATGGTTGCTGGTACTGCCAGATCTATGGGTATAACTGTTAAAGGTGGTGAAGCACCCAAATAAACTGTATTCGAAATGGCAAGATTAACAAAAAAACAAAAAGAAGCAGTTGCAAAAATTGATAAGAGTAAATTTTACTCACTCAGTGAAGCTTCTGCCTTAGTAAAAGAAATATCAAATGCAAAGTTTGATGCTTCTGTAGATATCGCTGTACGCCTTGGAGTAGATCCAAAGAAGGCAAACCAAATGGTAAGAGGTGTTGTGTCTCTTCCACATGGAACAGGTAAAGACGTAAAAGTATTGGCACTTGTAACACCTGACAAAGAGCAGGAAGCAAAAGATGCTGGTGCAGACTTCGTTGGTCTTAATGAGTACCTTGATAAAATCAAAGGAGGATGGACAGACGTAGATGTAATCATTACCATGCCAAGCGTAATGGGAAAATTAGGCCCACTAGGTCGTGTATTAGGACCAAGAGGATTGATGCCTAACCCAAAGACTGGAACTGTAACAATGGATATTGCTAAAGCAGTTTCTGAAGTTAAAGCAGGTAAAATAGATTTTAAAGTTGATAAATCAGGTGTTATTCATGCAGCCATAGGAAAAGTTTCTTTTTCAGCTGATAAAATTGAAGGTAATGCCAAAGAATTATTGTCAACTTTACTGAAGTTAAAACCCACAGCAGCAAAAGGGACTTACGTAAAAAGTATTTTTATGTCTAGTACCATGAGCCCAAGTATTGCAGTGGATTCAAAAGCAGCAGTTAATTAAGCGTTAAAAAAATTATTATGACAAGAGAAGAAAAATCAAAAATAATAAATGAGTTAACTGCACAATTAGCTGAAAGTTCAAATTTTTATTTGACCGATATTTCAGGATTAAATGCAGTAGCAACTTCTGATTTAAGACGTGCTTGTTTCAAAGCAAACGTGAAATTAGCCGTTGTAAAGAACACATTGTTAGAAAAAGCAATGGAAGCTTCAGATAAAGATTTTGGAGCGTTGCCAACAACATTAAAAGGTAACACTTCAGTCATGTATTCTGAAACTGGAAATGCTCCCGCAAAAGTAATCAAAGCTTTCCGTAAAAAATCTGAAAAGCCCTTTTTAAAAGGTGCTTATATAGAGGAAGCCGTTTACATTGGAGACGATCAATTGGACATGTTAGTAGACATCAAGTCGAGAGAAGAACTTATTGGAGAAATCATTGGATTACTTCAATCGCCAGCCAAAAACGTGGTTTCGGCACTTCAATCGAGTGGTGGAAAACTTTCAGGTATTATCAAAACTTTATCTCAAAAAGCGGGATAAATTAAAACGTGTACGCACTTACAACAATTATAAATTATTATTAAAACATTATTAAAACGATAGAAAAATGGCAGATTTAAAAGATTTCGCAGAACAATTAGTAAACTTAACAGTAAAAGAAGTAAACGAGCTTGCTACAATTTTAAAACATGAGTATGGTATAGAGCCTGCTGCTGCTGCAGTTGCAGTTGCTGCTGGTGGAGCTGCTACTGGTGGAGACGCTGGTGAAGAGCAAACTGAATTTGATGTCATACTTAAAGCAGCTGGAGGTTCTAAACTTGCTGTTGTAAAACTAGTTAAAGAACTTACAGGTCTTGGCTTGAAAGAAGCTAAAGGTCTTGTTGATGATGCACCAAGTGCCATCAAAGAAGGTGTCTCTAAAGATGAAGCTGAAGGGCTTAAGAATTCTTTAGAAGAGGCTGGAGCTGAGGTTGAGCTTAAGTAAGCCCAACTCACCCAAACATTACGGTTTAGGTCCTAGAGTGTGCTGCTCTATGGCCTAAACCCTTTTGTGTATAAAGAGATATGCACCAAAAATTAATTTTTTAATCAATAATTCGTCCGTCGATGTTAGCAAAAAAAGCTGAAAGATTAAATTTCTCGTCTATAGTAAATAGAACAGAATATCCAGATTTTCTTGATATTCAGATAAAATCCTTCCAGGATTTTTTCCAGTTAGAAACAAAATCAGATGAAAGAGCCAATGAAGGGTTGTTTAACACCTTCAAGGAAAACTTCCCCATAACAGATACCCGTAACCAATTTGTTTTAGAATTTTTAGACTACTTCGTTGATCCTCCACGATATTCTATTGAAGAATGTATCGAAAGAGGTCTAACGTATTCTGTTCCTCTAAAAGCCCGTCTAAAACTGTACTGTACTGATCCTGAACACGAGGATTTTGAAACCATCGTACAAGACGTTTATCTTGGCACAATTCCGTACATGACACCCAGCGGAACATTCTGTATCAATGGTGCAGAACGTGTGGTTGTATCTCAGCTTCACAGATCTCCTGGTGTATTCTTCGGACAATCGTTTCATGCTAATGGAGCAAAATTATACTCAGCACGTGTGATTCCATTTAAGGGATCATGGATTGAATTTGCAACAGACATCAACAGTGTAATGTATGCTTATATCGATCGTAAGAAAAAATTACCTGTTACGACACTTTTTAGAGCCATCGGTTTTGAAAGAGATAAAGATATTCTTGAAATATTTGACCTTGCAGAAGAGGTAAAAGTTTCAAAGTCAGGTCTTAAAAAAGTTATTGGAAGAAAATTAGCGGCTCGTGTTCTTAACACATGGCACGAAGATTTTGTTGATGAAGATACAGGAGAAGTTGTTTCTATTGAAAGAAATGAAATTGTATTGGATAGAGATACAATTATTGACAAAGAAAACTCTTTGGAGATATTGGAGTCTGGAACAAAAACAATTTTGCTTCACAAAGAAACCTCACAACAAGGCGATTATGCTATCATTCATAATACACTTCAGAAAGACCCAACAAACTCTGAAAAAGAAGCAGTAGAGCACATCTACCGTCAGTTGCGTAATGCCGAACCACCAGATGAGGAAACTGCTCGTGGAATTATAGATAAATTATTCTTTAGCGACCAGCGCTACAACTTAGGTGAAGTTGGACGCTATAGAATGAATAAAAAATTAGACTTAGATATCGGAATGGATAAGCAAGTCTTAACCAAAGAAGATATCATTACTATCATCAAATACCTTATTGAGTTAATCAACTCAAAAGCAGAGATTGATGATATTGACCACCTTTCAAATAGACGTGTAAGAACCGTTGGAGAACAATTATCTTCACAATTTGGTGTAGGATTAGCACGTATGGCTCGTACCATTCGTGAGCGAATGAATGTTCGTGACAACGAAGTCTTTACTCCAATTGATTTGATTAATGCTAAAACATTATCATCGGTTATCAATTCGTTCTTTGGAACCAACCAGTTATCACAGTTTATGGATCAAACCAATCCATTAGCAGAAATCACACACAAGCGTCGTTTATCGGCTCTTGGACCTGGTGGACTTTCAAGAGAGCGTGCTGGATTTGAGGTTCGAGATGTACACTATACTCATTATGGAAGATTATGTCCAATTGAAACTCCAGAAGGACCAAACATCGGATTGATTTCTTCCCTTTCTGTATATGCAAAAGTGAACTCTATGGGCTTCATTGAAACACCATACAGAAAAGTAGAAAATGCAGTTGTTGATATTAAAGGAGATCCAATCTATTTGAGTGCCGAAGAGGAAGAAGAAAAATTAATTGCTCAAGCAAGCATTCCTGTAGATAAAGACGGTAAAATCACCATAGATAAAGTTATTGCCCGTCAAGAAGGCGATTTTCCAGTGATAGACCCAACAAAAGTAGATTATACAGATGTTGCACCAAATCAAATTTCATCAATATCGGCTTCACTTATTCCATTTTTGGAACATGATGATGCTAACCGTGCTTTGATGGGATCAAACATGATGCGTCAGGCTGTACCACTACTTCGTCCAGAAGCTCCTATTGTAGGAACTGGTTTGGAGCGTCAAGTTGCTTCAGATTCTAGAGTTCTTGTAAATGCCGAAGGCGATGGAGTTGTAGAGTATGTAGATGCAGATAAAATTGTAATCAAATACAACAGATCTGAAAATGAAAACCTTGTTAGTTTTGATTCAGATACATTTACATATCCATTAACTAAGTTTAGAAAAACAAACCAAGGCACTTCGGTAAATCTTAAAGCGATTGTTCAAAAAGGGGATAAAGTCACCAAAGGGCAAGTGCTTTGTGAAGGATATGCCACTCAAAATGGAGAGCTTGCTCTTGGGAGTAACATGAAAGTAGCGTTTATGCCATGGAAAGGTTATAACTTTGAGGATGCGATTGTAATTTCTGAAAAAGTAGTTCGCGATGATATCTTTACTTCAATTCACATTGATGAATATTCACTAGATGTTCGTGACACTAAATTAGGAAATGAAGAGCTCACCAATGATATCCCTAATGTTTCTGAAGAAGCTACAAAAGATTTGGATGAAAATGGAATGATTCGTATTGGTGCAGAAATAAAACCAGGCGATATTCTAATTGGAAAAATAACTCCAAAAGGAGAATCAGACCCAACACCAGAAGAGAAACTTCTTAGAGCAATTTTTGGTGATAAGGCAGGCGATGTAAAAGATGCTTCATTAAAAGCATCACCTTCTTTGCACGGCGTTGTTATTGAGAAAAAATTATTCTCAAGAGCTGTAAAAGATAAACGTAAGCGTGCTCAAGACAAAGAGGATATTGCAAAACTAGAAGATGCTTACGATGTTAAATTTGAAGAATTAAAATCTGTTTTAGTTCAAAAACTATTTGCTATTGTAGGAGGAAAAACATCACAAGGGATCTACAATGATTTAGGAGAAGAAGTTTTTCCAAAAGGGAAAAAGTTTACGCTAAAGATGCTCAGTATAGTAGATGATTATGCTCACCTTGTAGGAGGAAAGTGGACAACAGATGCTAACTTGAACAAACTAGTAAAAGACTTAATTCATAACTACAAGATTAAGGAAAATGACCTTCAAGGTTCTTTGCGTCGCGAGAAATTTACAATTTCAGTTGGAGACGAACTTCCAGCAGGAATCATTAAACTTGCAAAAGTTTACATTGCCAAAAAGCGTAAACTTAAAGTTGGTGATAAAATGGCAGGACGCCATGGAAACAAAGGTATTGTTGCTAGAATTGTTCGTCAAGAAGACATGCCATTCTTAGAAGATGGGACACCAGTTGATATTGTACTGAATCCACTAGGGGTACCATCTCGAATGAACATCGGACAGATTTATGAAACTGTTCTTGGATGGGCGGGTAAAAACCTTGGTCGAACCTTTGCAACACCAATTTTTGATGGTGCAACACTAGATCAAATCAATGAACTTACAGATGAGGCAGGTATTCCACAGTTTGGACATACTTACCTTTACGATGGAGGAACTGGTGATCGCTTTGATCAACCTGCAACGGTTGGTGTCATCTATATGCTTAAATTAGGGCATATGGTAGATGATAAGATGCACGCACGTTCTATAGGACCTTACTCTCTAATTACTCAGCAACCTCTTGGTGGTAAAGCACAATTTGGTGGTCAGCGTTTTGGAGAAATGGAAGTATGGGCGTTGGAAGCCTACGGTGCTTCTAGTACACTTCGAGAAATCCTTACGGTAAAATCTGATGATGTTGTTGGTAGAGCCAAAACTTACGAAGCAATCGTAAAAGGCGAACCAATGCCAGAGCCAGGGTTACCAGAATCATTCAACGTACTTATGCACGAATTGAAAGGATTAGGATTAGACATCAGATTAGAGGAATAAAAACATTATCATATACCATAAGAAAATGGCAAGAAAGCAAGATAATACAGCACAAAAAAAGTTTAATAAAATTTCTATAGGTTTAGCTTCTCCAGAGTCGATTTTAGCAGACTCAAGAGGTGAAGTTCTAAAACCAGAAACAATCAACTATAGAACTCACAAGCCAGAACGCGATGGTTTGTTTTGTGAGCGTATTTTTGGTCCTGTAAAGGATTACGAATGTGCTTGTGGAAAATATAAGCGTATTCGCTATAAAGGCATCATTTGTGACCGTTGTGGAGTAGAGGTGACAGAGAAAAAAGTACGTCGTGAGCGTGTTGGGCACATCAATTTGGTGGTTCCAGTAGCACACATTTGGTATTTCCGTTCTTTGCCAAATAAAATTGGATATCTTCTTGGACTACCATCTAAGAAATTAGATATGATTATTTACTACGAACGCTATGTGGTGATCCAACCAGGTATTGCAGTAAATGAAGAAGGAGAACCTCTTCAAAAAATGGATTTCCTTACCGAAGAAGAGTATTTGAATATTTCAGAAACACTTCCACAAGAAAACCAATATCTTGAAGATTCTGATCCAAACAAATTCATCGCAAAGATGGGTGCAGAATGTTTGATTGAATTACTGTCACGCATCAATTTGGAAGAACTATCGTTTGAATTGCGTCACAAAGCAAATACAGAAACTTCAAAACAACGTAAAACAGAAGCTTTAAAACGTCTTCAAGTTGTAGAAGCCTTAAAAGATGGTAATCAAAATCGTGAGAATAAACCAGAATGGATGATTATGAAAGCCATTCCTGTAATTCCACCAGAATTGCGTCCTTTGGTACCTCTAGATGGTGGTCGTTTTGCGACTTCAGACTTGAATGATTTATACCGTCGTGTTATCATTAGAAATAACCGTTTGAAGCGTTTGGTAGAAATAAAAGCACCAGAAGTAATTTTAAGAAATGAAAAGCGTATGCTACAAGAATCTGTAGACTCACTTTTTGATAATACTCATAAGTCTTCTGCTGTAAAAACAGATTCTAATAGACCTCTAAAATCACTTTCAGATTCATTGAAAGGAAAACAAGGTCGTTTCCGTCAAAACTTACTTGGAAAACGTGTTGATTATTCTGCACGTTCTGTAATTGTTGTTGGGCCAGAATTAAAATTATTTGAATGTGGATTGCCAAAGAATATGGCTGCTGAATTATACAAACCATTCATTATCAGAAAACTGATTGAAAGAGGGATTGTAAAAACAGTAAAATCTGCAAAGAAAATTATAGACAAAAAAGAGCCAGTGGTTTGGGATATTTTGGAAAATGTCTTAAAAGGACATCCAGTACTCCTTAACCGTGCGCCAACCCTACACCGTTTAGGTATTCAAGCTTTCCAGCCAAAATTAATCGAAGGAAAAGCTATTCAATTGCACCCTCTAGTGTGTACAGCTTTTAATGCCGATTTTGACGGTGATCAGATGGCAGTACACTTGCCATTGGGACCAGAAGCTATTTTGGAAGCTCAATTGTTGATGCTTGCTTCACACAATATTCTAAACCCTGCAAATGGTTCTCCAGTTACAGTTCCATCTCAGGATATGGTACTTGGATTGTATTATATGACGAAGTTGCGTAAATCAACAGATGAAGTAAAAATCAATGGAGAAGGACTAACGTTCTATTCGCCAGAAGAAGTGATTATTGCCTACAACGAAAAACGTGTAGACTTAAATGCACAAATTCGTGTACGTACACAAGATTTTAATGCCGATGGTGAACTTGCAACTCAAATTATTGAAACAACTGTAGGTCGTGTGCTTTTCAACGAAAAAGTACCAGCTGCTGCAGGATACATCAATGAAGTATTGACTAAAAAATCGCTTCGTGACATTATACATGATATTTTGAAAGCTACTTCTGTACCTGAAACGGCTGAATTCCTAGATGAAATAAAATCATTAGGATATAATTTTGCCTTTAAAGGTGGATTGTCTTTCAGTTTAGGCGATATTATTATCCCACAAGAAAAGCATGCAATGATCGATTCAGCAAATAAACAAGTTGATGGTATTATGGCGAACTATAACATGGGGTTAATTACAAATAACGAGCGTTACAATCAGGTAATTGATATTTGGACGTCTACCAATGCAGAACTTACGGAACTTTCTATGAAACGTATTCGTGAAGATCAGCAAGGGTTCAACTCTGTGTACATGATGCTTGACTCTGGAGCTCGAGGTTCGAAAGAACAAATTCGTCAGCTAACAGGTATGCGAGGATTGATGGCTAAGCCTAAAAAATCTAATGCAGGCGGTGGAGAAATTATTGAAAATCCAATTCTTTCGAATTTTAAGGAAGGACTTTCAATTTTAGAATATTTTATTTCTACTCACGGTGCGCGTAAAGGTCTTGCCGATACAGCTCTTAAAACTGCCGATGCTGGATATCTTACACGTCGACTTGTAGATGTTTCTCAAGATGTTATTGTGAATTCAGATGACTGTGGAACATTGCGTGGTATTTCAGTAACTTCTCTTAAGAAAAATGAGGAAGTTGTAGAAAAACTGGAAGAACGTATTGTTGGACGTACATCATTAGATGATGTTTATAACCCACTAACAGAAGAACTCCTTGTTGGAGCTGGAGAACATATTAGCGAAGCAATAGCAAAGAAAATAGAAGATTCACCAATTGAATCTATTGAAGTGCGTTCTGCGCTAACTTGTGAAGCTAAAACAGGAATATGTGCAAAATGTTACGGTAGAAACCTTGCGACTGGAAAAATGGTACAAAAGGGAGAAGCCGTTGGTGTTGTAGCTGCACAGTCTATTGGAGAACCAGGAACACAGTTGACACTTCGTACATTCCACGTAGGTGGTATTGCTGGTAACATTTCTGAAGAAAATAATCTTGCGGTTAAGTTTGATGGTGTTGCAGAGATTGAAGATTTGAAAACTGTAAAAGGTAAAGACAATGAAGGCAATGATATTGATATTGTAATATCCAGAACTTCGGAAATCAAATTAGTAGATAGTAAAACCGGAATTATACTCAGTACAAACAACATTCCTTATGGCTCATCTATTTTTGTAAAAAATGGACAAAAACTTCAAAAAGGAGATATTGTTTGTCAGTGGGATCCATATAATGGTGTTATCATTTCTGAATTTTCTGGTAAAGTACGTTTTGAAAACATTGAGCAAGGCGTAACGTACCAAGTAGAAATTGACGAACAAACTGGATTCCAAGAAAAAGTAATTTCTGAATCTAGAAATAAAAAGCTCATTCCTACCCTTCACATTGAAGATGGAAAAGATGGTATAATTCGTTCCTACAATTTACCTGTTGGAGCGCACTTGATGGTTGAAGACAACGAGAAAATTAACATTGGAAAAATTCTTGTAAAAATTCCACGTAAATCTTCTAAATCAGGAGATATTACAGGAGGTCTTCCACGTGTAACTGAACTGTTCGAAGCACGTAATCCATCGAACCCAGCAGTAGTGAGTGAAATTGATGGTGTAGTTTCTTTTGGTAAAATTAAAAGAGGTAACCGCGAAATCATCATTGAATCCAAAACTGGAGACGTTAAGAAATATTTGGTTAAACTTTCAAACCAGGTATTGGTACAAGAAAATGACTTTGTAAAAGCTGGTATGCCACTTTCCGATGGATCAGTTACACCAGACGATATTCTTAATATCAAAGGCCCATCTGCTGTACAACAGTACCTTGTCAACGAAGTTCAAGAGGTCTACCGTCTGCAAGGGGTGAAGATTAATGACAAACACTTTGAAGTGGTTGTACGTCAGATGATGCGTAAAGTACAAATTGAAGATTCTGGAGATACTATTTTCCTAGAAAATCAATTGGTACACAAATCAGATTTTATTGACGAAAACGATGATATCTTCGGTAAAAAAGTCATAGAAGATGCTGGTGAATCTGCAACGCTAAAAGCGGGGCAAATTGTTACAGCTCGTGAACTTAGAGATGAAAACTCAATTTTGAAACGTGAAGACAAAACACTTGTTTCTGCCCGCGACGCACGTCCAGCGACGGCCACGCCAATTTTACAAGGAATTACTCGTGCTTCACTTCAAACTAAGTCATTTATCTCTGCAGCATCGTTCCAGGAAACTACAAAAGTACTGAACGAAGCCGCTGTAAGTGGAAAAGTAGATGCTTTGGAAGGACTTAAAGAAAATGTGATTGTTGGACATCGTATTCCAGCAGGTACAGGGCTTCGCGAATACGACAATATGATTGTTGGGTCTAGTGAAGAACTTGAAAATTTGATGAAAGCCAAAGAAGAAAAACAAGAGTTTAATATATAAGTTATGAGCGATTCAGAGAACAAACAAAAAGGTCAAATAAACATTGAGTTGGATGCATCGGTTGCCGAAGGCACCTATTCTAACTTAGCAATTATAAACCATTCTGTTTCTGAATTTGTGGTTGATTTTGTCAATATTATGCCAGGAATTCCAAAGAGCAAAGTGAAGTCTAGAATCATCTTGACGCCACAACATGCCAAACGACTTTCCAAGGCCTTGCAGGACAATGTCAAACGCTTTGAACAAGCCCATGGCGAAATTAAAGACTACGATAAGCCGCCAGTACCGCTTAATTTTGGCCCTACTGGACAAGCATAACAAAAAAAATCCCATAAAGCAATGTGGGATTTTTTTATGGAATATTTAAAGTTTTAAAATTCCGAAGTCAAATGAAATTTAATGGAGGGGTATTTTTGTTCAGTCATTTGTAAAGAGAATTTAGAATCGGCCAAAAATACCAATTGGCCTTGTTTATCCTTGGCCAAAAAGCGTTGTTTGACACGTTTAAACTCTTTAAATTCCTCGTTTTTTTCGTCCTTAGGTTCTACCCAAGCTGCTTTGTGGACACTTAAGTTTTCGTAGCTACATTTGGCGCCATATTCGTGTTCTAAGCGGTATTGGATCACTTCATATTGAAGCGCACCCACAGTTCCAATGACTTTTCGGCCATTGAGATCGAGGGTAAAAAGTTGTGCAACACCTTCGTCCATGAGTTGGTCGATGCCTTTAAAAAGTTGTTTGGATTTTAAAGGGTCTGCATTGTTAATGTATCTAAAATGCTCTGGAGAAAAACTAGGAATACCTTTATAATTTAAGATTTCACCTTCAGTAAGCGTATCCCCAATTTTAAAATTCCCTGTATCGTGTAACCCAACAATATCACCTGGGTAGGAGATGTCTACAATTTCTTTTTTTTCGGCAAAGAACGCATTAGGGCTCGAAAATTTTAATTTTTTGTTGTGGCGCACATGGAGGTAGGGGGTATTGCGTTTAAACTCACCAGAAACAATTTTGATAAAAGCCAGTCGATCGCGGTGCTTGGGGTCCATATTGGCATGAATTTTAAATACAAATCCAGAAAATTTAGATTCATCGGGTTGTACAAGACGTTCTTCACTAGCTTTTGGTCGGGGTGGTGGAGCAATGTATATAAAACAATCTAACAATTCACGGACACCAAAATTATTAAGTGCAGAACCAAAAAATACAGGTTGAAGGTTGCCCTCCAAATAAGCATTTTTGTCAAATTTAGGATAAATCCCATGCACCAATTCTACTTCTTCTCGTAGGGTTTCTACAACTGTATCACCTACTAGGGTGTTTAGTTTTTGGTCGGATAAATCAGAAATTTCAACAGTGTCTTCTATGTCTTTTTTACTATCACCAGAGAAAAGATTGATGTTTTTCTCCCACAAATTGTAGATGCCTTTAAAATCGTAGCCCATACCAATAGGAAAACTTAAAGGGGTGACTGAAAGTCCAAGTTTTTGTTCTACTTCGTCCAAAAGATCAAAGGCATCTTTTCCTTCTCTGTCCAATTTATTAATAAAAACAATAATAGGAATGTTGCGCATGCGACACACTTCCACCAATTTTTCAGTTTGCTCCTCAACCCCCTTAGCCACATCAATCACCACAATAACGCTATCAACAGCGGTTAGGGTTCTAAAGGTGTCTTCTGCAAAATCTTTGTGACCGGGAGTATCTAGAATATTGATTTTGTTGCCTTTATATTCAAAAGCCAAAACAGAGGTGGCCACAGAAATTCCACGTTGGCGTTCAATTTCCATAAAGTCGCTAGTTGCCCCTTTTTTGATTTTATTGCTTTTTACAGCACCGGCTTCTTGAATGGCACCTCCAAAGAGAAGGAGTTTTTCTGTTAATGTAGTTTTACCTGCATCGGGGTGAGAAACAATTCCAAAAGTACGGCGGCGTTGGATTTCGCTTTGAAAAGACATGAAAAAAATAATTTTGGCAAAGATACTATTATTCGCCAAAGCAACCGTATGCTATACGTTTTGATTTAGTTATTTTCTCCGTGTTTGTTTAACCAAAAATATAATCAATACAACAAAGTAAATTAAAAAGCAAAGTCTAGAAATTATAAGCCCAAAATTCTCAAAAAACACTTGATCCAAATAGGGTTTTTGGCAGGGTTCGCCAATGATATTCCAGCCATTGATAAGCAATAACCGCTCAAAAAAATTAAAACTTCCACTAGCATCTCCACAGTCACCAAAATTGAAAAGTATTGCTATAATTTGTATCCAAATGAGTTGCTTTTTTAGATAAAATGGGGTTGTTGATTTGTTTTTATGATACCGAAATGTAAAAATGACACCAATTAAAACAAAAAGTACACCATAACCAAACAAGCGAAATAACCACATGGTCCATCCTGCAGAGGTTATAAAAAATAAAAACCAACTCAAAAATAGGTAAATCCAAAGTACAAGGATGTTATTTTTCATCAATTTAGTAGTGCAAAGTCCGAATCAAATGTGTTTAAATTAGTTTCCAAAAGTTCAAAAAACAATTCAGATGTACCGTCTATGGAACGTCTCATCCAAAAACTAGGGCAGGAGTGTGCTTCATAAACATCATAACCATCATCTTGCATATCGGTACCAAAGGGATAAATACTATCATACATTTCATAAGTAGGAGATTATCCCTGTTCGCCTAACTCTGGATTTTTCTTGTAGTGTTCAATATGGTTCAAATAGTCTGTTTTATATTCTGGGTTGTATTTGATAAAATTGTGAGCTTGATAATGTACTCTTAAATAATCCTGAAGTTCTCTATCATAAAAGTCTTGAAATTTTTCAACAAATGTTTTATTAGTGTAAAGTGTTTTCAGTTGGGTATTTAGTTTATTTAAAAATTCTGGATTATAATGACCAAATTCTGTAAGACTATTTAAATTGAGCGTGTCTCCATGAGGCCCTTTTATAAAGGCTTTATGGCCAACAATTTTTTCGAGCATTTGCCGTCCAAGTTTTGTTTTAAACTGAGCGTATCGTCCTCTAATTCCACTTTCGGGCACCCAGCTCAAAATATTTTATAGCTTAAATCAACAGCATCGCCAATTGCATCCCAATTTTTTTGGAGTGCATGTGCCTGTTTTTCAAACAGAGTCAATGAGGGATTGTTGTTTGTAGTTTTCTTTGTACCGCTACAACTTAAAATTAAAAATAAAGAAAATATAAGATGGAAGTTGTGTTTAAATTTCATGTTTTTTAGATCTAGGTTTAGCTAAATTACAAAAAATTGATAAAATATATTTTAGCAATTAATTAATAGAATATTTTAAATTAGTTAATAATTTAGCAGCATGAATGAAGAACAAGTCATATTGGTTAATGAAAATGATGAACAAATTGGGCTAATGCCTAAAATGGAAGCACACGAAAAAGCCGTATTGCATCGTGCATTTTCAGTGTTTATTTTTAATTCCAACAATGAACTGATGCTTCAGCAAAGAGCAGCACATAAATATCATTCACCATTACTTTGGACCAACACCTGTTGTAGCCATCAGCGTGATGGGGAAAGTAATATTGAAGCAGGGAAACGCCGATTACAAGAAGAAATGGGCTTTACCACTTCATTAAAAGAAACCATTTCATTTATTTATAAAGCTCCTTTTGATAATGGTCTTACCGAACATGAATTAGATCATATTATGGTAGGGTATTACGAACAAGCACCAGTAATAAATCCTGATGAGGTTGAGAACTGGAAATGGATGCCGCTAGAGGACGTTAGGACAGATATTTCAGCTCAGCCAGAGCTTTACACCGCCTGGTTTAAGATTATATTTGAAAAATTTTACGAACATATAAACACGACACATGAAAGTCACCGTTAGTAGAAAAGCCCATTTTAATGCGGCTCACCGTTTGTATCGATCAGATTGGAGTTTTGAAAAAAATGATGCCATTTTTGGAAAATGTAATAATCCCAATTTTCATGGGCACAACTACGAATTGATTGCAAGTGTTACCGGAGAAATTGATCCTGAAACTGGCTATGTTATTGATGTCAAAATTTTAAAAGATTTTATAAAATCGGAAGTCGAAGACGCTTTTGACCACAAAAATCTAAATCTCGATGTCCCTGAATTTAAAGATTTGAATCCTACTGCCGAAAATATTGTTGTGGTCATTTACAACAAACTAAAAGCAGTCTTAGACGAGCATTTAGAATTGGAAGTCACACTTTTTGAAACCCCTCGTAATTTCGTATCCTACTCTGGAAAATAGTATATGTCAACACTATACCCTCTAAAATTCACTCCTATCCTAAAAGATAAAATTTGGGGAGGAAACAAGCTTAATAAATTATTAGGAAAACCAACAGACTCGGGAAGTGCAGGCGAGAGCTGGGAACTTAGCGATGTTGAAGGTAATACCTCAATTGTTGCAAACGGAACATTAAAAGGAACATCATTAAAAACACTCCTACAAAATCATAAAGCTGATTTGGTAGGCCAAAAAGTGTATGATCAATTTGGCGAAAAATTTCCACTTTTAATAAAATATATTGATGCCAAACAAGATTTATCTGTTCAACTACACCCCAATGATAAATTAGCAAAAGAGCGCCATAATAGTTTTGGAAAAACAGAAATGTGGTATGTGATGCAGGCCGATGACAATTCAAATTTGATTATTGATTTTAATCAACCTGTAACAAATGATTTGTATCTCAAGCACCTTAATGATAAAACATTACCATCAATTTTGAACTTTGAAACCGTTACCAAAGGAGATACATTTTTTATAGAAGTTGGTCGGGTTCATGCTATTGGTGCGGGAGTAATGCTAGCAGAAATTCAACAAACAAGTGATATTACCTACCGAGTATACGATTGGGATCGTGTAGACGATCAGGGCAACTCTAGAGAATTACACAACGATTTGGCTATAGATGCTATTGATTTTAATATGCCCAATAATTTTAAAGTTTCATATGAGACTCAACAAAATAAACCAAAAAATCTGGTCACTTGCCCCTATTTTACAACCAATATTATTGTTATAAATAGTAGCATTCATAAACAAAATTTTCATGATTCTTTTATGATTTATATGGCTGTTGGTGGTGATGCAGTTTTTGAGATTGATGGTAAAGCAACACCTTTATTGTATGGAGAAACTATTTTAATCCCTGCAAACATTAAAGAATTTAGAATAACTTCGACGAATGCAGAATTGTTGGAGGTTTATATCTAAAAATGATGTAATTTTGTAAAAAATTAAATGCACAAAAATTATGGCAAACGTTAGAAATCTAAAAAAAGATATCAATTATGTATTAGGAGATATCATTGAAACAGTATACATTTGGGAATCTGCAAACCCAGATAAAGACCGAAAAAAAAGTGAGGCCATAATAGATGAAGCTATTGCCACTTTTGATGATCTTATTGAAAAGGTAAACGCAAAAGGCGTTGAAAATCACAAAACTCATTTTAAAGGCATTGTAGACGAGCTTGAAACCAAAGGTCGTGCAATGATTGATAAAATCAACGCTCTTTAATTATTGGTCTTTAGACTCAATTTTCTCTAAGTAATCTTTTAGTAGTATACCATATTTAGATGCCGCAATTCGGGGTGTCAAACTATTGTATATAGTGTCTAAGAAAGTAGACTTTGCATCAAAAATATCAGATAAAGCAATATAAGGTGCTATCTCATTATCATTGTTATTGATCGCATAATTTATGCTATATAAATATTGTCTTTTCAGATTGTTATCCATTTTATTTTGTACAACTTCAATTTCTTTTTCATTGCCTTCGCGTTGTGCATTAATTGATGCCTCCAATAAATCTAAATGTAAGTTTTTAAAACGTTCTAAATTTTTACGGTAGTCTTCAAGTAATTTTTGTTGCGTGCCTCCTTCAATTTTTGCATCAAAAACAAATCGTTTTAAATTAGTTTCAATTGTTGTCGATCCTGCCTCAGCAAAAAACGGAATGCGTTTGGCATCTATTGCTTTGGATAAACTCAAATACAATACTTCTGGTTCTTCGAGTTGGCACCCAAGTTGTACTGTTTCTTTTCCTTTAACATTTAAAGAATCTAGTGTGATATATACCGTGTCTTGAAATTTTTGTAAATAAACAGTTCCTTTTTGAAGGCCTTTTATTTTAGCTGAAACTAAACTGTTGTGCTCAGGGTTTGAATGACAAGAAATTATAGAAAATATTAGTATGAATTTTAAAAGTTGTTTCATGGGTTATTAAAGTAAAAATTTGAATAATTTAAGCTGCGGCAAGAGCCATTAAAATTGTACATCCAATAGCTGCAATGGTTCCAATAGCATATCCAAAAACAGCTAATAAAACTCCTACAGTAGCCAATGAAGGATGAAAAGCAGAGGCGACAATGGGGGCAGAGGCGGCTCCACCAACATTGGCTTGACTTCCAACGGCAAGAAAAAAGTATGGTGCTCTTATGAGTTTGGCTACCAAAATTAAAAGAATAGCATGAATACTCATCCAAACAATTCCAATTGCAATAAGTCCAGAGTTGTCAAAAATCATTGTAAGATCCATCTTCATTCCTATACTCGCTACCAAGATATAGATAAAAACGCTACCAAATTTACTGGCACCTGCACCTTCGTAATTTTTGGCCTTTGTAAAAGACAATCCAATAGCAATAAGTGTAGAAATACTAATCATCCAAAAGAATGATGATCCCAAAAATGTAAAAATATTTCGTGTGGTTTCAGAGCTCATAGACGCCACAACGTTCTTGAAAAATGGTGCCAATTTTCCAGCACAAAAATGGGCAAAACCTACAGATCCAAAGGCAATCCCCACCATAATCATCAAGTCGGTAAGGCTCGGGTTTCTTTTAACACTTTCAGTAAATGAAGACACTTTTTCTTTTAGTTCCTCAATAGCAGTGGTGTCTGCTTTTAGCCATTGATTGATACGTTTACGTTTTCCTATTCCAATAAGTAAAACTGCCATCCAAATATTAGCCACAACAATATCTACAAAAACCATCCCGCCATAAAGCTTTGGGTTATATCCATAAATTTCAAGCATAGCAGTTTGATTAGCACCTCCACCTATCCAACTTCCAGCAAGCGTCGATAAACCTCGCCAAACAGCATCTGGACCAACACCCCCAACCGTTTCTGGAGAGACCATTGCAATAAGAAAAATAGCAATTGGCCCACCAATAATGATGCCTAAAGTTCCTGTAAAAAACATAATGAGGGCTTTCCATCCCAAATTAAATACAGCTTTCAAATCGATACTTAAAGTCATAAGTACCAGAGCAGCAGGTAATAAATATCGGCTAGAAACATAATACAAATTACTGCTTTCTATTGTTACAGTTCCATCTGCAGAAATGCTTTCCCATTCTGGGGCAATCCAACCCAATGTAGTAAAAACTGCGGGAAGCATATAAGCCATAAAAAGTCCTGGAACAATCTTGTAAAACTTAAACCAAAAACCAGAGGTTTTGGATTCGGTATAAAAAATAAAAGCAATGGCCAACATCAGAAGTCCAAAGACTATAGTATCATTTGTAAAAAGTGGCGTTGTGTTGGTCATATAATTTTTATGTTTTAGAATTTATTTTATTGGCCTTGACAAATATATAAATTATAAGCACTAAATTACCAATCATTACAGTAGGCAAAAACCATCCTCCAAATGCTGTACTTTGTTTTTCATAAGGAGTCAGCATTGTTTTGAGAATATAAGCCAATACTAATAGGTTTAAAAAATTGACAACCCTCAAAACTCGTGTACTAAAACGATAATTTTTCAGAGCATTTTCTTCTGTAATTTTTACGGAGTAA
This sequence comes from Bacteroidota bacterium, assembly GCA_027620655.1. Taxonomy (GTDB): domain Bacteria; phylum Bacteroidota; class Bacteroidia; order Flavobacteriales; family Flavobacteriaceae; genus UBA3537. Next base: position 62,107 of record JAQCDS010000007.1, on the reverse strand, counting down.
TTATGAAGATGAGGATATTTATTTAAAATATAAATTCCAATAAAGATACTACTAAAAACACCCATCAACACCCAAATAGACTGCTTTGAACCAAAAGCATCTGCTTGGCCACGACCATTGAAATGTGTTGGAATTTCATCGGGTAAATCAGGATAATATACAAATACGCTTAGCCAAATTATAAAAAACAATAAAAACGAAAACCGATCAATCCAAAGATCAGTAGAATTTTTAGGAATAGTAATTTTTGGTCTTTTTTCAAACATTTTTTTATCTAATTAATTTTTTGGCACGGAAGTTGTATTTAATTATAATGTATTATTTAATTTTTTTGTTAGTAATATATTTTGGTTGGTTAGTGGTTAAAGCATCGTTTTTTTTTAAATGATGCTTTTTCCTTTTGTGAAAGTATTGTTAAACATTATGTTAATATAAACTATAGGTTATAAGTTTGTAGTATTAAGATTGTATCTTGAATACACTTTGGTTGGTTAGTAAAAAAAGCACTGTTCTTTCAGTGCTTTTTTTATTATAATTTTTTTACAAAATTAACCATACTTGTTTCAACATCTTCAGCAATCTTTAACTTCGTATCATTATACGATTTCATGTTCTCCAATTGATCTCCTTCAATTTTTACCAAAATATGATTCATGTTTTCCACAATTAGTAGCATTCCATTTTGTGCAGAAGCATAAAGCAAATTCGCCTCATCTACACTTACTTGCAAATCTTTATCTCCATTAATAATTAGTGAAGGGATGTTGTGATTTTTCATTATTTCAGAAGGACTATATTGTATCCAATTAGACATAAAAGATTGTAGATCTAAATTGAAAATTGAAGACAATGCTACTGGAAAATCTGATGTAGTTTTTCCCTCTTTAAGAACTGCTAAAACACGTTTGCTGTCTTCCAAAAACATGGGTGCTGTTTTTGAAATTTGTTCAATTATAATTTGATCGATTGATTTTCCTGCGCCAGCCAATGAAATAAAACCAGAAACCCCGTCTTCCAAAGCCAATAATCCAACCAAACTTCCTTGACTGTGTCCAGCTACAACAATAGTTTCAAACTTTGGTTTAAAATAGGAAATAACCGATTTTGCATCCGTCACAAAATCATCAAACATGATGTTCTTGTCAATCGTTTTGTTGCGAATTTGCTTTACAATTCTTTTGTCGTATCGAAATGAAGCAATACCATTATTTGCCAACGATTCTGCCAATTTTTTTAGCATATCGTTTTTCATGAATGATTGATTGCCATTGCGATCTGTTGGGCCAGAACCCGCAATCAAAATTACCAAAGGTGCATTGTTTATTGTATTTGGGGTCAACAAAGTACCATCGACATGGGTGTTTATACTGAGGTCTTTTGACGAAAAATTTTGTGCAATCAATAGACTTGATGCAAATAGATAACAGCTTAAAAATTTGAGGACATGTTTCATAATTATTTATTTTAAAATTCTAAAGGTCAAGTTGATACGTTCTTCGACATGCTTTTTTGTTTTTGGAATTTGATGTAACCAGTAGTGTTGTGTACTGCCGCTCATTACAAGTAAACTTCCATGGGTCAAATTTATTTTAATTTTTTGAGATTTTTCTGTTCGATGCTTCATATGGAACATTCGCTCTGCACCCAAACTCACAGATGCAATTATAGGATTTTTACCCAATTCTTTTTCGTTATCAGCATGCCAACCATTACTGTCCTGACCATGACGATACAAGTTTAAAAGACAGGTTGTAAACTGTTTTTTCAATTGCTGTTCTACTTTTTCTTTAATTTCTAAAAGTGTTGCCGAAAAAGGAGATGGGTACATTGTGATGTTTGAATAACGATAAGGAAAGTTATTATTAGCAAATAATGCGGTAAGTCGAGGCTGATCATATACCTTTCCAAATACCTTTATTTGATCCTGTTGCCATGCCGTTTCATTACGTAAAACTTTAAAATATCTTGACGCTTCTAATGAGCTTAAGAAGTTTTTATCATAAGAAATCTCACCATCTTTTAACTCGGTGGTTATGTTATTATGTACGCCAAAAAGCATCTTTTGATTTTTTTTCTAAATTAGCATAAGTTCTGAATTCATGCAACAAAAAAACATCTTCTCAATTTTAGCCCTTTTTGTTATGGCTATTATTTTTGCTCAAGCACCACTGCCTCAAGGTTTTAGCTATGCAAAAGATAAAATACCCGATTTAGAAATTGATTTACGTTATGCAAAAAAAAACAATTTTGTAGGTCAAAAAATTGACGGCTATACGACCGAAAAAGCCATTTTAAGTACAAAAACAGCTGAGGCACTATTTGCAGCACAACAAGAATTTGGGCGTATAGGTTTGGGGTTAAAATTATTTGATGGCTACCGTCCACAACGGGCAGTAGATCATTTTGTACGATGGGCAAAAATTCCTAGCGACACCCTAATGAAAGCACAATTCTATCCTAATATTCCAAAGTCTGAATTATTTATAAAGCAATACATTTCCACACATTCTGGACATAGTAGAGGAAGTTCAATAGATGTGACACTTATAGATTTTAATACTTGCGAGGAACTTGACATGGGGAGTCCTTATGATTTTTTTGGTAAAATTTCGAATTTAGATTATCAAGATTTAAACACCAAAGAACGCTCCAATCGTGAGTTGTTACAGCGTGTTATGATAAAATATGGATTCCGACCCTATGCACAAGAGTGGTGGCATTTTACCTTAAACCATGAACCATTTCCAAAGACCTATTTTGATTTTGTTATAGAATAAAAAAGGTGATTTTATAAAAAACCACCTTTTTTTGAGTAATGATGTGCAATTATTTTATCATCTCATAACTTCGCTTGATAAAGTTGGTCAGGGCCTCGCCTTTAAGAAGACCTTGCGAGAGTTGTGCCAAATCTAAACTTTGATTAATCAAACGTTCGCGTTTTTTTGCGGTTTTTGTGTTTAAAATTTCATTAACCAATTCAGAATTTGTATTCACAACTAGGTTATACATTTCTGGCATACCCCCCATACCAAACATACCGCCGCCGCCAGTTTGTTGCATTTCTTTCATACGGCGCATAAACTCTGGCTGAGTGATCATAAATGGTGCAGCATTGCTGTCCATAGCTTCCAATTGAACAATAAATTTCTCAGAAGAAATAACCGCTTTTAGATGTTCGTCTAAAGTTGTTTTTTCTTCTTCAGAGAGTTTTGAAATTGCAGTATCTTCTTTCTGAATCAGTTTATCAATATGATCGGCATCTACTCTAGCAAAGGAGATATTTTCTTTACTGCCTTCTAATTTTTGAATCAAATGTGATACAATAGGAGAATCCAACAAAAGAACTTCATAATCTTTCGCTTTTGCAGCCTCAATATAGCTGTGTTGTTCATCTGCATTAGAGGCATATAAAATCACTAATTTGTCATCTTTGTCAGTTTGCTTCGCATTAATTTTATTGTACAATTCATCATAAGTATAGTAGGTGCCATCTACTGTTGGATACAATGCAAAAGCTTCAGCTTTTTCAAAGAATTTTTCTTCCGAGAGCATTCCATACTCAATCACAATTTTGATGTCATTCCATTTAGCTTCAAAATCTTCTCTATCATTATTAAATAATGACTTTAATTTATCGGCTACTTTTTTGGTTATATAAGACGAAATCTTTTTTACAGCACCATCAGCTTGAAGGTAGGAACGTGATACATTCAAGGGAATATCTGGAGAATCAATCACACCACGAAGCATGGTTAAAAATTCTGGTACAATTCCTTCTACATTGTCCGTTACAAAGACTTGATTTTGATACAATTGAATTTTATCCTTTTGGATATTCATATCGTTAGTCATTTTTGGAAAATATAGAATTCCAGTAAGATTGAAAGGATAATCGACATTCAAATGAATGTTAAAAAGCGGTTCTTCAAATTGCATGGGGTACAATTCACGATAAAACCCTTTATAGTCTTCTTCTTTCAAATCCGATGGTGTTTTTGTCCACGCTGGATTTGGATTATTGATGATATTATCGACTGTAATTTTGCGTTGAGGTTCATTAGTTTCTTTACCGTCTTTGTCTGTTATCGTTTTTGGCTCGTGCTCTGGATCGTTGATTTCTTTTGTGCCAAATTTTATTGGGATTGGCATAAATTTGTTGTACTTGTTCAACAGTTCTGTAATACGATGGTCTTCCAAAAATTCCGTAGAATCTTCTGCAATATGCAAAATGATTTCTGTGCCTCTTTCTTTTTTATCAGCAGTTTCTAAGCTATACTCTGGACTTCCGTCACAAACCCAATGTGCAGCAGGTTCATCTTTAAAAGATTTTGTTATAATTTCTACTTTTTCAGCGACCATGAATGCAGAGTAAAACCCTAGTCCAAAATGTCCAATAATACCAGCATCTTCAACTTTATCCTTGTATTTGTCCAAAAACTCTTCAGCACCAGAAAATGCTACTTCATTGATGTATTTTTGAACTTCATCGGCTGTCATTCCAATGCCTTGGTCAATGAGATGCAGTTTTTTTCCTTCTTTGTCAATTTTGACTTCAATGATTGGATTCCCATATTCTACTTTAGCTTCGCCAATATTGGTTAAATGCTTCAACTTTAGGGTTGCATCAGTAGCATTACTAATTAATTCTCTTAAAAAGATTTCGTGATCGCTGTACAAAAACTTTTTAATCAGTGGAAAAATATTTTCAACGGATACATTAATTGTTCCTTTACTCATAGTTTTATGTATTTTAAACGATTATTATATTGATTAATAGTGTTAAACTTATGTCAAAAAGAATACCATTTTTAAAAATGTGACAAACTGGCATTTTATAAAGTTTATATTTGTATAGAAATCACAACAAAAATAGCTTATGTACAACTCAAGAATAATAGGAATGGGGCATTATGTCCCAGAAAATGTTGTCACAAATGACGATTTGTCGCAACTGATGGATACTAACGATCAGTGGATTCAGGAACGTACAGGAATAAAACAGCGCCGTTGGGCCGTTAAAGGCGATGGAGATACCACTTTTAGTATGGGGTTAAAAGCTGCCGAAAATGCCATTAAGAATGCAGGAATTGACAAACAAGACATAGATTTTATTGTTTTTGCAACATTAAGCCCAGATTACTATTTTCCAGGTCCAGGTGTTCAAGTCCAGGAAGCTTTAGGAATTGATAACGTTGGTGCTTTGGATGTTCGTAACCAATGTTCGGGATTTGTATATGGTATTTCTGTTGCGGATCAATTTATTAAAACTGGGATGTACAAAAATATTTTAGTCATTGGTAGCGAATTGCAATCTCGTGGTATTGATGTTTCAACTAGAGGTCGAAGCATTTCTGTGATTTTTGGCGATGGTGCTGGAGCTGCTGTTTTGACTCGAGAGGAAGACACTTCTAAAGGTATTTTATCATCACATTTACATTCTCAAGGCGAGCATGCGTTAGAATTGGCCGCAGAAGCACCAGGCATGGGAAAACGATGGGTGACAGAAATAATTGAAGATAATGACCCAGAAGATATGAGTTACAGACCTTATATGAACGGGCAGTTTGTATTTAAAAATGCCATACGACGATTTAGTGAGGTCATCAACCAAGGTCTTGAAGCCAATAATTTACAAGTTTCGGATATTGATATGCTGATTCCCCATCAGGCCAATTTGCGAATTTCTCAATATATTCAAAAAAAGTTTCAACTCTCTGACGATCAAGTTTTTAATAATATTCAAAATTATGGTAATACGACTGCAGCCTCTATTCCAATTGCACTTAGTGAGGCTTGTGAGCAAGGAAAAATAAAATCTGGCGATACCGTTGTCCTTGCGGCGTTTGGTAGTGGTTTTACTTGGGGTAGTGTAATCATCAAATGGTAGAATCTTATAAAACGCTTGTTTTGGGGGCTTCCCTTAATCCAGAGCGCTATTCATACAAAGCAATTTTGATGTTAAGAAAAGCTAATATTCCAGTAGTGGCTTTTGGTCTCAAGCATGGAGTTGTAGGTGATGTAGAAATCGATACCAATTTAAAATTGTACTCATCTGTTCATACCATTACGCTTTATTTAAACCCCAAACGTCAATTGGATTATATGGAATACATTTTGAATTTAAATCCGAAACGTGTGATTTTTAATCCAGAAACAGAAAACCCTGTTTTTTTCAAACTTTTGGAACGTCAAAACATTACTTATGAAATCGCCTGTACTTTGGTGTTATTGTCTACGAATCAGTATTAATCCTAAAAAGGTAAGCATTCCATTGAGTGGTAATAACTCATAACCAATAACATAGCCACCGATTTGCTCTGCAGGAATTTGTCCTAGACCATAAGAAATAGAAACGGATAATAACGCTACAAGCCACACATACTTATCTTTAATCTTATAATTTGTAAAAATACCAAAGGCAAAAAGCCCTAGTAAAGGGCCATAGGTATATCCAGCAACAGTAAGCAGGCTATCAATAACATTGGAATCTAAGATGTGTTTAAAAGCAATGATAACCAAAATTAAAAGCACACTCATCCCTATATGCGTTTGTTTTCGAATGCGTTTTTTGTCAGTATCTGAATGTTTGTTGAGGTCTAAAATATCGACACAAAAAGACGTTGTTAGTGAAGTCAATGCACTATCGGCGCTACTGTAGGCTGCTGCAATAAGTCCCAAAATAAATACTGAAGCCAAGGTTAATCCTAAGCCAGAATTAAGCGCAATTTCTGGGAACAATAAATCTGTTTTGGGTTGTCCGTCCATAAGCGGCAGTGCTATACCAAAACGTTCCGCATAAATGAATAATAAAGCGCCCAAAAGTAAAAATAAGAATGTGACTAGTGTTAGCACAATACTAAACCAAAGCATATTTTTTTGTGCATCTTTTAGCGATTTACAGGTTAGATTTTTCTGCATCATGTCCTGATCTAATCCCGTCATACAAATAGTGATAAACATGCCTCCAAAGAACGATTTTAAGAAATGGTCTCTTGCTAAAATAGAATCTGTTCTAAAAATTGAATGGTATTGATTTAGTTCGTCTGAAACTAAAAACTCTGAAAAACTCCAACCCAATTGATCTGTGATAAAATAAATGGAAAGCACCACAGCACACACCATAAAAAGTGTTTGTAGTGTATCGGTCCAAACAATCGTTTTGATACCACCTTTGTTGGTATAAATCCAAATGAGTAGTATTGACAAAATGACCGTAGCTTCAAAAGGAATATTCCATTGTTCAAAGACAAATTGTTGCAATACAATTGCCATTAGATACATTCGAAAAGCAGCCCCCAAAACCCTAGAAACAAAGAAGAAAAATGCACCAGTTTTATGACTAACACGTCCATATCGCTGTTGTAGGTATTCGTAAATTGAAGTGAGATTTAATTTGTAATAAATAGGCAAAAGCATAAAAGCAACCACAACATAGCCCGCAATATAGCCCAAGCACACTTGAAAATAGCTAAACTCTGAACTTTGTACCCATCCTGGTACAGATATAAAAGTCACGCCAGAAAGTGAAGCGCCAATCATTCCAAAGGCCACCAAATACCAAGGCGATTGTTTTCCAGCTTTGAAAAAATCATTATTGCTATCATTTTTTCCTGTAATTCTTGCGATAATAACAAGAAATACAAAATAAACTAGAGTGATGAGTAGAATGTGTTGTCCTTTCAACTTAATAAATATATATTTGTGATGCTCAAATGTACCACGAGTCTGTGTTCAAAAGTAAAATATTCTGAAATAATCTTAAGTCAAATTTATTAGATTTTTCAATTGTTTTTACTTTAAGTTCTGCTAATGAGGTGTTTAAATCATTTAGTAAAATATAAATAAAATGGAGTTTTCATCGAAATTATTAGAAAATGCAGTGAATGAAGTTTCACAATTGCCGGGAATTGGACGGCGTACTGCGCTTCGTTTGGTACTTCATCTTTTGCGGCAATCAGAAGACCAGACTAATCAGTTATCTAAAGCACTTTTAGACATGAGATCTTCAATAAATTTTTGTCAGCAATGCCATAATATTTCTGATCAACTTGTTTGTGAAATCTGTGCAAATCCAAACAGAAATCAAAATACTATTTGTGTGGTGGAAGATATTCGAGATGTTTTAGCCATTGAAAGTACTGCAAGTTATCGTGGAGTATATCATGTTCTAGGGGGTAAAATTTCTCCTATGGATGGTATTGGTCCAACAGATTTAAATATTCAAAGTTTGGTCAATAAAGTTAATGAAGGCAAAATAAAAGAGCTTATTTTTGCGTTGAGTTCCACAATGGAAGGCGACACCACTAATTTTTACATTTATAAACAAATTCAAGGCGAAGAGGTTATACTTTCAACAATAGCAAGAGGGATTTCAGTAGGTGATGAATTGGAATATACCGATGAAGTTACTTTGGGACGAAGTATTACCAATAGAGTGCCATTTGAATCCTCTTTAAAATCATAAAGCATTGAAGCTATCTGTAGTTATTCTCAATTATAATGTACGCTACTTTTTGGAGTTATGCTTACAAAGTGTTCAAGCGGCATTAAAAGATATCCCCTCTGAAATTATTGTTATTGATAATCATTCAATGGATGATAGTTGTGCCATGGTAAAAGCTAAATTTCCAGAAATCACACTAATCGAAAACGAAAATAATGTTGGCTTTTCAAAAGCTAATAACCAACTGCTTGAAGTGGCACAAGGGGAGTTTGTGTGTATACTTAACCCCGATACTGTAGTTGCTGAAAATACATTCCAAAATCTACTTCAATTTTCTGAAGCAAAGTCAAAAAATTTAGGAATTGTTGGATGTCGGCTAATTGATGGTTCAGGTCGCTTTTTACCTGAAAGCAAAAGAAATTTTCCTACAGTTTCTGTGGCCTTTCAAAAATTAATTGGGAGAAGTAAGTCTTATTATGCGCATCAAATTGATGAATTTACTAACGCAGAAGTTGAGGTGCTCCCTGGTGCTTTGATGTTTTTGAAACGATCACTTTATGAGGATTTGAAAGGTTTTGATGAAAGCTTTTTTATGTATGGAGAGGATATAGATCTATCCTATAGAGCAAAGCAATTAGGGTACAAAAATTATTATTTAGGAACAAGCACTGTTATTCATTTTAAGGGTGAAAGTACAATTAAAAACAGAACTCAATCCAAACGTTTTTATCATGCAATGAAGTTGTTTTACAAAAAACATTTCAAATTAAATTTTTTCTTTGGAACTTTAATTAATATAACAGCAAGTTTGATACCTTACATTCCAAAATTTAACGCTTCTGTAAAAAGAAAGATTAAAAGGATTACATTTTTAAAGCCCTACACAAGCTTAAAATGGCTCGAAAAGAAGAATTTAACAACTGTAAATTCCATCGAAGAATTGCCAAAAAACATTTATTATGATGTAGTTTTTGATTTAAACGCTACCGATTTCCAGTCTGCAATTAAACAAATTAGTACAACCAAATATAAATTCATCACCTACAAATTCCTTCCAAAAAAGAGTAATTATTTTGTTGGCAGCGATTTTTCTGTGCGTAGAGGAGAAGTGGTACATTTTGATAAATTTGAAAACAGAGTCTACTTTTAAAAACAATTGATTAAGTCATCAATTTTCTGTAATTTTGCGCCACGAAACGTACCCAAATAATATAATATATGGCAAAGTTTGAGCTCAAATTACCCAAAATGGGAGAGAGTGTTGCAGAAGCAACAATCAATTCTTGGTTGAAAGATGTTGGCGATCGTGTGGAAATGGATGAGTCTGTTGTAGAAATTTCAACAGACAAAGTAGATAGTGATGTGCCGAGCGAAGTCGGTGGAATTTTGGTTGAGAAAAAATTTGAAGTTGATCAAGTTGTTGAGGTTGGACAAACCATTGCCATTATTGAAACAGAAGATGAGGCGCAGGCTGAACCACCAAAAGAGACTCCAAAAGTTTCAGAACAATCAATACCAGCGCCAGACCCAGAAATAATTGCTGATATACAAGACACTGTTGATATTGCAAAAACTGCAGCCATCCCAATCAGTTCAAACGGAACAAGATTTTATTCTCCTTTGGTAAAAAATATAGCCAAAAAAGAAGGGGTTTTACAAGTAGAATTAGATCAAATTGAAGGCAGCGGAAAAGGTGGAAGAGTAACTAAAAACGACATGCTTGCATATATCGAAAAGCGATCAAAAACAAGTGTTTCAACTCCAAAGCAAACACCTCAGTCAGCTCCAGCATCATTGCCAACCTCTGCAGCTCCAACAGTACGTAGTGGAGCAGATGAGATTATTGAAATGACTCGAATGGGTAAACTCATTTCAAAACACATGATTAATTCTGTACAAACTTCGGCTCATGTACAGTCTTTTATAGAAGTTGATGTTACAAAAATAGGGAATTGGCGCGAAAAAATTAAAGCTAAATTTCAGCAAAATACAGGTGAAAAAATCACATTCACTCCTATTTTTATGGAAGCTGTTGCAAAAGCACTAACCATTCATCCAATGCTAAATATTTCGGTTGATGGCGATCATATTGTCAAGCACAAATCCATTAACTTGGGAATGGCAACAGCGCTGGCCGATGGCAATCTTATTGTCCCTGTCATCAAAAATGCAGACCAACTCAATTTGATGGGAATGACAAAGCGTGTTAACGATTTAGCAGTCCGTGCAAGAAATAATCAATTAAGTCCAGATGATATTCAAGAGGGCACATATACGGTTACAAATGTTGGTGGATTTGGAAGTATTATGGGTACGCCAATCATCAATCAACCACAAGTTGGAATTTTAGCTCTTGGGGCGATTAGAAAAGTGCCTGCAGTCATAGAAACCAGTGAGGGTGATTTTATAGGCATTCGCCAAAAAATGTTTTTGTCCCATTCCTATGATCACAGAGTAGTTAATGGTGCTCTTGGGGGTCAATTTCTAAAAACAGTAAAAGAATTATTGGAGTCTTGGGACGAAAATAGACAAGTATAAAACAATGCAATTAAGCCTAAAAAAACCCATTTGTTTCTTCGATTTAGAAACAACTGGCGTTAATATTACTACCGATAGGATTGTAGAGATTTCTATTTTAAAAGTTTTTCCAGATGGAAAAGAAGAAAAAAAAACATGGCTAGTCAATCCAGAAATGTCTATTCCTGCACAAGCCACTGCAGTACATGGAATTTTAGATGAAAAGGTAGCAAATGAACCCACATTTACAATGCTTGCCAATGAGATAAATACATGGATAAAAGACGCAGATTTAGGTGGATTTAATTCGAACCGTTTTGATATTCCAATTCTTGCTGAAGAAATGCTCAGAGCAGGTGTTGATTTTGACATGAAAAATAGAAAGTCTGTTGATGTTCAAACCATCTTTCATAAAATGGAGCAACGAACACTTACTGCAGCCTATAAATTTTATTGCGAAAAAAATTTGGAAAATGCGCATAGTGCAGAGGCCGATACCATAGCAACATATGAGGTGCTAAAAGCACAACTCGATCGATATGAAGATTTAGAAAACGACACATCGTTTTTAGCTGAATTCAGCACCCGCCATAAGTTTGCCGATTTTGCAGGATTTATTCGATATGATAAGGATGGTAACGAATGTTTTTCTTTTGGAAAATATAAAGGCAAAAAAGTAACCGAAATTCTAGAAACAGAACCAGGTTATTTTGGATGGCTACTTAATGCAGATTTTCCATTGTACACCAAAAAAGTTTTAACTGCCATAAAACTTCGAGCGTTTAATCAGAAACTCTAATCCATGAAACTGATTTGTATTGGTCGAAACTATAGCAATCACATTGCAGAGCTTCAAAATGAAAAACCAACTGAACCTGTAGTTTTTTTAAAGCCTGATACAGCCATATTACTCAAAAAACAACCTTTTTTTATCCCTGATTTTTCCAAAAATGTACAACATGAAGTTGAGGTACTTGTAAAAATCAACAGAGTTGGAAAATATATTGCACCAGAGTTTGCGCATAAATATTATGATCAAATAGGTTTAGGTATAGACTTTACAGCCCGAGATTTGCAACAAACATTGAAACAAAAGGGATTACCATGGGAAAAAGCAAAAGCATTTGATAGTTCTGCAGTTGTAGGGAAGTGGGTTTCTAAGCGTCAATTTGAAAACTTGAATAATATGTCATTTAGTTTGAAGAAAAATGATACCATTGTACAGTCTGGAAATACAAAAGATATGCTCTGGAATATTGATGCAATTATTTCGTATGTTTCACAATTTTTTACACTTAAAATTGGAGATATTATTTTTACAGGAACGCCTTCTGGAGTAGCTTCGGTTCAAGCCAATGATAGCCTTTCAGGCTACATTGGAAACGAAGAATTTTTCAATATAAAAGTCAAGTAAATGAATGCTGAAATCATTACAATCGGCGATGAAATTCTAATTGGTCAAATTGTAGATACCAATTCAGCATATATTTCAAAAGAGTTAAACAAAATTGGGGTTTCTGTTTTTCAAATTACCTCTGTTCAAGATGATAAAAACCATATTCTTGAGGCGCTAGAAAATGCAGAAAAACATGCAGATTTGGTAATTCTTACAGGAGGGTTAGGACCAACAAAAGATGACATCACAAAAAAAACATTAGCGGAGTATTTTGATGATACTTTGGTTCGAAACAAAGAAGTTACAGCACATATCAAACACATTTGGAAAACATACATAAAACAACCCCTTTTGCAGGTTAATTTGGATCAAGCTTTAGTGCTTTCAAAAGCTAAAGTTTTGATGAATCAATCGGGTTCTGCGCCAGGGATGTGGATAGAAAATAACGCCACAGTTTTTGTTTCGCTACCAGGTGTACCATTTGAGATGAAAGCATTGATGCAAAATGAGGTTTTACCTCGACTTTCAGAGCAATTTAAATTACCTTTTATACTACACAAAACAGTGCTCACCTATGGACTGGGTGAGAGTGTCATTGCCGATCGAATTTCGGATTGGGAAAATAATTTACCTAAAAATATAAAGTTGGCCTATTTACCAAATCTAGGTCGTGTTCGTTTGCGATTATCATCAAAAGGATTTGACAAAGCATTGGTTTATGAATCAATCAATACAGAAATTGAAAAATTAGTACCACAAATTAGTGACGTTTTTGTAGGTTTTGAAGAAGATTCTTCAATTGAGCAAATTATTGGAAATCAATTGATGAAGTCAAATACAACCTTAGCTTTAGCTGAGAGCTGTACAGGAGGACGAATAGGTGCACAGTTTACAGCAAATGCTGGAGCGTCAACTTATTTTAAAGGTGGAGTAATTGCTTATGATACGGCCATTAAAACTCAGGTTTTGGGGGTTCATAAAAATGTAATTAAAAAACATTCTGTAGTAAGTGGAGAGGTAGCAGAAGCAATGGCTTTGGGCGTTCAAAAATTATTTAATTCAGACTATGCTGTAGCAACAACAGGCAATGCAGGTCCAACAAAAGGGGATTCTGATGCAGAAGTTGGAACGGTTTGTATTGCTATTGCAACACCTAAACATGTTTTTTCAAAGCAATTTACCTTTGGCAAACATCGAGAACGCATCACGACAAAAGCTGTGCATATGGCATTAACTTTATTACAGAAAGAAATTTTTTAAAATTGACTTCATAAAATTTGTGAACTTACAAAGAATTCGTATTTTTGCACCTCGTTTTGAAACAACAAAACAATTAAATTAAAGATCATGTCAAAAATTTGTGAACTTATAGGAAAAAAAGCAATGGTAGGAAATAACGTTTCCTTCTCTTTGAATAGAACAAAACGCAAATTCAATGCAAATTTGGTGAAGAAGCGTTTTTATATCCCTGAAGAAGATAAGTGGGTATCGCTTAAGGTTTCAACATCTGCATTGAAAACGATCAACAAGATTGGTATTAGCGCAGCGATTAAAGAAGCAAAGTCAAAAGGGTTTTTAAAATAATTACACCAAAAAGTAAAGCATCATGGCAAAGAAAGGAAATAGAGTTCAAGTGATTTTGGAATGTACTGAGCACAAAGCATCAGGACAGCCAGGAACGTCTCGATACATTACAACTAAGAACAAAAAGAACACACCAGACCGCATGGAAATTAAGAAATTTAATCCTATCCTAAAGCGTATGACGGTGCATAAAGAAATTAAATAATTAGGTTTTAAACACAAACCACCAAGAAATACTTGAATCATGGCAAAGAAATCAGTAGCATCACTTCAAACAGGATCTAAACGTTTGACTAAAGCAATCAAAATGGTAAAGTCTCCAAAAACTGGTGCTTACACTTTTGTAGAGTCAATTATGTCTCCAGATAAAGTAAACGACTTCTTAAGCAAGAAGTAATAGTTCTAAAAATTTTAGACTTAAAAGCTGCTTTTCTACAAAGCAGCTTTTATTTTTTTAGTACCTTGCAAAAGACCAAATAAAGATAAAACAACCGCTAGTATGAGTTTTTTTAAAAAGATATTTTCATCTGAAAAAAAAGCCACTTTAGATAAGAGGCTTGAAAAATCTAAATCTAGTTTTTTTGACAAACTAGGAAAGGCCGTTGCAGGGAAATCCAAAGTTGATGATAGTGTATTGGACAACCTAGAGGAAGTGTTAGTCACAAGTGATGTAGGAGTCAATACCACTCTAAAAATTATTGAGCGTATCGAAGCGCGTGTCTCTCGCGATAAATATTTAGGAACTGAGGAGTTGAATGTCATTCTTAGAGAAGAAATTGCAGCATTACTTTCGGAAACAAATTCAGGAGAAGCTTCTGATTTTTCATTGCCCAATACACAAAAACCTCACGTTATAATGGTGGTAGGGGTGAACGGTGCTGGAAAAACAACTACGATTGGAAAACTCGCACATCAATTTAAAAAACAAGGTTTAAATGTTGTACTGGGCGCCGCTGATACTTTTAGAGCTGCCGCTATCGATCAATTACAAGTTTGGGCTAATCGTGTTGATATACCCATTGTAAAGCAATCTATGGGTAGCGATCCTGCCTCAGTGGCTTTTGATACACTGCAAAGTGCTGTAAGTTCCGATGCAGATGTTGTTATTATTGATACTGCTGGTCGATTGCACAACAAGGTAAATTTAATGAATGAATTGACCAAAATTAAACGTGTTATGCAAAAAGTAGTTCCAAATGCACCACATGAAATTTTATTGGTTCTCGATGGTTCAACCGGTCAAAATGCTTTTGAACAAGCCAAACAATTTACGGCAGCTACTGAAGTTAATGCCTTGGCCGTCACCAAATTAGATGGTACAGCCAAAGGAGGAGTTGTTATTGGAATAAGCGATCAATTTCAAGTGCCTGTAAAATACATAGGTGTTGGTGAAGGCATAGATGATTTGCAAGTTTTTAATAAATTCGAATTTGTAGATTCCTTTTTTAAATAATTAGAAACATGAAAAATATTGCATTATTCTTTTTGATTAGTGTTGTTTTTGGATGTAAAAATGATGTTCAAAAAACAGAAAATAATTTAAGTGATATTTCTGAAAAATCTTTTCGAAAATTCAAAGTTGAAGATTCAAATTACATAGATTTAGAAGAACTCTGGGCGCCATTTCAGGATCAACTTTCTAGTTTTTCTATAGAAAAATACGAAGCCTTGAAACCTTTGATTATGAATCAGGCTATTCCAGCGCTACAACGCCATGTTCAAAACAAAAAGCTCAGCTATGAGGCTTTGGTTACGTTTTATTTATACCGCATCAATTTATTAGATCGAGAAAATAAAAAATCGCTTAATTCTGTAATTTCATTAAACACATCAATTATTGAAGAAGCTCGAGAAAAAGACAAAAAGCGTCCAAAGAATTTATCAGTTTATTCAATTTATGGAATGCCTATTCTTTTGAAAGATAATATCAATGCCAATGGAATTGTAACAACTGCAGGAGCAGTTGCTTTGATGAAAAATACAACTGAAGATTCATTTTTAAGTCAACAATTAAAGTCTTCGGGTGCGCTTATTTTAGGAAAGGCAAATCTGAGTGAATGGGCCTATTTCTTTTGTGGCGATTGTCCAAGTGGCTATAGTGCTGTTGGTGGTCAAACATTTAACCCCTATGGAAGAAAAACACTAGATACTGGAGGCTCAAGCTCTGGAAGTGCTGTAGCGGTAGCGGCCAATTTTTGTGCAGCTGCAATTGGTAGTGAAACAGCCGGATCTATTTTGTCGCCTGCCAGTCAAAATGCTGGAGTTGGCCTAAAACCAACTATAGGAACTGTAAGCCGTAGTGGTATTGTTCCCATTTCAAGTACCTTAGATACGGCTGGACCAATAACTAAATCAATTATTGATAATGTCTTGGTTTATAATGCCATTATTGGGTATGATGATAGAGATTTTAAATCAACATCAACATCTAAAATTGATCTTAAAACAGTTTTAAATACCTCTTTTGAAGGAAAACGTTTTGGCGCTATCAAAGAATTATTGGAGGATTCTCTTTACTTAAAATCTATAAAATTATTAGAAAAACATGGAGCAGAAATCATCACCATTGAACCAGAAAATGTCAATTTACCCAACTTTTTAAGGTTATTAAATCTAGATATGAAAGCAGATTTGCCTTTGTATTTTCAAAATCATGCTAATAAAAACATGACATTCAATGACGTACAATCTATTATTGATTATAATATTTTAGATAGTATCCGTGCGCCTTATGGTCAAAAACTGTTTCAAGGGATTGTAGAAGATTCAGCAACTCCAGAAGAATTTAGCACTATCAAATCAACCTTAAAAACAAATGGTAAAGCCTATTTCGATACAATGATGATTGCACATGAATTAGACGGTGTATTATCTGTAAACAATTATCATGCAAGCTATGCTGCAGTGGCAGAATATCCAGCTCTAACTGTTCCAATGGGGCTTAACAAAGAAAATGCTCCAATGGGACTTACATTTATTACAAAACCCTTTCAAGAAGGACAACTTTACCAATGGGGATATCACTTTGAAAAAGTTGCTAATAAACGACCTTTACCAAACCAGTACAACTAATTACTTTTATGAGAACAAAATCACTCAAAAAAAATAAAATCAATGTTGTGACTTTGGGTTGTAGCAAAAACGTATATGACAGCGAGGTGCTAATGGGGCAACTCAAAGCCAATGGCAAAGCAGTTGCACACGAAGAAGAAGGTAATATTGTGGTCATCAATACCTGTGGATTTATTGATAACGCCAAAGAAGAAAGTGTCAATACCATTTTAGATTTTGTTCAAAAAAAAGAATCTGGTGATGTTGATAAAGTTTTTGTAACCGGCTGTTTAAGTGAACGTTATAAGCCCGATTTAGTTAAAGAAATTCCAGATGTAGATCAATATTTTGGAACTACAGAATTGCCTCAACTTTTAAAAGCCTTAGGTGCAGATTATAAGCATGAACTTATTGGTGAGCGATTGACGACCACACCAAAAAATTATGCCTATTTAAAAATTGCTGAAGGTTGTGACCGTCCGTGCAGCTTTTGCGCCATCCCTTTGATGCGTGGTAAGCACCGCTCAACGCCTATAGAGGATTTAGTTGTTGAAGCCGAAAAATTAGCAGCAAATGGTGTTAAAGAAATGATTCTAATTGCACAAGATTTAACCTATTACGGACTGGATTTATACAAAAAACGTAACCTTGCTGAACTGCTAAAAGCTTTAGTAAAAGTTGAAGGTATAGAGTGGATTCGTTTGCACTATGCTTTTCCAACAGGCTTCCCAATGGATGTTTTGGAAGTGATGAAAAATGAATCAAAAATCTGTAATTATTTGGACATTCCATTGCAGCATATTTCAGATAAAATTTTGAAAAGTATGCGTCGTGGAACCACACAAGCAAAAACCACAAAACTACTGCAACAATTTCGTGAAGCAGTACCCAATATGGCTATTCGCACTACTTTGATTGTTGGTTATCCTGGAGAAACTGATGAGGATTTTCAAACCCTAAAGCAATGGGTAAAAGCTATGCGATTTGAACGTTTGGGATGTTTTACCTATTCACATGAAGAAAACACACATGCCTACAATCTAGAGGACGATGTCCCACAAGAGATTAAACAAGCTCGTGCCAATGAAATTATGGAATTGCAATCACAGATTTCATGGGAATTGAATCAAGCGAAAATAGGACAAACTCTACGTGTTGTTATCGATCGCAAAGAAGGGCAACATTTTGTGGGACGTACTGAATTTGATTCTCCAGATGTTGACAATGAGGTGCTGATTGATGCTTCAAAAGTATATCTCAAAACAGGAGAATACACAACAGTAACCATTACTGATGCCGCTGACTTTGATTTGTATGCAGAGGTGTGCTAGGAAATTATTTTTTAAAAACCTTAACTGTTTTGGAAGGAGTACTAAAAAAATACAAACCCCTATTGAGGTTGCTTATATTAACCTTAAAGTACTCATGATTAATTTCAATTATAGAAGTTAAATCACTGCAATTTTTTCCAAGGATATCATAAATTTTTAGCTTGTTCAACTCCAAACCATGTATAAAAACATAGTCAGATGAAGGGTTTGGATAAACTCGAACTGAACTTGAACTAAGAGCTGGATTATTTGTAGATAATGTTGTGTTTTATATTGAAAAATTATCCACATAATGAACACTTGTGTTTGGATAAAAATCTATCCATAATCTCATTGTTGAATGTGTTGCCGTAAAACTTAGGGTTCTTAATGTGTATGAAGTCTGTTCACTGATATAAAAATAGGTTCCATTGTAGACATTAGATGTCGTTCCAACATAAAGATCTGCTTCACCGCCTTTAGCAAAAAAATCAAGGTTATAATCATCACCAACTGTTAGGCCAGAAATATCTGTATATAGCTGGTTGTAAAGTGTGGAGTGCCCGTTGAATTTAGCAGCTTTATTCATTGAATATGGAAAGCTGGCATCAATAACAATGTTTGTCGATGAATCCCACCAATCTCTTTGGGTGTTCCATCCGATTAAATCATTTTCAAAATCATTGTTTCCATTAGCAATGACTTGGGATTGAGTTTGAATACTAAATAAAAAAAGTGTTACAATTAAGTGTAGTGTTTTGCTTTTCATGATAAGATATTTTTTAAAATTTCTTTGAACGCTTAATAAACGTCAGCAGATAATTGGGACATAAAATTTAAATTATAATTATTATATAAATTTACAAATTTTCCATTTAAAATTGAATTATATTACAATTTATTATATCGATAATTCTTATAACTAGTTGATTATCAATTGAATTTTTCAATTATCTAAGTTTTATGATAACATTAATTTTTTTTCGTAAATTTCGATGATAATTGGAATTGATTTGTGATATAAAAAACTTTTAATAATTTCAAGTATCTTTACTGCCTTATAAATGAATTGATGGCCACAGCGTATATTCCATATGCAAAAACGAATACCTTGCCTCGACTTTTACAAGAAGGTTTAGGTAATAATCCTGAATTGGATATGTTTTACACGGCACCTACAACACTAGAAAATTTTAGCTCTCAAATGACCTCAAAATCTGCTCAATTTTCTTTAGAAAATAGAACTATTTTGGCAGATTGTTTGCATATACAATACCATCATTTAAATCCTACTGCTTCAACAATAACACAGATTGATGCTCTAAGAAGACCAACAACTTTTACAGTAACTACAGGGCATCAGTTGAACCTAATGGGTGGGCCGTTATATTTTATTTACAAAATTATTTCAATCATCAACTTGGCTAAAGCTTTAAAAGAAAAGTATCCAGAAAATAATTTTGTTCCTCTATTTTGGATGGCTACTGAAGATCATGATTTTGAAGAAATTAATCATTTTTATTTAAGAGAAAATTACTTAGAATGGCAACACCAATCTAAAGGCCCTGTAGGACGGTTATCGACTAAAGAATTAGATGAATTTTTTAGTCAATTTTCAACACATTTGGGAGCTGATGAACATTCAAAAGCATTGACTGAATTGTTTAAAAAGGCGTATCTAAATCAACATAATTTAGCCGATGCAACTCGAGCTTTAGTACATCAACTTTTTGGCAATGATGGACTTATTGTTGTTGATGGCGACAATAAAAATCTCAAACGCTTGTTTATACCTATTGTTAAAAATGAGCTTGAACATCAAATCGTTTTGAATGAAGTAACAAAAACAAATCAGGCTCTAAAACAGATAAATTCAAATTTTAAAATTCAAGTCAAACCAAGACCTCTTAATTTGTTTTACATCAAGAATAATTTAAGAGAACGCATTGAGCTAAACAACGGTATTTTTCTAGTGTTAAATACAGAATTGAGTTGGGATTTAGAGGGGATTTTAAAAGAACTCGAAGTGCACCCCGAATGTTTTTCTCCAAATGTTTTGATGCGACCATTGTATGAAGAAACGATTTTACCTAATTTGTGTTATGTTGGTGGTGGTGGCGAACTTTCTTATTGGCTTCAACTCAAGTCGTGTTTTGACGCTTTTAATGTACATTTTCCATTACTATTGCATCGTAGTTCAGCATTAATTGTTACTAGTAAACAATACAAAAAACTTCAAAAATTTAATATTTCTTTTGAAGACTTGTTTTTATCTTCAGAAGAATTATCAACTAAAATTGCTAAAACTCAAAGAGACTTGATTAATTTTTCAGATCAAAAACAACATTTAAAACAGCAATTTGAAGAACTTTATCGTATTGCAAAACAAACAGATAGGTCTTTTTTGGGTGCAGTCGCAGCACAGGAAAAAAAACAACTCAAAGGATTGACCAATTTGGAAAAACGACTTTTGAAAGCCGAAAAAAGAAAGTATAAAGCACAAGTTGAACAGGCAGTATTACTTCAGTCTGCATTATTTCCAAATGAAAATTTACAAGAACGGGTCCTAAATTTTTCAACTTTTTATGCCCTTTATGGTTATGATTTTATTGAAAAACTAAAATCAGAACTCAATCCTTTTCAACAAGGATTTTCAATAATTTCTTTATAAGTTTTTATAAAAAATTGATTTAAAATTTAGAGATAAATAGTACTTTTGGGCATGCAACACGATAAGGTACTCATTCTTGATTTTGGATCTCAATATACACAGCTCATTGCGCGTCGCGTTAGAGAGTTAAATATTTATTGTGAAATCCATCCCTACAACAAAATTCCAACCTCATTAGACGACTATAAGGCGGTGGTGCTTTCGGGCAGTCCACAATCTGTGCGAGGTGATGATGCACTACATCCCGATTTGTCGGAAATTCGAAAAATAAAACCCTTGTTGGCGGTCTGTTATGGCGCACAATATTTGGCTCATTTTTCTGGTGGTAATGTTGCACCCTCAAACACAAGAGAGTATGGCCGTGCCAATTTATCTTTTATAAAATCCAATGAATCTTTTTTCGAAGGAATTTCTAAGGGCAGTCAAGTTTGGATGAGTCATAGCGATACCATTAAAACTTTGCCAACCAACGGTGTATTATTGGCCAGCACCCACGATGTTGAAAATGCGGCTTATAAAATTGAAGGTGAGTCAACCTACGCCATTCAATTTCATCCAGAGGTGTATCATTCAACTGATGGTAAAACATTACTTAAGAATTTTTTGGTTGATATAGCAGGTCTACAACAAGATTGGACACCAGATTCTTTTGTAGAAGAAACCGTTGCTGATTTAAAATCACAGCTACAAAATGACAAAGTTGTTTTAGGTCTTTCTGGCGGTGTGGATTCAACAGTTGCAGCCATTTTACTCAACAAAGCTATTGGAAAAAACCTGTACTGTATTTTTGTAAATAATGGTTTGTTACGTAAAGATGAATTTAGTAATGTATTAAAACAATACGAAGGTATGGGGCTGAACGTCAAGGGTGTAGATGCTTCGGCACGTTTTTTGGATGCTTTGGCAGGAATAGATGATCCAGAACAAAAACGTAAAGCCATTGGGCGTGTTTTTATAGAAGTTTTTGATGATGAAGCTCATTTGATTAATGATGTTAAATGGCTGGCACAAGGAACGATTTATCCTGATGTCATTGAAAGTGTTTCGGCGACTGGTGGTCCAAGTGCTACAATAAAAAGTCATCACAACGTTGGAGGATTGCCAGATTTTATGAAATTAAAAGTTGTAGAGCCATTAAAAGCATTATTTAAAGACGAAGTTCGCCGAGTGGGAGCTTCAATGGGTATTAATGCACAATTGCTTGGTCGTCATCCTTTCCCTGGTCCAGGTTTGGCCATTCGAATTTTGGGCGATATTACTGCCGAAAAAGTACGCATTTTACAAGAAGTTGATGCAATTTTCATCAACGGATTGCGTGAATGGGATTTGTATGACAAGGTATGGCAAGCAGGCGCTATGTTATTGCCTGTCAACAGTGTAGGTGTTATGGGCGATGAACGTACTTATGAAAAATGTGTTGCTCTTAGAGCTGTTGAAAGTACAGACGGTATGACTGCAGATTGGGTGAACTTGCCTTATGAATTTTTACAAAAAATATCCAATGACATCATCAATAAAGTAAAAGGAGTAAATCGTGTGGTTTATGACATCAGTTCTAAACCTCCAGCAACCATTGAATGGGAATAAGATTTGGATTTCTCAAAACTGCGCTATAGTTTTAAAAGTTTTATGCACCAAAACAACAACATGAATAGATTTTTTTTAAACATTGTTTTCTTTCTTTTTTTTGGTATTGTGTCTGCACAAACTTTGCGCACTCATACTGTTGATTCCAGAGACACTCTAGAAAAAATAGCCCAACGTTACGGGGTAATTCCAGAGGATATTTTAGCACTTAACCCCGATGCTAAGAATCAGCTTCCAGTTGGAAGTATTCTTGTTATTCCAAATCCAATTGAAAAAAAAGCGACTGAAACCGCAGAAGTTAAAGAATTGGTTTCATATAGAGTTTATCGCGTTAAGCGAAAAGAAACACTCTATAGTATTGCACAAAAGTTTGATATAACAATTGAAGACATAAAAAAACACAACCAACAGCTTTATAATAATGCTCCTTTGCAATTTAAAGACAAAATTTATATTCCAAAATATAAAACAAAAAGAGTTGCAATTGTTCCCCAGGCAGTAAAAACATATAAAGTTTTGCCGAAAGAAGGGAAGTGGCGTGTGGCCTATAAATTTGGAATTTCTGTTCAAGAACTTGAAGCACTCAATCCTAGTATGGGCGATGTGTTGCAAGAAGGACAATTATTGAACGTACCAAACATAGAATCAAGTGAGGAAAAAAATGTTTCAGATGAACGTTTTGGTTTTTATAAGGTACTGCCAAAAGAGGGATTTTATCGATTATATAAAAAATTAGGAATTCGTCAAGACAGCTTAGAGCTCTTAAATCCAGGACTGGCCGAAACAGGCTTAAAAGCAGGAATGGTATTAAAAGTCCCTGCAGAGCATATTAAAGATATCGATTTGACCGCTTTGGAAGTTACTCATTTAGCGGATCAACTGCAGTATTTTAGTCCAAAATCAGTGGCATTAATGCTTCCATTTAAAGCTAATTTGGTTGATTTTGATTCCATTAAATTGGCAAAACAACAAATCCAAAGAGATGGTTATATTCGTATCTCTACAGAGTTTTATGCGGGTGTAGAAATGGCGCTAGATTCTGCAAAACGATTAGGAATTTCTACAACTTTGGAGGTGTATGACACTGAGGCAAATCCACAAACAACAGCTCAGTTATTGAAAACTCACAATTTTTCAAAATACGATGTTGTGTTAGGTCCTTTAACCTCAAATAATATAACTTTGGTGGCACAAAATTTACAGCAAACTACAACTGCGGTTGTATCACCTTTTGTGAAGTTGGAAAAAAATTATCCTAATCTTATTCAGACCATTCCAAATGATGAATGGCTGGCAGAAAAGCTATTAAATCGTGTTAAAAAAGATACTATCCCTCATCAAACTCTAATCATTTATGATTCAAAGTCTGCGGATCGAGCACAACAGATTCGTAGGGCCTTTCCAGATGCTAAAATGCTGTCTTCAGAGCGTAATAAAGAAGGTGAAGAACAATATTATATTGAATTTGAAACGGTGCAAAAAGCATTACAACCAGGGAAAACCTTAGTGTTTTTGGAGACCAACAACGAGAGTTTTGCGTCCAATGTGTCTAGTATGCTCAATGGTTTGAATGGAATTACATTACAAAAAGACCAGGAGAATGAAAAGGCCACGATTAAAGTTGAACGTGAATTGATTTTAATGACGACCAATCGAAACAATGCCTTTATGGGCAATAATATTTCCAATACCGATTTGTCCAATTTGAATTTTCAATTTCCATCAGTTCATTTCTATAAAGAAGATTTAAACTCTTTTACTAAAATTTACAAACAAAGATTTGGAACATACCCAACACGTTATGCTACTCGAGGTTTTGATTTGACTCTAGATATCCTATTGCGATTAGCGGCTTTTGACTCTATATTTGAACAATTAACAGAGACTCAAACAAATTATTTGGAAAACAAATTTAAGTACATGCAAAATGAAGATGGCGGATATGTTAATACCTCTGCATATATTTTAAAATATGAAGATTTGTTTATTCTAAAAGTTCAGGATTGATTATTTCCACTTAATGTTACACCCAATACTTGGTTTTTGAGGCCATGTATTTACTTTTTTTTGTAATAAACAATCCATAGCATGTTTCAAGTCTTTAGCATTTACAGAAATCCCATTTCCAGGTCTAGAATCGTCCATTTGACCTCTGTATACGAGTTTTAAACTTTCATCAAAAAGAAAAAAATCTGGTGTACAGGCTGCATCATATGCTTTTGCAATTTCTTGTGTTTCGTCATACAAATAGGGGAAGGAGTAGTTCAGTTCAATTGCATTTTTTTTCATTTCATCTGGACCATCTTGAGGATAATTAATGATATCATTACTTGAAATGGCAACACAATTAATCCCAACCTTCTGATAACTATTTGCAAGTTCTACAAGCATTTTATTGACATGAATAACAAAAGGACAGTGGTTACAAATAAACATTACAAGTGTTCCAGAAGTCCCTTGAAGCTGTTCTAAAGTTTTAAAATCTCCTGATATGGTATCTAATAATCTAAATTGAGGCGCATTTGTCCCAAGCGGCGACATATTGGAGGGAGTTCTAGCCATAATAGTCTTAAATTTTTATCTTTACGCCATAAAGTTACGTATAAATGAGTGAAGTTTTATTTGAAGATTTTCAAAAGTTAGATTTGCGTGTAGGCACCATTATTGAAGTCAATGATTTTCCAAAGGCCCATAAACCCGCCTACCAACTTACCATAGATTTTGGTCCTTTGGGAATAAAAAAATCCTCGGCTCAAGTTACAGAACTTTACACCAAAGACGATTTGCTTCAAAGACAAATTGTGGCTAATGTTAACTTTGATGACAAACAGATTGCCAATTTTAAAAGTCAGTGTTTGGTTATTGGAGGAGTTGATAATACCTCTGTGATTTTGCTTGAACCTCATCAAAAAATTCCAAACGGATCTACAGTTCAATAAGATATGGAATAAAAAAACCGCTCCTAAAGAGCGGCTTTTATATATTTAATTTCCATTTTATATATCATCAAAATCTAAATCTGTAAATTGGCCTTCAGAACCGTTGTTTGGTTCTTGATTATCACTATTTGTGGTAACTTGTTCTGGGTTGTAGTCGCTAATGATTTCTTCACCTTTTTCACCAATAATAAAGTTTGTAGCTTCATCTAAAATAGATTTAAATTCATTAAAATCTTCTTTATACAAATAAATTTTATGTTTTTTGAAATGGAATGAACCATCGTCATTTGTAAATTTTTTACTCTCAGTTATGGTAAGGTAATAGTCTCCAGCTTTGGTTGCTTTGACATCAAAAAAATAGGTTCTTCGTCCTGCACGAAGTACCTTAGAAAAAATGTCTTGTTCTCTCTCGGTCATAGTTAGAATTTTATTTTGCTATAATTTATAGTTTAAATCAAAAGTCTAAAAAAATAATGAAGTCGCCAACTTTTTTAAATTATAATTTTCTCTAATTTTTGATTAAGCATCTAAGAAGAAAATTCTTGAAGTTGTTTTTTGTACAAAGTTTTGTAATACCCATTTTTTCTAACCAATTGATTATGTGTACCTTCTTGGATAATTTGCCCATCTTCAAGTACAATAATATGGTCGGCATTTTTTACAGAAGAAATTCGATGACTTACAATAACAGTTGTCGTATTTTTTGATATTTTTTCAATAGTATTCAAAATTTGTTCTTCAGTTTCGGTATCAACAGCAGAAAGACAATCGTCTAAAAGTAATATTTGTGGAGATTTTATAAAAGCACGAGCGATAGAAACGCGTTGTTTTTGCCCACCAGAAAGTGTAATGCCTCGTTCCCCTAAGATAGTGTCATAGCCTTTGGAAAAATTGATGATATTGTCGTGAACTACAGCATCTTTAGCCGCTTGAATGATCTCTTGATTTGTGGTATTATTTTTTCCAAATTTGATATTATTATTAAGTGTATCCGAAAACAAAAAAGGATCTTGAGGGACATACCCAATACTATCTCGTAGGCTATGAAGATTTACATTTTTAATTGAAATATCATCAATTTTGATATCCCCTTTTGTAGTGTTGTACATTCTTCCAATGAGCTCTAGAATAGTGGTTTTACCGCTTCCTGTTTTTCCAATAACCGCTAGGGTTTTTCCTTGTTCAACAGTAAAACTTATGCCTTTAAGTGCTTCAATATTAGTGTCTTTATATGTGAAATGAACATTCTTAAATTCAATTTTTCCTTTGATAATACTCGGTTGTTTTTCGGTATTGAATACGCTTGGTTTTTGTTTCAAAAACACATTGATTCGTTTTTGAGAAGCTTCAGCTTGTTGCACCAAGGAGGTTACCCATCCCACAGAAGCTACTGGCCATGTAAGCATATTCACATAAATAATAAACTCTGCTATCGTTCCAAGTTCGGCAATTTCCCCATTGATATACTGTTGCCCACCAATGTAAATTACCAATAAATTACTTGTACCAATTAGAAGTAACATCAATGGAAAAAAGAAAGCTTGTGTCTTGGTTAAATTTAAATGCTTTTTTCTTTGATCATTTGATAAATGTGTAAAATTCTTTTCAGTTTCGTCTTCTAGTGCATAGGCTTTTGTAACGGTTATGCCACTAAAAATTTCTTGAGTAGATGAAGTAAGTGTTGAAAGCTGCTCTTGAACAATAGTACTGCGTTTGTGAATAAACTTGCTTAAAAAATAAATCGATACAGATAATATAGGAAGCGGTATAATAGTGTATAGCGTAAGACTTGGAGATTTGCTATACATATATACGAGTGCTACAATAAATAGCGTTACCATATTTATAGTATACATCAAAGCGGGGCCAACATACATTCGGACTTTTCCAACATCTTCAGTTATTCTATTGATAAGATCGCCGGTTCTGTTTTGTTTGTAAAAAGGAAGACAAAGCCTTTGGTAGTGTGCGTATATTTCATTTTTTAAATCAAATTCTATGTATCGAGAAACGTTAATTAGAGTTTGACGCATCAAAAAAGTAAATACGCCTGTTGCAATTGCAGCACCTACAATAAAAAGTATTTTAAGTCCAATAGCCGACTTAAAACTGGCATCATCAATGGGGTTTGAAATCTGATTGGCTACAAGAGTAATCACTTCTCCAATAAGTCGTGGCGTAAATAATGAAAAAATCTTAGCACAAGCCACAATGATCACTCCAAGGATGACCCTGTATTTGTATTTGATAAAATATTTATTGAGGTAACGGAGTTCTTTCATAATTGATAACTCTACAAAGATACTTTTTAGATTTTAGAAGATATCTTATAAAAAAACTAATTTTCAATTTTTTAAGAACAAAATAACATTATTTTTGCAAGGCAAATGCATTTTGTTTGCACCACAAAAATTAATTTAGTTTAAGTTCTTTAAATCATGTTAAATAGAAGACATATTCGTGCCAAAGTAATGCAAGTGCTTTATGCGCAAACATGCAATACCACGGATGGCACTTACTCCTCTGAGTTAAAAGATAATTTTGAGAATATGTATTCGCTTCATCTGGTTTTACTTTCCCTTTTTATTAAAATTCGTCAGCGTGCTTTGGATCATCAGCAAAATGCCAAACAAAAAATGCAACCTACATACGAAGATGCTAACCCAAACATGCGTTTTGTAGAAAATGTAATCTTGGTAAGATTAGCACAAAGTGAGGCCTTAAAATCTAAATTAGAATTTTATAAAATTGATTTTTGGGAACAAGACGGAGAATATATTGAATTGTTTTTTCAAGAAATGATACATAGTGATTTGTACAAATTGTACATGAATACTACCACATCATCATTTGAAAAAGATGTAAACTTTGTGGTTGATTTATTTAAACAAATAATCGTTCCCAACGAAAAGTTATACGACTATTTTGAAGACAAAAATCTAACTTGGATTGACGATCTCCCTGTTGTTAATACAGCTTTGGTGAAACTTTTTAGTAAGTTTAAAAAAACATCCCCAGACCCCTATTTTACACCTTTATTGTTTAGAGACAAGGATGATGAAAAATTTGGGATTTCATTATTAAATAAAACCCTTAAAAATAAAGAGAAATTTAATAAAGAAATTATTTTGTATACCAAAAACTGGGACAAAGACCGAATCGCTTCAATTGATTTTGTGCTGCTTCAGATGGCCATTTGTGAGATTCAGGAATTTCCAACAATTCCAACAAAAGTAACCATCAACGAATATATAGAGCTTGCCAAAGAATATTCTACCCCAAAAAGTAATGTCTTTATCAATGGTGTTTTGGATAAAATTGTACGCGATTATAAAGACAATAAATCCTTAAACAAGAAAGGGCGTGGATTAATGTAATTTTTGTTAAATTTATGCTCACAAATAAATTTTTATAAATCAATATTATAACCAAATGAAAAAACTGTTTTTATTACTGTCAACAATTGCACTTGTTTCTTTTACATCTTGTAAAGAAAAAGCAACAGAAAAAATAAATCAAGAAAATGTAGAGAAAGCAGCAGAGCGCGATGCACAAGCCATTGTTTTTCCTTCCGTAACATTTGATAAAACTACACATGATTTTGGAGAGATTATGAACGGTACTCCAGTTGAAACCGTATTTACATATACAAACTCAGGCAAATCACCACTAGTGGTTACAGATATCAAAAGTACTTGTGGTTGTACAGTACCGCAGGGTTGGAGTAGAGAACCACTAGCACCAGGGGCTTCGTCTCAATTTACAGTTAAGTTTAATGGAAAAGGAGCCAACAAAGTTTCTAAGACTATTACACTTACTACAAATACTGAAAAAGGAAGAGAGCAAGTGCGAATTTCGGCATTCATCAAGCCAGATCCAAATGCAGCACCTGCTGTAAAAAAACAATAAACTCACACAATAACGTATATCCATGGAAGGTCTTAGTAATTTTATGCCCTTTATTTTAATGTTTGTAATCGTCTATTTTTTTATGATTGCACCACAAATGAAGCGCGCAAAAAAAGAAAAACAATTTGCAGCGGCACTCAAAAAAGGCGATCGTGTCATTACAAAATCTGGAATGCATGGTAAAGTTACAGAGCTTAACGACAAAGATAGTTCTTGTATCATTGAAACTCTAGCCGGTAAAATCAAGTTTGACCGTTCTGCAATTTCTATGGAAATGACACAAAAGCTCAATGCTTCTAAAAAATAGTTATATTTATTTTTAATAAAAAAGCTGCCATATGGCAGCTTTTTTTATGCGTATTTATTTTGGGTAAGCTCCGCAATTTTGCAAATCACTTTTGTGGCACTCAAAATACTTTCAAGTGGTACATATTCGTAGCGTCCATGAAAGTTATGCCCTCCTGCAAAAATGTTGGGGCAGGGCAGTCCCATATAACTGAGTTGAGAACCATCTGTTCCGCCACGTATGGGCTTAATTAAAGGTACAATTCCAAGAGATTTCATTGCCTCTTCAGCAATATCTACACAGTGCATAACAGGAATTACTTTTTCTTTCATATTGAAGTACTGATCCTTTATTTCAGCTTCAAAAGTAACATGATCGTATTTTCTGTTAAATGCTTCAACCAATTGTTTTACTGTGGTTTTTCGCGCTTCAAAAAGATCAAAATCGTGGTCGCGAATGATATATTTTAGAACAGTTTTTTCAACTTTTCCCTCGATATGGTGCAGATGATAAAAACCCTCATACCCCTCGGTGTGTTCTGGGGTTTCTTTTTCAGGCAAACGCTCTATAAATTTTTGGGCATAATACATACTATTCACCATTTTTCCTTTAGCATATCCCGGGTGTACTATTTTTCCATGGACTGTAATTTCTGCACTGGCGGCATTAAAATTCTCGTATTCGAGCTCTCCAATTTGACTTCCGTCCATGGTGTAGGCCCATTCAGCTCCAAATTTTTTGACATCAAATTTATGGGCCCCTCTACCAATTTCTTCATCTGGAGTAAACCCTACTTTAATAGGGCCATGCTTTATTTCTGGGTGTTGCACCAAATATTCCATAGCACTAACAATTTCGCAAACGCCCGCTTTATCATCTGCGCCCAGCAGGGTTGTGCCATCAGTTGTAATTAGGGTTTGTCCTTTGTATTGTAATAGGTCCTCAAAATAGTTTGGCGATAAAATGATGTTTTTTTCTTTGTTCAAGATGATATCTTTTCCATCGTAATTTTCAACAATTTGAGGCGATACGTTTTTAGCTGTAAAGTCAGGGGAAGTATCAAAATGAGAAATAAAACCTATGGCAGGCACATTGTGGTCTACATTTGATGGAAGTGTACCCATCATATAGGCATTTTCGTCAATAGAAACGTCTTTTAATCCAATAGTTTCTAATTCTTTCGCAAGACGCTTGGCTAAGGTCCATTGTTTTTCTGTGCTCGGTGTAGTTTGTGAATTGGGATCACTTTCTGTATCAATTTTCACATAAGTTAAAAAGCGATCAAGGATTTTTTTTCGGTCTAACATTTAAAATAGGATTTCTTCAAAAATAATTAACTTCATTAAATGAGGCAAATCTTGTGCTTCTTTTGTTTGTAGTCTTTTTTGTGTTCTTAAATTAATGTATTTTTGCAATCAAATAGATACCATGTACAAGGCTGTTATTCGTTCTCTTCTTTTTAAATTTGATCCAGAAGCTGTACATTATTTTACTTTTGATGTTCTTAAATTAATTTCAAAAATTCCTCTAATTCCTTCTTTGATTCGTTGGTTGTTTAAGGTTCAACACCCTGTGTTGGAGCGCGAATTGTTTGGATTAAAATTTCAAAATCCTGTGGGCCTTGCTGCCGGATTTGACAAGAATGCAGTACTGTATAACGAACTTTCCAATTTTGGATTTGGATTTATAGAAATTGGAACAGTAACCCCAAAAGCCCAAGAGGGCAACCCCAAAAAACGTCTTTTTAGACTAAAAGATGACAATGGGCTGATTAATCGTATGGGCTTCAATAATGCAGGGCTAGACGCAGTCATTAGTAATTTAAAACACAATAAAAAACGACTTATCATTGGCGGAAATATTGGAAAGAATACAGCCACATCACCAGAACATTATACAGAGGACTATGCGGCTTGTTTCAAAGCATTGCATCCCTATATTGATTATTTTGTACTTAACGTAAGTTGTCCAAATGTGGGAAGTCATGCAAAACTTACCGATAAAGATTATTTGGAAGAACTTATCAATGAAATGAAGCGTCTGAATACCACTTTTGAGATTCAAAAACCTATTCTACTCAAAATTGCTCCCGATTTAAATGATACACAATTGGATGAAATTATTGAATTGATACAAACCACCAAAATAGCTGGAGTCATTGCTTCCAATACCTCAGTTTCTCGTGATGGACTAAAAACACCAAAGCAGAAATTGAAAGCCATTGGAAATGGAGGATTAAGTGGCCAGCCCATTAAATCTAAAAGCACTAGAGTTATTCAGTATTTATCAAAGAATAGTAATAAAGCTTTTCCAATCATTGGTGTAGGTGGGATTCACTCCGTACAAGACGCTCTTGAAAAACTTGATGCCGGCGCAGATTTAGTTCAAATTTATACAGGATTTGTATATGAAGGCCCGGCATTAATTAAACGTATTAATAAGGCGCTTATACAAAGAGCAAGGGGCATTTAATATTGAATATTGAGGTTCTCATATCATTTATTATTGCAACAGCAACGTTGGCTTTTTCTCCAGGCCCCGATAATATATTTGTTTTAATTCAAAGTGCAACCTATGGTAAAAAATCTGGTTTTGCGGTGGTGTGTGGCTTAATGTCTGGATGTTTGGTACACACTTCTCTTGTTGCTTTTGGATTGTCTGCTTTTATTCAGGCTAATGAAAAATTATATTGGATTCTAAAAGTTTTTGGCGCTGCATATCTACTTTTTTTAGCTTTTAAAGTTTACCAATCCAAACAAAATTTAAACTCATTAACTACTGAAGTTTCCCAAAAAAAATTCATTCAATTGTTTAAGCAAGGTTTTATAATGAATGTTCTAAATCCAAAGGTTTCAATTTTCTTTTTAGCCTTTTTTCCTGCTTTTATTTTTAGCGATTCTATGGCTCTTTTTAAGCAGTTTTATGCACTCGGCTTTCTTTTTATTATAACGTCTTTTGTAGTATTTTCTTCTTTTGTGATATTGTCAGGTTTTTTTTCAAAATTATTTTTGGATTCACCAAAAAAAATCAAACTCTTAAAGCGTTTACAGGTCGGTTTTTTTATTGGAATTGCAGTGCTGATTTTAAGAGGGTAAAATAAAATTCAGATTTTATTATTCGTAAATTTTTAAAACCTCATTTTGTGCTTTGATTGCACTAATAAATTCATCCTTCATTTTTTCTACAAGTTCTTTTACTGAGGGATTGTCTTGGATATTTGTAACGCCTTGACCAGCAGACCATATGGTGCTCCATGCTTTGGCTTCTTTTTCCATCGCATTGAGTTCGTTTCCAAAGTCAATTTTTTTGCTGCGCGACAGCATTTCTTCGGTAATGCCCATCGCTTCGAGACTTGGACGAAGGAAGTTTGCAGAAACCCCAGAAATTGCTGCGGTATACACTATATCACTTGCGCCAGAATTGATGATCATATTTCTATAATCCTCAGATGCTTTGCTTTCTTTTGTATTGATAAATCGTGTGCCCATATAAGCTAAATCTGCACCAATCTGTAATGCTGATGCAACATCTCTACCGTTGGAAATACATCCAGAAAGTAAAATTGTTTTTTTGAAAAACTTCTTAATTTCAGCAACAAATGGCATAGGATTTAGTGTTCCTGCATGCCCACCTGCTCCAGCCGTTACTAAAATCAATCCGTCCACGCCAGCTTCTGCAGCTTTTTCAGCATGTCGTTTTTTGATGACATCATGAAATACAAGACCTCCGTAACTATGGACTGCACCTACAAGTTGTGGTACTGCCCCAAGCGAAGTTATGATTAATGGGACTTGGTGTTTTATACATATAGCTAAATCTGCTTGAACTCTTGGATTTGTATGATGTACAATTAAATTGACACCAAAAGGCGCTGCTTTTTTTCCAGTTTCTTTTTCAAAGGCTTCAAGTGCGGTTTTGATTTCAATAATCCATTCCTCAAAACCTTCGGTTGTACGTTGGTTGAGTGCTGGAAATGTACCAACTATACCGTTTTTACAACACTCTATAACTAATTTTGGGCCAGAAATTAGAAACATTGGGGCTGCAACTACAGGGAGATTTAGTGCATTGATAAAACTTGGTTTGCTCATTTATTTTTTATTTAAATATAACAATTCTAAAATAAGAGATAAAAATCTTATGACAAAATTAGCTTGCTCTTTCGTGAATGGAATTTTGTTTCAGGTTAAAGCCATTATTTAAAATGTTTTAAATCTTTAAAAAAGAAGTTGTTTTTTTGAATGATTAACAATTTAAACACCTATAATTGCCAAATCCATAATTTGCATTAATCATAGTGTATTAAGAAGTTAGCTTTCTTATCTTTACGCTCGATTTAATAAATTTTCATGGCAGTTCAACCAAAACTAGAGCGTTTCAAAAAAAATGTATTATCTAAATTTCAGATATACAACAGTATCTTTATGACTTTGCCTTTTGACCAAATTACTAAAACAGGGGTGTTGTTGCCTTTGTTTCATGAAACTTGTGAAAAAGGTTACGCTGCTGGAGATAATCCAAGTACAATTGTAGATACATTTTTTCAAAAATACCAAGCAAGACGCACAAAGAAAAGCCAGATTAAATTATTGTTTAGATTTATACAATACATTGAGCGTCAGGTGGTTTTGTTTGATGCCATTGAAGATGCAGCTTTTCCAGTAATCAATAATATGGACGGAATTGGTACGCTCCGTAGTTTAAAAGAAAAAGCTTTTTCGGAAAATAAAATGGATGAGTTAAAAGCTTATTTGGACGAATTTAAGGTGCGAATTGTACTTACAGCGCATCCTACTCAGTTTTATCCAGGTTCAGTTTTGGGGATTATAACCGATTTAACTGAGGCTATAAAAGATAACGATTTGAGCCGAATTAATGGTTTGCTTGCCCAACTAGGAAAAACGCCATTTTTTAAACATGAAAAACCAACCCCATACGATGAGGCGGTAAATTTAATATGGTATCTCGAAAATGTATTTTATGATTCTTTTGGATCAATATTTGATTATATTCAACAGAACATTTATGACAATAAAGTCATAAAAAATGAAATTATAAATATTGGTTTTTGGCCAGGTGGTGACCGTGATGGAAATCCATTTGTTCTTCCAGACACCACACTTAAAGTAGCAGGATTACTCAAAAAGTCAATTTTAAAAAATTACGCGAAAGATTTGAAAAAGCTCAAGCGAAAATTGACGTTTAGAGGGGTTGAAGATCGTGTTGGTCAATTGATAGAAGATGCATACAATGGCTATAACAACCCTGGGGTTTTTGATTTAGATGCTTTTGTTAATGAATTAAAAGATATTCGAAAAGTTGTTTCAAGAGATCATCATTCTTTGTATTTGAATGAAATTACAAGTTTGATTAATAAAATTCAGCTTTTTGGACACCATTTTGCAACTCTTGATATTCGACAGGATAGTAGAATTCATCATAAAGTCTTTTCAAAAATTGTTGAAAAATCTCAGCAAAAAAATAACGGTATTTTCCCAAAAAATTATGATCAGCTTTCAGAAAGTGAACAAATTGATGTGTTGTCCGGGGTAGATGGTGAATTGGATATTTCTGTTTTTGAAGATGAATTGGTTAAAAATACGCTTCAAACCATTAAAGTTGTCAAGGAAATACAACAGACCAATGGAGAACAAGGGGCGCATCGCTATATTATTAGCAATAACCAAACAGCGCTAAATGTCATGCAGTTGTATGCCATGTTAAAATTGGTAGCGTTCAATGACAAACTTTCTATAGATATTGTACCCTTGTTTGAAACAGTAACCGATTTGGAAAACGCTCCAAAAGTTATGGAGCAATTGTATGCAAATAAAGCTTATAGAGCGCACTTAAAGTCTCGAGGTCAAAAACAAACCATAATGCTAGGATTTTCAGATGGCACAAAAGATGGTGGGTATTTTATGGCGAATTGGGCAATTTTTAGAGCAAAAGAAGCCCTCACTAAAGTATCTAAAGAATACAATATTGATGTTGTGTTTTTTGATGGACGAGGCGGACCGCCAGCACGTGGTGGAGGAAAAACACATCAGTTTTATGCTTCTTTAGGACCAACAATTGAGGATAAAGAAGTTCAGCTTACTATTCAAGGACAAACGATTAGTTCTAATTTTGGAACACCAGATTCGTCAAAATATAATTTGGAGCAACTCATTAGTTCTGGTTTATCAAACAGTCTAGGTTCAGAAAACAAAGGATTTTCAGATGAAGACCGTCAAACTATGGATGAATTGGCTACTTTGAGTTATCAAACCTATCAGGACTTTAAAGCTCATCCAAAGTTCATTCCTTATTTAGAGCGTATCAGTACATTAAAATATTATGCAAAAGCTAATATCGGTAGTCGTCCATCCAAAAGATCTAATTCAGAGCGTTTGATTTTTTCAGATTTAAGAGCCATACCTTTTGTAGGATCTTGGAGTCAGCTAAAACAAAATGTCCCTGGATTTTTTGGTGTAGGTACTGCCATTCAATCTTTTGAAGAACGAGGAGAACTAGATAAAGTGGTTGCGCTTTACAATAATTCTAGTTTCTTTAAAACGTTATTGGAAAATAGTATGATGTCTTTGAGTAAATCCTTTTTTGCTTTGACAAAATACATGGCCGATGATGAAGAATTTGGTGAATTCTGGACTATCATTTATAATGAATATCAACTTACTTTACGTCTACTACT
Organism: Bacteroidota bacterium; assembly: GCA_027620655.1. Taxonomy (GTDB): domain Bacteria; phylum Bacteroidota; class Bacteroidia; order Flavobacteriales; family Flavobacteriaceae; genus UBA3537. The sequence goes on along the minus strand of JAQCDS010000007.1, from coordinate 25,720 downwards.
AAAAATTACAGGCTACAAAGAGTTGATGGAAAATGAGCCAAGCGGAAAGGCCTCAATAGACATGCGAGAATCTATTGTACTGCCATTAGTAACCATACAACAATATGCTTTAAGGAAGATTCAACATCTTCAAAAACAAAAAACTGTTGATAAGGAACAAGTTGAAGTTTTTGAAAAAATTGTAACCCGTACACTCTACGGTATTATCAATGCGAGTAGAAACTCTGCCTAACAAAACATAACCCTAAAGTATTTTGCTTTAGGGTTTTTTCTTTCCAAATAATTAATAAGAAAATTGATGTTTTTCAAAAATCATCAATTAGAATGCAGTATGGTCTCATTTACTTTGATGTAAATTAACTCTATTCAACGAAAAAAGCCCCTAGGTACGAATACCCAAGGACTTTTTAATCACAAACAAAAAAATGTTTTATATATCTTAGAAGCTGTAGATTGCAGCAACTGTAAATGCAGCTAAAGAATCTGAAGCTTCGCCATCACTGTCTACGTAAGGCTTAGTTTCACTCCAAGAGTCTAATCTGATTTCTGGCTTGATTGTTAAGTTTTCAACAGTGTAGCTTCCTGTAAGTGTAGCAGCAAAAACGCTAGGTAAATCATCTGTTCCATCAGCGTGGTATCCAAAAATTTCACCTCTTAGGCCAACTGAAAAATCTTCAGAAGCCGCTAGTTGTGGGTAAAGTGCAACACCGTAGAACCCAGCATCGTCACTCACTTGGTAAGCACCATTGATCCCTAAAAAGAAGTCATCTGAAAGGTCAAATCCACCAGTATAGTCGATCTCAAATCCTAATACTTCTTCGTCATCATAATAAAGGTTAAGGTACTGACCTGCATATCCTAACTGAGCACCTAAAGCATATCCACCTGTTGTGTTGTTATTAACATCTGTAGGGTTCATTAAAGCAAGCATTAAGCTTACATCGCTTCCTAAATCAAAGTCAGCTTTTAAACCAACATGTGAAAATGGTCCGTTAGAAAATAAATAAGACGTACTGTAGTTAAAGTTTCCTGCAGGAGAAATAACTTCATAACCTAGATATGTATTGAAACGACCAATAGTAAGTGTAGTAGATTCAGATACGTTCCAGTACGCATACAATTGGTTAAGGTTGTACCCTCCAACAGCTGCATCTGCTCTTGGTCCAAAAACAACATCGGCAACAACACCTGTTTTTTCGCCTTCATAAGAAGCAATGAGGTTTGCCATACCCAAAGCAAAACCTGTTTCATCTGCAAAAGAAGTTCCGAAAGACTGCGTAACGTCATCACCAGCTGACAAGTTTGATTGGTAATAAGCATCAACGGTTCCAGAAATAGAAAGTGTTTTCTCTTCATCTTGTGCAAAAGCAGCAAAAGAAGCTGCAATCGTTAATAGTGTAAAAATCTTTTTCATAATAAAATTAGTTTAATTTTTAGTGATTAATGCCCCAAACTTACGTCATAAACACATAAACCCCTAAATAAATAGGGTATTATATGTTATTTTTATGTACTTAATAAAATTAACCCTATTTATTTTAGGGGTGTTATATAAATTATTAGGAAAATTATCAAATTCACATTATGATTTTTCGCATAAAGTCAATTTTTGATGATTTTTGGTAAGAAATAATTGTGAATTTTGATTTAATATAAGCTATGCTGAAATTTGAAATTTTGAAAAAAAGGCATTAATAATTCATCAAAAACAATAGGGTCAAAATATCTAAAATACATTTTAAAGCCTTTAAAATATTAAAATCATAATAATTTATTAAACATTGTTATCAGTCCTGTTTTTGTTCTTATATTTCGTCTCTATTTTGTTGAAAACTAACAATTTAAAACCAAGCATATGTTGAAAAAACAAGGAATGTATTTGCCAGAATTCGAGCACGATAATTGTGGTGCAGGATTCATTTGTAGTTTAGAAGGAAATAAATCTAATGATATTATTCATAAGGCGCTTCAGATTTTGGAACGCCTAGAACACAGAGGAGCAGTTAGTTCTGATGGAAAAACAGGTGATGGTGCAGGAATTCTCACTGATATCCCTCACGAGCTTTTTGTCAATGATTGTCCTTTTGATTTACCAAGTTTTGGACAGTATGCAGCGGGTAACGTGTTTTTACCCAAAAAAGAGAACCAAAGAAATTATTGTATCTCTGTTTTTGAAAAATATATAAAGGAACAAGGACTTAATGTTTTGGGCTGGAGAGAAGTTCCAGTTGACCCTTCTGTTCTTGGAACTATCGCTCAGGAAACTGAACCTGAAGTAAAACAAATCTTTATCACCAAAAATAATGAACAGCAAGATGATTTTAATTTTAATTTAAAACTTTTTATTGCGCGCAAAAAAGCTGAACACGAAATTTATAATTCTAAACTTTCTGAAAGTAATTTTTTCTATTTACCGAGTCTTTCAACAAAAGTTATTATTTATAAAGGACTGCTTATTCCTGAAGATATAAAACTTTATTATAGAGATTTAGAAAATCCTTTATTTGTAACACGACTTGCATTGGTTCATCAACGTTTTTCGACGAACACGTTTCCAACTTGGGATTTGGCACAACCTTTTCGATATATGTGTCACAATGGAGAAATTAACACTCTTCGTGGTAATGTATCTCGAATGCTTTCTAGAGAGGCATTGCTTAAAAGTGATTGGTTTGGTGAAGATATCAACTCTGTATTACCAATAATTCTTCCAAATAAATCAGATTCAGCATCTATGGATATGGCTGTGGAGTTATTATTAATGACAGGCCGCTCTTTGCCAGAAGTAATGATGATGCTTATCCCTGAAGCATGGGAAAAAAATGATGAAATGTCTTCTACAAAAAAGGCATTTTATGAATACAACTCCTGTTTGATGGAACCATGGGATGGACCTGCTTCAATTCCTTTCACAGATGGTAATTATATTGGTGCTGTTTTGGATAGAAACGGACTTAGACCATCGCGCTATTCTGTTACAAAAGATGGTTATGTTATTATGTCTTCGGAGATTGGAGTCATTGAGTTGGCACCAGAAAATGTTGCTCATCATGGGCGTTTGGAGCCTGGCAAAATGTTCCTTGTGGATATGAACGAAGGTCGGATTGTTAATGATGAAGAAATCAAAGAACACATTGCCGCACAAAAACCATATCGCAAATGGCTCGATGACCAACTTGTTTATTTGAAGCAAATCCCTTATAATGATTGCCCAATTTTCCTCGATCAAGAGTCTTTAGATAAAAGAAAAGTACTTTTTGGATATACCCAAGAAGATATCAAAACAATCATATTACCGATGGCCAATCAAGCCAAAGAACCAATAGGCTCTATGGGAAGTGATACCCCACTAGCACTTTTGTCTGAAAAGCCACAATTGATATATAATTATTTCAAGCAGTTATTTGCCCAAGTGACTAACCCTCCATTAGATGGTATTCGCGAGGAGTTGATTACAGATATTAGCCTAACTCTAGGCAGTGATCATAATATTTTTGAAATCAATGAAGCGCATTGTAAAAAATTAAAAATTCAAAATCCTGTGATTTCTAAACAGGATTTGGATAAAATTAAAAGTTTCGATAATCCCAACTTTAAAATTTCTTCTGTTCCTATTTTATACGACATAAACAAAGGACACAATGGTTTGGAAGATGCTTTGGATGAACTTTTAAAAACAGTCTCTTCTCATGTTGATAATGGGACTAATATTTTGATTTTATCCGACAGAAAAGTTTCAAAAGACAAAGCACCTATTCCTGCTCTTTTGGCCTGTTCGTTCATCAACAGCGGATTACAGAAATTAGGAAAACGTTCTAAAATCAGCATCATAATAGAATCTGCTGAGCCTAGAGAAGTTCATCACTTTGCATTGCTGTTTGGCTATGGCGCAAGTGCTATAAATCCTTATATGGTTAACGAAATTATTGAAGATGAAGTTTTAAATCTTGACCCAAAAGCAGATACAGAAAAAGCCATTGCCAATTATAACAAAGCCGTTGGTAAAGGGATTTTAAAGGTGATGAACAAGATTGGTATCTCTACACTAAATTCTTATCGCGGATCACAATTATTTGAATGTATTGGAATCAATACAAATGTGGTTGACAAATATTTTCCAAAAACTGCAACCCGAATTCAAGGTGTAGATTTGCACCAATTAGAAAAAGAAATTTCTAAGCGTTATGCCTCTGCTTATGTCAAAAAAGCAATTGATGCCAACCTAGATTTAGAAATGGGAGGCCAATACCGTTGGAGAAGAAATGGAGAGCATCATTTGTTTAATCCACTTTCTATTGCCAAACTTCAAGATTCGGTTCGAACAAATAAGCCTCAAAAATATAAGGAATATTCGGAGTTGATTAATAATCAATCCAAACAACTCATGACGATTCGAGGTTTGTTTGAATTTACAAATTACGATCCTATCCCTTTAGAAGAAGTAGAGCCATGGACAAGCATTGTTAAGCGTTTTAAAACAGGTGCAATGTCTTATGGTTCTATTAGTAAAGAAGCCCATGAAAATTTGGCTATTGCAATGAACAGAATTGGTGGAAAGAGCAATTCTGGAGAAGGTGGTGAAGATCAAGAGCGTTTTTACAAAAATGCTAATGGCGATTGGAAGAATAGTGCCATAAAACAGGTGGCTTCAGGACGATTTGGTGTTACATCAAATTATTTGACCAATGCCAAAGAAATTCAAATTAAAATGGCACAAGGTGCCAAACCAGGGGAGGGAGGACAATTGCCAGGACCAAAAGTAAACCCTGATATTGCAAAAACAAGAAACTCTACACCTTATGTAGGTCTAATTTCGCCACCACCACACCACGATATATATTCTATTGAAGATTTATCACAGTTGATTTATGATTTAAAATCCGCAAATCGAGAGGCGCGTATCAATGTAAAACTAGTATCAGAGGTTGGTGTTGGAACTGTAGCGGCTGGTGTAGCCAAAGCAAAGGCAGATGTCGTTTTGATTTCAGGTTATGATGGCGGAACAGGAGCATCTCCATTAACATCATTAAAACACGCTGGATTGCCATGGGAATTGGGGCTTGCTGAAGCGCAACAAACCCTAGTCATGAATGATTTGAGAAGTAGAATTGTTGTAGAATGTGATGGTCAATTGAAAACAGGAAGAGATGTTGCGGTAGCTTGCCTTTTAGGTGCTGAAGAATTCGGTTTTGCAACTGCACCATTAGTCGCATCTGGATGCATTATGATGAGAGCTTGTCACCTAAATACATGCCCAGTTGGGATTGCAACTCAAAATCCAGAATTGCGTAAAAAATTTAAAGGAAAGCCAGAACATGTTGTCAATTTCATGTATTTCGTTGCACAGGAATTGCGTGAAATTATGGCAAAACTAGGGTTTAGAACTATTGATGAAATGGTTGGTAAAGTTGAAAAGCTAGACCGCAATACAGCAATTGAACATTACAAATCAAGAGGAATAGACCTTACACCAATTCTTCATAAAGTTGAGGTAGATGAAAATGTAGATATTTTCAATACAGAGTCACAAGATCATCAACTTGAACGTGCTTTGGATTTTGAAATTATTGATAAAGCTCATCCAGCTTTATTTAGAAAAGAGCCAACAGTTTTGGATTTAAAAATAAATAATGAAAATAGAGCTGTAGGCGCAATTTTAAGTAATGAAATTTCAAAAATATATGGAGCTCAAGGGTTGCCAGAGAATACTTTAAAAATCAATTTTAAAGGCTCTGCAGGTCAGAGTTTTGGAGCTTTTGCAACAAAAGGATTAACGCTCAATGTGATTGGTAATACCAATGATTATTTAGGGAAAGGTTTATCTGGAGCGAAGATTACAGTACGTATCCCAGATGAATCCACTATTGTTCCTGAGGAAAATATTATTATTGGAAATGTAGCGTTGTATGGAGCAACTTCTGGTGAAGCCTATATCAATGGAAAAGCAGGTGAGCGTTTTTGTGTTAGAAACTCAGGTGCTACAGCTGTTGTAGAAGGCATTGGAGACCATGGTTGTGAATATATGACAGGAGGAGTTGCGGTTGTTCTGGGTGAAGTTGGTCGTAATTTTGGAGCTGGTATGAGTGGTGGAATCGCTTATGTCTATGATCCAAATAAAACATTCAAAAGCAAATGCAATCAGGAGGGACTCAATTTAGATCCTCTTAAAGATGATGCACATGTTCAAGAATTAAGAACATTAATTGAAAACCATTACAATACAACATTAAGCCCACTAGCACAACGCATTTTGGAACAATGGGAAACCGCAGTCAAAGATTTTATTCGTGTACTGCCAGAAGAATACAGACAAGCACTAATCAGATTAGAAGAAGAAAACCTCATAAAAAAATAATACTATGGGAAAAATCACAGGTTTTATGGAATACAAACGTGTAGATGAAGCTTATGATGCGGTAAAAGAACGTGTCAAGCACTACAAAGAATTTACTATTCCCCTAAAAGAAAAAGAATTAAAAAACCAAGGTGCACGATGCATGGATTGTGGCATCCCATTTTGTCACAGTGGTTGTCCATTAGGAAATTTAATTCCTGATTTCAATGACAATGTTTACCAAGGAAATTGGGAAAAAGCGGCAAAAATTTTGCATTCCACAAATAACTTCCCAGAGTTTACTGGACGATTATGTCCAGCGCCATGCGAACAAGCTTGTGTATTGGGCATCAATGAAGATCCTGTTAGTATTGAAAATATTGAAAAAAACATTGTTGAAATTGCTTTCGAAAAAGGATGGGTAAAACCACAAATTCCAACAAGTAGAACTGGAAAAACAGTAGCTGTTGTTGGTTCTGGACCATCTGGATTAGCAGCAGCACAACAACTAAATCGCGCGGGTCATCTTGTCACTGTTTTTGAACGTGATGCAAAAGCAGGAGGATTGTTGCGCTATGGAATTCCAGATTTTAAACTTGAAAAATCAATAATTGACAGACGAATAGAAATCCTTGAACAAGAAGGAATTGTATTCAAAACAAACACTAATGTTGGTGAAGATGTTTCTGTTGAATCTCTACAATCTGATTTTGATGCTCTATTACTTTGTGGTGGTGCAACAGCAAGTCGTGTACTTCCCGTAGACGGTTCAGATTTAAAAGGAGTACATCAGGCCATGGACTTTTTGAAACTCAACAATGAATATGTTGATGGCCTAAAAACATTTGATGAAATTATTTCTGCTAAAGGAAAAAATGTCATTGTAATAGGAGGAGGAGATACGGGGTCCGATTGTATAGGGACTTCAAATAGACACGGTGCAAAAAGTGTTACAAATTTCGAAATTCTAGACAAACCAACAGAAGGAAGACCAGCTCATCAGCCTTGGCCATTTTGGCCCATGAAAATGAAAACAAGTTCTTCGCATCAAGAAGGAGTTGAACGTCATTGGAGTGTTTCTACAAAAAAGTTTTTAAGCGATGAAAATGGTAATCTGACAGGCTTGGTAACTTGCGAAGTCGAATGGATTTTTAAAGAAGGAGAGCGTCCTCAATTAAAAGAGCTTCCTGGAACTGAAAAAACTTGGCCTTGTGATTTAGTGTTGTTAGCACTTGGATTTACAGGACCTGGTTCTGACCTTGTGCAGCAATTAGACTTAGATACTGACTTTAGAACTAATATCAAAGCCACAACCAAAGATTACAAAACTAATATTCCTGGTGTTTTTGCTGCTGGAGATATTAGAAGAGGACAATCGCTTATTGTTTGGGCGATTTCAGAAGGCCGTCAATCTGCGCATCATATTGACGCATTTTTGATGGGGACTTCTGACTTGCCACTCAAAGACGAAAATGATTTGCCAAGAGTTTAGATTTTTCTAATGACTATTTTTTAAGTAAAAGAAATTAATTGTAATATATTGTAATTGATTATTTAAATTTCACATGAGAAAAATAGCAGTCCTTTTAATATTTACTTTTTTAGTTAACTGTAATGATGATGTAGAACCTGTTGGAAATTCCAATGGAGATGTCATTGAGCCCCCCTTCGAAATCACTCAAATAAGTTTTAAGGCAGATTTAAATGCCACACTATTTGAAGATATTGTGTTGGATTTTGATGGAGTTGAGTTTTTTACAGCTGTAATACCTTACGGAGTTGACATTAAGAGTTTAATTCCATCCATTGTTACAAACCCAGAGAATGGATTTATCAAATTAGATGAAATTAATTATCAAAACAATACAACGTCTCATAATTTCTCTAAAGAAGTTAATGTTGATATATTCAATACTAACCAAACAGATTATAGGAGTTATAAAATTAGATTAACCTATTTTACAGGACTTCCCATTATTTCTATTAATACAGATAATATTCCTGTTGACTCAAGAGATTTTTATGTTTCTGGTGAATTAGATCTATTTGGAGGATTAATTTTTGATGATATTGATATGACTTCAATACTCATAAGAGGTCGAGGGAATTCTACTTGGTTTAATCCAAAAAGGCCATATCAAATTAAATTTGATACCAAAACATCTATTCTTGGCCTCCCTGAAGATAGAAAATGGGTTCTTTTGGCAGAATATTCAGATAAATCACTTATCCGCAATAAAATTGCTTATGAAATGGGAGCGATAAGTAGTTTGGATTACTCACCAAAGGGAGAATATGTAGAAGTTTTTCTTAATAATAATCATTTGGGGACCTATGTTTTGACACAAAAAGTCGAAGAATCAAATAACCGTGTTAATATTGGTGATGAAGGCTATTTGATTGAAATTGATCAAAATTATAGAGTTGATCCGGATGATGTTTTCTTTACTCCAACAATTTTTACTCAACAATATTACACAAATGTATTCAACATTAAAGCGCCAAATATTTCTTATGATACTCCAGAATTTACCCTAATTGAAGATCATATTAATAGTTTTGAAGCCGTTTTATTTGGTCCAGATTTTACAGATCCAGATGTTGGATATCGAAGTTTTATTGATATTGATAGTTTTGTAGATTGGTTTTTAATTAATGAAATTGCAAAAACAGTAGATGCACAATGGTATTCAAGCATTTATTTTACTTATGTTCCAGGTGAAAAAATTAAAATGGGACCGATTTGGGATTTTGATTTATCTTTCGGAAATGTAGATTATGCAGATTCACAATATACAGAAGGTTATTGGATAAAATATAATCCCTGGTTCAGTAGAATGTTTGAGGATCCATACTTTGAAAATCTTGTCAGTGAGCGATTTAATTTTTATTATCAAAACCTAGACAACTTCAATACAAAAATAGACGAATTTAGCTCTTACTTAAGCGTTTCACAAAGCTATAATTATGATGTATGGCAAACCTTGGGAACCTATGTTTGGCCAAATCCAGTTTGGTTTGATACGTACCAAGAAGAAGTAGATTATGTAAAACAATGGTTGTTGGCCCGCATGAATTGGTTGAATCAAGAGTTTGGCTTTTGATTTGAATGTGTTAATGTTTTGGTAAACCAAAATGAATTTATATTTCTTCTTATATATTTGTTTGATAGATACTATAAATTCAAACAAAATGAAAACACAGTATTTTAAAATAATCTTTATTTCTATTGCTTTGTTGTTTAGCAATGCTGTAATATATGCCCAGGACTTCCAAGGAAAGGCCACCTATATTTCTAAATCTAAAATGGAACTCGGGCGCTGGGGCGCACGAATGAGTGAGGCACAAAAAAAGCAAATTGCGGCTCGACTAAAAAACCGTTTAGAAAAAGAATTTGTCTTGGTTTTCAATAAACAAGAATCTGTTTTTACTGAAGAAGAACAGCTAGATGCCATTTCTGGAGCAACAGACTCATGGGGCAAAAATTTTGCGGCTGGAGAAAATTATAAAAATGTAAAAACAAACGCTCAAATTCAACAACAGGAATTTTATGGTAAGAAGTTTTTAGTTAAAGATAAACTTCAAAAAATTGATTGGACTTTAGGTAAAGAGTCCAAACAAATAGGAAATTACCTTTGTTATAAAGCCACTAGCTTTATTCCAACAGATGATTTGTTGTGGTACTCTTTTTCATGGAGTAGGATGAGGTCAACGGATAATCAAGACGCTGAAGACGAAGAAAACAATGAACCAGAAGTTGATGTCACTCAAATTGAGGCATGGTATACGCCACAAATCCCTGTAGGTCATGGACCATCTGAATATTGGGGCCTGCCGGGTTTAATTTTGGAGGTTAGTGCAGGAGGAACAACAATGTTATGTTCAAAAATTGTCATCAATTCTGTAGAAACTATTGAAATTGAAGCCCCTAAAAAAGGGACTACTGTCACCAAAAATGAATATCAAGACATTATTCAGAAAAAAATGGCGGAATTCAGAAATAACCGAATGCGTCGCCGATAATTAATCTTTCTTTAATTAAAAATACTTAATAATTTGTGTAGACCCACCCCGTAAACACATCGTTTTCATCGTTGTTAAGTTTTAGAACATAGAAATAAGTCCCAACAGGGACTAAATCACCCTCTTTGGATGTTCCATCCCACTTTCGATTATTGTTGCCCTCAAAAATACATACACCATAGCGGTTGAAAATTTTCAAAGAGTGATTCAAGTGTATGCCATAAAGATTTTGAATTTGAAAGACATCATTAAGTCCATCATTGTTTGGTGAGATGGCTTGAGGAATAATAAGATCACAATTTTCTGAAACTAAAAGAATTGGATAAACTTCATAACAAATATCACCTTCAATAGTTCCATAAACCAATTGATTTTCTGAGTTAACTTCAAAATCATTAGGATTATCGATTATATTTTCAAAATTTTCTATATCAACAAGAGAATTGAAAAAGCCGATAAAATCATCCCCTAGAAATACATTAGAAGCATCAAATAAATTAACTGATGGGCTACTGCTTTGGCAATATAGGATTTCAAAATTATCTGTATAAATGGTTGGGTTTTCAATAATAATTTCTACAGCAATTAAACCTTGACTTTCACAGTCACCTATAGTTTGAGTAATATAAACTGTGGTATCATCACTAATTTCAGTAGTATCATCAAGCAAGGTGTCTCCTGATTGATCGGCATAAAATTTAATATTCTCACCATCGGTTTGGAGTTCTTGTAAAAGAACTGAATTGCAAAAAGTTTGTGGGGTATCTGCTGTTGGTGCAGGAGTATTTGTTTCGGTAATTACAGCTGTTCTTGTTGTAGAAACACAACCTGTAATGTTATCGATTGTTTCCGCATAATAAGTGCCAACAGCATTGGCAGTATAGGTCAAACTGTTTGCTTGTAAAAGTTGCCCATCTGAAGCAGCATCATACCAGTTGACGCTAGTATTTGAAGTTGAGGTTACAGATAAAATGGCTTCATTTAAACTACAATCAAAAGTAACATCTCCATTGCTATTAGGCGCAGGGGGATTTGGATTGATTGTGATTTGAAATAAATCTGAAAATAATACACATTGTTCATTTGATAGGTTATCTGAAAATTCAGAAACTTTTGTTCTATAAAATCCTTCAAATGTAATATTAAGATTTATACTTTGGTTTGTTTCTCCAGCAATATCTTGCCACGTTATACCATCGGCACTTTCTTGCCATTGAAAGAAATGAGAAGTAAAAACTGAAAAATCTGGAGTGGAATTTAAGGTTGTGGCATATGGTATTTCGCTATTACAAATTGTTACAGAAGTATCACCTGATTCATCCGCTACCACTATATTATCTCCACAAGTTTTGAATTCAATATCATCTATAACTAAGTCATTTCCACAGCCACCACCTCCATTGTTGAGCATTTTTAAGACAACAGATTGTTGATTTTCTAGAGTTTGAAAAACTAAACCATACTCACCCCATGTAGGAGCTGCTGTTGCATAAATATCTCCAGTATCGCCACTTGCTATAAGTGTAGTTTCGGTGCTATCCCATATTTGAAATTTGACATTAATTGGAATTTCGATTCCCAAATCAACGCAAAATCCAGGTACTTTTAATAAATTCAATAGCCATGCCGAAAATTCATAAGTCGTAAATTCGCATAATCCAGTTACAGTTGTTTTATAAAATTCTCCCGCTGTAAAATCTGCATTTACAATAAGAAATCTTCCGTTACTATCGTTGGGTGTATGGTCATCAATTTCTTGCCAATCATATGGATTTCCAAAAGTACCATTTCTTACAGTGTAAAAACTATCATTTGGAAAACCAGAAGAATACAAATAGGTTGTAGTTCCGTTTGGTAGAGGGACACTGCCAATTCCAGTTCCAAAGTCTTCAACAAAAAGCGGAGTACCAGAATTTCCATTGCAAAACCCTAATTGAGCATCAATAGAAATAAATGAAAAAAGAAATAAAAAAAATGTGAAAAGATATTTCATAATTAGAAAATAATAATTGGCACAATTAGTAAACCTCAAAAATCAACGACTCTTCAAACAATTTAGATTGAAGCATTGTTTAAAATTATTTTAAAAAATTAAAACAGATGTTTTTGAGATAATTATTAGAAGTTGGCAATTAGAAGTTAAATTTAGTTTAGTTAGTTTATCAAATTTAATACAATTTTTATTTTTTGTAATAATAATTTCTATTTTTTCTCAATAAAAACATACCTTTGAATACAATTATAAGCCATGAATAAATTTTTTTTCCTACCTCTTTTGGTGTTATTTTTATTTTCAGGTTGTGTCAATAAAAAATCATATAAATCAAACACCAAAGTCCCAAAAAATGTCATTCTTCTAATCAGTGATGGTACGGGATTATCTCAAATTTCTGCAGCATATTATTATAAAAATTCTGAGGTTAATTATTCACGTTTTGAGCACATTGGTCTTATTACAACACACTCCTCAAAAGAATATATTCCAGATTCTGCAGCAAGTGGAACTGCATTTTCAACTGGAGAAAAGACCTATAATGGTGGTATTGGTATTTTAGAAGATTCTACAACTGTTGAGAATATTATAGAGATGGCTTCAAAAAAAGGTGTTAAAGCAGGAATAGTTGCGACATCGTCAATTACTCATGCCACACCAGCAAGTTTTTATGCACACGTTGTAGATAGAGATTATGAGCAGAAAATTGCATTGCAACTTTCAAATTCTGAGATTGATTATTTTGCTGGAGGCGGAAAAAAATTCTTTAAAAATAGATTGGATAACAATAATCTATACGAAGTGCTAAAATCAAATGGATTTGGCATAGACACACTAGGATTAACCACATTTGATGTGATAAAATCACATAAAAAACAAGGGTTTTTGCTTAGTGATGATGGTATGCCAAAAATGATTGAGGGCAGAGGAGACTTTTTGTCTAAAGCAACATTATTGGGTATTGATTTTTTACATCAAAATAACACCCCATTTTTTTTAATGTCAGAAGGTTCACAAATTGATTGGGCTGGTCACGATAATGATACAGACTATCTTATTTCAGAACTTATAGATTTTGACGAAACTATTGGGCGTGTATTAGATTTTGCTGAACAAGATGGTGAAACGTTGGTTATTGTAACTTCTGATCACGAAACAGGAGGTTTTACCTTGGCTGGAGAAAATTATACTACAAAAGACGGAAATATATACAGTAGTTATACTACGTTAGATCCAAAATTTTCAACGGGTGGACACTCAGCAACTTTGATTCCAGTTTTTGCTTATGGTCCGGGTGCAGAACTATTTTTTGGTATTTATGATAATACGGATATTTTTCATAAAATTATAAAACTAACCGCATGGAATAAAAAATAATATTTACCTTTCAATAAGTTTTATTTTAATTTTTTTTAACCAATTTAATTTAAATGAAAACAATATTACAAATTGTTGCGTCCCTATTATTCTTTATAGGTACTAGTCAAGATTACAAAAAAATGATAAGTTCTGGGAACTATACAGTTCAAGAAATTCAAAATTCAGCAGAATTATATTTTGCATCTTCGGACAAAGGCAGAGGAACAGGCTATAAAATTTACAAGCGTTGGGAATATAACGCCCTTCGTATGCAAGATGAAAGTGGATTTTTAAAAAGTCCAGATTACTACTATAATATCCTTGAAAGTTATAATGCAGAACGCAACTTTTTACAGCAAAATAGTAGAATGAGCTCTGTTGCAAGTTGGGAAGATTTAGGTCCTACCAATTGGAATCAAACTAGCGGATGGAATCCAGGTGTTGGAAGAATTACCAGTATAGCCTTTGAAGAGGACAACGATAATCACATTATAGTAGGATCACAAACGGGTGGTGTTTGGAAGTCTACAGATGGTGGTAGTACATGGTCTGTCCTTACGGATAATTTATCGAATATTGTTGTTTACTCACTAGCGATTGATCCAACAAATGCAAACAATTATTTTTGGGGAACAAGTTCAGGAGTTATTTTTAAATCAACAGATAGCGGTGCGACTTGGAATCAACTTGCTGACATTGGGGGAGGAGATGTCAATAAAATTTTAATTGATCCCACAAATACCAACAAAATGTACTGCTCGGCACAAAATGGAGGTATTTTTAAATCTACTGATGCAGGAGTTAGTTGGTCTCTAATTCATTCAGAGGCTAGCACAGGTTTTGATATAGAATTTAAACCAGGTGATTACAATACAGTTTATGCGAGTGGTAATTTGTTTTTCAAGTCTACTGACGGTGGAAATGTTTTTCAAATAATACAATCCGATAATTCTTTAACGTCTTGGACACAAGATTATGTTTCAGGAAATACAGATTGGATTAAAGCTACTGCAAATCAAAATAATTCGGTTTCTGCTCAAAGTGGTAATTATTTAGCCATTTTTTATCAACCCGATTTTTCTGCTCCTATTACAAGATTAATCTCACCTCAATTAGATCTCAGTGGCAGTGCTCTACCTAAGCTGAAATTTTCGTATTCCAATGTGAATTGGGAGTTAGATATTGATGAACTTAAAATATTGTATAAAACTGGAATTAATGAAAACTGGATAGAACTTGTACATTTTACCGCTGAATCAGCTTCTTGGCAAGATGTTCAAATTAGTTTACCTAGTCCAACAGCAGATTACTATGTTGCATTTGAGGGCAAGTCAAACTATGGAAGAGGTTTAACACTAGACGATGTCTCAGTTGAGGATATTAACTTAGGAGTAGTTTTTTCTGATAATTTTGATCAGGGTCCAAATGTTAATAATTTTGGTACAGGAGCAAAAATGATTGGTGTTTCCTCCGATAACCCAAATGTTGTTTATCTTTTAGAAGAGTCATCTGGGAGATTTGGTGGATTTTATAAATCAATCGATGGTGGAGATAATTTTATTAAATTGGATCATACAGGGAAAAACTATTTTGGATACAGCTCTACGGCTAGTGATGACCGTGGTCAAGCTCCAAGGGACATGGATGTCATTGTAAATCCTAATGATGCAAATGATGTTCATATTGCAGGAATTCTATCGTGGCGTTCCACAGATGGAGGTACAAATTTTAATATTACTTCTCAATGGGTACCCCAAAATGCTGCCAATCAAAATATTGGATATTGCCATGCCGATATCGATATTATGATTTATAGAAATAATAAGATTTTTGTTGGTAGCGATGGCGGTATATTTGTAGCTAATGACCCCTTAAATGTAAGTAGTGCCTATTATACGGATTTGTCTTCAGGTCTAGGAATACGTCAATTTTATAAAATAGGCATTAGTCAAACCAATCCAGTTATTGTTTCTGGGGGGTCTCAAGACAATGGAACATCATTGTATAGAACCGATACACAATGGTATGATTGGTTGGGTGCTGATGGAATGGAAACTTTTGTGGATCATTCAGATTCAAATATACTTTATGGCACATCACAACTTGGTAGTTTGTATAAGTCCACTAATCAAGGGGACTCATACCAAGGTATTGGTTTTGGACAATCGGGAAATTGGGTAACACCTTTTGAGCAAGATCCTATTGCCCTTAACACAATATATACGGGCTACAGTCAGGTTTACAAATCAATAGATGGTGGGAGTACTTGGAATTCTGTTTCACAAGATTTTGGTACAAATTTAAACCATTTAAAAATTGCTCAATCCAATAATCAAATAATGTATGCTGCCTATGGAGGTCTTCTTTATCGAACAACAGATGGCGGTTTAACCTTATGGCAACAGCTCACTAGTTTTTCAGGAAGTATAAATTCAATTGCTATTCATCCTACAAATCCCAACAAAATTGCGGTAGCCACAACTTCATCATCAAAAGTATATACTTCAAGCGATGGTGGAAATACATGGGTAACTGCACTTTATGATTTACCAGATTTTAGTGCTTTAGCATTGGTTTGGGATACAACATTTGGAGAGGATGTATTGTATCTGGGAATGAATTACGGTGTTTATTATCTTCTTGAAAATACCACTTCATGGGAGCCGTATAGTACTGCTCTACCTAATGTCATTGTAAACGAACTTGAAGTTAATACTGCAGATGATAAGCTTTATGCAGGAACTTATGGGCGTGGGCTTTGGCGCGTCAATTTATTTAATCCTTCAACAGCTGGACTTAATGATTTTAGTGCAGATAGTTTTACTCTATTTCCAAATCCAACAAATGGAATATTTACCATAAAATGGAATACTAGTGAATTGGTTACTATTAAAATTTTTGATGTCTTAGGGAAACTTGTTTTTTATGAAAAAGATAGAAATTTAAGATTAAACCCTAATATTGAATTAAATTCCTCAAAAGGAATGTATTATGTAAGATTAAATACAAATAACAAAGCAATTACTGAAAAACTTATTTTGAAATAATGTTGTTTCCATTAAAAAAGCCCAACACATAGCGTTGGGCTTTTTTATTCAAATAATTCAAAAATTTACGGTTCAATAGTCACCGAAAAAGTTTCAGTTATATCCGTTTCACCTCCTGCATTTGTAATGTCACCATTACTAACACCAGCCGCTGATTTGTTGGGCTCATGACGTAGTGTAAATGTAAGATCTCCAGAACTTGCTTCATTGGCTTCTAGTGTAAAATCGACACCAATAGGGTTTCCGTCTCCGTCCTCATCTTCGTAACTTGTAGTTACATCTAGACTACTACTTGCAGTATAGAAAAACTGGTGTTCCTCAGCCTCTTCTTGAACCTCTTCTGTAATGTCTTCAGCAGGATCCTCACTCTCGTTTAATAGCTCTATAGAACCTTCATAAGATGTTCCAACAGTTAAACTAACTTCGTTACCAGTAACTCCATTAACGGTAATTACTGGTTCATTTCCACCATCACCGTCCATATCAACAGTTTTAAGAATGATGTCTGATCCTCCACCAACTGGAGATAGAGTTACTGTCATTGTTGTAATTAATTCTTCCTCATTTACAGGCTCTGGAGTTGTGTCATCATCATCAGAACATCCTGTAAAAATTAAGGCTAGGATTAAAAGTGGGATTAAAAAGATTGATTTTTTCATTGTTTTTGTATTTAATAATTAATATTTAAATTTTAGATTTAATAAAAAATTTCTACCTAAATCATCGGCATAAAAGCGCTGAAGATTTAAGTAGTTTCTGTAGGAAGTATTCAAAATATTTGTAATTCCTAATCCTACGGTTAGGAGTGACGTTTTGGTAATTTCGAAATCTATACTAGAATTAAAATTTAGCAAATGATAAGCGCTTGGTGTTGAGCTTATATCCAAAAGTTCTGTAGTTTCTGTTTCTGGAACATATACCTCAAAATTATTATCGGGGTATTCATTTTGTGCAAAAACATATTCGCTTTGTAGCGCGAGTTTTAAATTGTGAAATTTTGGATGTTCAAATGAAATTTCATTTTTAGTAGAGATTGGAGGCATGCTAATTAATGGTAAATCTTTACTACGATCATAACCTTTAACAATGGATAATTGATGTGTAAAATTTAGTTTATCTGTAAATTTATAAGCGACATCAATATCAACTCCAAGTAATTGAGCATTTGTTTGTCTATATTCCCAAACCTGAAAATTTCCACGAATTGTTTCTAAAACTTTTGTGGGTTCAATGATTATAAAATCAGAAATTGTATTTACATATGGATTTATTGAAAAACTAAATGTATCATGATCGCGTTGAAATGTAACAGATACTTTGTGTCCCACTTCAGAATTAAAACTCAAATCACCTAGCTCTATTCGAGCGCCAGAGTGGTGTAGGCCTTCACTAAAAAGCTCGGAAGGATTTGGTGCACGTGAGGCTAAAGCATAATTTAAAAACAGTTGGTAGTTGTCCTTAAAAGTATATTTCAAACCTGCTGTAGCAGAGGCGTTATGGAATTTTAAATTCGGATTCGCCAATACTTGCGTACCAAGATCTTCAATGACAATATGTGGATATAAAACATCATAATTTCGATCTTCCCAAAAAGACGTTCGGTAGAATTTATAAGCATCTAAATGAGTATAATCAAATCGAGCACCTGCTTCTACTAACCATCGATCATCTAGAGTAAAATTTCCTAAAAGATAAATACCTAATTCGTATTTATCATAATCGGGAATTAGCCTACGTACACCTGTATTTGGATTTGCAAAATTATTTTGATAGCGTGCCATTAAACCTGATTTTAAGTCCAATTGACGTTCAAAATCATTTTCATAATCAAGTAGTAGCGTATGCGTTTTGAGTTTTAAATCCATTGCAGCTTTATCTCTGTCATCTCCTCTTCTGATGTCAAATTCAAGCCGATTGTTTTGTTGATAATCATACTGTAAACTCAATATGCCAAAATTTTCAAAAGTTTTAAACCCTTTTATTCTGGCCAGTTGATGTTTAACATTTTGTCGTGGTGCTTCAATATTATAAGTAAAATCATTAATAATTAATGGTGTATTACTTTCAAATGCACGAACTTGATCGGCAGCACCATGTAAGTGAGAAGCCCGCAAAATGCCAATTTTGTTGCTGAAAAATGAAAAATAGCCTTCAAATCCATAATTGAATTTATTAAGACCAAGATGCAATGATGCATTTTGTTCAATCAGTCCTGTGTTACTTAAAATATAATCTGCGGCTTCAAAATCTCCAAAGCGTTTTACTGTACCTTGAGCTGTACCAAACCAGCCACTAGAATAGCTTTTAGTCAAATTTGAAGTTAATATTCCGCCTCTTCCATTGGAAGCTACTGAAGTCATGGTCTTGCCATATAAACTGTCTTTAACAGGCACTTTTAGGGCCTCTGCAATTATTACGCCACCCATGGCGTCTCCACCATATTGTAGCGCGCTGGCACTTTTTATGAGTGTTAGTCTGCCCACTGAGTTGATATCAATATTTGGTGCATGTTCTGCTCCCCATTCTTGGTCTTGCATTCTTACGCCATTATTCACCATAATAATGCGGCTACTATGCAAACCATTCACAATGGGTTTTACAATCCCATTTCCTTTATTTAATGAAGATACACCACTTAAACTGTTGAGCGCATCGCCTAAAGCACCAGTACTGTAGCGTTCTAGTGTTTCATTTGAAACATTATTTTCAAGTGTAGTATTGGTGTTATTTTCGTAAGCCTTTCCTTCCAAAATAATCTCATTGAGTTCTTCTAAATGATGCTCTAGCTTAAAATCTCTTTGAGTGTCTTCTGATATTTTAACATAAAATGTTTTTGTCTCACAAGACGAATGCAAAATTTTAATACTATATGTTGTGTTTTCGCATAAGTTTAAAATTGTATAATCACCATCAAGAGAGGTTTGAGTCATCGATTCAGTTTCAGCCACAACAAGGGTAGCTCCAGATAAAACGGAGCTATCATGTAAGTCTAAAACCTTACCCGATAGGGTGTATTTACAATTTTGAGATATAGCTAAATAATTGCATACCAGCAAGATAGCTAAAGCATAGTTGCACATCATATTTCTTCATTAACTTAAAAAAAGGGGAGTGGGTGTTATGAAAAAATAGGAGGTGCGCGAAGCTGTTTATGAGTTATGTTAAAAGAGCGAAATTTTAAAGAGGTAAAGATTATATTGACCTCTTCATAAATTTCTATTGTTTGTAGTTCAGTATCAATATTGATATCATAATTGAATGATAACAAATTAAAGTCACAAACATCACAATTGGATATAGATTGATGAATGTGTGATTTGTTTTCTGAACATTCTATATGATGATGTTCACTAAAGTGATGAAGGAAGTTAAAAACAGTTGGAAATATCAAAACAACAAACAATAAATTTGCTGTTATTTTTTTTAAGGTGTTCAATTCGTTTTTCATTATTTATCTTGGGATTGTGACAAATTTATAAAAAATAATTTACCATATATATTTAAGGTCATAAAAAAACATTAAATTTATTTTATAATATAAATTGAAAATCACTTGTGAAAAACCTCATTTTTCTTTTTGTTTTTTTAATTTTTACTTGCTCAGGTGGGGAAGATGCCAATGCTCAAAACCACGATGACATATTTACGATTTATTTGGTAAGACATTCAGAAAAAGATTTAGAATCCAATAATTCTTCAAATCCACCACTCTCTGAATGCGGTCAGATTAGGTCGGAGAACCTAAGACGTTTTTTCAAGGATGTGCCTCTAGAAGTCATTTACAGTACAGACTATATTAGAACCACAACTACTGCGATGCCAACTGCTACTGCCAAAGAATTAGGAATTGAGAATTACAATGCAGAGCATCTTAAAGAATTTTCAGAATTATTATTAGACCGTAAGCAAAACGCACTTGTTGTTGGACATAGCAATACGACTGGAGTTTTGGCAGGTCTTTTAAATAATGAAAATTTAGAAGCTTACGATTCAGATATTTATGATCGTATTTATCAAGTTGTTATTTATAACGATAAAGCTCGACTTCATTTATTACACATGCCTTTAGATTGTATTGATTGATTTACATGATTTTTTACTTCAGAGGGTAAAAACATTTTTTTAAAATACTGAAAATAACACGCTAAACATTTGTATATTAGTGAATTAGAAACCAATTTAATATGCATTTTTAATGATAAAAAGAATTTTTTTACTGATTCTTTGTTCAATTTCTGTCTATAATTTTTCTTTTTCCCAAACTGTTACAATTGATAATTATTCAATAAATGGTCTTGGTCAAGTGCAATTATCTATTCAAGGCCAAGCAGATAAATATTATATCCTTCATGCACAACATAGTCCAACTTACAATTGGGCAACTTCAATGACAATTGGTGTTGATGGAACGATGGTTATTACTGAACCTGCAGGAGCATATCCTTTGGAGAACTATTCTATCACAGAACATGATATTGCATCTCCAGATGATTACGATGGAGACGGTATAGATGATCTCATAGAGTTTAATAATATGCCTACAGATGCACCTTTTAACTTTGCTGCTCCTATTGATTTTATACACGGCTCAACTTCTATCCCAGATGCTGAAACCTTTATGGATTTGGCAACCGTACAAAATGTTGGATGGGCACCTTTTTTGGATGACCAGTTGTATGTAAAGTTTGGAATACTTGATCGAGATACCCCAGAGCCAAAGGTCTACTTTATCAACAGTAATACCTATATCATTCATGCAAGTTTTTGGAGTGGTATTGGAGCGTCTGTTACAGGAGATGATAGTTCTGGAGAAATTGTTTTTAACCCAAATGACATTCTTCCAAACGGTAGTATAGGTAGTTATTCTTTTAATTTTTCTTTTGGAAATGCTTACAACTTTGAGGCAACACAAAGAACATATGAATTATTGGTGGCTAATATGCCATTTCTTCAAAATAATATGAACCATTTTATTGGGCAATCTTCTGAAAATAATCATCTTAACAACTATGCAGAGGATTTTGAAGGCTCAAGAATTGAAGTGGCTTTAGAATCTGATGTTTTTGCAGAAGTGAATTATATTCCTTTTCATGAAGCAGAAGGCTATGGTTTTTTTAAGCATATGCAGGATTTAAATGAAACACCAGGAAGCCGTGATATTGTTCTTTATGATGCACTTCCAAATTCATTACCAAGAGTAGGAGGAATCATAACCTCTGTGATACAAACCCCATTGTCACATGTCAATTTGAGAGCCATACAAGACAATGTTCCAAATGCCTACATCGCAGAACCTTTGGCCATTGATTCAATTGCAAATTTACTAGGTAATTACATTTATTATAAGGTTGAAAATGACCAGTTTGAGATAAGAGAAGCGACTTTAACTGAGGTCAATAATTGGTATGAAGATCTTAGACCAACAGAGCCACAAATCCCCATTAGAGATTTAAGTATTACTGAAATTATGCCTTTAGAAGACATCAATTTTGGAATGTCCACTTCTTTTGGTGCAAAGTGTTCTAACGTTGCCACCATGAAATCATTTGATTTTCCAGAAGGTACAATTCCTGATGGTTTTGGAATTCCGTTTTATTATTATGATGAATTCATGCAGTTCAATAATTTTTATGAAGAAGCACAAGTAATGATCAATAATCCTGTGTTTCAAAATGATATCATTTTTAGAACTGAACGGCTAAAAGATTTTAGAAGAGATATAAAAGATGCTCCTATGCCACAATGGATGATGGAAGATTTACAAGCTATGCATAACAATTTTCCAGAGGGTACTGCAGTAAGATGCCGTTCAAGCACTAACAATGAAGATTTACCTGGGTTTAGTGGTGCAGGATTATATACCTCCAAAACTCAGTATCTTGACGAAGGACATATCTCGAAATCTATAAAACAGGTTTATGCGAGTATGTGGAATTTTAGAGCCTATGAAGAGCGAGATTTTTATCGGATTGATCATTTTATGGCGGCTATGGGTGTCTTGTGTCATCCCAATTTTCAAGACGAAAAATCAAATGGTGTGGGGATAAGTATCGATCCAATTTATAAGACAGAAGATACATTTTATTTGAACACACAAGTAGGAGAGTCATTGATTACAAATCCTGATCCAAATTCGGTACCAGAGGAAATTTTATTGTATCAAAATCCATCGCAAGGCGGAGGGTATCTTGTATTAAGATTATCCAATTTAGTCAACCCAGGTGAATTGGTCATGGATCAAGTATACCTCGATCAAATGCGGGAATATTTAACGACTATTCATGATGAATTTTCGATCCTATACGATGTTGTGGGTGCAGAAGGTTTTGGAATGGATATCGAGTATAAGGTAACGGCACAGGATCAATTGGCCATAAAGCAAGCAAGACCATGGGTTTCATTTTGGGCAGATATCAATGGTGATTATGATTTGGGTGTATCAGCAATTGTTGAACCTCTTTCGTCTTCTACCTTAGGAAACAGTGAGTTAGTAACTGCTACAATCACCAATTTTGGTCTTAATGATATGAGTGATTTCGAAATTGAACTATTGATAAACGATCAACCCGTCGAAACACTTACAATTTCTCAAACAATTCCACCTTTTAGTGCATCGGATTTTCAATTTTCAGTACCTCATGATTTTTCAACTATTGGAGATTATAATATTACTATAAATGTAAATCACATACTTGATGAGTATGAAAACAACGATTCTTTGAGTGTTATTGTAAGTAAAGTGCATGCATTGGATGGAGCACTTTCAATTGGTGATCTTGCTGTAGTTTGTGATGAAGAGGTTGAGGTAAACACAATCATATCAAACCAAGGCGAAACAACTGTAACAAATGTAAAAATTGAGGTTGTTGTGAATGAAGTTGTAGTTGATATTATTAATCAATCGGTCAATATACCTTTTCAAGAACAAGGCGAATTTATTATTAATATAGATGATAATCTTCAACAAAACGATAACAACATTACTTTAAATTTATTACAAATCAACAATGAAATTGATGAAAATTCTAGCAATAATTCTGATTTTACAACCACAAATTTAGACTCACAATATGATATTGTAACCCTAGTCATTAATGCTGATAATTATCCTCAAGAAACCTCTTGGAAACTCTATGATGAAGGAGCAAATCAAATTGTAAATACAGGTTCATTGCAAGGTGGAATGGATTTTTATAGTGAAGATATTTGTCTTGATTACAGTTCATGTTTCACACTATATTTTTACGATTCTTATGGCGATGGAATTTGCTGTGGCTATGGAGAAGGGGATTTTAGTATTCTTGATTCCAATGGCAATGTTATTTTAACCAATACTGGAGAATTTGAATATGAAGTACAAGAAGTCTTTTGCCCCGATGGAACAGGTTGTTCTATAGAAGCTGATGTTAATATAACTCACGCCTCTTCACCTTTTTCAAATGACGGAGTTATTAGAATTTATACATCATCTGGATTAAGTCCTTTTCAATATAGTATTGATGGAGGACAAACATTTTCAGACTCTAATTCATTTGACAATTTAGCCCCAGATAATTATGATATTGTTGTTGTAGATTCGCAAGGTCTTTGTTCTTTTGAGGAGACCTTTACAATTCAAGCCTGTGAATTTAATACAGTTGATATTATAGCAACAGAAGTTTCTTCTGTTGTTTCGGCAGATGGATCAATATCCATTAATCCAACATCTGGAGTAGGTCCATATTTGTATAGTATTGACGGGGGGCAAAATTTTGATACTAATAATGTGTTTTTAGACTTAGCTGTAGGAACTTACAATGTCATTGTTAAAGATGAATCAGAAATTTGTACATACAACGAAAGTGTCCCTATTAAAGTCAAATCACAAGTGGTTATCAACGAAATTAATTACAATTCAAGTGATGCATTTAACCCTAGTGATTGGATTGAACTGTATAACTCACAACCAACTTCAATTGATCTTTCAAATTGGAAAATAAAAGATGATACTGATAATCATGTATTTGTAATACCTGAGGGCACACAAATAGAGGGTTATGGATATTTGGTTATTGTCAAAAATGTAATGAACTTCGTTAGCGTATTTCCAAACATTCCACATATAGGGGAATTGAGCTTTGGATTTGGCCAAACAGATGCTGTTCGATTGTTTAATCCTTGGGACAAACTCATGGATGAAGTTTATTACACTTTTGATCAACCCTGGCCAAGTTGTGCAAATGGAACCGGAAACACATTAGAATTAATTTCTCCAGGTTTAGACAATTCATTACCAGAAAATTGGAATTGCATCAATACAAATGGAAGTCCAAAAGCTGTAAATGACACTAGTAATGGTGGGGAGGCTTCAGATGTTATAATCTATCCAAACCCTGTTCAAAATATGCTTTATATTGAAGGAGATTCAGAGGCCTATTTCATTGAAATTTATTCCTTAATTGGTCAGCTTGTGAAAACTGTATCAAATGCTAATGAAATAGATGTAAGTTTATTAAGTCAGGGTGTTTATTTGATTAAAGTGAGTAATGGTAGTAATAATGTTACAAAACGTTTCATTAAGCTATAAAACATTGGTTCTGTCGCATCTAATGTAATGAAAAATTTTATTTTTTTATATTTACAACAAAAAGATGTTCAAAGGTCACTGTTTTCCTAAAGCAATCATATTACAAGCTGTTTACTTCAAATTAAGGTTTAGTCTTAGCTATAGAGATGTAGAAGAACTTTTATCTATCAGAGGAGTCAAAGTGGATCATGCTACTATTCAACGCTGGGTATTCAAATTCACACCCCTTGTAGAACAACAATTCAGAAAGAGAAAAAAATTAGTTGGAAAAAGGTGGAGACTAGATGAAACCTATATTAAGGTAAAGGGTGAGTGGAGATATTTATACAGAGCAGTTGATAAAGAAGGGAATACTGTAGACTTTTTGTTAACTAAAAGAAGACAACGTATATCTGCAC
>JAQCDS010000003.1 GCA_027620655.1 Bacteroidota bacterium | reverse complement strand
TAATCTTGACAGATACATAGGTTGAAAGGGTGGATGGTTGAATATTCTCTGAAAAAGTCGTGATGGAAAAAAGAAAAGATGCAACTACCCTAACTCACTGATGGACAAAGAAAAAGCCATCATTTCTGATGGCTTGTCCAGAGTGGCTCCTCCTCTTGGGCTCGAACCAAGGACCCTCTGATTAACAGTCAGATGCTCTAACCAACTGAGCTAAGGAGGAATGTTTTTCGCTTGCGCGAGCGCAAATATATAGCATTTTTTAATTTACACAAATAGAAAACTAAAAATAATTATCCAAATATCGCCTTAAATATATCATTCCCATTGGCGAACAACACCAAGGCAATTAAGATAAAAAATCCAACCGTCTGGGCATACTCCATAAACTTATCGCCTGGCTTACGTCCACTAACCATTTCATAAAGCAAAAACATGACATGGCCTCCATCGAGCGCAGGGATCGGTAATAAATTTAAAACCCCCAACATAATGGATAAAAAGGCCGTAATCCTCCAAAAGGTCTCCCAGCTCCATGTGTCTGGAAAAATATCAAAAATCGCTTTAAAGCCCCCAACCCCTTTATAGGCTCCTGTACTAGGCGAAAAAATGAGTTTCAACTGCATCCAATACGATGAAATTTGAGATACAAAGCGATCTAAACCAACGCCTACACTTTCTCCAATTCCATATTCTTTTCGAATGATATCAAAATACCCTGCAGACGCAAGCGCTTTCATAGATTTTGTAGTAATAACTCCTAATGTACCTTCATTTGAAACACGAACTTCACGAGAGATTAAAACACCATTGCGCTCCAACTCTATACTTAAATTTTGATTTTTATAAGTTTCTAGTAATGGTGTTACCTCATCAAAAAATTCTGCTTTTTGTCCATTAATCGTTTTTAAAACATCGCCATTTTGAAGATCTATACCAGCATTCATTGAATTGTCTTGAAATGAGCTAAAAATAAAAGGTTCTCTTAAATCGACGAGTCCTTTTGATTTGCTAGCGCTTAATTGCCCTAAAAAATCAACTGGAAAATCAATGGTTTGCTGAGAACCATTACGCTCAATCGTCATGGTCTGCGCCTCCAAAATATACTTGCGTATATCAGAGAAATATTCAATTTTATGATCATTTATAGCCAAAATTTTATCGCCATTCTCTAGTCCAATCTCTTTTAGAACATCATTGGAAATAGCATATCCCCCACGAATGCTGTTGGCGTTTATGTCTACGGAACCATAGGCAAACGCCATCAAAATATAAATTACAGCAGCCAAAATAAAATTTACCGTCACACCACCTAACATAATGATTAAACGTTGCCATGAGGGTTTGGATCGAAACTCCCATGGCTGTGGATCTTGTTGCATTTGCTTGGTGTCCATAGTTTCATCTATCATTCCAGCAATTTTGACATAACCGCCCAAAGGTAACCACCCTATGCCATATACCGTCTCGCCTATTTTCTTTTTAAATAATGAATATTTTACATCAAAGAATAAGTAAAATTTTTCGACTCTAGTCTTGAACAATTTAGCGGGGATAAAATGCCCCAATTCGTGCAAAACAATGAGAAGAGATAGACTTAATAAAAACTGAGAGATTTTGATTACAAATTCCATGGTTGTATGATATAATTAGGGGAACAAATGTAGCGGTTTTCGTGTTAGTAACAAAACCTTGTCAAAATCACATTTTTGATAGGGTATAATTACATTTTACAGATTATGTTGTACCTTTGCATTTGACTTAAAAAGTATGACTGCATTTCTTAAAAAATATAAACTTTTTATGACTACAATGGTAGTGCTATCGGTAATCATTATCACTACTTTTTACAACATATTAAAGCCTAACAAAGTTCTCCCAATATATCAACCTGCACAAGTAAATTTTGAATTGGTAGACAGTACAATTCAACACAAAAAAAAGTATCATACCATTGCCAATTTTAGTTTAATTAATCAAAATGGAGATACAATAACTCAAGAGTTTTATAAGGATAAAATTTATATCGCCGATTTCTTTTTTACAACCTGCCAAACCATTTGCCCTATTATGACAGACCATATGTATGAGATTCAAAAACAAACCATTTCTGATCCAGAAATTTTGCTATTGTCTCACACAGTCACTCCAGAGATTGATAGCATTGCACAATTAAAACGCTACGCCAAAAAGAAATTTGTAAACTCAAGCAAATGGAATTTGGTAACTGGTGATAAAAAGCAAATTTATGATCTTGCAAGAATGTCTTATTTGGCCGTAAAAACCAATGGTGATGGCGGCCCTTATGATATGATTCACACCGAGAATTTTATGCTTATTGACAAAAAAAAACAAATACGAGGATTTTATGATGGCACTAATCCCAAGGCAATCAAAAAACTTTTAGATGATATAAAAGTGTTAAAAGCAAGCTACAATAACTAATCTTTTTATTACTTTTGCTTCTTTAAAACGAATCTAAATAAGCGTGAGTATAACCATTGCCGATCTTAAAAAAGGTGAACAAGGAATTATTACCGATAGTTCATCAAGAGACATCCCTCTTAAACTTTTGGAGATGGGATGCTTGCCAGGCAATAAGGTAAAACTTCTTCAGTTGGCGCCATTTTCGGACCCTATGTACCTCAATGTAAATGACAGCTATTTGGCCATACGTAAAGAAACTGCAGCCTTAATAATTATAGAAAAAACCAATGAGTAAACAATTAAATGTTGCGCTTATTGGAAATCCAAATACAGGTAAAACTTCTGTATTCAATGCCCTTACTGGACTGAATCAAAAAGTGGGAAATTATCCTGGTATTACTGTTGACAAAAAACAAGGGGTTTGCAGATTATCAAGAGGCGTTAAAGCACATATTTTGGATCTCCCTGGAACCTATAGCTTAAATGCTTCTTCATTGGACGAAAATGTGGTTATAGAATTATTACTCAATAAAAACGATAAAGACCACCCAGATGTCGCAGTAATTGTAAGTGATGTTGAAAATTTAAAACGAAACCTCCTTCTTTTTACACAAGTAAAAGATTTGAAAATTCCAACCATTCTCGTGATCAACATGAGCGATGTTATGGAACGAAAAGGTATTTCATTAGATATTGAAGTATTAGAAAAACGATTGCACACCAAAATTGCTTTGGTAAGTACTCGAAAAAATAGTGGAATTCAGGAGCTTAAATCTCTTATTGAAAACTATAAAACACTACCCACTCAACAATGTTTAGATGCCTCCACTATTGAGCCAGTTTATTTTGAGCGCTTAAAAAAAGCATTTCCAAATCAAGATTTGTACAAACTTTGGGTAGTTATTACTCAAGATGTAAATTTTGGAAAAGTTACTCGACAGGAAATCGATGTTTCAGAATTTAAAACTAAATCATCGTCTGAGCTAAAAAGACTTCAACAAAAAGAAGCCATTAAGCGGTATCAATTCATAAATAATGTTCTTAAAGAAGGGCAAAATATTGACCGCTCAAAAGCACGTGATTTAAGAAGTAAATTCGACAGAGTTTTGACACACAAAATTTGGGGATATGTCATTTTCTTTATCATATTACTTACCATTTTTCAAGCCATTTATGATTGGGCAACCTTCCCAATGGATTTGATAGATACCACCTTTGCAGGACTTGCAGAATGGGTTAAAAATACTTTTCCAAATGGAGGAAAAGTCACCAATTTGTTTGCAGAAGGAATTGTATCGGGAATTGGTGGTATTGTGATTTTCATCCCCCAAATTGCCTTTTTATTTCTGTTCATTTCCATTTTAGAAGAAAGTGGATACATGAGTCGTGTGGTCTTTTTGATGGATCGTATTATGCGGCGATTTGGATTGAGTGGAAAGAGCTTAGTCCCGCTAATTTCTGGAACAGCTTGTGCGATTCCAGCCGTTATGGCCACTAGAAATATTGAAAACTGGAAAGAGCGCCTCATTACCATATTAGTAACACCTTTTACAACATGTTCGGCACGACTCCCTGTATATCTCATCATTATTGCTTTAGTCATTCCTGAAGGATATATTTTTGGGTTAAGCTATCAAGCACTAACCCTTATGTTGTTGTATCTTATTGGGTTTGGAATGGCTGTATTTTCAGCATATATTTTGGACAGGGTTATGAAAACAAATCGCAAAACCTTCTTTGTAGTTGAAATGCCAAACTACAAACTGCCTCTGTTGAAAAATGTCTTCATAACAGTTTTTGAAAAAACCAAAACTTTTGTTTTTGAGGCGGGTAAAATTATTTTGGCTATTTCAATAATTTTATGGGTTTTGGCGTCTTATGGGCCAGGACAACAATTCAAAAATGCCGAATCAATTGTAGCAAAAGAGTATATCTACAGTTCAGAAACTGAATTGGAGGATAAAGTTGCAGCATACCGCTTGGAGCACTCTTATATTGGAATCATTGGAAAAACTATCGAACCCGTTATCAAACCTCTTGGTTACGATTGGAAAATTGGAATTGGACTTGTTGCATCTTTTGCTGCAAGAGAAGTGTTTGTTGGGACTTTGGCCACCATTTATAGTGTTGGTAGTGCCAATGAAAATGAAAGTATTGATACCATAAAAACAAAAATGTCTAATGAAACCTACGCCGATGGCAGTAAGGTGTTTACATTTGCTTCTGGTATTTCACTACTCCTTTTTTATGCTTTTGCCATGCAGTGTATGAGTACCTTAGCGATTGTAAAAAGAGAAACAAAGAGTTGGAAATGGCCAATTTTACAACTCATTGGCATGAGTACAATTGCTTATATTTGTGCACTTATTGCCTTTCAAATTTTAAAATAATAGTTTGAATACAATTGTCGAAACAATTATTATTAGTGTATTAGTCTTGTGTGCTATTCTCTTTCTTTTTCGAAAGAAAATAAGCTCCAAAAATCATGATAAAAATTGTGGAGACGGAAACTGTAAGTGCTAGCCTAAGGCCACATCGAGTGTCATCATTACAATAAAACCTCCAATAAATCCAAGAGTAGCAACATCAGTATATTTGTCACGTTGCGTTTCAGGAATTACTTCTTCTACGACTACAAAAATCATTGCACCAGCGGCGAAAGCCAAAGCATAGGGTAAAATTGGCGTAAAGAATGTAACTGCCAATGCACCAACTACTGCTGCAATAGGCTCCACAATAGCTGACAATTGACCATACCAAAAACTTTTAAAACGGCTAATGCCTTGACGTCTAAGTGGCATGGATACGGCTATCCCCTCTGGAAAATTTTGAATTCCAATACCCAAAGCTAATGCTACTGCACCACCAATTGTAGCTTCAGGAATTCCTGCAGCCACTCCACCAAACAAAACTCCAACAGCCAAACCCTCTGGAATATTATGCATGGTAATGGCTAAAACCAAAAGCGTTGTTCTGTGCCATGGCGATTTCACGCCTTCTTTTTCACTTTCTTTAAAATTGATATGCAAATGGGGGAGAAATTTATCCAAGCCATACAAAAATAAAGCGCCTAGACCAAACCCTACAGCTGCCGGAATCACTTTTACAAATCCCTCTCCTGAACTCATTGCAATTCCTGGCGCAAGCAAACTCCAAAAACTCGCTGCGACCATAACCCCACCTGTAAATCCAAGCATTCCATCAAGTAATCCTCTGTTCATATTTTTTAGAAAAAAAACAAGCGATGCTCCTAGTGCTGTTAAAATCCATGTAAAAAGAGAAGCATAAAATGCCGCTAAAATAGGGTCTATGGATTTAAAATATTGAATAATTTCATCTAACATATTAATTAATTTTTACAAATAAATTATGGGTTACTTCTTTTGAAATAACCCATTGCTTTTTATTAATTTTTATAGTCATTGATTCATCAAAAGCTTCTTTTGAAATGACTGTTATTTTTGTTCCTAAGGCAATATTGTGCTTATCCAAATATTGTAAAAAATTTGATGTGGAGTCCTTTACACCAATACAAATACAACTATTATTGGGTTCAATTTTGGACAATAATAATTTTTGAGTAGAAGGCATATTTCCATCACAATCGGGAATAGGATCGCCATGAGGATCTTTTGTAGGATACTCTAAAAACACATCCAATTGTTGAGTCAGCTTCTCCGATTTGATATGCTCCAATTGTTCTGCAACTTCATGAACCTCATCCCAAGAAAAATTAAGTTTTTTGACCAAAAATACTTCCCACAAGCGGTGTTTTCTTATTACAGATACAGCAGCCAATCGCCCTTTTTCTGTCAAATGAACTCCCTTATATTTTTGATAATTAACAAGACCTTTTTCTGAAAGTTTTTTTATCATATCCGTTGCAGAAGACGCTTTGGTATGCATTTTTTTGGCAATGCCATTTGTACTCACCAATGCGTCATTGCGCATCGCCAAATGATAAATTGCTTTTAAATAGTTTTCTTCAGAAAAAGTTACCATTGTCCTTTAAATTTATACAAATATAAGTAAATTTTTAGACTTGCCTAAATTTAAATTAATTCCAAAAAATTGATTTTAAGACCTCTATTTAAATCCTATTTCCTTTTGAATTTGCTCGTAAGCCTCCTGAACTTTTCTAAATTTTTCTTCAGCGCCTTTTTGATGCTCAGGCCCTAAATGTTGCACCTTATCTGGATGATACTTTTTGGCCATTCGTCTATAGGCTTTTTTGATGTCTTGTGGAGTTGCGCCTTTTTCGAGTTCTAGTATTTTATAGGCATTATTACTAGCATTATAAAACATCGCTTTTATACTTTCATAATCTCTATGATTTATTCTTAAATAATTGGCTATACGTTCTATAACAGAGACTTCACTCGCTGCAACATGACCATCGGACTTTGCGATTCCAAACAAAAAATGAAGCAATTGTAAACGCGAAGCATGATCCATCATTTGCTGAATTTGTAAACAAACTTGACGTAGCGAAATATTGGACTGTTTGTTTATTTCTTTAAATAATCTAAAGGCATGGTTAGCCCGATCCTTACCATACATTTGTACAAATTGATGACGTACAAAATCCAATTCTCGTTGGTCTTGTTTGCCATCCGCTTTGATCACTAATGAAGACAAAATGAGTAAACTTACTTCAAAATCTCCAGATTGTGTTGGTGCTTTTGATCTAGTATATCTCTTTGTTTTTGAAGACGAACCATCTATTAAACTTCCCAAAGCTAATCCAATAATTGCCCCTATGGGGCCACCAAAAGACCACCCTACAGAAGCTCCAATCCATTTTGCAAAACTCATAAATTAAATTAAAAATTCAACATTCAAACCTACGCAAATAAGTTTGTTTTTTTAAATTGAATTTAACATTTATATCTTTTTTGAAGCCATACAACTTGAAATGCATTTATGTATCTTTGTGCTTTAATTATTAAAAATAAATTTATGTATCCAGCTGAGTTAGTAAAACCCATGCGTGAACACCTTACGCAATTAGGATTTGAAGAATTATATAGCGCTGAAGCCGTTGATAATGCTTTGGCAAAACCAGGGACAACACTTGTTGTTGTCAATTCTGTTTGTGGATGTGCTGCTGCTAATGCACGCCCAGGGGCTATACAAAGTTTACAAAACGAAAAACGACCAACACAAACAGTAACCGTTTTTGCTGGCGTTGATAAAGAAGCTGTAGATAAAGCCCGTGAACATATGATTCCTTTCCCTCCAAGCTCGCCATGTATGGCATTATTTAAGGACGGCGAATTGGTACACATGCTTGAGCGCCACCATATTGAAGGACGCCCAGCAGAACTGATTGCAGAAAATCTAATCAATGCTTATAACGAGTATTGTTAAATTAAAAAAGCCCTTAAATTTTCAGGGCTTTTTTTAGTTCTTTAGCATTCCTAAATAAAATTCAACAAATCTTCTATTTTTGACAACAATTGAATTTGAATTTTAGTCGATTTTAGACTAAACTTATTGTGCTTTGCAATAAAAATGGTCTCAAACCCAAGTTTTTCGGCCTCCATAATACGCTGGTCAACACGTTGTACAGGGCGTATTTCACCGGATAAGCCTACTTCTGCTGCAAAACAAAAATTTTCTGTTATCGCATCATCATTATTTGAGGATAAAATTGCAGCAACAACGGCCAAATCTATAGCAGGATCATCAACAGTTATACCTCCAGTAATGTTTAGAAAAACATCTTTTGCGCCAAGTCGAAACCCTGCTCGTTTTTCCAATACTGCCAACAACATATTAAGTCGTTTGGCATTAAATCCTGTTGCACTTCGTTGAGGCGTTCCATAAACTGCAGAACTCACCAAAGCTTGCACCTCAACTAACAGTGGGCGCATCCCTTCTAATGTAACTGCAATAGCATTGCCAGAAAGTGTACTGTCTTTCTTAGAAATTAAAATCTCCGAGGGGTTTTGAACTTCCTTAAGCCCACTCCCTTGCATTTCATAAATTCCTAATTCGTGTGTAGATCCAAAGCGGTTTTTGTGGGCCCGCAATATTCTAAAGACATGATTTCTATCGCCTTCAAACTGTAAAACAGTATCCACCATATGCTCTAAAATTTTTGGGCCAGCAATACTTCCA
The DNA here is from genome assembly GCA_027620655.1 of Bacteroidota bacterium. Taxonomy (GTDB): domain Bacteria; phylum Bacteroidota; class Bacteroidia; order Flavobacteriales; family Flavobacteriaceae; genus UBA3537. The sequence continues at coordinate 232,453 of JAQCDS010000003.1, read as the reverse complement.
TCTTTTGTAATATGCCCAATGAGAATAACTGGTGTGGCTGTTTCTTTAGCAAATTTCATCAATTCAGAAGTGCATTGTTTTATTTGAGAAACGCTACCGGCCGAAGCTTCTATAAAATCGCTTTGTAGTGTTTGAATAGAATCTATGACTAAAATATCTGGTCCTAGACTTTCAATTTGCTTGAAAATGTGCTGGGTTTTGGTTTCGGTTAAAATATAGCATTGCTCGCCATTTGGATGAATACGCTCTGCGCGGAGTTTGATTTGTTTTTGGCTTTCTTCCCCAGAAACATATAAAGTCTTGTAGGGCAATTTTAATGATAATTGAAGCATAAGTGTGCTTTTCCCAATGCCTGGCTCTCCTCCAAGTAGTATCAACGATCCAGGAACAATTCCACCACCTAAAACTCTATTGAGTTCATTGTCTGTGGTGTTTAATCTTGGTGTTTTACTCGTATCAATTTCAGAAATTTTTAATGGTTTTGACACGCGTTCCTTTAAAAGAGAAGTCGAAGATTTCCAGTTGCTTTTGTTTGGTTTTTGTACAACTTCCTCAACAATTGTATTCCACGATTTACAGGATGTACATTGGCCCTGCCATTTCGCATATTGAGCGCCACAATTTTGACAAAAAAATGTTGTTTTTAACTTTGCCATTAGTACCCAAATTCTGCTTGTATTCGATCGGCTCTCTCCAATAATTCGTCTTTTGTAATACCATCAATTTCTTGATAAATATAGGCTTCACGATAGGTTTTCATGGCTTTTTTTGGATTCCCAGTCGCTTCGTAGAAGCGCCCCATGTAATAATTGTTTAAGAGGGATTCTGGATAAGATTCGCGGGCCAATTTTCCTAAATCCTTAAAATATTCAAACCGTTCATTTTTAGTAATAGCCGTAGCTATAGCTCGAAAATCATTAAGAAGAATTAGCTTTTCAATACCAAAAAGAGTTTTTATTTTTTCATATTTTTCGATTAAATAATCTACTGGAGATGTTTCCAACGTTAGAATATAATTTTTGTATTCAGAACGTGAAATTGGTTGATATATTAAAAAAATGTGTTGTAGGGCGTTTGGTATAGAAGTGTTGACTAGTCCATAGTGATCTAGCCCTTCAAAATTATCAAACTCATAAAATAAATTGTCAGATGTTATGGTTTCTAATTTGGTGTTTAGCTCAGAAATTTTTTTGCGTTCTTCTCTAAAATCTTCACTGGCTGTTGACATATAATAAAAGAGTGGAGATTTTAAATCTGTTAATCTCTCTTTAAGATTGGTATCCATGTATGGCGACATGCTTGGACTTAAAGCGATATAGGCCTGAAATAGTGGTACTTTTCGAAAGCTAAAGAAATTAATAAAATTTGCTGATTCACCATGTCCAACTGCAACTTTAAAATCTCCTACTCTGTAATTTTCTTCTAAAAATGGCACTAGCTCTGCACCTAAAAATTCATAAAATTTTGCACCGCCTTGGGTAGGGAAAAAAGTAGCGTCAGAAAGAAACAAATCATCGGACCTTGTTCCATCTTGATTAACCCCTACGACCAACGCTTCTGGCATGTCGTCCCAATAGGAGGTATAATCCACATTCCCCGCTACAATTTCAAAAAGAAAATCACCATCTAATACTAATATTAATGGGTAAAACTTTTCAGCGTTTTCTTCATAGTTCCTAGGCAATTGTATTTTTAGTTCTCGAGACCCTAGCTGATCTGATTCGATGTATTCGTATTGAGTTTGTGCAAAAAGAGATGTTGTACAAAACATTGCAAAAAAGATTAATCGTCTCATTATATTAGCATTAATTTGAAGTGCCAAGTTAATGAAATCGGTTAAAAAAAAGAAGTTAAACCAAAGTTTGTTTTGCTTAATGCTTTGAGTTGAATTTATTATAAAAAGGCAATAAAATTAGAGATACACCCCCTAAAACAACAAGCATTACAGTTTGTGAAGTCCACATGATCCAACCAAAAGCAAGACTAGGACCTTCGGCAATATCAAAAATTGAAAATGCAGCATAAATAGCTAGTGGATAGGCTCCTATACCTCCGTTTGTAAGAGCAATACTAAACCCTGCTGCAATAAAGCCTATTAGAACTGCCGAAAATGGGAGGTTTGAAATTGCATCAAGAGAAAATGTGGTCACATAAAACATCATTACATACATTCCCCAAATAAAAAGTGTATGAGCAATAAATGCCCATTTCTTTTTCATTTTAAAAATGCTTAGAACCCCCTCCAGAAATCCTAGAAAAAAGGCTTTTAATTTAAGTATAAGTGGATGTTCTCCTTTTTTAAATATTAAATATAGTCCAAAAAGGATTGCGATAATAAATATTAAAAATAACCATTGATTTTTAAAGTTTATGCCAGCGAACAGAAAATTGTATATAAAGTCAAATTCTAGAAAAAAAGTTATAATCACAATCAAAAACATTACAAGAGCATCTGCAACACGTTCGGCAACAATAGTTCCAAAACCTTTTTCAAAAGGAACTCCTTCATAATTTGCAAGAATTGTAGCCCGAGAAACTTCGCCCGCCCGTGGTACTGTATAGTTGATGAGATAGGCTGAAAACACGGCCATTAGACTATTGGGGAAACCCAAAGTATATCCCATAGGCTCTATCATAAATTTCCAGCGATAGGCACGAGATATGTGACTTAAAATCCCCAGAAAAACACCTAAACCAATCCATAAATAATTGGCATTTTTGAAATATACTATAAGTGTTTCAATGGGTATTTTTTGTAATGAATACCATACCAAAATCCCTCCTAGTAAAAGTGGTAATGCAATTTTTAGGATGGATTTAACGGGTGTATTCAATAGAATTATTTCAAAAGGTTTGTAGCTTCATCAGGAAAAACCAAAGAGGGTTTGAATGTTTTGGCTTCTTCTTGACTCATCATTGCATAAGTGATTAAAATCAAAACATCTCCAATATTTACTTTGTGAGCGGCAGCTCCATTAAGTGTAATTTCACCAGATTTTCTTGGGCCTGGAATAACATAGGTTTCTAGGCGTTCGCCGTTGTTATTATTAACAACTTGGATTTTTTCACCTTGAACAATATTAGCAGCATCCATCAAATCTTCATCGATGGTGATACTTCCAATATAATTTAAATCAGCGCCGGTAACTTTGACGCGGTGAATTTTTGATTTAACAACGTGTATTTGCATGCTGCAAAGGTAATTAATTTAATGCGATATTATCAATCAATCGAACCTCTCGAACATAGACTGCTATAAAGGCACGATACTTCATTTTGTCTTGTTTTTCATCTATTGGCTCAAGTGTCAATTCATTTGAAATTTCAAAATATTCTAATGTTAAAATAGGGTCGTTTTCAAATTGTTGATCCACCCATTCTTTAATTTTAGTGGCATCTTCTGTGCCAAATTTTTCTTTAGTTGTTTTTAAAACGCTAAAAATTTTGGCCGCATGAGTCTGTTCTATATCTGTTAAACGCACATTTCTTGAACTCATTGCCAGGCCGTTTTTTTCTCTTGAAATTGGACAGCCCACTATTTTTACAGGAAATTTTGTAAGCTCTACCAATTTTCTGATGATAGCCAACTGCTGAAAATCTTTCTCGCCAAAATATGCATTATTTGGCTGAACAATTTCAAATAAGCGTTGGACAACCGTACCCACACCATCAAAATGTCCTGGTCTAAATTTTCCTTCCATTTGATGTTCTAAACCATCAAAATTAAAAGATTGTTTTGAAATAGTAGTACCGTAAATATCTTCTGCTTCAGGAGCATAAACCATAATATTTGGCGATGATAATGTTTTGAGTTTTTTTATATCTGCCTCTAAAGTTCTTGGGTAATGATTCAAATCGGAAGCATTATTAAATTGAGTAGGGTTGACAAAAATACTAACCACAACACAATCATTGTCTTTCAATGCACTTTGAATTAATGACAAATGCCCTTGATGCAAAGCACCCATAGTAGGCACCAAACCAAGCTGAAAACTCTCTTCTTTTTTTTGCGCCAATAAAGTATTTAGCGCGTGTTTTCTTGCAAAAACTTTCATCATTTGAAAATTAACGGCCTGCAAACTTAAGCTATTAGCGTTAATCTGCATAAAATTTTGTACTTTTGCATGATTTTTGTTGATAACACTAAGAAGATGAATTTATGAAAGATAAGAGAATATTGTACGTATCATCAGAAGTAATTCCCTATTTACCTGAAACAGAGATTTCTTCTATGTCCTTTGAAGCTCCAAGAATGGTTAATAAACAAGGGGGGCAAATACGAATATTCATGCCACGCTATGGAAACATCAATGAACGACGCCATCAACTTCACGAAGTCATTCGTTTATCGGGAATTAATTTGGTTGTCAATGACTTAGATATGCCACTAATTATCAAAGTTGCATCTATTCCAAAAGAAAGAATTCAGGTTTACTTTATCGATAATGAAGATTATTTTAAAAGAAAAGCCACGTTTACAGACGAAGATGGAAAATTATTTGAGGACAATGATGAACGCGCCATTTTCTTCGCAAAAGGTGTTATTGAAACGGTTAAAAAGCTCAATTGGGCGCCAGATATCATACATGTCCATGGATGGATGGCATCATTATTACCACTGTATTTAAAAGAATATTACAAAGACGAACCGCTTTTTAATGACAGCAAAATTGTAACCTCTGTATATGGGCAAAGCTTTGATGAAGAGTTAAACAATGAATTAATTAACAAGGTTAAGTTTGATGAAATTGAAGACAATCATCTTCAGAATTTAAACCCTCCAAATTATGTCAACCTAATTAAAACGGCTATTGATTTTTCAGACGGACTGATTAAAGGATCAAAAGAACTTCCAAAGGAGTTGGAAACATATATAAATGATATCGATAAACCTGTTTTGGACTACCAGTACCCCGAAGAGTTTGCAGAAGCATATACCGATTTTTATACTACTGAAATTTTAAATTAGCCCCAATATTTTATGAAACAAATGAAGCATAATTTGTCAAAGTTATTTATAATAGGCTTGGTGTCATCTTTTTTCTTTGCTTGTGAAAAAGAATTTTCTGAGTTAGGATCTGGAATTGTTGGAGCCCCAAATATCGAAATTAATTACCAAACTTATCCTGCAAAAACTTATAACAAACGTATTACGCCATTTCAATCTAATAGTCTTCCAAAAAACTTTTTAGGATATTATAATGACCCTTTATTTGGATCAACGGCTGTTAATTTTCTGGCGCAACTAACACCAAAAAATTATAATGTAAGCTTTGGCGACAATCCTGTTTTAGATTCTGTCGTTTTAACAATTCCATATGCTGTTAAGAAAATAGATGCCGTTTATACTATTGATTCGCTTTATGGAGAGCACCCCATAAAGCTATCCGTTTATAAGAATAATTTTCTGCTACGCGATTTTGACCCCAACAGCGACTTAGACGAAAGTCAGCGCTATTTTTCAGATGGTAGTCTTTCTAGTACTGAACAGCTCAACACTTCAGACTTAGAAGGGGAACTGCTATTTACTACGTCTAGTTTCTTTCCAAGTAATGAAGAAATTGTTCTCACAGAAGAAAATGATGAGGGAGAAATGGAGACTTCAGCAACATTAACCCCAAGTCTTCGTATAAGATTAGATGAAATAGCTTCATTGCCTACCAATTTTTGGGAAGAATTATTTTTTGAAAAGGAAGATAGCGATGAGCTATCAAATAGTAATAATTTTTACAATCACTTTCGAGGGTTATACTTCAAAGTTGAAGCCATAGATCCAAATAATGGCAACTTAATTCAGTTAGATTTTGCATCTAGCAATGCACATTTAAAATTACATTATAAATACGATAACACTGGAGCTGATGGTGGAGTAACAACCAGAAACAGCACCTATGATATGGGATTTAACGGCAACCGCATTAGTATTTATGAAAATAACTTTGATGCTAGTATACTTCAATCTATTGCAAACGCCAATGAACAAGATGGCGATGAACACTTGTATCTGAAAGGTGGCGAAGGTTCAATGGCTATTGTAGAACTTTTTTCAGAAGATGAAGCGGGGAATGATTTTGATGATTTTATTACAGACTTTAGAGAAAATGATGGTGAGGAGACCACAATAAAGAGATTAATCAACGAAGCTTATTTAGAATTTTACATTGACGAATCAATCACAGGTACCGATGCAGATCATCCAAATCGTATTTTTGTATATGACTTGAACAATAATGTTCCTCTTGTAGATTATTACCTAGATAATTCTGTTAACACAGCAACATCTGATTCAAAATACACACACCTTGTTCCTGTTAGTATAGAAACGGACGATCAAGGAACAGAGCATAAAAAATATAAAGTTCGTCTTACGGGCCACCTTAATAACATTATAACTAACGATTCTACGAATGTAAAACTTGGTCTTCTGGTGTCTTCCAATGTAGGAGCTGCAGATATGAAAGAACTTCAACAATATGATCAAGATGTTAAGGGCATCCCCTCTGGGAATATTCTTTCTCCAAAGAGTGTTGTTATGCATGGGAGTAATTCCAGTAATGAACATAAAAAAGTAAAACTTAAGGTGTATTATACCGAACCAACCAACTAAAATACATGTGTGGAATTGTAGGATATATTGGTCACAGAGATGCACACTCCATTATCATAAAAGGACTTCAACGCCTAGAGTATAGAGGGTATGATAGTGCAGGAATAGCACTTTTTGATGGAAAAGACATCAACGTGACAAAAACTAAAGGGAAAGTAAGTGACCTTCAAGATAAAATAAATTCTGAAAACAATACTGTTGGGAATATTGGTATTGGACACACACGCTGGGCAACACATGGTGTGCCAAATGATATCAACTCACACCCACATTATTCAAATTCTGGGGATCTCGTTATTATACACAATGGAATTATTGAAAATTATGCGTCTATAAAAAAAGAGCTGTCCAACAGAGGGTATACATTTCAATCGGATACTGATACTGAAGTCTTAGTCAATCTCATTGAAGATGTTCAAAAAAATGGAAATTACAAACTTGGAAAAGCAGTTCAAATAGCTCTAAATCAAGTTGTTGGCGCCTATGCTATTGCTGTTTTTGATGTTAAAAAACCAAACGAAATTGTAGCTGCACGGCTAGGGAGTCCGCTAGCTGTTGGCGTAGGTGATGGGGAATTTTTTATTGCCAGTGACGCCTCACCTTTTATTGAATACACAAACAATGCTATTTATTTGAAAGACGAAGAAATGGCTGTTATTCGTATACATAAAGACACTAAAATTCGAAAAGTAAAGGATGACAAACTTGTTGATCCATATGTTCAGACCCTTAAGCTTAATATTGAACAAATAGAAAAGGGGGGATATGAGCATTTTATGCTTAAAGAAATTTTTGAACAACCCAGTGCCATAAAAGACACCTACAGAGGGCGATTGAATGTCAATAAAGGGATCATCAAAATGGCTGGTGTTGAGGATAATTTAGAAAAATTCCTCAATGCTCAAAAAATAACGATTGTTGCCTGTGGAACTTCTTGGCATGCAGGATTGGTCGCAGAATATGTTTTTGAAGATTTGGCACGTATCCCTGTTGAAGTTGAATATGCTTCAGAATTCCGATACAGAAACCCTGTGATTTCTAACAAAGATGTTGTTATTGCTATTTCTCAATCTGGAGAAACAGCAGACACCCTCGCAGCCATAAAATTGGCAAAAGAGAAAGGCGCATTTGTTTTTGGAATTTGTAATGTGGTAGGATCCTCAATTTCAAGAGAAACTGATGCAGGAGCATATACCCATGCAGGCCCAGAAATTGGCGTTGCATCTACCAAAGCATTCACCACTCAAATTACGCTGCTTTCGCTAATTGCCTTAAGACTTGCAAAAGCAAAAGGATCAATATCAAACTCAGATTTCAAACGCTATTTGATAGAACTCGAAATGATCCCAGAAAAAGTTGAAGAGGTTTTAAAATCTGATGCATTAAGTAAACACATTGCGGATATTTATAAAGATGTATCAAACTTTCTATACTTGGGAAGAGGATTTAATTTTCCAGTGGCTTTAGAAGGTGCTCTTAAACTTAAAGAAATCTCATACATCCATGCCGAAGGTTATCCTGCTGCAGAAATGAAACATGGCCCGATTGCACTCATCGATGAAAATATGCCAATCGTAGTGATTGCTACAAAATATGGCCATTACGAAAAAATTGTAAGTAACATACAAGAAATAAAATCAAGAAAAGGGAAAATAATAGGCATTGTGACCAAAGGCGATACAGAAGTAAAAGCCATAGCCGACCATGTTATTGAAATTCCTGAAACTTCGGAACTCTTATCGCCACTTCTAACAACTATTCCATTGCAACTTCTGTCTTATCACATAGCAGTTTTGTTACATAAAAACGTTGACCAGCCAAGAAATTTGGCGAAATCTGTTACCGTAGAATAGTCAAAAAACTACGCCAAGGAGCTCATTATCAAATCACTAAATCGCAAAAAATTGTGTACAATAGTAACAACTGACGCTATTCCTAGCATTTATTTATACTTAAAAATGAGAAAATGTTAAATTTATTGTCTATATTTATTAATTATTAAATAAACAAAAACACAGCAAACCAAAAATTATTACAAATGAAAACATTTTTTAAAATTTTTACCTTACTGTTTAGTGTGCTATCTTTTGCTCAGACTACCGTAACAGGAACTGTCAATGACGAAAGTGGATTGCCTCTGCCTGGAGCAAATGTTATTGCTGTTGGCACATCATCTGGAGCCATTTCGGATTTTGATGGAAAATTTACACTTACAGTGAGTCAAAACCCACCTTTTACGGTTCAAGTAAGTAGTGTCGGTTTTGAAACTTCAACACAAGAAATTACAAAAAATAACCAAGACATTACCGTTGCTTTAAAAGAAGGAAGTGTATTGGACGAGGTTGTTATTTCTGCATCAAGAACTCCAGAGCGAATTTTTGAATCTCCAGTAACCGTAGAGCGTTTTGGGATTAAAGAAATTAAAAATACAGCATCAGCTGACTTCTATGGTGGACTTGAAAACTTAAAAGGTGTTGATGTAAACACTAACAGTTTGACCTTCCAATCCATCAATACAAGAGGGTTTGCCACATTTGCAAACACGCGTTTTATGCAATTAGTTGATGGTATGGACAACTCTACGCCAGCACTCAACTTCCCTATTGGAAACTTAGTTGGTTTGATTGAAACAGATGTTCAAAGTGTAGAATTATTACCTGGTGCCTCTTCAGCGCTTTATGGCGCAAATGCCTTTAATGGTATTTTATTTATGCGCAGTAAAAATCCTTTTGATCACGAAGGTATAAGTGTCAATCTAAAACGTGGTATGACTTCTCAAGAAGCTGCTGGCGACAATGCCTACACAGACCTTGGTATTAGAATGGCGCACAAATTCAATGATAAATTTGCGGGTAAAGTTAACTTTGGCTACTTAAAAGGGACAGATTGGGCCGCTACTAGTGAAGTCGATAGTGATATGATTGGTGGAAATCGGGCAACTAACCCTAACTACAATGGTATAAACGTCTATGGTGATGAGGTGTCTACAAACATCAAACAAGTTGGTGTTGCTCTTGAGAACCTAGGAGTTTTACCAGGTGGTGCTAGTGCACTACTTCCAGATACAAACGTAAGTAGAACTGGATATAATGAAAGATACCTAACCAACTATAATGCAGAAAGTATCAAAGCGGATTGGGGATTATACTACCGTCCATTTGAAAACGATTTTGAAATTTCATACGTAGGAAAAGTTGGAACTGGGAACACCATCTATCAAGGTACCAACCGCTATAACATTAAAAACTTCTTTCAGCAACAACATAAATTAGAAGTGCGCAACGACAACTTCTTCTTACGTGGCTATGTTGTGTCTGATTCCGCAGGAGATTCCTATGATATGGTGTTTACTGGAATAAACATCAACAGAGCATGGAAAGGTGACTCAACATGGTTTGGAGAGTATGCAGGTACATATGTCCTACAAACCTTAGGAGGCGCCACAAACGACCAAGCGCATGCCGCCGCAAGAGCTGTTGCTGATACAGGAATGTATATGCCTGGAACTGCTGAATATGAAGCTGCTTTTAATAGAAGTGTAAACGACCCTGATTTGACTACAGGATCTAAATTCCAAGATGAATCTAAGTATTATCATGGAGATTTTAACTATAACTTTAGTCATCTTATTGATGTTGCTGACATTCAAGTGGGAGGATCTGCTAGACAATATAGCTTAAATTCTTTAGGCACAATTTACACCGATTATGACGGAGAAATTAATTATTCAGAATATGGGGTGTATACACAAGTTCAAAAAGAATTAGACCTTTCTTCAAGTACAGAATTAAAACTAACGGGGTCTGTACGCTATGATAAATCTGAATTTTTTGATGGTTTCTTCTCGCCACGCTTTTCTGCTGGTTTAACTGTTAATAAAGATCATAATATAAGAGCATCTATACAAACTGGATTTAGAAATCCAACCACTCAAGATTTATTTATTGGTTTAGATGCTGGACGTGCAATCCTTGTAGGTTCTGCACCAGCAAATCTTGATCGCTGGAGTAGAGATTATACAGTTTCTGCTTCTGGTCAAGCGCTTGGAGTTCCTGGTACTGTAACTCAAACTGGAGCAGCAGCATATAATAACTCATATACTTTATCTTCTGTAAACGCTCTAGCAGCTACTGGAAACCCTGCAGTTTTAGAAGTTGGAAACCCAGAGGTTATAAAACCTGAACAAGTCACTTCTATTGAAGTGGGATACCGAGGAAAATTCGGAAAATTAATTGTAGATTTTAGTGCCTACCACAACACCTATGAAGACTTTATTTCTCAAGAAGTTGTTGTAGCACCATTATATGGAACTGTTGGAGATAATGCTCTGTCTGTCGCTGCTATTGCCAATGGCGACTACCAAGCCTACAGTACTTACACGAATTCTAAAGCCCCTGTAAAATCATATGGGGCATCCTTAGGGGTTTCAACGAAAGTATTTGGCGACTTTGATTTAAGCGGTAGTTATACTTATGCTAAACTCGACTTTGACCGTGATACGTATCCTGATTTTACAACTAACTTCAACACGCCAGAGCATAAATTTAAAGCCTCTTTTGGAAACACAGAAGTATTCGAAAACTTTGGATTCAATATTGCATACCGTTATAGTGATGATTATTATTGGGAAGCAACGTTTGGAAATGGTGTCGTGCCAGAGTACCACGTGCTTGATGCTCAAGTGAGCTTAAAAGTACCTAGCTTTAAATCTACATTCAAAGCAGGAGCAACAAACCTTTTAGGTGATGAATACTTTACAGCTTTTGGTACAGGATTTATCGGTTCGATGTACTATGTCGGATGGACAATTAACAATTAAAAAAATAATACAATGAAAAACTTAAAATATATATTTTTCTCATTTCTTCTTATTGGATTATACTCCTGTAACGAAGTTGAAGATGTTTTAGAGGATAACGGTGTCTCTACACCAGATGATCTTCCAGCATTATTTATTGAAGGCACAGGATTAGACTTTTCTAATTATATTGCTGTAGGGCCTTCTTTTACCGCAGGACAATCCGACGGAACTGTGTTTTTAGCCAGTCAAAATAATTCATGGCCAAATATCATGTCTATGGAATTTGCAAAAGTTGGTGGTGGAGAGTTTAAACAACCAACAATGGACGACAATTACGGAGGTTTATCCCTTGCCGGAACACGAATTGCAGGCCCTAGACTTGTATTTGGCGGTTCTGGACCAGTTCCTTTAGAATCAGTTGTTGGGCCAGTAACGGTTCAAACAGACTTATTAAATCCTCCAACAGGACCATTTAACAACCTAGGCGTACCAGGCGCACGTAGTTTTCATTTTGTTGCCCCTGGATATGGAAACCTTGCAAATTTAGCAGCTGGATTGGCCAATCCATACGCTACACGTTTAACAGGATCAACACCAAACGCATCAATTATAGAACTCGCTGCGGCTCAAAATCCTAGCTTTTTTACACTTTCATTATTTGGTGGAAATGATGTCTTGGGCTATGCCACTGGAGGTGCAGATCAAGCAGCAGATGGCATCACACCGCTTACAACATTTGAAGCAGCATTAAATGGTGCGTTAACTGCACTAACTGCTAATGGTGCGAAAGGTGTAGTTTCTGGAACACCACATGTGACAGATTTGCCGTATTTTACAACCGTTCCACATAATCCTTTAGATCCATCTAGTCCCGAATTAGCAGCCCAAATTCCACTTTTAAACCAAATTTATGGGGCTATAAATGGAGTTTATACATTTCTGGAAGCCAATAATCCAGGGCTGGATTTATCAGAAAGAGTAATTGTGTTTGAAACTGATGAAGCAAATCCTTTAGTAATCAGAGATGAAGCATTGACAGACTTATCGGCACAAATTACTGGAGTTTTATCTGCTAACCCTGCATTTCCAGCTTTTATAGCTCAATTTGGCTTACCCGCTGCTGCAGCTCCACTAGTGGCAGGATTACTTGGAAACACTTATGGGCAATCTAGACCGGCAACTGAAAATGACCTTATTGTCTTAACTGCCGCTTCTACAATTGCAGAGGTAGATACTGATAATGTTGCATTTTTAATGTCTCAAGGACTCTCTCAAGCATTAGCAGGACAACTTTCTGCAATTGGTGTTACTCTTCCAATGGCCGACAAATGGGTTGTTACTGAAACTGAAATTGACGAAATCATTACGGCAACCGATGCCATGAATGCAAGTGTAGAAGCTGCAGCAAATAGTTTCGGAATTGCTTATGTTGATTTGCAATCTATTCTTGCAGAGGCTTCTTCTACTGGAATAATGTTTGATGACTACTTACTAAATACGAATTTAGTCACTGGTGGATTGGTAGGTTTAGATGGTATTCACTTAACTGCAAGAGGATATGCCCTCATGGCCAATTCATTTTTGGAAGCTATTGACATGCAATACGGTTCAAACTTTGTTGCTTCAGGCAGTCTTGCAAAAGCAGGAGATTATCCAACAAATTATTCTCCACTATTGCAATAAAAAGCAATAACAAATCAATTAAAAAAACCCAGACATTTGCTCTGGGTTTTTTAATTATATTAACTATCTTTGCAGCGCAAAAACTAACAGTTTTTCAAACATAATTTTAGCTAAAAATAAAACGTATAGAAGTAATGTCAAAAGTTACAGGTAAAGTTTCTCAAATTGTAGGCCCAGTTATTGATGTAGAATTTGATTCTGGAGCAGAACTCCCAAAAATTTATGATTCTCTAGAAATCAATCGCCCAGATGGTTCAACGCTTGTTCTCGAAGTTCAATCTCACATTGGTGAAAATTCTGTACGTACCATTGCTATGGATTCATCAGATGGATTAAGTCGTGGAACAGAAGTTAACGCTACAGGTGCACCTATTCAAGTACCCATTGGTGATGATGTTTATGGTCGTCTATTCAATGTCATTGGTGATGCTATTGACGGTCTAGGAAACTTACCAAAAGCTGGAAAAGATGGATTGCCAATTCACAGAGAAGCGCCAAAATTTGAAGATCTTTCAACATCAACTGAGGTTCTTTTTACAGGAATTAAAGTGATTGATCTTATTGAGCCTTATGCCAAAGGTGGTAAAATTGGACTATTTGGTGGTGCAGGTGTAGGAAAAACCGTATTGATTCAGGAGTTAATTAATAATATTGCTAAAGGTCATGGTGGACTTTCAGTATTTGCAGGTGTTGGAGAACGTACTCGTGAAGGAAATGATTTACTTCGTGAAATGTTGGAGTCAGGAATTATAAAATATGGAGAAGATTTTATGCACTCTATGGAAGACGGTGGATGGGATCTTAAGAAAGTAGATAAGGCGGCTATGAAAGAATCCAAAGCCACTTTTGTTTTTGGGCAAATGAACGAACCTCCTGGTGCACGTGCGCGAGTAGCACTTTCTGGATTGACAATTGCAGAATATTTCCGTGATGGTGCAGGCGATGGTCAAGGAAAAGATGTATTATTCTTCGTTGACAATATTTTCCGATTTACACAAGCTGGTTCTGAAGTATCAGCACTACTTGGACGTATGCCATCAGCGGTAGGATATCAACCAACATTAGCTACTGAAATGGGAGCAATGCAAGAACGTATTACATCAACAAAGAAAGGATCTATTACATCTGTTCAAGCGGTATATGTCCCTGCAGATGACCTTACGGATCCAGCACCAGCAACGACCTTTGCGCATTTGGACGCCACAACGGTATTGTCACGTAAAATTGCAGAACTTGGTATCTATCCAGCCGTGGATCCTCTAGATTCAACCTCTAGAATTTTGACTGCAGATATTCTTGGTGCAGAACATTACGATTGTGCACAACGTGTAAAAGAGCTATTACAGCGCTACAAAGAACTACAAGATATTATTGCAATTCTTGGGATGGAAGAACTTTCGGAAGAAGATAAACTTGCTGTTGGGCGTGCTCGTCGTGTACAACGTTTCTTATCTCAACCATTCCATGTTGCAGAGCAATTTACTGGTATCCCTGGGGTATTAGTCGATATCAAAGAAACCATCAAAGGCTTCAATATGATTATGGATGGTGATTTGGATCACTTACCAGAAGCCGCTTTCAACCTTAAAGGAACCATTGAGGAGGCTATTGAGGCAGGAGAAAAAATGTTAGCTGAAGCTTAAGTTTTACAGATATGTATTTAGAAATTGTATCACCAGAAACCACTCTTTTTAAAGGCGAAGTTGATAGCGTTTCTGTTCCAGGAGTAAATGGGGATTTTGAAATGCTGAACAATCACGCACCTATTGTTTCTATTTTGAAAGAAGGGTTTGTAAAAATAAGTGGTAACATTAGTATTGATAAAGAAAACGCTTCAAAATTTGAGCAAAAGGATAAAGGGTTTTGGCTTGCTATCAACTCTGGAACGATTGAGATGAATGCCAATAAAATTATTGTGTTGGCTGATTAAGTTTTAAACTCAAACAATATATTAACCCTATAACAAATGTTATAAGGTTTTTTTGTTTTTGTAAATGCTATTCGCCTGAAAAATTTGCCTTTCGCTTATCTAAAAAAGCCGTTGTTCCCTCTTTAAAATCTTTGGTTCCAAAACACTTTGCAAACTCAGAGATTTCTACATCATAACCATTGATGCTTTTATCAAAATTTGCGTTAACTGACTTGATTGCTGCAGAAATTGCCAATGGGCCATTGCGCTTCATCTTTTCAGACAATGAAATACAATATGGTATAAGCTCTTCTTGAGAAGTTACTGCATTAACTAAGCCCCATTGTTCGGCCTTTGAAGCGTCTATCATTTGAGCCGTCATAATCATTTCAAGTGCGCGACCTTTGCCTATTAATTGAGTCAATCGTTGCGTCCCGCCATAGCCTGGTATGACCCCTAAACTTACTTCGGGAAGCCCCATACGAGAATTGTCGCTGGCTACTCTAAAATGCGCAGCCATAGCGAGCTCCAAGCCACCTCCTAATGCAAATCCATTTACCGCAGCAATAACGGGTGTCGATAAGTGTTCTATAAAATCAAATAATAGCATTTGACCTTCTCTAGAAAGTTGAGCCGCTTGCTGAACGTCAAAATCTGCAAATTCACTAATATCTGCACCAGCTACAAATGCTTTTTCACCGTTCCCTGTAAGTATAATAGCTCTTACATTTTTGCTTGCATCAGCTTCTTTTATGGCGTGATGAAGTTCAGAAATTGTTTCCTTGTTAAGTGCATTGAGCTTCTTTGGACGATCAATTGTAATGATTGAAATATCATTTTCTAGGTGTACTAAAAGAGTATTAAATCGCATGATGTTATTATTATTTTATTGGAAAAGAGACTACAAATACAGTTCCTTCTCCTTTAGTTGTATCATAACTTATACTACCATTGTAGGTTTCAATTATATTTTTTATCATAGGTAATCCTAAGCCCATTCCACTCGTTTTAGTGGTAAACTTTGGCTCAAAAATCTTTTGACTTATTGTGTCATCAATTCCGCTTCCATTATCTTTTATTTTTATACAAACATGCTCGTCGTTTTCAGATAATTCAACTTCAATGTTTGGAATTTTATTTTCAGGAACAGACTGAATTGCATTTTTAACCAAATTATTAACGATTCTATTGATCTGGTCTTTATCAGCTGTGACAATAATTTGAGAACTAGTGGCCGAAAACTTGATGTTTTCAGATGGAAAAATTTCCAATGCGCGTTCAACAACTTCAACAATATCTAGTTGTTCTAAATTCTGTGCTGGCATTTTTGCAAAATTAGAAAAGGCCTCTGCAATTTTACTCATTGTATCAATTTGTTGAATAAGTGTTTTGCTGTACTCGTCTACTTTTTTATGAATTTCAGGATCTTTTGGGTCAAACATTCGCTGAAAACTTTGAACACTTAAACGCATGGGGGTTAATGGATTTTTGACCTCATGAGCAACTTGTTTTGCCATCTCTCGCCATGCTTGCTCGCGTTCACTAGAAGCCAATTTTTGGGCACTTTCTTCCAAGGCATCAATCATATTGTTATAGGATTCTACAAGTGATTTGATTTCTGTTGTTGCGCCTTCCAAAGCAATTTTTTTATTTTGCTTTTTGAAGCGGGTTGCATACATTTTATCACTAATTGTTTTAATAGATTTGGTGATAAATTTTGAAATAAAATAGGCAAAAGCTATAGCTACTAGCATCATTATAATGTAGGCATAACCAAGACGGATAAAAAACTCTTTTAATTCTCCTGAGTTTAAAGAATCGTCATCAAAATATGGAACATTTAAAATTCCTAGAGGCTTTGAAGTTGGATTGTTCAAAATCAAATAGGATGACCTATAGTTGCCATCTAATAATTTATTTTTTTCTACAAATCGTTTAGAAGTAATATGACTTAAAGTATCTAAAATATAATTGGGTAATTGGTCTGGAATGGGGTCATTTTTTAGTCTTGCCATGGAGGATTTTAGCAGATGCCCTTTTAAATCATACAGATTAAAAGTAACATTATGAATGTTGGCTATTTCATAAATTTTGTCTTTGAAAATTAGTGGTAAATTTTCTGTTTTAATTTCCCAACTTGATTCTTTAAGAACATAATTTATACTCGAAATTAGTTGTGCTTCTTTTCGTTCTAAACGCTTGCGGTGATAGTCTTGAGATTGCTCGTTATATTGATACACCGTAACTGCTGCAATCAAAATTGAGGCCAATACAACCAAAAGAATCATATAGAAAAATATTCTAGAACTTAATGACAGATTGCGTTTTGTCATAGTGAATTTCTTTTTTTATAAATATAATGAAAATGTAGGAGTCGAGATCTTAGTTTTTTCTGGTCTTCTTGTAAAGACGAATTCCAAGCATCAAAATAACGCCTAGCCCAATAAGCCCCAAAAGACCATAAACCATATTTAAAGTGTTTTTTAGAATAACTAAAAATACAATAGCAAATAAAATTAATGTTGCGCCTTCATTCCATATTCGCATAAAATTTGAAGAATAATTAATTTCATTGCGCTGAAGTGTTTTAAACATCATATGTGTTTTGAAGTGGTATGCAAAAAGAAAAACAACAAAGGCAAGTTTTGCATGCATCCAGGATTGTTCAAGCCAATAGGGGGCAATATGCAAAAGCCATAATGCAAAAATTGTAGCCAAAATCGCCGATGGCCATGTAATGATATACCATAATCGTTTTGTCATCAACTTCAATTGTTCCGAAAGAATTTCTTTTTCTGGAGAAGGTTTGCTATTGGCCTCAATATGATAAATAAATAAACGGGGGATATAAAATAATCCTGCAAACCATGTAATGACAAAAATTAAATGAAGTGATTTAATATAGTTGTAATATTCCATTAGGCTTCTTTTAAATTATTTTTGATTTCTTTCTGTAAAAAATAAGCTGTTAGTAATGTTGAAAGCACATCTGAGGCTGGAAACGCCATCCAAACGCCCAACTCTCCATACCATAAAGGTAATATAAAAATTAGAGGAATAAAGAAAAATGCTTGTCGAGACAGTGTGAGCAATAATGCTGGAGTTGCTTTTCCTACTGCTTGAAAATACGCTGCTCCAATCAATTGAATTGCAATAATTGGCGTTGCAGCAAAAACCCATCGCATCGCACTTGGTGTTTTCTCAATTACAGAAATATCTGTTGTAAATGCCCTAGTAATTAGTTCTGGAAAGCCAAAAAGAAGAACAAATATTAATGTTGCCAAAATAATAGAATATCGAATCGCTATTCCTATAGTTTGCTTTACACGATTGTAATTTTTTGCACCATAATTAAACCCTGCAATAGGAATAAAACCTTGGGTAATACCAAAAATTGGAAACAAAGCAAACATCAGCATTCTAGAAACAATGGCATAGGCCGTTACCGATGTTTCCCCTCCAAATTCAAATAAAATATTATTCATTAATAGATATGTAACACTAACAACAGCTTGACGAGTAAGCGTGACCGAACCCAAACTACTAATTTCAGAAACAATCTTTTTCTTTAATCCCAAATGACTCCAATTGATTTTCATTTCAGAGTGTTTTGAAATAAAAAACCAAAAAACAAACGCAAAGCAAAATGCATAAGAAAAGGTTGTTGCCCAAGCGGCTCCTGTCATCCCTAAATCTAAAAATTTAATGAGTATAACATCTAAAATTAAATTTGAAACTGATGGAATCATCATCGCATACATCGCAAATTTTGGCTTTCCTTCTGCACGAATAACAGTGTTTCCCATCATGCAAAGTGCCAAAAGAGGAACACCATACAAAACGATTCTATAATAGATTTTGGACGGCTCGTAAATAGTGCCTTTCCCTCCAAAAATCGGGATAATTTCATCAATATAAAATAGGCCAAAAGCTACAAACGTAAGCGTTAGAGTAAGCGTAAGCGTAATCTGATTACCAAAAGTTATTAGTGCTTTAGATTTTGATTTTGAGCCCAATGCTCTAGAAATAATTGATGAGCCTCCAACCCCAATGGACATCCCAAGTGCTGCAATAAAAAAAGAAACAGGCAAAACAACATTAATCGCCGCAATGGCTTGAGAACCAATCCAATGCCCTACAAAAATTGTATCAATAAGAATGTTGAGAGACATCACTAAAATCCCAATAGCCGCAGGAACTGCTTGCCGAACAAGTAATTTTCCTATGGGTTCTGTTCCAAAATCTGAAACTATTGGTTTGGCCATTTAGCTAGATATTAGTGCTTTTTCGTTCCACTCCATTATCCATTTCGCAAGCAACAAAACCCACTCAGAATTGTCATTTAAACATGGAATTGTAGTAAAGTTATCTCCACCAGCTTCATGAAAAATCTCCTCACCTTCCATAGCAATTTCTTCTAAAGTTTCTAAACAATCACTCACAAATGCAGGGGTTGCAATAGCCATATTTTTTATACCATCTTTACCCAAACGTTCTATGGTACGATCAGTATATGGTCGCAACCAAGGATCAAATCCTAAACGCGATTGAAATGATGTAGAAAAAGTTCCTGGTTCAAGTTCGAGATATTCACCAACCAATCTTGTGACCTCAACACATTGATGCTTGTAGCAATAGGCATGAGCCTCTGAAGGAGTACTACAACATGATTTGTCAATTTTACAATGCGATTTGGTGATATCACTTTTTCGAATGTGACGTTCTGGGATACCATGATAAGAAAAAAGCAAATGCTCATAATCTTTTCCTTTCAAATATGACTTCATGGACTCCGAAAGAACTTTGATGTAATCTGGATTATTGTAAAAAGGAGGCAAACTTTCAATTGTCATTTTTGGAAAAAATTCCTTTTGTATTTCATCTGCTAAAACCAAAATAGTTTCGGTAGTAGCCATCGCAAATTGAGGATATAAAGGAATCATAAAAACCTCTGTAATCCCTTTGTCATGTAACTCTTGAAGTCCTTTTTTAATAGACATGCTTCCATAACGCATCGCCAAAGCAATAGGTAAATCAATTTCGTTTTGTAATTTTTCTTTTAATCGTTCTGAAAGAACAATTAGTGGCGAGCCTTCTTCCCACCAAATTTTTTTGTATGCTTTTGCTGATGCCTTTGGGCGGGTTTTCAAAATAATACCTTTGACCAATAATGTTCGTGCCCACTTCGGAACATCGATGACACGTTCATCCATAAGAAATTCTCCCAGATACTTCTTAACATCTTTTGGGTTAGGACTATCTGGAGAACCTAAATTGACTAATAAAACACCTTTCATTTTTAGTTATTGATTAATTTAAGGATTGGATATATTTTTTTGGAGTTGTTCCATATTGTTTTTTAAAAGCAGCAATAAAATGGCTTGCTGTGCTGTAACCAACTTTTAGCCCAACTTCATTAACATTATTGGCTCCTGATTCTAATAATTTTCTAGCAACTTCCATTTTATAATCAAACAAAAAGCCATAAACTGTAGTGCCATAAATTTGTTTGAACCCTTCTTTCAGTTTTTTCAAACTAATATCTATTTCGGCGGCTAATTCTGTCAAAGTTGGAGGTTCGGCCATTCGCTGAATGATGATATCTTTAGCTTGTTTTATTTTTATAACATTCGATTCATCGGCCAAGAAAGGACATTGTTCTACATCGGCTTCTTCTCCTCTATTGAAATACAAACTTAGCAACTCATAAACTTTTGCCTTGCAATACAATTCACGAAGATTTGAATTCAAATTATAATTGATAATTTGATTGAGAACAATTGCCATTGACGGCGAAATGTAGCCATCTTTATAATATTTTTTTAGCTTATTATCATCGTTCAAAAAAGTAATATAATTTGCTTCATGAGAAAATAACGCATGGAATTTTTTGATGGATATCAAAACAGAAACCACCCAAGTATTTGGTTGAGCAATCATATGTATGGGTAAATCTCTTTGAGGATTATACAACAATAGAGAATTTTCTTCAGGAATATCAAGACTATAAGTATTATTGTTGAAACAAAATTGAGTGATTCCTTTAAGACAAAAATGAAACTGTAAAAATGAATTGTCAATTGCTTTTTCTAAAACCTTTGGAGCATCAAATTCATTTTGATAAGTAATTACCAAAAACCCTGATTCGATAGAAGTTTCCAAAAAAGTCCCTGAAGCGACATTTTTATCCACTTCTCTTAAAAATTTTGAATTTTTATTATTTAGATTCATTATAAATAAAAATTGGAATAGTCTTGAATTTAAACCTGATAATTTTATTTAAGTTGCAAAAATAAGAAATTATTGGGGACTAAACCCTAAACGACAAATAAAGTTCCTCTAGCGTTATTTTTTAGTTAACATACATACTATTTTTGCACCCAACCGCAAGTATTATCCCAAATAAATGGAGCAACACAGAGGCGACAAAAAAACTTCTTTTTATGTTATTGGTATCAGCTATAAAAAAGCTGATGCTAAATTACGTGGAGATTTTAGTTTGAGCCCTACTAAAAAAGCCGCGCTACTCGATCGAGCAAAAGCAAAAGGAATTGAAAGCATTGTGGCAACTTCAACTTGTAATCGTACCGAAGTTTATGGCTTTGTACAACATCCTTCAGAATTAATTGATCTGCTATGCGAAAATACGTCTGGTAGAGTTGAAATTTTTAACTCTGTAGCTTACACGCTAAAAGATAATGCTGCAGTTGAGCATATGTTTCGCGTTGGGGCAGGTTTAGACAGTCAAATTCTTGGCGACTTTGAAATCATTAGTCAATTGAAATCTAGTGCTCGTGTTTCAAAAAAATACAACTTACTCGATGCCTATTTAGAACGACTTATAAATTCAGTTATTCAAGCGAGTAAACGCATCAAAACAGAAACTAAGCTTTCTACAGGAGCGACTTCTGTGTCCTTTGCTTCAGTACAATACATTCTAAATTCTCTCCAAGATGTAAATTCTAAAAATATTCTTCTTTTTGGGACAGGAAAAATAGGAAGAAATACTTGTGAAAATCTCATCAAACACACTAAAAACGATCACATTACCCTAATCAATAGAACTAGAGAACGTGCAGAAATAATTGCAGGGAAATTTAAAGTTTTAGTTAAAGACTACAGTCAACTTCAAGAAGAAATTGAAAAAGCTGATATTTTAATTGTAGCCACTAGCGCACAACATCCTACTATTGACAAACAAATTATTCAAAACAAAAAAGAACTTTTGATTCTTGATTTATCAATACCAAAAAATGTTGATGAAAATGTGAGAAGCCTACCAAATGTTTTCCTAACACACTTAGATGAATTATCCAATATTACAGATGAAACTCTGGAAAAAAGAAAAGAATTTATTCCTGTAGCAGAAGCGATAATTGAAGACATTAAAAGTGAATTTTTAGAATGGTTAGAGCACAGAAAATTTGCCCCTACTATTAAAGCACTTAAAGAAAAATTAAATGTTTTTGCTGAAGCTGAAATTGAAACGCAACGCAAAAAGCTTAAAAATTTCAACAAACCTCAAGCAGACCTATTGAGCGCTCAGATTGTTCAAAAAATTACTAATCATTTTGCACACCACCTTAAAGAAGAAAACAATTCTATTGACACTAGTTTAGAGCTGATTCAAAAAATTTTTCAATTAGATAAATAAAATATGCCCAAGACCATTCGCATAGGAACAAGAGATAGTCAACTTGCGCTTTGGCAAGCAAAAACTGTTCAACAGCAATTAGAACATTTGGGGCATAAAACAGAAATTGTTCCCGTAAAATCAACTGGAGATTTAGTATTAAATCAACCTATTTATGAGCTTGGAATTACAGGAGTTTTTACCCGTACGCTTGATATTGCTCTGCTCAATGAAGAAATTGATATTGCCGTGCACTCCCTTAAAGATGTGCCTACATTACTTCCAAAAGGCATTATACAAGCAGCGGTTTTAAAACGTGGGAATGTTAGAGACACCCTTGTTTTTAAAAATAATGAAGAGTTTTTAGCACAAAAAAATGCAATTATTGCAACAGGAAGTCTCAGAAGAAAAGCACAATGGCTTAATCGCTATCCTACACATACCATTGTTGGACTCAGAGGAAACGTCAATACAAGACTAAAAAAACTAGAAGACAACAGCAACTGGAATGGTGCTATTTTTGCAGCAGCAGGGTTGGGAAGAATTGGTCTAACGCCACCAAATGCTGTAAATCTTGAATGGATGGTTCCTGCACCAGCACAAGGGGCCATCATGATCGCCTGTTTAGAATCAGAGCAAGAAACTTTTGAAATTTGTTCCGCATTAAATCATGAAGAAACTGAAATTTGCACCCATATAGAGCGTGCTTTCCTAAATAAATTAGAAGGCGGCTGTAGTGCTCCCATTGGCGCATTGGCTTTTATAAAAGATGAAGAAGTGCATTTTCATGGCATTATTTTAAGTGAAGACGGTACCAAAAAAGTAGAAGCAAAACGTAGTGCGCCGCTTGGAAAACACACATCGCTAGTAGATGAATGTGTGGAATTTATTGTTGAACGAGGTGGTAAAAACTTGGTGAGTAAAAACAGCTTAAAACCACAAAAAACTAATGTCTTTTCATCAAAAACATTAAGCGCAGGACAAAAAGATTTGTTTGCAGATGCCGTTAAGGTTGAAAGTTCTGATTTTATAAAAACTACGCCCAACAGAATTAAAACTTCGCTGCTGAAAAGACCTCATGAAAACGTCATCATCACGAGTAAAAATGGCGTTGAAGCGCTTTTGAATAATTGTGCTGCAGAAGACTTAAATTTTAAAACCATCTATTGTGTGGGACGGCGCACCAAAAAACTTATTGAACAAAAAATTGGCCCTGTTAAGCATAGCGCTAAAAATGCAAAACTACTTGCAGAACATTTAATTGAGTTCTTAGACGGAACGGAAGTTTCCTATTTCTGTAGTGATATTAGAATGGACGACCTCCCAACAATTTTAACAAAAAACAATATTACAGTACATGAAATAGTGGCCTATAGCACAAAACTCGAAGCACCAAAACTCCCTGAGTCTGTAGAAGGTGTGATGTTGTATAGCCCGTCAACTGTGCAGAGTTTTTTGAAAAACAACACCCCCAATTGTGTGGCCTATTGCATTGGCGAAACCACAGCCAAAGAAGCCGCAAAACACTTTGAAGATGTACGCATTGCAAAAATACCAACCATAGAAAGCGTTATCGAGATGGTCAATGAACACTACATTGCTAAAGACAAAAAACAATGATTAAAAACGATTTATTTTTACGTGCATTAAAGGGGGAATCCGTGCAACGTCCTCCTGTTTGGATGATGCGCCAAGCCGGACGTTATTTGCCAGAATTTATGGCCATTCGAGAAAAATATGATTTTTTTACACGATGCCGAACTCCAGAACTCGCCAGTGAAATTACCGTACAACCCATTCGCCGTTTTGGAATGGATGCTGCGATTTTGTTTTGTGACATCCTCGTCATTCCACAAGCCATGAATATTAAGGTTGAAATGAAACCAAATTTTGGGCCTTATTTGCCTAATCCTATTCGTACACAAAACGATGTAGACAAGGTCGTTGTGCCAGACGTAAAAACCGAATTGGATTATGTGTACAAAGCCATAAAGGCCACCAAAGAATTGCTTAATGATGAAATTCCACTGATTGGTTTTGCCGGATCACCATGGACCATTCTGTGTTACTGTGTGCAAGGTCAAGGCAGTAAAAATTTTGATAAAGCAAAAGCATTTTGTTTTTCAAATCCTGTTGCTGCTCATCAGCTACTGCAAAAAATTACAGACACAACCATTGCTTATTTAAAAGAAAAAGTAAAGGCAGGTGTCAATGCGGTGCAAGTTTTTGACTCTTGGGGTGGTATGTTATCGCCTACTGACTATCAAGAATTTTCTTGGCCATACATCAACCAAATTATTGAAGCCCTAAAAGACGATGCCCCTGTGATTGCCTTTGGAAAAGGCTGTTGGTTTGCATTGGGGGAAATGGCAAAATCAAACGCCTCTGCTTTAGGTGTCGATTGGACATGTTCGGCTAGAAATGCAAGATATTTAACGGGTGGAAATATCACGCTTCAAGGGAATTTTGACCCTTCAAGATTACTTTCCCCACCTGATAAAATCAAAATAATGGTGCATCAAATGATAGATGCTTTTGGAAAAGATAAATACATCGTAAATCTTGGCCACGGTATATTGCCCAATATTCCTGTGGATCATGCCAAAGTATTTATTGATGCCGTAAAATCCTATAATTCATAATCTCCGAAAATCTACCTCTGATGAAAAATCAATTTTATAATTACATTGAACATTTGCAAGACCAAATCACTTCCAAACTCGAAGATCTTGATGGTAAAGCAAAATTTAAAGAAGACCTTTGGCAACGAAAAGAAGGTGGCGGAGGCCGTACTCGAGTGATTCAAAACGGAAACGTTTTTGAAAAAGGGGGTGTTAATATTTCTAAAGTCCATGGCCCACTCCCCTCAGCCATGCAAGCCTATTTTAATGTTGGGGATGTTGATTTTTTTGCTTGTGGTTTGAGTTTAGTCATTCACCCCAAAAGTCCTATGGTGCCCACAGTACATGCCAATTGGCGCTATCTTGAAATGTATGATAAAGAAGGAACTATTGTAGATCAGTGGTTTGGCGGTGGTCAAGATTTAACCCCATATTATTTGTTTGAAGAAGATGCCAAGCATTTTCATCGCGTATGTAAATCCGCTTGTGATAAGCACAACAAAAACTTTTATAAAGACTACAAAAAACGTTGCGACGAGTATTTCTACAACAGCCACAGAAATGAAGGGCGAGGCATTGGCGGGTTGTTTTTTGATTATTGTAAAGCCAATGACACTATGGATATGCAACAATGGTACAATTTTGTCACTGAAGTTTGCGATAGTTTCTTGGAAGCTTATACGCCTATTGTTGAAAAAAGAAAAAACCTACCCTATACTGATGCCCAACGCGATTGGCAAGAAATCAGACGAGGGCGTTATGTAGAATTTAATTTGGTGCATGACAAAGGCACCTTGTTTGGACTAAAAACAAACGGTAGAATTGAAAGTATTTTGATGAGTCTGCCCGCACATGTGCAGTGGGTATATGACCATCAGCCTGAAAAAGGAAGTGAAGAAGAAAAATTAATTGAAGTGTTAAAAAACCCTGTTGAATGGGTGGCTTCGGCTTAAAGCTTAAAGCTATAAGTTATAAGTTATAAGTTATAAGTTATGGTTAATTATAAAATATAAGAAATTAAAAAATCACTTTAAGCTTTCAGCTTAAAGCTTAAAACTATTAATTATGTATCCATTAAGAAGAAACAGACGTTTACGTGCCAACGCATCCATTCGAAGTTTAGTGCGTGAAAACAGCATTACACCCAATGAGTTTTTAGTCCCTCTTTTTGTTGTTGAAGGTAAAGGCATTAAAGACGAAATTCCATCGATGCCCAATTACTACCGCTTTAGTTTGGATACACTGCAAGCGGAGGTAAAACTTTTATGGTCTTTGGGGCTTAAAGCCGTTTTGTTGTTTGT
Organism: Bacteroidota bacterium; assembly: GCA_027620655.1. Lineage (GTDB taxonomy): Bacteria > Bacteroidota > Bacteroidia > Flavobacteriales > Flavobacteriaceae > UBA3537. The sequence goes on along the minus strand of JAQCDS010000003.1, from coordinate 205,898 downwards.
CAAAGTTGAGGATAAACTTAAAGACAACCGTGGAACAGAAGCTTTAAACCCGAATGGACTGATGCAACGCGCCATTAAAACCATCAAAAACACCTGTCCGGATATGCTGGTCATGACCGATGTGGCCTTGGACCCCTATTCCATATATGGCCATGATGGGATCCTCGAAAACGGAAAAATCGTTAATGACCCTACCGTTGATGTTTTAGCACAAATGAGTTTGTCTCATGCCGAAGCAGGCGCCAATTTTGTTGCGCCTAGCGACATGATGGACAGGCGAATTTTAAGCATAAGAGAAGCGCTGGAAGACGATGGCTTTATAGACACTGGCATTATGAGTTATAGTGCCAAATACGCCTCCTCATTTTATGGCCCGTTTAGAGAGGCGCTGGATTCTGCACCAGCAGAACAAGACGACATTCCAAAAGACAAAACAACCTACCAAATGGACTATGCCAACCGCTTTGAAGCCCTCCGCGAAACCGAAATGGATATTGATGAAGGCGCCGATATTGTGATGGTCAAACCTGGATTGGCCTATTTGGATATCATTAGAGAAGTAAAAAATGAATTTGACGTCCCTGTAGCGGCCTATCAAGTGAGTGGCGAATATGCCATGATTAAAGCCGCAAGTGAAAAAGGATGGTTGGACCACGACCAAGCGGTACTAGAAACCACCATGGCGTTTAAACGTGCTGGTGCCGATCTTATTGCCAGTTATTTTGCAAAAGAGGTGGTAAAGCTACTGGGGTAAAGCTTTTAAAGCATATTTTTTAATTATCTTTAAACCAAATTACAAACATCATGAAGTTACTCAAAGGAATTATCCTTACTATCCTTGGTCTTATCGCCATCCTTTATATTACGGATACAGACTACCTGCTTAAAGCTCTAAGGACCATTTATGCCAAAGGCTATACCACTGCGTTTTTAGAGGATTATAAAGAATTTGACAATGCTGAAATTCTAAATGGCACCCCTCAGCCCTGGCCAATACGTAAAGAGTATAACAGTGTTTCTGAAACAGAACGCCTAAAAAAGTACAATGATGCTTACGGCACCATCGCTTATGTCATCATAAAAAATGACAGCGTTTGGTTTGAAAATTATTATGATGGTTTTGATGAAGATTCAAAAACCAACTCTTTTTCAATGGCCAAAAGTTATGTGTCTGGGCTTATGGGCAAAGCCATTGAAGAAGGCTATATAAAAAGTTTGGATCAGCCCGTAAGTGATTTTTTTCCTGAATTTAGCGAAGGACTCGCCGCAAAAATGACCGTTGGCGATTTGTCCTCTATGGCTTCGGGAACCAATTGGGATGAAAAATATTATTCGCCTTTGTCGATTACCACAAGAGCGTATTTTGATGATGATTTGGAAAAAGTCATCCTAGGTCTAAAAGTGATCGATGAACCCGGTCAGGTGTATAAATACGCCAGTGGGGATACGCAACTCTTGGCCATGATTATTGAAAAAGCAACAGGCAAAAAGCTTTATGATTACCTTACTGAAAGTTTTTGGAAACCCTTGGGCAGCGAAAACCCCACCTTATGGCAAGTCGATAGCGAGGATCACGATTTGGTAAAGGCGTATTGCTGTATTGCCAGTAATGCCAAAGATTTTGCCCGCTTTGGGAAACTCTACAAAGACCATGGAAAATGGAACGGCAAACAACTGTTGGACTCCGCTTTTGTTGCAAAATCTCTAACCCCACGCTTTGCCGAAAGCCCACAATACGGCTATGGGTTTTGGATGCAAAAACGCGACGGAAAATCCTTTTTTATGATGCGTGGTCATCTTGGACAATATGTTATTGTAGAGCCAGAAGATAATATTATTATTGTACGTCTTGGGCATCAAAAATCACCCGGTGCTGCAAGCCAAATCTTTTCTGATGATATTTCAATCTATATTGAAGAAGCCTATAAAATGTTAAACGATGCTCTCCAAACTCAACCTTGAAAACATTCTTTTTTTTAGATATTGAAACAGTTCCTGAAGTTCAAAATTTTTCAGACTTAACCCCTGAAAAACAAGCGCTTTGGGCCCAAAAATCGCAGTACCAACGCAAAGACGAATTTAGTGCAGAAGACTATTATCCTCGTGCAGAAATCTGGGCTGAATTTGGTAAAATTATCTGTATTTCTGTGGGGTATTTTGCGTCTGGCGAAGATGCTAGAGCATTTAGAATCACAACCTTTTCTGGAGAAGAATTCGATATTTTAAAGCAATTTAAATCCTTATTAGAAACGCATTTTACCCGCCCAAAACACTTGCTTTGTGCACACATTGGCAAAGAATTTGACTTTCCGTACATTGCACGCAGGATGCTGATTCATAACATAAAACTTCCCTTAAAACTTAATCTTTTTGGCAAAAAACCGTGGGAAGTTCCGCATTTAGATACTCTTGAATTGTGGAAGTTTGGGGATTTTAAACACTACACCTCCCTTAAATTAATGACTAACGTGTTGGGTATCCCCTCGCCCAAAGACGATATTGATGGCAGCGAAATTTATCGTGTGTTTTACGACGAAAATGACATCGAACGCATTATTTCTTATTGTGAAAAAGACACCTTGGCTGTGGCGCAAATTTTACTGAGACTTCGAGTTGAAGCTTTGTTGGACAATAAGGAAATTGCTTATATTTAAGCAATGAAACATCAACCATTAATTTGTGTAAAAAATTTATCCATTGCCTTTAAAAAGAATGGCATAACAAAACACATCCTTCATAACATAAGTTTTGATGTTTACAAAAATGAGATTTTAGGTATTGTTGGAGAGTCTGGAAGTGGAAAATCCATCACAGCATTGTCCATTATGCGGCTTCTAAAAACACCACATATTGAGGGGAAAATTGTTTATGATGATATGGACCTAAACACGATTCCTTCAAAAAAAATGGAACGTATTCGAGGCTATAAAATCAGTATGATTTTTCAAGAACCCATGAGTGCTTTGAACCCCTCAATGCGTTGTGGAGATCAGGTAAAAGAGATGCTTTTACAACACAATTTTGTAGCACCAAAAAATGCAAATGCAGAAGTTATAAGGTTGTTTGAAAGTGTAAAAATTCCAAACCCAGAACATGCAATAAATAAATACCCTCACGAACTTTCGGGAGGGCAACAGCAACGTATTATGATTGCTATGGCCGTGGCCTGTAAACCAGATGTGTTAATTGCAGATGAGCCAACTACCGCTTTAGATGTAACTGTTCAAAATGAAATTATTGAACTGATTCAAGAGTTGCAAAAGGAAACACAAATGAGTGTTATTTTTATCAGTCACGATTTAGCATTAGTTTCTGAAATTGCACACAGAACAGTGGTCATGTACAAAGGTGAAATTGTGGAACAAGGGACAACAACATCAATTTTTAAAACCCCAAAAAATGAGTACACAAAAGCATTAATTGCTGCACGACCATCTCTTAAAGTGCGTTTGAAAAAGCTCCCAACTGTTGAAGATGTTTTATCCAAAACAATGACCTTAGAAAAAGTTTCAAAAAAAATCCGTAGAGAAAAACACAAAGAACTCTATCGGAATCCGCCACTTTTAGAAGTGATTGATTTAGAAAAAATCTACTACTCTAAGGTTGGTGTTTTTAGTAAACACACCGCTTTTAAAGCCATTACCACTGTTAGTTTCAAACTTTATGAAGGAGAAACACTAGGATTAGTTGGCGAATCGGGCTGCGGAAAATCTACTTTAGGGAAAGCTATCTTACAACTTGATAAAGCAACTTCAGGAACTCTATTTTACAGAGGAAAAGATTTAAATAAAATGTCCCCAAAATCCATAAGAGCTTTAAGAAAAGAAATTCAAATTATTTTTCAAGATCCTTTTGCAACGCTCAATCCAAGATTAACCGTTGGTGAAGCGATTTTAGAGCCAATGGTAGTACATAACCTCTACAACAATACTACAGAACGAATACAAAAAGTAAAAGATCTTCTTGAAAAAGTGGGTTTAGACGCATCTTCTTTTGATCGTTACCCTCATGAATTTTCGGGTGGCCAACGGCAACGTATTGGCATTGCAAGAACTATTGCCTTACAGCCAAAACTAATTGTGTGTGACGAGTCTGTTTCTGCGCTTGATATCTCTGTTCAAGCACAAGTTTTAAACCTTTTAAATGCTTTGAAAGAGGAATTTAAATTTACTTATATTTTTATTTCTCACGACTTAGCAGTCGTAAAATATATGGCAGACAAATTGTTGATTATGAATCAAGGAAAAATTGTGGAACATGGTGAAGCGGATGAAATTTATAGTGCACCAAAAAATGCGTATACAAAACGACTCATCAACGCAATTCCAAAAGGTTTATAATACCATTTCTGGGATATCCCCTTGAACAATAAGCTCCCCTTCCGTTGCTGCTTTAATTTCCTCCACAGTTACTCCTGGTGCACGTTCTAATAACTTAAACCCTTGATTTGTAACTTCAATAACGGCTAAATTTGTGACTATTTTTTTGACACAATTAACACCAGTTAATGGCAGCCTACAGCGTTTCAAAAGTTTTGATTCACCTCGCTTATTGGTATGCATCATAGCTACAATAATGTTTTCTGCGCTAGCCACTAAATCCATTGCACCACCCATGCCTTTGACCAAGCGTCCTGGAATTTTCCAATTGGCAATATCTCCATTTTCTGCGACTTCCATAGCCCCTAAAATAGTTAAATCGACGTGTTGCCCACGAATCATTGAAAAACTCATGGCGGAGTCAAAATAACTTGCGCCATCCAAAGCCGTTATTGTTTGTTTTCCTGCGTTGATCAAATCGGCATCTTCCTCGCCCTCATATGGGAAAGGCCCCATACCTAAAATTCCATTTTCGCTTTGAAACTCGACCTCTATATCTTCTCTAACAAAATTGGCGACAAGCGTTGGAATACCAATGCCTAGATTGACATAATATCCGTTTTTGACTTCTTTTGCAATGCGTTTTGCAATTCCGTTTTTGTCTAGCATAATGATCGCTATTATGGTTTAGGTGTTAATGTTCTTTGTTCGATGCGTTTTTCATAATCCTTTCCTTGAAAAATCCGTTGAACAAATATTCCAGGAATATGAATTTGATTGGGATCTAAAGTTCCAACGGGGACTAATTCTTCGACCTCAGCAACAGTAATTTTGGCAGCGCCACACATATTTGGATTAAAATTTCTTGCTGTTCCTTTAAAAATTAAATTCCCAGCAGCATCTCCTTTCCATGCTTTAACAAATGAAAAATCGGCCTTAAACGCATGTTCAAGAACATACATTTTTCCATCAAACTCTCGGGTTTCTTTTCCTTCTGCCACCTCTGTTCCAAAACCTGCAGGTGTATATATTGCTGGAAATCCGGCTTGAGCAGCTCTACAACGTTCGGCTAAAGTCCCTTGAGGAATAAGCTCTACATCTAATTCACCTGAGAGCATTTGACGTTCAAATTCATCATTTTCCCCAACATAGGAGGACACCATTTTTTTTATTTGATGCTTTTGTAGTAAAAGCCCAAGTCCAAAATCATCAACCCCAGCATTGTTAGAAATACATGTTAAATTTTTGACATTCATAGCAACAAGTTCGGAGATTGCATTTTCTGGAATACCACACAATCCAAACCCGCCCAATAGTAAAGTCATGCCACTTTCAACACCCTTTAAGGCTGCTTGTACATTATCTACTTGTTTATTTATCATAACACTATTTTGAGATTATAAGTTACAAAAAATTTAGCTGTAATCTAAAAGTCAATATCCGGCGTAGTTTCTAGTTGCTCTAAAACATCGCCATCTTCATCTAATATAAGATTTTCACATTCTGTAATTATGGTGAGTTGTTCTGGTTTTTCAAATTCTTCTTTTGAAATTCCTAAATCTTCATTTTCATAACAGCCTTTCATATAATTGGCCCAAATAGGAAGTGCCATAGAAGCTCCTTGCCCATAGGTAATTGTTTTAAAATGTGTTGCCCGATCTTCACCACCCACCCATACGCCAGTGACCAAGTTGGGAACCATTCCCATAAACCAACCGTCACTATGGTTTTGTGTTGTTCCTGTTTTTCCAGCAATGGGATTGTCAAACTCATAGGGGTAGCCTGTTATAATTTCTTTATATACGGCTTGATTTTTGGCGGAGCTGTGGCGTAAACGTTGTCCAGAGCCAAATTGGGTTACACCTTCCATTAAATTGACAACCACATAAGCAATTTCTTCACTTAAAACGTCTTTGGTTTCTGGTGAAAACTGATACAATAATGTGCCGTTTTTGTCTTCAATATGAGTAACTATTACGGGCTTTGTATACACCCCTTTATTAGCGAAAGTTGAATAGGCTGCAACCATTTCATAGACGCTCAAATCTGGTGTTCCAAGAGCAATAGATGGAACAGCAGGAAGATTTTGTTCTACCCCCAAGTTTTTTGCTAAATTGATAACAGGTTGTGGACCAATCTCATTCATCAATCTAGCAGTAATTGTATTTCTTGAGTTTGCTAAGGCAGACTTTAGCGTTTCAAATCCAGAGTAATTTTTATTTGAGTTTTTTGGTGCCCATGGTTTTACATTTCCAAATTTATTGGCCGGAATTGTAATTTGTGCTTTTGGAAAAGTGTCACACGGCGACAAATGCAGTTGATCTATGGCGGCGGCATATACAAATGGCTTAAACGTCGAACCAACCTGCCGTTTGCCTTGTTTTACCATATCGTACTGAAAATGTTTATAGTTAAAACCGCCAACCCAAGCTTTTACAAAACCCGTTTGAGGCTCCATAGACATCATCCCCGACCTTAAAAATGATTTATAATAACGCATAGAATCCATTGGAGTCAATACGGTATCAATTTCATTATTTTCTGCCGTCCAAGAAAATATTTTCATTTTTGTTGGTTTTTTAAATGACGCTACAATTTCCTCTACGGGCTTCTTTAAATCATAACGCATTTTTCGCCAACGTTCCGATCGCTTCATTCCCATTTTTAACAGTTGGTCTATCTCCTCTTTTTCTAGGTCTAAAAATGGTGCTGTTCGATTTCTTCGTGGGGTATTTTGAACAAAAAATTCTGCTTGAAGTGCTTTCATGTGGTCTGTAACTGCTGTTTCTGCAATAGATTGCATTCGTGAATCAAGAGTTGTATAGACTTTTAAACCATCTTTATAAATATTATAGTTTTCGCCATTGGGTTTTCTGTTTTCTGGTTGATCTACCCATTCTTTTAAAAATGTTTTTAAATAAGCCCTGAAATATGTTGCAATACCCTCTCTGTGTGACTCTGGTGTATAGTTTAAATCCAAGGGGGTTTGCTGTAATGAATCTTTAACTTGTTCTGATATAAAATCATATTTGGCCATTTGTGCGAGCACCACATTTCTACGGTTTTTTGTCCCAACCGGATTGCGTTTTGGTCTTGGGTTGTACAAGGATGAGTTTTTGAACATCCCTACTAACATTGCCGATTCTTTTAGATCTAAAGCTGAAGGTTCTTTTCCAAAATAAATACGAGCTGCACTTCGGATGCCATCGGCGTTATTCCCAAAATCATAGATATTAAAATATTGGGCAATAATTTCTTCTTTAGTGTATTGTTTTTCCAAGCGTGTAGCAATCACCCACTCTTTTATTTTTTGAGTAATTCGGCCAAGTGTATTTCTAGAGCCTTCGCCATGAAAAAGTTGTTTCGCCAATTGCTGAGAAATGGTACTTGCTCCTCCACCTTTTCCAAGTTTAAAAAGCGCTCTTAATGTCCCTCTTGCATCAATACCTGCGTGGTCAAAATAACGAATATCTTCTGTAGCAATTAAGGCGTCAACCAAATGTTTTGGAAGTTCATCAAATCCTATGGGAGTGCGGTTGTCTTCATAATAAAACTTGCCTAAGGTTTGGCCATCTGATGAAATGACTTCAGTGGCCAAATTTGTTCGAGGATTCTCTAACACTGTATGATCGGGCATAAACCCAAAAACGCCAAATGAAGCTAAAAGAAAAATGAATGGAATAAATAAAATTCCCCCTAAAAATAACATCCAAAACCAACGTTTTGGTTTTGAAAAATCTAATCTTGATGTTTTTTTCTTAGTCATAATAAATTATTAACTATTCCAATTCTTCTATACAAAACCCTACATCCAAAACGCCCTCTAGAGCGCTTATTCCCGAAACTTCATCGAATGCACGCATAGCATGGTTTATTGTTATGGTGTATTCTCCAGCTTCCGAAAATACAAAAGGTGTTGTATGTCCTTTGTACCAAAGTTTATGTTCTTTTATCGACATTAGCCCTCTACCTAACATAGCACCATTTGGGAGAGCCATGGTATATTCTAAAGTGTCTTTTTCAATTTTCCCATTTGGATATTCTAAATCAATAATAAGAAATAAATTACTGTATTTATAGTCTTCAGACGTTCTTATTTTTATGAATAAATTTTGATTTTTTAGCGTATCCCCAATTACAAAATTATAAGAAATAATTTGATTTTTATCCCATATATTATCAACTGAGGTGTAGCGATCAAATGCGCTATTTTGATGACATGATGTCATCAAAAAAAGTACTAAAAATCCAAACCAAAATCTAGTTTGCATTTTTTTTAACTTTAGGTTTTTTGTTGCTTTGGTTGTTTTCATTTCGGGGTTTTCGATTGAAATGGCGCTTTTTATTTCTTTGCCTTTTATTTTTTTTCGGCTTATCAAAACGTGTTAAACTATCTTGTCCAACAACGTTTTCAAAATCTATTTTAGTATCTATTGTGGCAGAAAGTTCAGCCGCATAATCTTCTAAGCTCGTTGCTTTTTCTCCAGACTTGTTCAATGCGATAATCGCATTGGATTGTTCTGTTGTCAACTTAAACCAATTCATCCATTCGCCTTCGTAAGCGTACCACATTATTCCTTTAAATATATCTGTTTTTTGACATACTGCAATGCCTTTTTCTGTTTTGAGTTTAATGTTTGTTTTTGGAAAAGACTTTAGAGCATCCAAATAAGCATCTAACTCATAATTCAAACAGCATTTTAGTTTTCCACATTGGCCAGCTAATTTTAATGGATTTAAAGATAATTGCTGATAGCGTGCCGCAGACGTACTTACAGACCTAAAATCTGTAAGCCATGTAGAGCAGCATAATTCTCGACCACAAGAACCAATGCCGCCGAGTCGAGCAGCTTCTTGACGCAATCCAACTTGTTTCATTTCAATACGAATTCTAAATTCTCTTGCATACAATTTGATGAGTTCCCGAAAATCCACACGCCCATCGGCAGTATAATAAAAAGTGGCTTTACTACCATCACCTTGAAATTCAATGTCTGAGATTTTCATATCAAGTCTCAAATCTATTGCAAATTGGCGCGCCTTGACTTGCATGGCCTCTTCTTTGTCTCTAGATTCAATCCATATGTCAATATCTCTTTGAGAAGCTTTACGATAAATTTTAAAATTTTTATCTGGAGTTTCGGAGATTTTCTTGCGCTTCATCTGAACTTTTACAAGCTCACCTGTAAGTGTTACCATTCCTATGTCATGCCCCGATTCCGCTTGAGTAGCTACAACATCTCCAATACTTAGGGTAAGGTTTTCAGTGTTTTCATAATAGTGCTTACGGCCATTTTTAAAACGCACTTCCACCCAATTGAAAGGAGCAGCATCATTGGGCAAGCTCATATTTGACAACCAATCAAAAACAGTCAATTTATTGCATGAATCTGTGCCACAAGTCCCATTGTTTTTGCAGCCTTTTGGCTGACCACTTTTATTTGTTGCACAAGTTGCACACCCCATACTTCTATCTTGAATTTGCTTGTGTAGAACACAGGCAATTGTTTGAATTAAATTTACACGTAAATATAAACTTATTTAATAACTTAAAAAAGATTCAGCACTTACAAAGATGCATCTGAATTAGTTTTCGGCTTTTTTTTAAGTGTATTAAAAATGTTTCTAAGGTCTTTTTTGTACGGTAAATGGTTTGCTCTACCTTTCTTAAAAATGTCATTGCTATTCCCTTGACCTTTGCGCAATGCTTTTTGTTCTTCATAAGGTAAACGATTGATTTCCATACATTGTGTGGAGCAGCAGTTTTCCATAGTTTCCTTACAGCTATCGCATTGGATAAAAAGTAAATGACAAGCTTCATTGGCACAATTGACATGAATATCGGCAGGGGATCCGCATTGATGACACTGTGCAATAACTTCATCAGATATTTTCTCGGCACGTCTTTGGTCAAAAACAAAGTTCTTGCCCAAAAATTTATTTTCTATTCCTAAGGCGTTGACTTGTCGGGCATAATTTATAATTCCTCCCTCAAGTTGGTATACATTTTTAAAGCCTTTGTGCTTATAATACGCACTTGCTTTTTCACAACGAATTCCGCCCGTACAATACATGACTAGCTTTTTGTTTTCTTTGTGTTCTTTAAGTTGATCTTCAATAAAATCTAAAGAATCTCTAAATGTATCAATATCTGGTGTTACTGCATTTTTGAAGTGCCCTATTTCACTTTCATAATGATTTCTCATATCAACCAAAACGGCATTTTCGTCCTCTATGAGTTCATTAAATTTGACGGCATTGACATGAGTTCCAATATCTGTAACATCAAAAGTATCATCATTTAAGCCATCTGCAACAATTTTATCTCTCACTTTTACTTTGAGTTTCAAAAAGGAATACATGTCTTGCTCAATGGCAATATTTAGGCGGACATTTTCTAAAAATGAAATGGTGTCCAAATGCGTTTTAAAAACACCAAAATTTTCGGCTGGTACAGACAATTGTGCATTAATACCTTCATGGGCAACATAAATTCGCCCAAGAACATCAATATCGTTCCAGAATAAAAATAAATGGTTTCTGAGTAGTTCAGGATTGCCTATTTTGGCATACTTGTAGAAAGAGATTGTAAGACGGTCTTTGCCGGCTTTTTTGATGAGTTCTGCTCTTTCATTATTGCTTAAGTTGTTGTACAGATGCATGCTATACTCGTGTTAAGTTAATGAATATTTGATCTACAAATGTAATGTTTTTTATTGTTTAGAATCATCCCATAACTTATTTGAAGTAGATAATTATTAAAAAAAATAGCTCGATGAACGTTAAAATTGTACAAAAAGCGGTTTTAATTGTTACAGATTTTAGAAAGAAATAGTATTTTAGCAGGGCTAAATCAATCCTAAAAAATTTATAAAATGAGCAACGAAAAAGAAGCAAAACTTAAAGCCTTAAAATTAACGCTTGACAAATTAGATAAAGCCTATGGTAAAGGCACTGTAATGAAAATGAGTGATGCTCCAGTTATTGACGTAGAAGTCATCTCGTCGGGCTCTCTTGGATTGGATCTTGCTTTAGGAGTTGGGGGTTATCCAAAAGGTCGAGTTATAGAAATTTATGGTCCAGAATCATCGGGTAAAACGACCCTTACACTTCATGCCATTGCTGAAACTCAAAAAGCTGGCGGAATTGCCGCGTTTATTGATGCTGAACATGCTTTTGATCGTTTTTATGCCCAAAACCTAGGCGTAGATATTGACAACCTCATCATCTCTCAGCCCGATAATGGTGAACAAGCTCTAGAAATTGCTGATAACCTTGTGCGTTCTGGTGCTATTGACATGATTGTGATTGATTCTGTTGCAGCACTTACCCCAAAAAGTGAAATTGAAGGAGAAATGGGCGACTCAAAAATGGGGCTTCATGCGCGGTTAATGTCTCAAGCCCTTAGAAAACTTACAGGGTCTATTAGTAAAACAAATTGTACAATGATTTTCATTAATCAGTTACGTGAAAAAATTGGAGTAATGTTTGGAAATCCTGAAACCACAACTGGTGGAAATGCACTAAAATTTTATGCCTCTGTACGATTAGACATAAGACGTTCTACACAAATTAAGGATAGCGATGGAACTGTTCGTGGTAATAAAACTCGAGTAAAAGTGGTAAAAAATAAGGTTGCACCGCCATTCAAACTTGCAGAATTTGATATCATGTACGGAGAAGGTGTTTCAAAAGTTGGAGAAGTATTGGACCTTGCCGTAGAATTTGATATCATAAAGAAAAGTGGTTCTTGGTTTAGTTATGAGGACACAAAACTTGGTCAAGGTCGTGATGCTGTGAAGCAAATGATTAATGACAATCCAGATTTAATGGATGAGCTAGAAGAAAAAATCAAAGCTGCAATAAAAGGAAGTGCTGAATAAGTTGATTATTTAGTCTTACTGCTTTCTAAAGAATTAAGCAATAGGTTATAAACCTCATTGCTCATTTTTTTTGCAGCATCTTTTTTATAATTATCAGGATTTAAAAATGAATGCCCAATGGCTCTCATTTTTCCTGGACTTCCGCTAAAGAAAGTATATGACAATCGTTTTTTGTTATCAAAAAAAGTAATTGGAACCAATGGTAAATTATGGTCAACAGCCAAACGAAATGCTCCCATTTTAAAACGATCTAAAGTAACAGATTCTTTTGGCACTCCACCTTCTGGAAAAATACAAATACTAAGCCCACGTTCTATGCGCTTTTGAGCACTTCTGAAAACAGCCTGTCTACTTTTGGCATTACTGCGATCGACCAAAATACAGGTGCGCTTGTAGAAAAAACCAAATAATGGAATTCGTGCTAATTCTTTTTTCCCAACAAAGACAAATGGATGGTCTTTTATAATGACAAACATCAACATAATATCAGTCATTGAAGTATGGTTCGCTACAAAAATATAACTCTGATCTTTTTCTAATTTTTGAGCCCATTTTATACTCCAATAAAATCCCATTCCTATCAAAATACACTTTGCCCATAATCGCGCTAATTTGAAAAAGAAAGGATACCAAGAGGACTTTAAAATTGAAACAAACAATAAAGGAAATAAAATAATTATAGTAATCCCTACTAAAACATAGAACCAAATTCTATAGAAGATCCAAAGTGGGTATTGTATCAGCTTCATCAACATCAAAACTACTAAAAATATTGAGCCTTTTGCTCAAAAAAAGTACCTTTGTAGAGAAATCAAAGAAACAAAAGCCACATGGCCAGAATTTTAACAGGCGTACAAAGTACAGGAACGCCACATTTGGGAAATATTTTAGGAGCAATCTTGCCTGCTATCAAAATGAGTAATGATAGTAAAAATGATTCTTTTTTATTTATTGCCGATTTACATTCATTAACACAAATTAAAAACGCCGAAATTCTGCGTCAAAATACATTATCCACTGCAGCAACATGGCTTGCGTTTGGATTGGATATCAAAAAAACTGTTTTTTACAAACAAAGCGATGTGCCTCAAGCAACAGAGCTTGCGTGGTACCTTAGTTGTTTTTTCCCATTTTCTAGATTAGAATTAGCCCATAGCTTTAAAGATAAAGCCAGTCGATTAGAAGATGTCAATGGAGGGTTGTTTACCTATCCTATGCTTATGGCTGCTGATATTTTATTGTATGACGCTAATATCATTCCTGTTGGGAAAGACCAATTGCAACACATTGAAATGACCAGAGATGTTGCTTCTAGATTTCATGCCAAAATGGGAGAAACCTTTGTTTTACCTGAGGCCAAAATTCAAGAACAAACTAAGCTTATCCCTGGAACTGATGGGCAAAAAATGAGTAAAAGCAAAAATAATGTTATTGATATTTTTCAAAACGATAAAGCTTTGCGCAAACAAATTATGTCTATTCAAACAGATAGCACGCCATTAGAAGCCCCTAAAGATTGGAAAACATGCAACTGTTTTGCAATTTATTCCCTACTTGCTTCAGAAGAAGAGTTGAAAATCATGAAATCAAACTATAAAGCTGGAGGGTATGGTTATGGCCACGCCAAACAAGCGTTATTTGATCTAATTTGTAAGACTTTTTCTGAAGAACGCAATCGCTATAATTACTATATGACACAGCCCAAAGAAGTAGAAAAAGCGTTAGCCGTTGGCGCAAAAAAAGCAACTGCAGTTGCAAATGATGTTTTGAATCGTGTTCGTGAAAAGTTAGGGTACTAAATCAATTCGAATTCTTTTCCAGGCAAAGGACGCACCACTCCTTTAAGTTCTAAATTTAAAAGTAAATAGGCCGCTTTTGAAGTTGGTATTTCACAATTCAAGGCAATTAAATCTAAGAGTGTTTTCCCTTCTTTTTTTAAAAAATCATATACAATTTGTTCATCTGATTCTAAGTCTATAAATAGTGCTTTTTGTATGGGTTTGGGTTTTGTTTCTAAATTCCAATTAAGAATATATGGCACATCTGCTGGAGTAGATAACAAATGGGCGCTTTTAGTTTTGATTAAAGTATTACAGCCAACGCTTTGCGAATCGCCAATACGCCCTGGAATAGCAAAAACTTCGCGATTATACCCAAAAGCAAAATTGGCGGTGACTAAGCTTCCTCCTTTTGCGCCAGATTCAATAACAATGGTCGCTTCACTTAGGCCAGCGATAAGTCTATTTCGCTTCAAAAAATTTGAAGGATCAAACACAGCAGTACTCCAAAAATCTGTAACAAACCCTCCATTTTTTTCTACGCAGCTGCGATATTTCTCATGCAAAGGCGGGTAGGTGTTTTGTAGTCCTTGTGCCATACATCCAACCGTTTGTAAATTAAGATTTAATGCCGCTTTGTGAGCTGTAATATCTGCACCATAGGCAAAACCCGAAACTATAATTGGATTAAATACAGAAAGTGAGTCCACTAACTCCTCACACTGCTTTTTCCCATAAGATGTAAGTTTTCGAGTTCCTACTATACTAATTACTGGCGATGTATCCCATTCAACGTCCCCTTTTTGGAATAAAACGATTGGTCCATCAATACAATGTTTTAGTCGATATGGATAATCTGCATCATCAAAATAAAAGGCTTGAATGTCATTTTTTTGTATAAACTCAAGCTCTTTTTCTGCAATTTTTAAAGTGTTTGAATGTTGTAATGCATTGATAATTACGGTGCCAATTCCATCAATAGACTGTAGTGTTTTTTTTGATGCTTTAAAAACTGCTTCTGGACTTCCGCGATGTTGAATAAGTTTTTTAGCCGTAATATCACCAATATTTGGAACGGCCTGCAAAGCCAAAGCATAATGTAATTGTGTAGGATTCATTTGGGAAAAATTTGTATGTAAATATATAAAAACTGTTAGATAAACTTCTTCTTTTGGCTTCTATGGAAATTCAAAAAAAATTTATACATTTGATTTATGCAATTAAGCCAATACATAAGCAATCTTCTATACCGCTACGACTGTGTAGTGGTGCCAGAATTTGGAGCGTTTTTGGCGCATAAAATTCCTGCTAAAATTCAAGAAAGCAAAAATTCATTTTATCCCCCCTCAAAACGATTATCATTCAATGCTCAATTGCAAACCAATGACGGTGTTTTAGCAAATCATATTTCAGAAATTGAACAAATATCTTATGAAAACGCATTAGCAAAAATTGCTAAACAAGTGGCAACTCTTAAACAGCGTTTGGAAAAAAATGAAACTATAGAACTCCATAATATTGGTGAATTACATAATACAAAAGATGGGCAACTCCTTTTTGAACCTTCTAACCAACTAAATTACTTGACAGAAGCTTTTGGATTAACACAATTTGTATCACCAGAGATTTCTAGAGCTAAACACCTAAAAGTAGTTGAAGATATTGAGAGCAAAGCACCCATTGCTTTATCCCCTAAAAAACGAAAAACACAGTCTGTTTATAAATACGCTGCTGTTGCTGTTATCATGCTTGGGCTTGGTGGACTTTTTGGCTCTAATGCATATATGCAACATATCGAACAGCAAAATATTTTGGCACAAGAAAAAGCCAATATTGCTTTAGATAGCAAAATACAAGAAGCTACTTTTGTGGTAAATACTCCTTTACCAGCCATTACTTTGGATGTAAATAAGTCATATGGAAACTTCCATATTGTAGCGGGTGCTTTTAGAATTGAAGCCAATTGCGATCGTAAACTACGTCAACTAAAACGCCTTGGTTATAAGGCTCGAAAAATTGGTCAAAATCGCTATGGGTTACATCAAGTCGTGTACGATAGCTACCAAACACGACAAGAAGCCCAGCGTGTGCTTTACAATATTAAACGCACACAAGACGCTACTGCTTGGCTACTTATTAAGGCATTGCCATAAGATTTATTTAGCATTTTATACACATCAATTAATCTAATGTTTATCAGTGCATTAGAAATAGCATAATGGCTTTTATTTGCTTAGGATTAATTTTTTAATTATTTTTAAACTATTACAGTTGATTTTCCCCATTAAATCTACAAGATGAAACCTAAAATTATTAAGGCAGTACTAATACTTTCAGCGAGTATCTATTTATGTGTTTATTTTTATCTCAATGATTTTTTGTTAAAAAGTATAGGAGTTCTCATATTAGGCATTTCTATTTCAATCCTTGTGTTTCTGAAAAATAAAAACTAATAATCGTACATTTGTGTCATAGATTAAAGTCTTATGAACACAAAACACCCCTCGGATTCAAAAACTACTGTTACAGATTTAGTTTTACCCAGCGAAACCAATGCCATTCACACCCTTTTTGGAGGTGAGCTTTTGGCGCGTATGGATCGTGCAGCAAGCATTACAGCTCAGCGCCACTCCGAACGCATTGTTGTTACCGCCTCTGTAAATCATGTGGCGTTCAATCATGCCATTCCTCTTGGAAGTATTGTCACCATTGAAGCTAAAGTCTCACGAGCATTTAAAAGTTCAATGGAAGTGTATTTGGACGTGTGGTACACCGATAATAATTTTAATACTCCAATCAAAGCCAATGAAGCCATTTTTACATTCGTTGCAGTCGATGAAAATGGTAAACCTGTACAAATTCCAGAACTTATTCCTGAGAGCGAACAGGAAAAAAAACGCTTTGATGGGGCGCTAAGACGTCGTCAATTGAGCTTAGTTTTGGCTGGGAAAATGGATGCCGAAGATGCGAGTGAGCTTAAAGCACTTTTTAAGAAAAAATAACCCTCTAGAGTTTATAAATCCAGTGCGAGGGATTCTGAATTGAACTGTCTTTATAAATTCCAAAACTTAAAATAGATTCCCCTGTGGACTTGCTTGTAATTACCTCTCCAATCACTTGTTTTGTGCTGACTTTATCGCCTTTACTTACATAAAATTTAGAAAGATTTTTGTACACCGTAATGTAGTTGCCATGACGCACCATAATAGTATTATTCCCATTTTTTGGAGTCATAATTCCTTGCACGGTTCCCTCAAAAACAGCACGGACTTGTTCGCCTTTATTGGTTGCAATTCGCACGCCATTACTCTTAATTTTAATAGTAGGGTCAATTGGCGATGGATTGGTTCCAAAACGTAATTTTACTACACCACTCGCCACTGGCCAAGGTAATTTCCCTTTGTTGGATGTAAAGTTTGCTGCAAGAATTTTTTGTTCTGGAGTTAAAGAAAAAGTAGCCGATTTTACAGACTTCCCTGCTTTTTTATTAGAGGCTGCAATAGCTTCTCGAATTAACTTTTGGATTTCTCGATCTAACTTATCCGACTCTTTTTGTTTAGCTTTTATTTGTGCCGAAAATTGAGATAAATTTTTCTGTATTGATTTTATAAGCGATTGTTGGTCTTGAAGCTCTTTGTCCAAAACCGCTTTCGCAGATTTGTTTTCTGCTACAAGAGTTTGTTTTTCCTTCTTTTGACGCAGTAAATCCTTATTCAATAGTTGCAGTTGCTCTGTTTCTGCTTTTATGACTTCTGCTTGTTGTTTTTGATAATCCGCATACTGTTTAATATACTGTAAGCGTCTGTAGGCTTGTTGGAAATTAGAAGATGATAACAAAAACATAAGCTTGTTTTGGTTTGCTCTATTTTTGTAAGATTTTACAATCATACTGGCATAATCATCTTTTAAAATTTTTAATTTATCACGACGTTTAGAAATTTCATTTTGGTTTGCATTGATTTCTCTAGTCAATAAATTGGCTTGCTGATTTGTAATACGAATTAAATTTTTTCGAACACTAATTTTATAATTCAAATCTTCTACAATACTCACCACCGATTTTTTTTCTTGCTTTCCAGCAAACAACAAATTTGTAATTTGTCTAATTTCCTGTTGTAACTCTCGGCGACGTTCTTCCAGCTGCAATTGCCTTTTGCTTTGTGCGTAACCCCCAAAATGGCTAAACACCAATAGTGTAAAGAAAATAAAGGCAAGATATTGAGTTTTATATGGCATTAGAGTTCAATCGGTTTGTATCCTGTCGGTATTTTAAATGGAAACCGTAATGGCTGATTCAAACTTACGGATTTTAAATTCATTTTCAAGGTAGTTTCCTTTTGATTTTCAACAACTTTAATGGTCATTTGCTCGGGAAATATATCTTCTTCAATGTCTTGAAATGTATGGTAGTATACATTCAATTTTCTGTTTTGATTTGGTTGACTGATCATCTGTTCGTCCAACTTAAAATATCCTGGATTAATTAGATATAAGACCTCAAATAAAGCATTTTTCTGTTTTAGTGAAAGCGCATAAGATTTTGGATGAGGTTCCTTTTTTAAATCCGATGCATTGTAGGTAAATATCGTATGTCCTAAAAGTAAATTTTCGATATGCGTAAAATTAAGTTCCACACCCAAAAAGTCTTTAATAAGTGTAAAGTCTCCTTCAAAATAGGTACGATCTAGCTTATTATACATTTGTACTTTTTCGGGAGTGATTTTTAGTCGAACCATATTTAAAAACGCATTAATCCAAATTGTTCGATTGCGTTCCATACGCAAAGTAACAGTGTGAATTTGTGACTTATCACCCTCAATAAGTTCAATTTTTAGTCGCGATTGTAAGGTTATAAAATCGGACTTTTTCTTGTTATGAGCTTTTATAATTTGTTTTGCTTTAAGCTTTGGATTGAGCGATGATGAAGACGTTAAGGTTTCAGTACTTTTGCAGCTAAAAATGAAACAAATTGTTAGATAGAATAAAAAATTTCTCATAATTTCAGTTGCATTGATTTGGCTTTATCACTAAACGCCTTTGATTTTTTAATATTGTTTTGATTTTTGTAAAGTTCAGCTATTAAATTGTAATACTGCACTGCAACCTCATTGTCTTCAAAAATATAATCTAGCCCTATTTCGAGCATCTCTAAAGCCTGATTCCATTGTTTTAAAGCCATTTGAGAGGTGCCATAAACTAAATATAACTCCAATTGAGTAGGAAACAACTCTAATTGATCTGTGGTAAAATCAACAGCCTTATTGTATTGTTTTGTCTTCAAATAAAGTTTTGCAACTGTTTTAATTACTGCTAAGTTTTCTGGGGTTTCCTCTAATACTTTTTCGTAGAACTCTAACGCTTTATCTAACTTGTTTTGTTCTAAAAAATATTGACCCCATTCCAAATTTGAACGGCTAGAGGTGTCTAAAGATTCTGCTGGCTGAACTTCTAATAATATTTCTTTGTACTCTGGATTTTTTTGAACAAAACGCATAAAATCACTCAGCACTTTTACTTTCAAGTAGGGCTCTAAAACATTACTTGATGTAACTATTTTCATTGAAGAAATCGCATTGTTATAGTCTTCGGCATCCATATAAAATTTATATAAGGCCACGTGTGCAATATGAGATTTTGGATGATTTTTTAGAAATGACTTAGCCGTAGAAAATGCATCTACTTTTAAGTTGTATTGGCTTAATGTAAAAATAAGATTGAGAAAATTTTGTTCATTTTCGGGTGATTCCTTCAAACGATTTTTTAAGAACTTGATATGCCCTTTTTGGTTTTGTGTTCGTTTGTATATTTCTATTCGTGTTTGATCGCGTTTCTCTTGATATCCATAGCGTTTGTCCAAAATTTCTATTTGTGCAATCGCTTCGTCATATTGGCCTGCGCTAGCATATAAATTAACTAAATCTTCTTCATAATCCTTGTCTTTGTATAACAGTGATTTTACTGTTTCTATGGCTTTATTATAATTGTTTTGATGTACATAGAGATGATATAATTTTTCTTTAAACCAAAAATTATTGGCCTCTAAATCAATAGCTCTTTTTAAATTGCTTTCAGAGCGTTGGTAGGACTTTGTTTTAAAATAAAGATCTCCTAATTCATAAAAAATAACAGCACGCTCTGGGAACAATTCGGCACATTTTATAAAGGCGTCAATGGCTTTGTTGTAATTGTCTATCCCTTTTTGTTTCAGACCTTCGTAAAAATAATTTTGAAACTGTATTTCTAAAGGTGGTGTTATGGACTTGAGAAGGCTGTCATTTTCAATTTGAGCGGTACTATTTAGGCCCATAAAAAAACCGAAAAAAAATAACAATATAAAACGCATGTTTATCATTGTCGCCCAGTACTTCCAAATCCGCCTTCTCCACGGCTAGTCTCCGACAAATTTAGCACCTCGTTCCATTCGGCACGTTCATGTTTGGCGATGACCATTTGAGCCACTCGATCCCCATTATTGATGGTAAAAATATCATTCGAAAGGTTAACTAAAATGACCCCTATTTCTCCTCTATAGTCGGCATCAATAGTTCCAGGGCTATTGAGTACAGAAACACCATGTTTTGCCGCTAGTCCACTTCGTGGGCGAACTTGTGCTTCATACCCCACAGGAAGTTCCATATAAAGACCTGTTGGAATAATTTTTCGTTCCAGAGGCTTTAAAACTATAGCATCAGCAATATGTGCGCGAAGGTCCATGCCTGCAGAGGCAATGGTTTCATAGCTTGGCAAAGCGTGTGACGATTTATTGATAATATTAATCTTCATAACTAAGATTTAACAAGTTGTTTTAAAAAGTTTTTTTCTTTGATCCAAATAACGGTTATCAAAATTAAAATTAAAAAAATACCAATTAAATAGTGTCCTCTAAAAACATAAAATGAAAGCCCCGAAAACATAATAGACAACGCTAAATAAAGTCCAATTTTTTTTAAATTATAAGGAATAGCGTAGTATTTTTTGCCCAAAGTATAAGAAATCACAGCCATAGTTGCATAAGCAAAAAGTGTTGCTGTTGCAGAGGCCATATATCCAAATTTTGGTATGAATATGATATTAATCAAAAGTGTGATGAGTGCTCCAAAAATAGAAATGTATGCGCCAAATTTGGTGCGGTCAGTAATTTTGTACCATACCGAAAGATTGTGATAAATACCTAAAAATAAATAGGCTAGCAACAAAATAGGAACTATAGTCATGGCTTCCCAATAGGCCTCGTTTGGAATCAAAATCAATTTTAAAACATCGACAAAAACAACAACAGATAATAAAATCAAAGCGCCAAAAATGACGAAGAATTCTAAGATTTTAGCATAATTCGTTTTGGCATCTATATCTTTTGCGTTGTTGAAAAAGAAGGGCTCAACACCCAGTCGAAAAGCTGTTGCAAAAAGCATCATAAACAACGCTAGTTTGTAGCACGCTGAGTAAGTTCCTATAGCATCTTTGGATAAGTTTTCTGGAAGTAAACGTTCTAATAAAATACGGTCAAAAGTTTCATTAATTGAAAAGGCAACGCCTGCCACAAGGACAGGAAAAGCATAGCGTAACATTTTTTTCCAAAGTGTAGTACTAAAAGAATAGTTCAATTTAAAATAAAAAGAAATCAAAAGTAAAAGGGTAACACCACTAGCAATAACATTAGCAATAAAAATATAGTGAACTTCAAAATCTGGCTTGTAGAATGTTTGCCAAAATGGTGAAGTTTCAGCCCATGATTTTAAATATAAAAGCAAGACAATATTAAACCCTAAATTCAAAATAACATTTGTAAGCTTCACTACGGTATATTTAATTGTTTTGCCTAATGCCCTTAAATAAGCAAAGGGAATAATGACCAGCGCATCAAAAAATAAAATCCAAAGCACCAAAACAATATAGTCGGCATCAATATGAATAAGGTTTGAAAGATTTTGCCTAAAGAAATAGCCTGTTACCAAGACCATGGTTGAGGTCAATAATAAGGAAATAGCTGAGGTGCTTAACACCGTTTTTTTATGTTCATCACTATTAAAAAAACGAAAAAAAGCAGTTTCCATTCCATAGGCCAAAAGCACATTGAATAAGACAAAGTAGGCAAAAATTAGAGAAACATCTCCGTAGTCGGCAACATTTGATAACACGGACTTATCGGTGTGCAAACGTACCAACAAAAAGCTAATCATCTTGGGCACTACTGTTGCTAGGCCATAGACAAATGTTTGTTTATAAAGCGTTTTTAAACGACTCAAAGTAATCCTTTTGTGAGCTTAAAAATACACTTTTTAAACCATTTACAATAATAATTCTATTGGGGTGTAGGAAACAAAGGATATGAAATTGTTAAGCGACGCTCTAAATTTTCAATCTTAAAATAATAGCGTTTTCCTTTCATTAAATAACTCAATATACAAGCATTGTTTTCAATCTCAAATGGAGATGAATCATTGAGCGGAAGAAGTTGGTTGTTTAGCTCTGCCAAGGGCTCATTACTCAATATTATATCTTGCCGTTTATTATTGATCGTATTTATATGACCAACTATAATATTTTGTTGAACTACTGCTTTTGTTCGCTGACCTTGAAAATGAATACTATCGGGTACAATAGCATTAAGATTTTTAATCGGCAAAATTACATCTATTCCAATGCCACCATCTTGTACTCCTGAATTCCAGGGCTGATAATAAGGTGATTCTATTTGAAAAGGTATTTCAGATTGGAAATGTATTGAGCGAGTGCTTTTACAGCCCAACAGAAGAACAATAAAAAGCATTAGAATGATATGTATGTTTTTGGGTTTCATATAAAAACTATAATCAAATTTCATTCCACAAAAAAGCCTCGCAAATGCGAGGCTTTATAGTTGTTTTTTGAAACTCTTAGTTATTCAATGCTTCAGCACCACCAACAATTTCTAAAATTTCATTGGTAATAGCAGCTTGTCGTGCTTTATTATAAGTGAGTTTTAATTGATCTCTAAGCTCAGTAGCATTGTCGGTCGCTTTGTGCATGGCGGTCATTCGTGCGCCATGTTCACTTGCAAAACTATCACGAATGGCTTTAAACAATTGTGTTTTTAAAGATTTTGGAATTAATGTTTCAACAATCTCTGCTTTTGATGGTTCAAAAATATAATCCTGATTCGCATCTGTAGCATCTGCACTAGGAACAATTGGCAAAAATTGCTCTGTGGTTACGATTTGAGTTGCAGCATTTTTGAATTTATTATAAACCAATTCAATTTTATCAACGCTTCCTTCTTCAAATTTTTGCATCAATAACTCCGCGATTTGTGCCACATTATCAAAAGTAAGGTCATCAAAAACAGTACTTTCATTGGCTAAAATTTCATACTCCTTTGAAAGGGCGTCGTTTGCTTTTTTACCAATGGCTACTACAGAAACCTTTTTCCCTGCATAGCTGTTCACCAAATAATTGGCTTGTTTTATGATGTTAGAGTTAAAAGCACCACACAATCCTCTGTTGGAAGTAATGGCAACAATAAGAACGTTTTTGACTTCACGCTGATCTGCAAATTTGCTCCCGCTATCGGCATCCAAAGTTGCGCTTAGGTTTTGTAGAAGTTCCGTCAGCTTGTCCGCATAAGGACGCATCGCTGTAATGGCATCTTGTGCTTTTTTGAGCTTCGCTGCAGACACCATTTTCATGGCGCTGGTAATCTGCATCGTAGACGATACGGACGAAATTCTGTTTCTTATTTCTTTTAAGTTTGCCATGCTTTAAATTAGATCTTTAATTTAAAATTAATTGTATTTGGCTGATAAATCTTGTGCAACTTTTGTTAAAGTATCTGTTACCTCATCCGTCAATTTACCAGATTTAAGTGTTGCCAAAGCATCACTGTGTTTTGCTCTTAAATATTCAATGAATTCAGTTTCAAATTCTTTAACTTTATTTACAGGAACATCTCGCAATAAGTTTTTCGATCCTGCATAAATAATCGCAATTTGATCTTCTACTGTATATGGGTCGTTTTGTGCTTGTTTTAATATTTCAACGTTGCGCTTACCTTTTTCAATAACATTAAGTGTCACCGCATCTAGGTCAGATCCAAACTTTGCAAACGCTTCCAATTCACGGAATTGAGCTTGATCTAATTTTAGTGTTCCAGAAACTTTTTTCATGGACTTAATTTGTGCACTACCCCCTACACGAGATACCGAAATACCTACGTTAATTGCTGGACGTACACCAGAATTAAATAAATCTCCATCCAAGAAAATCTGACCATCTGTAATTGATATTACATTGGTTGGAATATAAGCCGATACATCTCCTGCTTGAGTTTCAATGATAGGAAGTGCTGTTAAAGAACCTCCTCCTTTGACCATAGGCTTAAGAGAGTCTGGCAAATCGTTCATGTCTTTTGCAATGGTGTCATCATTAATAACTTTTGCAGAACGCTCTAACAAACGTGAGTGTAAGTAAAATACATCTCCTGGGTAGGCCTCACGTCCTGGTGGACGACGAAGCAAAAGTGATACCTCACGATAGGCAACCGCTTGCTTTGATAAATCATCATAAATGATAAGTGCTGGACGACCAGTATCTCTAAAATATTCTCCAATCGCAGCTCCTGCAAATGGTGCATATACTTGCATTGGCGCAGGGTCTGAAGCATTAGCTGCTACTATTGTAGTGTAGGCCAAAGCCCCTCTGTCTTCTAATGTTTTTGCAATGTTGGCTACTGTAGAAGCTTTTTGCCCAACAGCAACATAAATACAATATACAGGCTCTCCTGCATCGTAAAATTCTTTTTGATTTAGAATAGTATCGATACAAACCGTTGTTTTTCCTGTTTGACGGTCACCAATAACAAGCTCTCTTTGTCCACGTCCAACTGGGATCATTGCATCAATAGACTTAATCCCTGTTTGTAGTGGCTCAGTTACAGGCTCACGGAATACAACACCAGGTGCTTTTCTTTCCAATGGCATTTCATAAACATCGCCTTCAATTGGTCCTTTGCCATCAATTGGCGCGCCAAGAGTATCTACAACTCGTCCTACGATACCTTCTCCAACATTAATGGAAGCAATACGTTCTGTACGTTTTACTGTAGACCCTTCTTTTACAACTTTGGATGCTCCTAAAAGTACAATACCAACATTGTCTTCTTCAAGGTTCAAGACAATTCCTTCAAGACCTCCATCAAATTGAACTAGTTCTCCGTACTGTGCGTTTGAAAGTCCGTAGGCACGAACAATACCATCACCAACAGTCAATACAGTTCCTACTTCGTCCAAAGAAGCGGTGGCTTCAAATCCTGAAAGTTGTTGCTTTAAAATTGCTGAAATTTCAGCTGCTTTTACGTCTGCCATTTTAATCTATTTTTAACTCATTGAACTCAAAATGAGTTCTTTTTAATTTGTTATAAATTTACTTTTAATTTCATTCAATTGGTTAGAAACGCTAGCATTGTACTGCTGGTCTCCAACACGTAAGATGAATCCTCCAAGGATAGTTTCATCTACAATTTTGGTCAAGGTTACTTCTTTACTAGATAAAGCTTTTAACTTTGCCATTACCTTTTTTTCTAACGCTTCAGTCATTGGCACTGCGGTAGTTACCGTAGCTTGTTCTTTATTGTTAAGCTCATCATACAAACGCTTATATTGTAATGCAATTTGTTCTAATAAATCAACACGCTTATTTTGTGCCAAAGTATTGAACAAAGACTTTACTTCTTTGCCGAACTTTGAAAAAATATTTTCCAAAACAGCAGTTTTTTCTGAGAGTTTTACAACTGGTGATTTAAGGGCCTCGTTCAATTCAGGATTTGAAGCAATAGCATTAGCGATATGATTCATTTCTTCATGAATTTTCGCTGATGTATTGTTGTCCTCTGCCACACTTAAGATGGCCTTGGCATATCGAATGGCTGCTCTTGTCCCTGACATATATTTTAATTTAAACTAGCATCGTCTAACATAGACTCTACTAATTTTTCTTGCTTTTCTTTATTTGATAATTCTTCTCCCAATACTTTTTCTGCAATAGAAATAGAAAGGTCGGCAACTTGTGCTTTTAAATCTGCAATAGCTGCTTTTTTCTCGGTTTCGATAGCGGCTTGGGCTTGAGCGACTAATTTTGCAGCTTCTTCTTTGGCTTCTTCCTTAGCGTCATCAATCATTTTATTTTTAAGCTCTCGTGCTTCTTTAAGCATAGCTTCACGCTCTGCACGTGCTTCTTTTAAGAGCTTTTGATTATCGGCTTGTAGGTTTTCCATTTCCTTTTTTGCATCATCCGCGGCACTAAGTGCATTTTTGATCCCTTCTTCACGCTCATTTACAGCATTAAGAATTGGCCCCCAAGCATATTTTTTTAATAGCAATAAAAGCCCAAGAAAAAGTAATGTTTGCCAAACAAACAATCCAAGTGAAAATTCTTCTAATAATTTTTCCATAATAATTTTATTATGATGATGTTTTAAGTTTAATTAAAAACAACCTTGCAACCAACCGTTGCAAGATTGTTTGTTTTGGATAAAGATTATACTGCAAATAATGCCGCAAATCCAATACCTTCAATCAAGGCTGCTGCAATAAGCATAGCTGTTTGAATCTTTCCGTAAGCTTCTGGCTGACGAGCGATAGCTTCCATTGCGGAACCACCGATTTTACCAATACCTAATCCTACTCCGATGACAACTAAACCTGCACCTACCATTACTGGAATTTCCATATATATGTATTTAAAAATTAAACATTCAATTTTTATTGCTCAAAATTACTAATGAGCGTGTGCTTCATCATGATGCTCGTGCTCCTCTGAAGCAAAACCAAAATATAAAGCCGATAACATTGTGAAAATATATGCTTGCAACAATGCTACAAGTACTTCAATTAGTGAGATGGCAAAGGCCAATCCAAAGGATAACGGGCTTCCCAACCAACTTTTGAATAAAAACATTAGACCAATCAAACTCATCAATACAATGTGTCCAGCCTGCATATTGGCATACAAACGTATTAATAATGAGAATGGCTTAATGAATATCCCTAGTACTTCAATAGGGATTAATATGATGTACAAAAGAATCTTTCCATACCAAGGCATAGAGTCTCCTAGTGGATCAAAAATATGTTTCCAATAGTCTTTTGTTCCTGTAAAATTTGTGATTAAAAACGTTAATAATGCCAATGCAAAAGTGATTGCAATATTCCCTGTGACATTGACACCAAGTGGGGTTAATCCAAAAATATTTAAAAACCATATAAAGAAAAATACGGTAAGTAAAAATGGCATATAGCGCATATACTTCTTTTCTCCAATATTTGGAATGGCAATATCATCTCTGATGTAAAGCACAATAGGCTCAAAAAATCGGCCAACACCTTTGGCTACTCCATTATTTTCTCCATAGGACCTTCCTAATCCTCTAAAAAGGAAAAACATAAGCAGGGCTGTAATCAATATCATTACAACGCTTTTTGTGATAGAAAAATCTAATGGTTTTACATTTGTGGGATGATGATGTTCATCATAATTTATAGTTCCCTCAGCGTCTGTTTTGTAAATTTTGTTGTGGTAAAGTTTGTAATAATTCCCATCAACCTCTGCTAGAGTTTCTCCGTGATGAAACTTGGATGAAGCAAAAACTTTTAACCCTTCATCCCATAAAATAACAGGAAGAGGTGCGCCTATGTATTTGTGCTCGCCATCATCTGTTGTGTACGAAAATAAACTAAAGTCGTATGAATCTTGAAGGTGGTGCTGGATATATGCTTTTATCTCAGCTTTTTTGTCTGTTTTTGGGGCATCTCCTCCAGCCATCACAAAGAATGGCACAAAAAAGAAAATCAGTGTAATCGCTTTCAAAGTTAATTTGCTTCGCATTAGCAGATTTTTATCGTTGTATAAAATCGGTGCAAAGTTATGGTTTTCTATCAAAAACAAAAACAATTTTAAGGACTTTATTTTAAGTTCAAAAAACTGTTCGAAAAAACGATACAAAATCTACATTTGATTGAGTTGTTTACTGAGGTAGAATGTTTCTAAAACAAGACAAATGGTGTAAGGAATAAAAAATGAAACAAATTCAGAAAAAATTATTTGGTCATCGGCTTTATAGGGCCCATAAAACACCACAAAAAACACAAAAAATTTAATAAAACTACTTGTCAAAAACAAAAAGCCAATCTGGTTATTATATTTTTCTTTTAAGGCTGTTAATCCCCAAAAAATTCCTATAGCTAACACAGCATTAATAACATAGGCCTCTATAATTAGATGTTGAAATTTAGGTAAATTCAAAAACGTATTTATAAGAATATGAATTACAAATACAATGCTTAAAAAAACTAGGATGCGTTGAGAAAACTTTTTTGTAATTGTGTTCACTTTCTTTGGATTTTTTTGAGCTGCTTCAAGACAACATATAGCCCAACTGCAACTCCAAGAATTGCACCAAGAGCTACAAATATTTTTTTTGAATGACCAAAATAAACATCAAGCCATTTACCAAAACGGACAAAAACAAAAACAAATATTCCCATTTGAATTCCAAGTCCAGAAAGTGCGGCAAGATTTTTAAGCGGATTGTCCTGATTTGGCCTCTGTTTCAATTGTTGGTTTTGGTTGTGTTTTTAGTTCTTTTACAGAGTCTTTCATTTGACAATTTGCATTGAAAGATGCGCCAGGCTCTACGGCAAGTTTTCCAGTTTGAACCTCACCTTGAACACGAGCATTAGCACGCAGGCTTAGTGTTTCAGAAACCACTAACTCGCCCTTAAAACTACCTTCAATATCGGCATTATTACATGACAGACTTCCGTTAATTTTTCCTGTACTTCCAATGACTACTTTACCTTTTGTTGTCAGTGTCCCAATTATAGCGCCTTCAATTCTAAAGTCGCCTTCACTCTTAAGGTCTCCTTCAAAAGTAGTTCCTTGTGCAATTGTATTTTGCTGAGATAATAGGCCTTGCTGAGATCTGGGTTTTTTAGCATCTGTAAACATAATCCTTTGTTTTAATTTTTGTACTCTTCTAAGTAACGATCTAAGTTTTTGTGGATTTGAAGGGTCTTGTAATTTTCTGATGAAATTGCAAAAAACGGTCTTTTAAGAATTTCATTTTCTTGTTCATCAATTAAAGCTGTAAAACCTTTAGCTCCATTTATACTTTTTAATCCATGAACAACTACAAATGTAGTATTTATATTATATATATCCTCAGAGACACTTAATTGAAGAACATCTTCCTCCTCAACCAAGCGCGTTAATTCTTCTTTAAAGTCGTTTATAAGCTCTTTTTCATCGTTGTTAAAACTAAAAATTGTTTTGAAATGATTTGCTGCAGAAAATTCTTCAAAAGAATCATTCTCTAAACTTGATAAAACATGATCTATAGTATTTTGTGTTTGTTTTCCTTCAGGACTATTTGGATAATTTAATGCAACATAATTTAGGCCCTCCTTATAATCTTTAAATCCATATAGACGTCCCCTTGCACTTGCTTTCAATAATTCGAGTTTTGGTACAATTTCATCGCCTTCAAATCGGATAATTTCTTCTTCACATAAATCAATGACCTCTTGATATTTGTTTGCTTCAAACTTTTCGAAAAGGGCTTTGTATTTTGCTTCGGGTCCTTGTGCGTCATTTTCTAACACCGCCGCTGGATTTTTCAGTATTTGGGCATATCTAGACGTTGGATATTCTTGAATGATACTCGTTTTCAATGAAGCGGCCAGTGATTCGTTTGAAAGCAAAGTATAAACTTTATACAAGTTATATTTAGCAGGTAATACCAAACGCTCTTCTGGATTTTGACGTAAAAGGGTTTCTAATTTTTCTTTTGACCTTTCGTAATCTTTAAATTTATTTTTATAAATCAGTCCTAATTGATAATACGCAAAATTTCGTTCCTTGGCTATACTATCAATTTTACTAGGCTCTTTTGGAATTTGATTGATGTAGTATTCGGCTGTAAGAGTACTAGTGGTCTTTTCTGTGGTTGTTTCAGCTGTTGCATCATTTTGAGCTACATTAGTTTGTGTTTTTTTAGACCAGCGCCAATTATCTTCCAATGGACGATTTCCCCAAATAATTACAAATTCACTTTTGCCATAAGCAACCGTTGCGGTTTCGTAAAAATAAAACGTCCCCGCTTTTTTGGCTTTATCAGTTGAAAACCCAGGTGTTGAGCTGACAAATTTTTGCTGTTGTGCTAATTTTTTTTCTTGTTCTGCTTTTATTTTTTCTATAAGTTGATTGAAATATTGTTCTTGTTCATCCTTTGTCATTGCAACAAGATTCAACACACTGTCATTAGTTTGTGCAATGGATTCGTAGTAAATAACATCTTGAAGATTGTCTAACCGCTTTTTTACTGCTCTATGAGGCTTAGATTTTGGTTTGTAATTCAAAAGTGTACTATCATAATAGATCCCAGCGGCAGAATATTGAGATTTATCAAAATAAAGATCCGCAATGTTGTGATAATTCAAAGCATTAAGATAATTATCTTCAGAATTTGTTCTTAAAGATTTATTGAAATAAGTAATGGCAAGTGAATCAGAATTTAGTTTCAAGTGGTGTTTTGCAATCGTATGATGTATGCGGTCCAAATACGGTCTATATTCTCTATTTTCTTCAATGTCTGACAATAATTCACTTAGAGTCTCAAGGTCTCCATTCTTATAATCAAAATTATGTGTTTGTTCTAAAAAAGCATTAACTCTATAGGCCATAGGCACATTTCGGTTGAGTTTAATTACCTGCTGGAAAGCCATATTGGCACTGTCTTTTTTACCCATTTGATTATAAAGTTGTCCTTCAATAAAATATAATCGGCCTTTAAAAAATTTGTTTTTTGTAACTGTATATGCATTTTTTAAATGAACAAGTGCAGAGTCCAATTGGTCTGTATTGATGTATGCTTGTGCCAAAGTAGCTTGTGCTTCGGCTTGATCATTTTTAGATAAGTTGTTTTTTTCAATTATATCTTTCAAATTTTCGATAGCAATCGCCTCATTTTGCAAACGCAAGTTTGTTTTGGCACGCCAAATTTTGGCTAAATTTACATTATCGCTTGCAGGGTATTTAAATAAAATATAATTAAAAGCTTCGAGGGCTGGTACAAAACGTCCACTAAAATAGCGTGTCTGACCTAGTAAGATATAAGCCTCGTCAATTTGTGGGTTTTTCTCTTTTCCTTTAATATTCATTCCATGGGTTTGAACAGCCTTGACCGCTTTTTCTTCTGCACGATCCGAGTTTGGATTTTCCTTTTCTCTTTCTGTTGAAAATTCATCAGAAATACTAAGGCGTTCAACGGGTAAAATATTCCAATAATTATCCTTGTACGATTCTTCTATTTCTTTTAGACCAGCTTCAAGAGCTAAATTTCCATTATACAAAACATTATATTTTGTATTTAAAGAATGCCAATTACGATTGAGGAATTTATCTTTTTTGCGGGAGCAAGCAGAAAAAATCGAAATAAGGATTACAAAACTCAGGATATGTTTAAATGTGCATCTCAATTGTGGGACGTTTTTGTGTTTATTTATAACTTAAAATACTCTATAAATTGTATACAAAGTTTGTAAAAATACTCATCTTTTTGAATAAAACTAATTTTTTATCTGGTTTTAGTATTATTTCAATACAAATGATCAAAAGAAAAATATAAATTTGGCGGTATATTAACAAAATTTCCATTCTAAACTTTAGTATTTTTGCCTTTTAAAATTAGCAAATGGCAACATTTCATTCACTTACCATAAAAGCAATACATCGCGAAACTTCAAAAGCTGTAAGTATAAGTTTTGAGGTTCCTGAAGATTTAAAAACCACTTTTAGTTTTGTATCTGGTCAATACCTTACGCTCAAAACAATAATTGACGGCCAAGAGGTGCGCCGTGATTATTCTATAAGCGCAAGTCCTTCTAGTGCTGCTTTGACAGTCACAATTAAAGAAATTGAAAAAGGTTTGTTTTCTTCTTTTGCAAATCAAGATCTAAAAGTAGGAGATGTTCTAGAGGTTGCTCCTCCAAATGGCCGCTTTACCTTTATTCCAAATTCAGACCATCAAAACACTGTAGTTGCTTTTGCTGCTGGTAGTGGAATAACCCCCATAATGAGCATTCTTAAAACTGTTTTAGAGTCTAGTACTAGCCAAAAATTTGTTCTTATATATGGAAATAAAACACCTCAAGACACTATTTTCTTTCAAACTCTTTTAGAGCTAAAAGCGCAATACCCCAACAGATTATTGCTTCAATATGTATACAGTCAAACGCAAAGTGACGATACGCTTTTTGGGAGAATAGACAGAGGAAATACAAACTATATCCTAAAAAATCTGATTGATTTAGAAACATGTTCTGCATACTATTTATGTGGTCCAGAGGCTATGATTCAAACTGTTAAAGAAGTTCTTATTGAGAAAGGCGTTGACGAAAGTAAAATTTTGTTTGAACTCTTTACAGCGGCATCCACAGCATCAAATGATGAAAAAATTATTTCTAATAATAGTCAAGTTGAAACCACTATCCTTGTAGATGATGAAACTGAGGTCTTCACCATGAACCCAGATCATACTATTTTGGAAGCGGCCTTGAAGCAAAATTTAGATGTTCCATATTCCTGCCAAGGTGGTGTCTGTAGTAGCTGTATTTGTAGAATAACTGAAGGGTCTGCAGAAATGCGTCAAAATAGTATACTTACCGATAGTGAAGTAGCAGAAGGATTGGTGCTAAGCTGTCAAGCGGTGCCAACATCCTCCAAAATTTTTGTCGATTTTGATGATATTTAAAGCACTTTTTGAACCGCTTCTACAATAGTTTCTTCTGAAATTGATGCAATTGCATTTTCATAGTCATTCGGATAATGGTTTCCATATACTGAAGTTGGGATTTTTGGAAATTGCTCTCTATCAGCTAACAAACAATTTTCTAGGGGTTGATTAAAAGGCTTAAACCCAGAATATGGGTGAGTAACTCCCCATATTGTTAACACTTTTATGCCCATCATGGCAGCCATATGTGCATTCCCTGAATCCATAGCCAACATAACTTTTAGGTGCGACATCAATTGCAATTCTTCATCGAGCGAGAGTTGTCCAGCAACAGAAATCACATTATCATAGGTCTCAGCCAAAACATTGAGCTTTTTGATCTCTTCTTGACCGCCTCCAAATAAGATTACAGTTCCACTTTTTTTAGAAAGAAGTTTCACTAACTTTTTTGTTTTTTTAAATGGATATGTTTTTGAAGCATAGGCTGCAAACGGTGCCATTCCAACATAGGGTTGAGTACTGTTTTTTAATACTATTTCTATATTTTTTGAAAGTGGATTGGTTTTTGGGAAACTAGGGTTTTCTAAAGAAAAGTCAAATCCTAATTTACGAATCACATCGGCATAGCGTTCGACCATTGGACGTAATGGTCTAAAAATTCTACCAGAAATTAATTGTTTTTTTTCTGAACGTCCTTTGTCTAAAACACTCCACTTATTCGTTGATAGTAAAAGGCGCAATACTTTGGTTCTCAACACATGATGCAAATCTGCAATGGCATCTATTTTTAATGTTTTAATTTTTTTTGAAAGGCGTATGAGTCCTAAAATTCCTTTGTAGTCATTGTTGAAATCAACTGGGATCACCTCAACACTGCTCAGGTGAGCAAAAAGAGGGGCAAATTGTTTTTTGGTGAGTACAGAAACTTTATGTTTTGGATGAGCTTTTATTAAAGCGGTGACAACAGGAACTATCATTGCAACATCTCCTAGAGACGAAAATCGAATGATGAGTATGTGTTTTGCAGTGCCTTGCAAATAACTGTTTTATTTTACGCCTCTTAGAACAGGGTTCAATTCGTCGTCGTTGTACATTTTCATTTGTTTGTACACTTTCATGTATTTATCGCCATTTGCAATATCTTTTAAGAGATCGTCTATGGCTGTAGAAAGGTCTTCTCTTTGCTCTAGCAATGTGTCTAACTTCTTTTGACAGGCTGCTTTATGTGTATCTGTTGCATCATCACGAACAGTTTCCAAATGCATATGATAAATTTTTAAAGCTAAAATAGAAAGACGGTCTATGGCCCATGCGGGGCTTTCAGAATTGATTTTGGCATTGCTTTTTGGTTGTACACTTTTGTGAAGGTTCAAAAAATAACTATCAATGTATTCAACCGTATCAGTACGATCTTGATTTGAGGCATCAATCATACGCTTCAATTTTAAAGCGGCTACAGGATCAATATTGGGGTCACGAATAATGTCTTCGTATGCCCATTGTACGGTGTCAATCCAACATTTTCTATAGAGCAAATGTGCTATTAAATCTTCTTTTTTATCATACTTATTTTCAAAAGGTTGGTCTACAGTATTTTTAACTTTGTATGTAGCAATAACATCTTGAAAAATTGAATTGGCTTTATTCGAAAACATAGTTTTATTATTTATGCTGCAAATATAATGCAATTCTTTTGTTAAAGATGGAGGAGGCCCTGAATATTGAATCCTATTTTGGTTAAGGCAAGTCCCAAAATCACAATAATCATAAAATTTGACATCCATTGAGAAGTTTCGTGTTCTGTAAAATTGGCCATTATGATTGCCAATTGGAAAAGTAAAAATATAAAGGGGGCCTCTGTTTTAGTTGGGGACAAAATAGGAATTAAAATCCCAATAACTATGGCAAAAAACAACATTATAAAAGTAAAGCGGGTTTTGCTGACTTTAAGCATCATGATATTAAAAAGACTAAACATTGCCCAAAAGGTCAAGGTCACTAGCAAGGCTGCAGAAAGCACTAGAAACACATCATTAAAAGCTGAAAAATCTAAACTTATTTGGGGTAGTAATCTATGTAAAAACTTTAATTCATCATAAAAAATAATATTGTGAAACGATGCCAAAAGCCCAATTGAAATGATCCCAAAAAAAACAGTAAATATATTTTTAAAAAAATCTGAGGACAAAAAGAAAATTGAAAAAAATAAGGGAATAAAATACAGTGCCGCTAAAGGGTAAAAAATTGTGGCCAACGCAATCCAAAATCCAGAATCAAATAATTTACGTTTAATGTTAGTTTTGGATTTCAAGCTAAAAATGCGTCTAAAACTCAATAAAATAAAAAGGTTTGAAAGTAAAATAGAATGATTTGAAAGCGATTTGGGCAGCAACAAAATAAACAAACACAAATAAAACGCTGCAAAGCTATTGTTTTGGGTCAAATCATTTTTTGTGATGACAAAGACAAAGACAAATAATGCTATAAAGAATACGATAAAAGCAGAGAATTCTTTAAGATAACTTACTGGTAATGCGTCTGTTTGATACGTATCAAAGCGTTGAAAAACAAAAACACATACAAGCAGAAATAAAAAAATGATATAGTGCGAAGGCTTAGATGTTTTAAAAAAGCTTGTAATCATTTGATGTGTTGCTTATATTTGCAACGTAAATATAAGATTATTCTGTGCGGAAGCACAAATTGATAAATTTTTTAAAAACAAATCATGAAAGATTTTTTTGCAGGTATCCAGGAATTTTTTGAAACCGTACTGTTCGTTCCTTTTAATGTTTTAAGAGAAACAGAGCTTGAAAATTGGTGGATTGCCAATCTTGTGACGTGGATTTTCTTGGTTATTCTTATAGTAAGTTTTACCTATTGGATGTTACAACTTAAGTCATTTAATGACAAAAATGAAGAGGATAAAAGTATTTCCTCGCATTCTTTTTTATAGATCAAATCCTAGATCTTTTCTATAATTCATGCCTTCAAAGTTTATTTTTGAGACCTCAGTGTAGGCTTTTTCTAAAGCATTTTTATAATCAGTTCCAAACGCTGTAACAGCCATGACTCGACCTCCAGAAGTTACAACCTCATCATTACTGTATTTTGCACCGGCATGAAAAACTAGCGCGTCTTTGACATTCTCAAATCCTGATATTGTTTTACCCTTTTCATAAGCCTCTGGATACCCCCATGAAACAAGCATAACAGTAGTCGCTGTTTGTGGATTGATGTCTAAGTTAATTGTATGCAAAGTTTGATTTTTTATGGCTATAAAAATCTCCATCAAATCTGTATTAATTCTTGGCAAAACGGCTTCTGTTTCAGGATCCCCCATACGTACATTATATTCTATAACTAATGGTTCGTTGTTGACCACAATGAGTCCAATAAATATAAACCCTTTGTATGGTGTTTTGTCTTTTTTTAGGCCTTCAACTGTTGGTTTTACAATGCGTTCTTCAATTTTGGATAATAGTACTTCATCTGCAAATGGCACTGGCGAAATGGCGCCCATCCCGCCTGTATTGAGCCCTGTATCGCCTTCGCCAATACGTTTATAGTCTTTTGCTGTTGGTAAAATTTTATAGTGCAGTCCGTCTGTAAGCACAAAGCAGCTTAGTTCTATTCCATCGAGGAATTCTTCAATAACGACTTTGGTACTTGCAGCGCCAAACTTCGAGTCGACCAACATGTTTTTGAGTTCTGATTTTGCTTCTTCGAGGTCGTTAATAATAAGAACACCTTTGCCTGCGGCAAGCCCGTCTGCTTTTAAGACATATGGTGGAGAAAGTGTTTCTAAAAATGAAAAGCCTTTTTCAAGATTATGGGCTGTAAAGCTTTCGTAGGCCGCTGTGGGGATGTTGTGGCGGTATAAAAACTCTTTAGCGAATTCTTTACTGCCTTCTAATGTAGCAGCAGCTTTTTGAGGACCTATAACAGCAACGTGTTTCAAAGCATCATCATTTAAAAAGAAATCATGAACTCCATGAACCAAAGGGTCTTCTGGACCCACAACAACCATTTCTATGTTGTGGTTTAAAACTGCAGATTTTATGCCTTCAAAATCGGTCACTGAAATCTCTAAGTTTGTAGCAACAGATGCCGTTCCTGAATTGCCTGGAGCTACAAATAATGTTGTGCAATATGGGCTTTGTGCAATTTTCCATGCAAATGTATGTTCTCTACCTCCTGATCCTAATACTAAAACGTTCATTGATTAATATGCTTTTTCGTCGCCTTTAATGGCTTTAACTATGGTTTGAATAATAATTTTAATGTCCAAAAGTAAGGACCAATTTTCGATATAAAAAATATCATATTTTACCCGACCGATAATGTCTTTGTCAGACTCGACTTCACCTCTGTAGCCACTCACTTGTGCAAGGCCTGTAATTCCTGGTTTTACAAAATGCCTTACCATAAATTTATCAACTTTATTGGCATACATTTCTGTATGGCTTATCATGTGTGGGCGTGGCCCAACGACGGACATATCGCCAATAAATACATTGAAGAATTGAGGGAGTTCGTCTATACTCGTTTGGCGAATAAATTTTCCAACTTTAGTTATGCGTTGATCTGCTTTTGAGACTTGTATGATATCTGCCTTTTTGTTGGGTACCATGGATCTAAATTTGAAACAATTAAAAGTTTTATAATTATATCCATTTCTTTTTTGCGTAAAAAACACAGGGCCTCTAGATTCTATTTTGATCAGTAGGGCCAACAGTGGTGTAAGCCAAGACATAAAAAATATTATGACGAATAGTGAAAAAAGAAGATCAAAAAAACGTTTTAAAGCCAAGTTAAAGGAATCATCTAAAGGAATGGATCTAAATTCTAGAACGGGAACAAGGCCATAAAAATCACGCTTTAACTCTTTATTTAAAACTGTATTTTGCTCTGGTACAAATTTGACCACTTTCAAATTATTATCTGCAAATTTTGTGATGGCATTGACATCGGCAGGGTCTAGTTCTGAAAGTGCACAATAGATTTCATCCACATTTTCAGCTTTAATAAACTCAAAAAGCGCGTTTAAATCTACTTTTTTTCTGTTTTTAAAAGAAACTAATTTGATGTTGATAAAGCCAGACTCTGGGGTGTTCTTAAAAAAATCTTCAAGGTTTTTAGCTTGTTTGCTCTCTCCAAGAATTATTGTTTTTCGAGTGTTTCCTTTTAAATATGCCCGATAGTTTTTTAAAAGAAAAAACAGCGTGTATTTAAAAAAAGAAATAAGGATAAAACAAACAAGAATATATTTTAGGGTTCGCGTTGGGTTGATATTGTATTGAGGAAAAATGCCTGCATAGGCAAACATTAACAATGTAAAAAACAGTCCTTGTCGTATAATTAAATTGAATACGCGAATAACACTAGAATAGCGATGAACTTCGTAGAATTTTGAAATCAGGACAGTAACAACCCATCCCAAAGTAATGGTCATTATAAACTTGGCGACAGGAACTTGAGGGAATAGCCATAGCACTGCTACAAGATTGATCACTATGATATCAAAAGTGTAGAAAATGGGCTTAATCAGCCATGAATAACGTCCTTGTCTAAAAGTACTCACTTAGGGTTTGATGTGTTTAGAAAAGTCTTTATGATCGACTTTAAAAAGTTTTGATTCGGGTAATGTTCTAAAATATTGCAATGTCTTTTTCATGCCTTCACTTCGCTTGACTTTAGGCGTCCAATTTAATATTTTTTTTGCTAAACTTATATCGGGTTGGCGTTTTAAAGGGTCATCTGTTGGAAGTGGTTTAAACTTTATCCCTTGATGGCTGTTGCTAAGGGCTAAAATTTCTTGAGCAAAATCCAAAATTGTAATTTCATCGGGGTTGCCAAGATTTACGGGTAATGTATAATCGCTAAATAGTAGGCGATAAATGCCTTCTGTCAAATCATCGACATAACAGAATGAACGGGTTTGGCTGCCATCACCAAAAACGGTAAGCGGCTCTTCTCTTAAGGATTGCCCCATAAAGGCAGGGATCACTCGACCGTCGTTGAGACGCATACGAGGACCATAGGTGTTGAAAATTCGAGCGATGCGAGTCTCTAATCCATGAAAACGGTGATAGGCCATGGTCAATGCTTCTTGAAAGCGTTTGGCTTCGTCGTAAACCCCACGAGGGCCAATGGAGCTGACATTACCATAGTATTCTTCTGACTGTGGATGTACTAGCGGATCGCCATAGACTTCTGAGGTCGAGGCGATAAGAATACGGGCATTTTTGGCTTTTGCTAAACCTAATAAATTATGTGTGCCTAAAGACCCTACTTTTAGGGTTTGAATAGGGATTTTAAGATAATCAATGGGACTGGCTGGAGAAGCAAAATGTAAAATATAATCTATAGGTTGTGCAATGTTGATATGATTCGTAACATCATGCTCTATAAACTCAAAACTGGGGTGCTTAAAAAGGTGCTGAATATTGTCTTGATCTCCAGTAATGTAATTGTCTATCCCAATAACCTGAAATCCTTCACCAATAAAACGATCACAGAGATGTGACCCTAAAAAGCCTGCGGCGCCAGTGATAAGAACGGTTTTGGACATGATAATCTATTTGTCATGCCAAATATAATTAGATTGTTTGGTTTGGGGTGGTTGTAAATTAGTTTATTTTGATAGTCTTGCTTTGAAGACCATCCAAATAAATTTGATGTTTCCTATCAAATAACGTTTCCACATACGTTTCGGTTCTTGAGCAAAACGATAGAACCATTCCATTCCAATTTTTTGCGTCCACAATGGGGCGCGTTTTACTAAACCTGATACCACATCAAAACTACCTCCTACACCCATAATAAAATTTACACCCCTTAGGGTTTCTTTGTTATCGTATAAGAAATTCTCTTTGGTTGGTGAACTAATTGCTACAAACAAAATATCTGCTCCACTATTTGAAATTTGTTGGGCTATATTTGCTTCATTTTCTTTTTTAAAATAGCCATTTCTATACCCTGCAATAATATCTTTAGAATATTTGATTTTATAGTTATTTACTACCCTAGAAACAACTTCTTCTTTGGCGCCAAAAAAGAAAATTTTATAGTTTTTCTTGTAGGCCAATTCAACTAAATTTTCCATTAGGTCTATTCCAGCAACTCTTTCTTTTAACGGCTGCCCTAAAATTCTTGAAGCCCAAACTACAGCTTGACCATCGGCATTTATTAAATCGCAACTGTTTACGCTTTGTCTTAACTTTAAATCCGTTTGCATTGCTACCATTTTACTTGCATTTACCACCACATGATGAAGCTTGGTATTTTGCAGTATATTGTTTTCTATGCGTTGTAAAGTTTGGTCCATAGACAAATTATCAATATTGGTATTTAAAATTTTAATTCTGTTCATGGCATTTTAATTTCATAATAGCTAAGGGCATAAAACATCCAAGACTGGGCCCATCTGATATAGGGAATTTTAGAAGATAAAATCCGACGTTTTTGATAATAAAAGTAGCCCTTTTTGGACTGCATATTTTTAATTGTCCATCCCAAAACGCTCTCAGCCAAATCCTTATGTGCATCAAGTATACCCATTTTAGCTAAAGTTACAACTAATTGCGCAGGGGCATGAATGTCTATTGGGTAGGTTTTGTTGTTGTAGTATTTAGACAACCCTTCTTGAGTAAAGAAATTTTCCAGATAATATCTTAATCCTTTATTAATATATGTTTGAAACGAAGCATCACCAGAAATCTTTTGGTATACATAAATACACTCTAAGTTGTATCCTGTATGAAAGTTGTCTATCCATTGATGAAAATGAAGCGTACCATACGCCCATGAGCCGTCTTGGTTTTGTTTAGAACAGACATAATCTACAATTTTTTTGGCTTCACTTAATAAGTATTCCTCATTTGTGTGCTCATAGATTAAAACTAAGGTTTTGGCCCCAAGAAGCCCCGCATTAAAGACTTGAGTTTTGTCTTTGGGAGAATATGAAAGAGTGTAATTCCTTTGCACATCATGTGTCTTGTTTAAATCTTTTAAAATAAAATGTGATGCGCTAGTAGCTGTTTCAATTAGTTTTATATCTCTTGTTATTTTGTAAGCTTGTAATAAAGCTTCCACAATAAAGGATGTTGCGACTACTGTAGGTGTGTATTTAGGCTGGAAAAATGCTCTTGCCTGCCAATCAAAATTATAACCCCAACAGGCACCTGAATATCCTTCTGATTTTAGCTCCAATATCTTATTAGATAAAAATTGTATTTTTTCTAAATACTCTTTTTTATTTTCTTTAGTATATAGGTTGCAATACCCTATTAAGAATAAACCAAGTCCTTTTGGGTTATAGTCTTTTTTTATTCCAAATAGAGGTCTTAGATTTATAGGGTTTCGTTTGAACAATTGTATCCAAGCCAGTCTAAAGAATCTTGATTTGCCTAAAGGCGTTTTTTGTATCACCCAACTGTTGAGGCCATCGTACGGGTCCCAACCTTTAAATGATTGATTTTCACAATAATTTTTTAATAAAGTAAAACTGTTATATATTTTCAATCTTTGTGTTTTTATTGTAATAAATTAATGCAAAGAATACCAACCAATATAATGAAGAGGAATGAGGCAATTCTAGTAATACATTAAAAAATGAAAATACTGACATCCCCGATATCGATAGAATTAAGAAAATCAAGTCCGTATTATCCCTTATTTTTAAATCTTTAATTCTAATGATGAGGGGGTAAAAAAGCAAAAAAACTGATACCGCCCCCAGATGCTGTGCAAATGACAAAAAGGAATTATGAGCTCCAGTTGTATACTTTTCTCCCTCTGTAATGAGAGTATTGATATGTCCCTTCGAAATCATTAATTGATTGAGTTTTTCAATAGTTTTATCACTGATATATTGAATTCCAAAGCCATCGCCTAAAATAAAATAATTTTCAACTATTTGTTCAACAACCGCCTGCCAATAAATTAATCTCCAATGCGCATTAACATCGTTGAACGATGGGAGTAGGACGAATAAAAGCCCTACTAGAATTATTGATACTATTACACTAAATTTTTTTTTATTCTTGCTTAAATGAATAAAAAAGTATAATGCCCATATAATAAATAAGGCAAGGTATAATGAATCATGGTGAATTGAAATTGAGATTAAAAAGGTTATAAGACTGCTAAATAACTTTATTTTTCTATCGTATCTGTTGCTTGCTAAAATAGCACTATTAATTACAATTAAACCAAGAGAAATAATTGGTGAGAACGCATTTTTTGTTAGATATATAATACGGTCTGAACAAAAATATAGATATATAATATTTAATAACTGTATGAGAAAACAACCAACACTTAACAAAAAAATCAAATTTAACCAGACCTTTAAAAATTTCTTTTCCTCAAATAAAAACTTGGTGATTACATAAAAAATTCCAAAGTATCCAACTATTGCATATTGCCTAATTATATAAAAGATTTTAGGAGAAGTAAAATTAAAATCTATCTTCCATAAAGAAACTAACACATATACTATTGAAATTGCAAGAATGAGCTCAATGGCATAAACTCTGTTTTGTTTCCAATTAAATTTGAGAATACATATAAGCGCTAAAATAATAAGTAAAAGATCATGCGCATATAATCCAAACTCTAAAATTTGGAGTTTCGAGTAACCTTTACCCAAAAGTGTTAATGCAAGGAAATCAAATATTAAAAGTGTGCTTATTATTTTCCTTAAATTAATCATCAGATATTTTTTTGGTTTGTAGAATGACATAAAAAAATGTAAAAGCAACCATGCCTTGTTGCCTAAGAAGCATATCTTCTGTTAAACAAAATAATGAAAATACAAAAATGAATAAAGATATTTGACCCTTATAGCGTAATGGGTAAAATAAAACAAACAAAAACAAAATAAATCCAATTATTCCAAAACTTGCTAAAAAATATAAATATTGGTTATGTGAAGAATAGCGATGCTCCGCTGCATATTCATATCCTTCTTTTTCGTAAATCTTCACAACCTCGTTTCTATAATCTCCAGCAGACACTCCTACTAAAGGCGATGTTAAAAACAGCTTATACGAAGATTCCCATTTTGCTAATCGTAGGTTTAATATATTCCTGCTTTCTTTACCGTCCGTAAAGCTAATACTGGTTTTTTTAAACTTCTCAATCTTACTAAGATTCAATGGGTTATAATGATAAAATAAAAAGGCAAGCGCCAATATTGCGCTTGAAGCTAAAATTTTTGCCGCCGATTTTTTAAACAATCTTATAAAAAAGAAAGATGTTAGAAATCCAAAAGTAATAATGCCAATAAAGGAGTTCAAAAGTGAAATGCTTAACGCTAATACCGCTCCAATTAAAAAACTTAAGAGATACTTTTTCCTGAGAAAATATATATTGTATGCAAAGATAAACGATAGATTACAAAAAAAAGATATATATGTTGGATGCCAATCATCAAAAACTCTTGTCAATCCATAATAAGTAAACTTACTTTGAACAGAATCATGTACATAAATAGTGCTTTTCCCTGTATTTAAATAGTCGAAAAATGCGTATACAAAAGCAACTAGAACAAACGCTATTGTACTCCAAATAAAAACTTTTTTTACCCTTTCTAAATTCACGGCGTCAAGGGAAAATCCAATAAACGAAAAAGGAATTAAAACATATGCTAAATGCTTTGTAATTGCTTTGGTTTGACCGCTAATATCACTTGTAAACAAAAGGCCAAACATATAAAGTGCAAAAAAAGCACTCAAAAGTATTGTGCTTTTTGGAATATTTACAAGTTTACTATATCCTTTCAAACCAAATAACCAATTAGCAAGCAATAAAGCAATAATTAGACCTTCAAAATTATAAAATCCTGAAGGGATTAATATTGCTAATCCAATTAGCAGTGCAAAATGGATTTTTTGTGGGTTATATTTACTTAAAACATTAGTCAATATGCTGGGGTAGCCCTGTTCTTAAACTATCAATAATCTTAAACGTGGTTAAGGTTGTTAATCGTATGGATTCAAAGCTAATTGGCGATGGTTTCTCATTTTTTAATGCTTCCACAAATGCCATTACTTCCTGTTTATGACCTTTAGAAGGCGATTTTATTTTTTTAACCTTATTTCTTGAATGCAACTCTCCTAGCCTAAAATCGTGTATTCTACCAACAATACCACCACCAAATACTTCAATTAATTCTTTAGGTAAGGATTTATCTCCATTAGCTAAATAAACCAAATTTCCGACCGAGCCATTTTTAAATTTCACAACAATAGATATATTATCATCAGTATTCATTTTTTCATTGGAGGTGTCAATGCTTTCAGCAAATACCCTTATGGGCTCCGAACTCGTGTAATACTGCATCAAGTCAATAAAGTGACACATTTCTCCAATAATTCTTCCACCTCCAATATTAGGGTTTTGTGTCCAATGTTCCTTAGGAATAAATCCTGCATTAACCCTAATATTTACAAAAATAGGTTCAGATAAGCCATCGAATGCGTTTTTTAATTCGGTAGAGACTTGAGCAAATCGTCTATTAAAGCCAACCATTAATTGTCCTTTAGATGTCGAATAGACCTTTTCTATCTCCTTTAGTTCACTTAGGTTCATTGCTAAAGGTTTTTCGACAAACACATTCTTATTGTTCGCCAGTGCATCCTTAACATATGTTGCGTGAGAATTATGCGGTGTTGCAACAAATATGGTGTTAATTTGTTTGTTTTCTAAAACTTCCTTTGCTAAAGACGATGAGTTGTTAAACTTAAATTTCTCTGCTACATTTTTAGAGGTAATCCCTTTAGAAGTTACTACAGTATCTAAAGAAGCTCCTGCTAATTTTACATTTGGAATTAAATAGCTTTGTGCAAAACTACCTGCACCAATAAAACCTACATTAATATTGCCAATCGGGTTCTCACTCAATTTAAAGTTTGTCTTGTACCTTGATTTTTCTTCGCTAGGATATTTCAATAAAATTCCTAT
The DNA here is from genome assembly GCA_027620655.1 of Bacteroidota bacterium. Taxonomy (GTDB): domain Bacteria; phylum Bacteroidota; class Bacteroidia; order Flavobacteriales; family Flavobacteriaceae; genus UBA3537. The sequence goes on along the minus strand of JAQCDS010000003.1, from coordinate 161,185 downwards.
TGAAGGTTCTTCTGTTTTTCCTAAAACAATATCGTATGCCTTTTCTGCTGCTTCTATATCAAAAACATGAGAAGTTAATGGTTTTAAGTTAATGCCTCCATTAGATATAAGCTTTAAAAAAGCCTCCATATTTCTTTGCTCTGTCCACCTTACATAAGCATAAGGATAATCGTTCCCGTTATCCTCATAATTCACATCATAGCGTCCTGGTCCATAAGAGCATGATAATTTTAACTCTAGTTCTTTTCTATAAAAATGAGGGTCTCTTGGCACATCCATTTTCACAGCACCCACTACAATAACTTTACCTTTTTTACGTGATATTTCGGCTGATAATTCTATTGGGTCGTTGGATGGTGCAGCAGCAGTAATAATAACGCTATCAAAACCATAACCATTGGTAAAATCATCGATTGATGCTATTAAATGAGCGTTGTTACGCAACATAGCTTCATCTGCCGAAATATCTTTAGCTAAATTTACAAGTCTTTCTGACAAGTCGATTCCAAAAACATTACAACCGTTTGCTTTTAATAACTGGCAAGTTATTTGTCCTAATAGTCCTAAGCCAATCACACAAACATTATCTCCTAATGTTGGGTCACACTGCCTTACGCCTTGTAATGCTATAGCGCCTAAAGTTGTATAACTTGCATCCTCAAAAGATACATTGTCTGGTATTTTGGCAATTAAGTTTTGAGGAATAGATACCAACTCGGAATGTGAAGCAAAATCTTGACCTGCACAAGCCACTCTATCTCCAGGTTTAAACAATCCTTTTTTATCCATTGACGCTCTAACAACACCTGATGTACTGTAACCCAATGCTTTTAAGGAATCCAGTTTGGTTTTAACCTTATCTAAAGTGGCTTTTAGACCCTCCTTTTTTACGTTTTGGAGTACTTGTGCTACTAAATCTGGGCGTTGCTTTGCCTTACCTAATAAATTGGCCTTACCAACTTTTACAGTGCCTCTTTCGGTTCCTGCACTAATTAGCGAGAACTTATTGTCTACAAGTACCATTCCGTTTGTTATTGATGGCATAGGCACATCATCAACATATAGCTCTCCTGTCTTAAAATTTTGTATTACTTGTTTCATTTATTAAAATGGATAACCCATTATTGTTTCTTTTTGAATTATTGCTTTAGAAGAATTATATTTTTGTAATAATCCATCTATATCATTTGTAATTAAGCCACCGTAGTTTGCTGGTAAAACCTGATCCTTTGTAATTGATTCTAAGTTTGAATTCGCATTAATTTTAGAATTATATAAAGGATCTATAGTTACCCATTCATTTAAATAAGGATTGTAATACATTAAAGCAAGATGAACTCTTTTGTTATTGGTACGAAACTCGATAACCCTTGATCCAATATTAAAATAATCAAATATCTCATTACCGCTAAAAACCAATTTAGAAGCATATGATTTAGTGGCTTTATCAGAGGGTTCCTGAAGAAAGGTCTTTAAAAAGGATGGCTCCTTTAAATCTAACAGTAATTGATCTTTCCTCTTCATGTTTAAAGTATCATTTTTTTGAGAAGATAAAATAATGTCGCTTATATTTTCCATTAATTTTGATATGCTAACATCAAAATTTTCACCATCATCAAAATTCAAATCTAGTATGTTAAAAAAATCTTGGGCAACTATCGATTTGAAAACTGAATTATTTATATCTAATTTTTTAAGAGAAATTGATTTGATACTGATTTCGCCGATTCCTTCATTAATAAAGCCAATATAACAGTTAACTTTATCAAAGCGATTAGAATTAAAAACAACTTTAGACTCTTGTTCCCCTCTAATATCAAATATCCTTTTACCAAGAAGCTTTCCTTCTTCTGTAGAGACCATAAAACCTGTATAACTGCCATGTCTTAATTGTGTCCCAATATCTCCTTCAAGTATGTAATATGAGTTGGGTTCTACATTTACAGCTTGCTTAATGTAAATGCGTTTGTCTTTATGGCCCTTAAGCAATAAATCTAGTGTGTCTCTATCAACAACATAATCTTCTGGAATTTCAAAATCTTCGTTTATATCCCAATTGGTTGGTTTTGCATTAGTATCCCAATTTCTAAAGTCATTGTTTTTTAATAACTCCATACCTTGCCTTTCAAAAGAGCTTATATTTATCTCTGTCTTTTCAGGTAAGTTATTTGGCTTAGATTTTTCTTCTTTACAGGAAAATATAGATAAGATTAGTAATAAGATTATTTTTTTCATAAAACCATTTATTTAGTAATTATTCTTTTATTTTTTGTATTAGGGAAATCTGTTTCCCTCTAGGTGTTTTTGGAATAAACTCTACAAATATTAATGAGATATCCAATTTATTATCCACGGAATTCTTTAATTTATTTATAAATTTAAACGAATCGATACTCTTTTCTTTATGTAATACAATTCTAACGTCTATTGCACCATAATTATGTTGTTCTATTTGCAGTTCCTTAATAACTGCAAACTCTTCAAAATGTTGTCCGAAAATAAAAGCCGTTAGTGATACCTTAGTTTTATCAATTAAATAAATGTAATCTTGAGTTCTTCCATATATATTTTTAAAACTTCTGCCTTTAAACCCACATTTACAAGTGATATTTTTAGAATATTCTGCTTCATCACCTGTATCATATCTAACTAATGGCATAACTTTATTGTCATATCCCGTAGCAATGATTCTTCCTTTTTTTTCCACTTCAGTAATGACTTCATTCGTATCGTCAACCAATTCTGCATATCCATAAAAATCAAAAATATGAAATTCATTAGAATAGGGGCAATTACCTGCATGAATTAACCTCTCTGAATGACCATACCAGTGTGCTACTTTTGAGTTAAAAAACAATTCAATATAGTTTCTGTCCTTATTTAATAATCCTTCAGACCCTAAAAATATCACTTTAATATCTACTTTAAGTATTTCTTTGCTTTGCTTTACAATGTCTATAAAGCTTTTTAATGCAGATGGGTATGCGTGAATATATTTTGGTTTAAACTTGTTAATTGCACTAACAACTTCTCTCATATTTGCTTCATTAAGAAGATAGCAAGATAAAGCCAGCCTATTTTCTATGGCTTGGTATTCATATAGTTTATTATTAGAAAGCGCCTCACCTCTAATCATTAAAACTTTATCATTCGGCTTAAAGCCAAATTGCCCCCAATACCAATTAAAATGTGCTTTCTCTTTGGGGCGTGTTACTCCTTTTTCAATATAAAACTCAAAAGGAGTGCCGCTTGAGCCTCCAGTATTTGTTTTGAGAATATTCTTATTTTGAGAATTAATAAAATCATTAAATTTCAATTTAATAATCTCTTTGTTTATTATTGGGAAATCTTGAATATTCGTAGAATTAATGGATTTATAAAAAGGTATATTATCTATATTGAATTTTAACTGATTTTGAAGGGTTTTTGAATAATTTTCATTAGACTTTATTCTTTTTAAATATTCAAAATAAAAACTTCCATATTTAAATTTATTCGGAATTAGTCTATAAGATAACCCTAAAACATGCTTTATTGGTAAAGGTAAGTTTTTATATATTCTTAGAAGTCTATATAATTTATCCTCTAAACTCATCTTTTTGTAGAATTTCATTAAATGTTTTAATTAATCTGCTTTCAAACTTTTCTGCGGTATAATGCTTTTCGAATTTTTCGTAAGCGTTATCTCCAAGTTTATTAATTAACTCTGGGTTTTCGAGTAGTTTTATAATATTTAAAACTAAATCATCAACACTTTTTTTTCTACAGAGAATTCCATTTATATTATTATCAATAATTTCAGGTATGGCACCTTCGTAAGTTGATATAATTGCTAACTTACTTTGCATCGCTTCGAGTAAAACAAGAGGAAAACAATCTTTATAAGTTGGGAAAACGAAGATATCTGAATTCTTAAGGATATCATACTTTTCATCTCCATATTTAGGGCCTAAGTAATTTACATGTTTATTTAGATTATATTTTTCTACTTCTTGATTAAATATTGTTTCGGTTATACTCTTTGATGGCTTACCGACAAAACTAATACTGAAATTATCATACCCTTGAGAAACAATTTGTGATATTGCTTTTAACAAAATTATTACTCCCTTGGATTCAATTAAGTTGGAAAGGTATAGAAGCTTAATTGGGTTTAATTTGCTTTGTTTTATGCCTTTATGTTTAATTGGTTTAATACCATTTGGTATAAAAAATAAATTGTGCTTAGACCTAACTAGCTTAAGATCATTTTTCAAAAGATTTGAGAGTAAAATGATGTATGTATTTGAAAATGTTAAATTATACAGGAATGATAATGCTTTTGATTTTTTCATTTCTTTATAAATACCTTTCCCATGGAAATGTAAAACAACCCTCTTATTAAAAAACAACTTCAATAAATTAACAAATATAGCGTCTCTAATAAATGCGCCTCCTACAGGAGCAATGGTAAAATAAATTACATCAGGTTTGAATTTAAAAACAGTTTTAAAAGTATTTACTAAATGTTTAATATAAATCCATCCTTTTTTCATAGAAAACCCACCTATTTCATTGATTTCTCTTACAAAACTATAATCAACAAATTTTGTATCAAATTCAAAATTGAAATCTTTACAATTCTTTATTATATCATTTGCCATTGTTACCCCATGAATTGGCGGAGGTAATGGAATAATTAATAATATTTTATATTTTCGTTTGTTTTCTTTCATAAAAAGCATAAGTGAAATAAATTAACCAAAAATAAACTGCTGAATGCGGGAGTTCTAGCACCACATTAAAAGAAGCCCAAACAACACTACCCACAAGGCAATAAAGTAAAAACAATTTTTTTTTGTCTTTCGATTTATTTTGTAAAAGGATTTGCTTGAAGAGGCTTTTTATCGGAAATAATAGTAGCATTGCAGGTATTAAACCAATATGAAATATAATTGTTAAAAACGAATTATGAGGCGGGGATTCCCAGCGTACAAGTGGATTGTTATTACCGAGCATATTAAATGACCCTATTTCATCCAATATCTGTTGAGCAAAACTCATTGACATAAAAGGCCTCCCAAAACCATTACCAAGAATTAGATAATTTTCAACAATTGCATTGTTGATTATATAGCTCCAATACATTAATCTCCAATTAGCGTTACCATCATTAAACTGGGGTAATTGTAATAAAATTAACATAAACACAAGAACCAGAAAAAATGTAATTAATCGCTGTTTGGATGTGAATGAAATATAAAATTGAACTAGAAACACTGCTATCAAAGAAAAAAATGATGATGCATGCCCCAAAAACATACTTACAAAAAGTACAATAGTGAAAATTACAATACGTTTTAATCCATTAAAATACACCAAGATATAGGCTCCATAAGTAATTATTCCCATAACACCAACAGCTGAAAAATAAGAAAACCCTACTAAAGGTGAATAGTTTGGAACTGTAATAAACAAATAAATAAAATAGCATAGTTGCAAAACAAAAGACCACTTTGCTATTTTGATTATAAAATTAATTCCAATATCTATGTTTTCCCTTTTTGAAAAAATCTTATTAAAAATAATGTAGCAACATATTAGGTAAAAAAACAAAAAATAATGCCTAAAAACCATTAAAAATCCACCCCTACCACTATCTACAAAGAAAATAGAATATATGAGATATAAAATAGAAATAATTATAAACAATAATAATGATGGAAAATAAATTTTAGTGTTTATTTTGAGAATGGTCACTATAGTTGCGACCAATAAGAGTAAATCATGAGCATATACTGGTCCAACTATGACCATCTTGGAAAAACCACGATCAAAAAGCAACAATGCCATTAAAATGAAGGCTATTATTTTGGCTTCTAACGAAAGTCTATTATTTAAAAAGCCGATTTTCATGCTTTTATTTTTATTAATTCAATGTTTTAGAATTCAAAACTCTTTTACTGTCCAAAAATACAATTAATGAGAATGTAATTATTGAAATAGATAAAGCCCATATATTATCACTAAAACTAAATTTGGTAATATAAAATAATAAAGAAGCTAATAGAACAGGGTACATAATTCTTAACCTATTAATCAAAAAGTTTTTTTCTTTTAATGATGACATATTTAAAACTGATATAGTGATTTCGCCAAGTAAGCAGGCGAGTACAACTAAACTAGGGGTGTCTGCAATGAAAAAAGAAAAACACACTCCAGAACATATTGTCACTATTGCTGCTACAATAAAATTAGCACTAAACTGCTTATCTTTATTTTGTAATAACAATCTTGCTCCAGAACTTGAGGTTATTGAAGATATAAAACCTGCAACACCCAAAATAACGAAAGTTAGAGAATATTCTGCATAGGAATCATCGAACAAAAGTGATATTGTTGTTTTTGGGTAGAATAAGAAAAGACTAAGAAATATTGTTCCTGCAACCATTGATAAATAGTCTACTTTTAATGATTGTTTTAGTTCTTTTATTTCTTTGAAGAAAGACTGGACTATTATCCTTCTAACTCCAATAAAAATCATATATAATTTCAAAGCCATATAGGCTATAGAAACTGTTTCTTCACTGTTAATATAAGATAGAATATTTAATATCCCTATGCCTACAAAGAAATATGCTAAATTGGCAAAACCTATTTTAATGTTTTTTACATATTCTATGAGGCTCTTAAACTTAGGTTTAACTAAATAATTAACATTCAAAATTTTAGAAACAATAAAACCCGCTGTGAAATAAGCTAACAAAATGCTAATACTAAATAATAACGGAAGAAGTTTTATGAAATAAACTGAGCTTAAAATTACTGTTATAGAAGGAATAGTAATTCTTATAAAGGCAACTATTGCTCCTAATATAGGCTTCCCTCTACCATACAATGCATAATCAGCATTTAATGCAATTATTGGTGCTATAAAAAACATATAGTTCTTTGTATATAAAAACCCTGATAAACCAAGAAACATTAAAAGCATTGCCATAGTTAATCGAGCCGATTGTGTTGAATAATATACTTTTTGCCAATCATTATCTCGAACAGCAATTTCTCTCGTAGAGGATAATTGCAATCCAAATGCAGTGATGGACACGATTAAAAGCGCTAGAGAATCCAGCTCTCCTATAAATGCAATAGCACCTTGATTGGCATAATTCGTAATAAACCTTAAGGAAATTAAATTTACCAAATGTCCAGTACCTGTTAACACAGCAACTAAAAAAAGACGTTTCATCATAAAATTGTCATACTTCTTTTCATAAAAATCAACTTTTAACGTTTGGTATTACCTAATTATAGGTGCTTTTGATCTTTATTAGTCTGTATTAATTGCTACCCTTTTTCAATACATAATATACTGATTGTGGGAACACCCTTCTAAATTTATTGGTAGTATGGTATTTTGTATTCCATTTAAGCATTGAAGATACAAACTTGTCAAAATACACATATGTTTTGTAAGCATATATAGGTCTGCTCAAAATCTTTTTTGTGAGTTTTGATAAAAACGAATAAAGGGTAAAACAATAATTTTCGCTAATTTCCTTAAAGCCCAATGCACCAATATTTTCTCTAAGAAACTCTTTAGGCAGGCCTCTTTCGTTTTTCGTGAGTCCATTTCTAGGAGTCCTCCAATCACCCATAGAAACTATAGGTTCTCTAAAAAGAAAAATCGCTTGATCGTTTAGTGTTCTATAAATTTCTTTTAAAACATGTGAGGCATTAGGAATATGGTGCATTACTCCAAAACAAGTTACCATGTCAAAATAATTATCCGCGAACATTATATCACCATTAGTTTCTGGTTTAATATATGTAATTTTATTACCTCCAATTTTATATCCTTGCAATTTATCGGATGGTTCTAATATATATAAGTTTTCTATTTGATCTATTATAGGCAAAAACTCATGCCCTGTTGCGGAACCAATTCCCAATACATTTTTATAAGTTCTTCCTTTTTCTAAATATTTAAACCCGTGAATTTTATTTATATTTTCGTATAAATAAATGCCCTCTTCTAATAATTTAAGCTCTCTTGATTCTAAATTAGAATACCCTTCTTCCTCCTCTTGATACCATTTAGATATTTTTTCGAGATTAAAATCATCTCCATACAATTTTGTACCATCAAAATATTGCCTCATAGTTTATATACTTTTTAAGGTTGGTGTTTTATATTAATTACTCCACAAAAATCCAATACAATTTTGTCTTCTGGAATGTTTAATGTTTTAAACTCATCATGAGCCACTAAAAACACAATAATATCGGCTTTTTCAGCAGCTTCTTGATAATTGGTTAGTTTAAAAATACTATGTGTATTAATATTTGGCTCTACAATGTAATGCTCTTCATTATTTGCATTTTGTAGTACCTTTTGAGCAATATATTTGGCTGGTGATTCTCGTAAATCATCAATATTTGGTTTAAATGCTAAGCCCATTAAAGCAATACTTGGCTTTCGACCATGTTTTATTTGAAATTCAAGTTTGGCATTTTGAATTTTTTCTGCACACCAAAAGGGCTTGTAGTTGTTTATTTCGCGAGCTGTGCCAATAATTTTTGATTCTTTTGGATAATCTGAAACAATAAAATAAGGATCTACTGCAATACAATGGCCTCCAACGCCACAACCCGGGCTAAGTATATTCACCCGCGGATGTTTATTAGCTAGTTCTATAAGCTCCCAAACGTTAATATCTGCTTTATCACAGATTAACGATAATTCGTTTGCAAAAGCTATTTGTACATCTCTGGAAGAGTTCTCAACAAGTTTACACATTTCTGCGGTTCGTGCATTGGTTTTATGCAAATCTCCTTTAATGAATTGACTATAAAAAGCAACTGCTTTTTCAGTAGAAGCATCATCTACCCCACCAATAACTCTGTCGTTATGAACCAACTCATACATCACATTTCCTGGTAAAACTCGCTCTGGACAATAAGCTATAAATAATTTATCCTTAAGTTCTGGTCGTGATGCGTATATTAGGTCCATCATTTTTTCTGTTGTCCCTATTGGAGAAGTTGATTCAATGATATATAAATCTCCTTCTTTAAGCAATGGTAGTATAGCTTTTGTTGCAGCTTCAACAAACGAAATATCTGGTTCGTTCTTTGCTTTAAACGGTGTTGGTACTACAATAAGATATGCAATAGCTTCAACTGCAGATGTTGATGCTTTTAAATACCCTTCGCTAACTGCATTACTTACTGCTATATCTAATTCTGGTTCAACAATATGGATCTCTCCTCTATTGATCGTTTCAACAACTTTTGGGTTAATATCTACACCATGAACATAGGTTTTGTTTTGTGCTATTAGTGCAGCCGTAGGTAATCCTATATAGCCTAAGCCTATCATTACAACTTCAGGATTTTTATTCATTTTTTTTATTTGATAGAGTTTTGAAATTCTATAAATCTAATATGCTCAACTATTTTACTGCAAGCTTTTCCATCGCCATAAGGATTGTGCAATGTACTCATGGCTAAATACGCATTGTTATCTTCTAATAATCTGTGAGCTTCATCAATAATTTTTTGTTTATCTGTACCGACCAACAATACTGTTCCGGCATTAACAGCCTCGGGTCTTTCTGTCGTGTCACGCATAACTAATACTGGCTTCCCTAGACTTGGTGCTTCTTCTTGCACCCCCCCACTATCTGTAATAATAAGATACGATTTTTCCATTAGCCAAACAAATGCCGGATAAGATAACGGTGATATTAAGTCTATATTGTTTATATCACTTAAAAGGTCGTACACAGGTTTTTGAACATTAGGATTTAAATGCACTGGGTAAATTATTTGACAATCTGAATGTTCTAAAGCAATTTCCTTTAGAGCTTCACAAATTCTTATAAACCCATCACCATGATTTTCGCGTCTGTGACCTGTTACTAGTATTAGTTTTTTGTCATCATTCAATACTATTTTTAATTGCTCTATTTCTTGGTCTTGAAAAGTAGGTGTATTTACTTTTTCTACACTATATGAAAGTGCATCGATAACTGTATTTCCTGTAATAATGATGTCTTCTTCAGATTTATTCTCAGCAATTAAATTATTTTTTGATGTTTTGGTGGGTGCAAAATGTAAATTTGAAACCACTCCAGTTACCGAACGGTTCATCTCTTCGGGGAAAGGTGACTGCATGTTGAATGTGCGCAATCCTGCCTCTACATGGCAAATCTTGGCTCCTGCATAAAATGCAGCAAGACTAGTAGCCATTGTTGTTGTTGTATCTCCATGCACAAATACATAATCTGGCTTAAACGATTCTAAAACCGGCTTAAGATTTATAAGAATGTCTGCTGTTAAAACATACAGGTTTTGGTTAGGCTTCATGAGGTCAAGATCAAAATCTGGAGTAATTTCGAAAAAGGTTAAAACCTGGTCTAACATTTCTCTATGCTGAGCTGTAATACATACTTTTGTGTCAAATAACTCATCATGTTTTTGAAATTCTTTGACCAAAGGGGCCATTTTAATAGCCTCGGGGCGCGTTCCAAAAATAATTAAATTCTTTATCATTTGGGGCTAATTTTACTCTTTAAACTTGATTTCGATTTCAAACTTCCTTGCCAATCTTTTAGTGTACAATCAAAGTTGTTTTCAATTTTGGTAGTATCCAACACACTAAATTTTGGTCGCTTTGCTGCGGTTGGATAGTCTTTTGTTGTGATGGGCTTAACCTCAATTTTCTTGCCAAACTGCGTAAAAATTTCCACCGCAAAATCATACCACGAAATAGTGCCTGAATTGCTGTAGTGGTAAACACCATAATTTGTGGACGAAGATAAAACTATTTTAATCAAAACCTCAGCCAAATCTCCTGCATATGTTGGCGATCCTATTTGATCGGAAACAACATTGATTTCATCTCGTGTTTCTGATAATTTCAACATGGTTTTCATGAAATTATTCCCATATTCTGAATACAACCAAGAGGTGCGTAGAATAAAGTAATCCTCCATAATCTCTTGAATGTTGCGTTCGCCTTGCCATTTGCTTTTTCCATAAACACCTAGTGGATTAGGCATATCCGTTTCTATGTAAGGTGTTTGCTTTTTACCGTCAAACACAAAATCTGTTGAGATATGGAGGAGCTTAACTTGGTGTTTCTTACAAGCCTCAGCCAAGTTTTTAGGGCCGTCTGCATTGACCGCATAGGCCAAATCGCTTTGTTCCTCTGCCAAATCGACTGCAGTATAGGCCGCGCAATTGATACAATAATCTAATTCATTCTTTGAAAAATAAGAGACCAATTGCTGTATATTGGTAATGTCTAACTCTGGAAGATCTTGAAAATTAACATCTAATTCATCATTGTTTTTTACAACATCCTTTAAACATTGGGCGAGCTGCCCATTACCACCTGTTACCAAAATCTTTGTCATAACGCCAAAGATTTAAAATGAGGAAGTTCTAAGTCTTTTTTGGACAGCTGTAAGTGGTCATTAGGAAACTTCCAGTCGATATTTAGAGTCGGGTCATTATAGATGATTCCACTTTCTGAATCCTTATGATAGTAATTATCACATTTATACGAAAAAATAGCGGTATCACTCAGCACTACAAATCCGTGTGCAAAGCCCCTCGGAATAAACAGCTGTTTTTTATTATCAGAAGACAATTCAATAGAAAAATGTTGCCCGTAGGTCGAAGATTCTTCTCGGAGGTCAACGGCAACATCCAAAACAGCACCTTGTATGACACGTACTAACTTTGCTTGAGCATACTCCCCTTTTTGAAAATGCAACCCTCGAAGCACTCCTTTAGAGGAAAAGGACTCATTGTCTTGAACAAAATTGACTTCATATCCCAAAGCTTCGTCAATAACACCTTTTTTGTAAGACTCATAAAAGCTTCCTCTAGAGTCTGAAAAAATAGCCGGTGTCATAACAATACAGCCATTTAGTGGCGTGTGTAAAAACTTCATAAGAAATAGAATTAACTTACAATTATGTGTTACTGCTCTGGTTTATATTTTTCTAAAAACTTTAAAAATTCAATTCCAATAAGAATCACAAAAGTTAGTACCGTAAATAGTACTAAATAATATAGCTTTGTACTTAGATTTAATCCTAATAGTTCTTTGGTGTCATCAACAAACCCACTGTCTTGCTTGCTTGAAATAGCTTCAACAATGTTTTCCTTATCCTTAAGTTTACGGTCAATATCAACAATTTCTCGGCGTAATTCGATATCATTTTTATAAAGATCAAACTCGCGTGTTTTGTTTTTATCATTATTGCCTTCAAACGTTATTGAAGTTTCTGAAGTGGATTTCGACTCCATCTGTTGCTCCAAAACACGTTTGTATGTGCGTTGTAAAGAATCGGACTGCGCCAAAGATTGTTCTAGCGCTATTTTTTGTTGTTTCAGCTCTGTCAAATCTTTCGATTGTTCATTTACAAAAAATATATTCGTATTTATATCTCCAATAATATTATCAAAAATATTTTTAAAATTTGATCTCGTTTTGGATTTGATACTGATTTGCTGCAACTGGTGTTTGTAGTCTTTAATATTCTCCACAAATACGTCATATTCAACTTTAGATGCTGCTAAAGAATCTAGTCCACTAATGTATTTATCAAACATCACAACACGATCATTGTCTGTAATGATAGGCTCAATCTCCAAACCTATAATCTCTTCAGAAACACTTTTTTCTAACCCTAAAACACGTCCCAAAACTTCATAATCGCCGTCTTTTAATAGACTGTTATAATAGTCAATGGAGCCATACAAGTTTTCTCCAGTAGCATAATTTTGCTTTACTGTTATTGAAGATTTGTACGTTGGCGGCGAGGTTTTATCTAAAAGAAAACCAAGGGCTAAACCAGCTACAGCTGCAATTAATAAAAAAACGGCGCGTTTTTTTATAAAAAAAACAAGCCATACAAAGGCCAAAAACAGTTTATTAAAAATTGAACCTATAAACTGAAATAAGCGTTGGAATGCATTTCCAATCATTTTAAAAAGCTGCCCTAAGTCAACTTCTTCAGATGGTTGTGGAGTGTTAGTAGTACTCATTATCGTGTGTATTAATTTATAATTTGTTTTAAAATTTGATGTGTTATTACATATGTTGGTCTTACGCCTGTAAGACCAAGCCCTCCTGAAGCCAATGTGCTTCCTGTTTTCAAAGGATTGTCACTGGCATAATAGGCATAACGCACTTTAACTTCTGGTGAAATGCTATTACGAATTTTTGAAGCTGATTGTATCGCTTTTTGATAATGAACTCCTTCCATTTCCAAACCAATAACTTCCCAAGTAGATTCATGAAAAAACTTTAAAAGTTCTGTGTTTTGTAGAGATGTACCCAAAACTGTTACCATTGTTCCTTCGTAAACATCAACACCTTGGTCATTAAAATCTTCTTTTTTTAATTCGTTTTTAAAAGGATAATTATCTGCTGTTCCTTCAAATATGTGTGCAGATGGTATCATTATATCGCCTTTTCCTCCTTCCAAAATTCCTGCTTTTCCCATAACAGAAATAGATTCAACATTCAGAAAATAGGTTTTTGTTTTGATTTTAAAGGGCTTTAACAATTCGTCAATTGTCTCATAAGCTTGTTCGCCAAAGGCATAGTCCATTACTATGAGGACTGGAGAGTTTTTAGTTTCTTTTGATGAGGTCAGAGTTGAATTATACTTAAAATCTACTTTGGCTGTATCTATAACTTGAACATCAATATTTGTTCCTGATTTATCGTCAATATATGTCATTCCCTCCTTCAACGCCAAAGTCTTAATTTTATTGCGTAAAGCTGTGTTTTTGTCTGCACTTAATTCTTCGTAAACAGAAAAAATGTCATTGTCTTTGCAAAATTTCTGTAATGCCTTTTGTACATAAAGTGTATTCATAACACTATGTAAATTTGCAGAAATAATATGTATTGGACGTTCAATAAGGTTTTGCTTTAACAAACATTCTTTGATGTCATTGGCCCATTGCTCTCCATGAATATGATGCCCCAAGCGTTCTCTCAAAACAGGGCTAAAAGTGATGATACGTTTATCGTGATCTACAATTTCATTTATTGCACGTTTTCCAAGCCAGTAGATTAAATGCAGAAAATAATCCGGCTGCTTAGGGGTTGCAAAAGCGCTATATACTGAATTGATTTCGTCAAATGTACGGCCCAATATATTAGCAGTATGTGTCACTGCAATTTCCCGCTCTTTTTTACTTAGTTTTTTATTAGAAAGTACTGCTTTTTCAAGTTTTTGCCAATCTCGAGTGGTGTTACCTTTAGAGCCTATGAGGACTTGTTTAGCGATTTTATGTGATTCAATATATAGAAATGTCAAGTGAGTCAAAATATCATAGATCTCCGAACGCCCCCTTGTGATTTCAATATTCATTTGCTCAAAATCTATCCGATAGCAATCGCGTCGGCGTTTTGAGGGGACGATTACCTCAAAATGAGAGTCTCCAAACCCTTCAGCGCTAGTGAGATTTACATGTGAACATTGCTCAATTCCTATTGGTAAACGATCAACAACATACAAAAGCCCTTCTAACTCTGCTTTTTCATCTGCAATGGTTCCATAAATTTCTGGTCTTAACAACAAAAGCGCTTCTCTTAAAGTAGCCCCAGAAATTCCCATGGGTTTGTAAAAACCACGACTAAACAAATGGCGCATAGTAATATACATACGCTCAATCGCATGCGAACTTTCTTGTGCACGTGTCCTGTGAAGTTTATTATTTGTAGTGCTAGATGTCATCAGGGGCAAATATACATTATTTGATAAGATTTTGCTTCTTTAAACTATCTGCAATCTTTCGGTCATTTGCAAGGCGTGGCGTTTTGTTTTGTCCACCTAATTTACCAATGGTTTTCATATATGTTTTAAATCCATCTTTTTTAACCGTTGTAATTTGGAGTTGCCTTAAAACTTTCCCTTGAATTAAGTCCTTGTAGTAACTGTTTTGACTTTGAAGAGTTTCATCAATTTTTTTAATAAACTGATTAAAATCTTCTGGCTCTTTTTCAAACTCAATAAACCATTCGTGAAAAGGCAACCCTTCTTTTGGGTTTATTTCAGGAGCTACTGTGTATTCTGTAACTCTTGCGCTTGTCCCTTTTACAGCCTCAATAAGTGCCTGATCTACTTCTTTAGCTATAACATGTTCTCCAAAAGCTGATATAAAATGTTTTATTCTTCCGCTAACAATAATTCTAAATGGTGCTAGCGAAGTGAACTGAACTGTATCGCCAATATTATAAGCCCATAAACCCGCATTGGTAGAAATTATAATGACATAATTAATCCCTATTTTTACGTCTTTTAGAGTTATTCGTTTGGGGTTATCCTCGAAAAAGGTGTTTGCTTCAATAAATTCATAAAAAATTCCTGAGTCCAACTGCAATAGCATCCCTTTTTTATTTTGACGATCTTGAAAGGCAAAAAACCCTTCACTTGCAGGGTAAAGTTCTACACTATCTACTTTTCTTCCAATTAAGTTTTCAAATTTAGAACGATATGGTTCAAAATTGACGCCGCCAAAAATAAAAAGATTAAAATTCTTAAAAATCTCACCCACTTTTTGTTTTCTCTCTTTCACCAACTTCTCAAAATACATTTGTACCCAAGAAGGGATTCCTGCAATAGCTGTCATGTTTTCTTTAAGGGTTTCTTGTACAATTGCATCTACTTTGGTTTCCCAGTCTTCTATGCAGTTTGTTTCCCAGCTAGGCATTCTATTTTTAAGCAAATATGAAGGCACATAATGTGCTGAAATTCCCGAAAGACGACCGAGTTTGATACCGTTTTTTTCGCTTAAAACTGGACTCCCCTGCAAAAAAATCCATTTCCCATCTACAAAATCGGAGTTTCCTGTTTCATTAATATACATCAAAATAGCATTACGCGATGCTTCAACCTGTGCTTTTATAGATGGTGCGGTAATTGGAATGTATTTTGCTCCAGAGGTTGTCCCAGATGTTTTAGCAAAATAAAGTGGTGTTCCTGGCCACAAAATATCAGACTTACCATCGACAACTTGAATAACATAAGATTTTAAATTTTCATAATCTCTTACGGGTACTTTTTTTACAAAATCTTCATGATTATTAATACTGCTAAAATGATGATCCTTCCCAAATGTGGTGTGCTTTGCAGTTTCAATCAGCGATTTAAAAACTTTATCTTGAGTTTCTATTGGTTTTGAGGCCCATGTATTAATTTTTTTGGTAACATGTGCGGCAAATATTTTGGCAAAAAAGGATTTAATTGATATCATATTTTAACTAAAAATCTATAAATGCGACAGGGTCTATGGGGTTGCCGTCATTCCAAAGCTCAAAATGCAAATGGGGGCCGGTACTAAATTCCCCTGTTGAACCTGATATCGCAATAACCTCTCTCGCTTTTACTAAATCACCCTGTTCTTTGGTAAGAGAGGAGTTGTGTTTGTACACAGAAAGCAATTGATTTCCGTGATCTATAACAATGACATAACCAGAGTCCGAAGTCCATGAAGCAAGAACGACACGACCATCTGCAGCTGCTTTTATGGGTGTATTTTTTGGAACTACAATGTCTACAGCATAATGCTGTTCTTTAATATTAAATCCTGAACTTACCGTACCTTTTACAGGTGGAAAAAAGACAAAATTCTTTACTGAACGTGCAGATTCAAACAAATTGTATTTATCCTCATTGTCTACTTTTTCCCTCAAAATTGAATCCGCTTTTGAAGGGTTCAAATCTTCTGGGTTGACCTCAGCGGCCAATGCTGCGTATATAGAATCTTTATTTATCGTTTCCGAAGATACCTCACCACTTAAAACATCTTTTATTGAAGCCATATAAAGTTCATTCATACGGGTTACATTCAAAAGAGAGTCTGTTTTTCGCTCCAAATCTATAGCTTGTTTTTGAAGCGTTGGGGAAGTATACCCTGGAATATATTCTCGAATTGGTGTAAATGCAATAAAAACTGTGGTAAAGCCAATTAAAAATAATGCTGATAATGACCCAAAAATGAAAACATTTAGGCGTGTTAGCTTCATTGCAAATCGCTCCTCAAAAGTGTCTTCGTTTAGAACAACCAATCGATATTTATGCAATAGTTTTTTGGTTAATTTCTTTTTTCTGGATTTCTCAGATGTTTTTAAATGCGTCATCGAAACAAAATTAAATAAAATTTGTGCTATTGTTATAGTACTCCGCCACTAATATTTTGATTTCGCATTTTAATTAATGGATAATTCTTAACTTTGTATCTAATAATACAAAAATTATGGAACTACATATATTACCTCTGGCTTTTGGCCCAATGCAAATTGTTCTAATTGTTCTTGTTGTTTTGTTGCTTTTTGGTGGTAAAAAAATTCCTGAACTCATGAAAGGTTTAGGGGGAGGCATCAAAGAATTTAAGAAAGCTAGCAAAGAAGACGAAGACAACAAAAAAGAGGAAGAAAAGAAATAATAAGAATCCCAGTAATACTGGGATTTTTTATTGGATTATAATGGATTTTATAATCGACTCTA
This sequence comes from Bacteroidota bacterium, assembly GCA_027620655.1. GTDB lineage: Bacteria > Bacteroidota > Bacteroidia > Flavobacteriales > Flavobacteriaceae > UBA3537. Next base: position 143,663 of record JAQCDS010000003.1, on the reverse strand, counting down.
GTTCAAAAATATAATCTCGTTTTGGTTCAGACGGTGTATAAACAAATCCCTCCGCTACCAGCAGTCGGTTGTTCTTTATGTCTTCAAAAGAAAAATTAACAAAAGGCCCTGACATAAATGCACCTTCAACTTTCCATAAACTTCTAGTTTCTAAAACCCTTGTGTTTGCAATTTCTGTAAAAAATGAATATGGCGTGTATGCCGTTTCTGTGGTCATAAAATTACCCTCAATTGGTCCTGGAATGTGTTGCTTTGCAACAGAATCTCTAAGCTGAATAACACGTTGTGAAAATGCGTCTATAGTTTTGAAATCTTGTGATGGAACGCTATAAAGCAACAGGTTTATGATGCCTGTTTTTGTATCTCTTCTCATCCAAAAAAAGTTGTCTTTGTTTTTAGCAATTCTATAAACAGATGGCACATTAAGTTTAATCCCCAAAGTCTTTTCTATAGCGGCTGTGTTGAATAACGATTTTTTTATTCGCCGCTGTCTTTCTTTTAATTCTTCATTTTTAAATACACTTATAATTTTAGAAGCGTTTTGCTCAATTAATTCTACAATGACTTTACGCGATGTGCCGTTTACCACTATCATCTTTTGAGGTATCGCATAGGGATCAGTAAAAAACTTAACCCCATCTTCTTTTGAAAGTTGTACTTTTAATACGGTCCTATTCATTCGAACAAAGTCTGAAAAAACAGAATGGGGAACTTGTCGTAAATCAAATTGGGGTTCTACTTGGGGAAGTCCGTATATTTCTGCTCCAATGTGACGTCTAATGGCTTCTCCAACACTTGCGCCCCATAGATCATCGTCAACAACAACTAAAAGACTATTAGTGTTTCCTGATGATTGTGGTTTATATACTTTTTTTGATGCTGTTTCATTGCATGAAAAAAGAACCAACGTAAAGACTATTATGTTAATGAGGGATTTCATATTTAGATTTTTTACTCATCACCACTAATATCGTTCCATTTTTACAAATTTACTATCGAAAAGTAAGACTATTTTTTAAATCTTGTGAAAAGAGTCTCTTTGATTGACATAAAATTGTGGTCTATATTGAAACTAGTTCTGTGGGTTTCTTGTAAAAATTGTCAATCGGCTCCCTGCTTTAAGTTGGTCTGAACGTAGCCCATTCCATTTCTTTATTTGACTGATTTTTACACGGAACTTTTTAGCAATTTTTCCCAAATAATCCCCCGGCTGAACCTTGTATCTTATTTTGGTGTCTAATTTATAAAACTTTGGCAATGGTTTTTCACGACTATCAAATTGTGTTTTGGCGTAAGCATAAATTTGCGCTTCATTGCTTACAAAGGCACCAATAGTTTCAATAGGAAGTCTTAAAACATAATTTTTATTTTTTATAACTGGAATTATTCCAAGTTTATAGGATGGATTTAAAAATTCTAACGTCTCCAAATCCATATCAATAACCTCGCTCACTTGCTTTAGACTAATCATGTTTTTAACTTGTACAGTGTCTGTTTTTATTATTGGCATTTTATGTGTTGAAACATCAAAACCATGCTGTGATGCATACTCAAATATGTACATTGTTGCTAAAAAAGCTGGCAAATATCCCGCTGTTTCACTTGGCAAAAAAGGCCGAATGTTCCAATAGTTTTTATAACCACCAGAACGCCGAATTGCTTTTGTAACATTTCCTGGTCCTGAGTTGTAGGCGGCAAGAGCCAAATCCCAATCATCAAAAGTTTTGTGTAAAGATTTCAGATATTTTGCCGCTGCAGTTGTAGATCGAACTGGATCACATCGCTCATCTACATAACTGCTAACTTCTAAATCGTAATATTTTCCAGTTGAAAACATAAATTGCCATAGACCAGTTGCACCTACTGTAGATGTTGCTGCGGGTTTTAATGCCGATTCAACAACAGCTAAATATTTGATTTCCAATGGAATTCCTTCCTTATCAAAAATTTCTTCAAAAAGTGGAAAATAATACTGACTCAATTTCATAAGTCTTTCATAAGGGACTTTTCTTTGTTTAAGGTGTTTTTTTATGAGTGTTTCTAGGGCCGGATTATAACTTATATGAAATGGTGTTTTCGAATCAAGTTCCTGTAGCCTTGCACGAAGTGTATCGGAAGATAATTCTGGAAAATCTATATTTTCGAAAGTGTCTTCCTTTACAATTTTTGTTATAGAATCATACAATGAATCATCAAAAAATTCTTCTCTCCATTGGTTGTCAAAAAGTATTGCGTTTTTGTAATCTTGAAGTTCAATTACTGTTGTATCAATGATAATTTTTAAGTCTACTTCATCTGAAATTTGTGATTGTGAATAAGACAAATTTAATAACAGAAGAAAAATAAACGCGATTCCCTTTTTTGATATCATAGAGATGTTATTCGTTTATGGCTGCAATTCCAGGAAGTGTTTTGCCTTCCAGACTTTCCAACATAGCGCCACCACCAGTACTCACATAACTCACCTTGTTTTGAAATCCAAATTGCTTAACTGCAGCCACAGAATCGCCACCACCTACTAGAGAAAAAGCGCCATTTTGTGTCGCCTCTGCAATTGAATCTCCTAATGCTTTTGTGCCTGTAGAAAATGTATCTAATTCAAAAACACCTAACGGCCCATTCCATAAAATAGTTTTACATTGCTGAACAACATCATGGAAAATAGCCTTACTTTTTGGACCACAATCCAAGCCTTGCCAATCTGATGGAATGGCTGTTATGTCCACAATTTGTGTGTTTGCTGTATTGCTAAAATCATCTGCGGCTAAGACATCAACAGGAAGATGAAGCTGAACATTTTTTTCTTTTGCTAAACGTAAGATATCTAATGCCAAATCCATTTTGTCGTCCTCACAAATAGAGTCTCCTATTGCTCCTCCTTGTGCTTTTATAAACGTGAATGACATTCCGCCTCCAATAATTAGATGATCAACCTTGTCTAGGATGTTTTCAATAATTGTGATTTTTGATGATACTTTTGCACCACCCAAAATTGCTAATACTGGCTTTTCTCCAGACGTTAACACTTTGTCTATGCTAATAATTTCTTGTTCTAATAAATAACCAAAACATTTATTTTCTGGGAAAAATTGAGCAATTATACTCGTTGATGCATGAGCTCTATGTGCTGTTCCAAAAGCGTCGTTTACGTAAATATCCCCTAGTTTTGATAATGCTTCAGCAAAAGCAACATCGCCTTGTTTTTCCTCATTGTAGTATCTGAGATTTTCTAATAAAAGAACTTGGCCTGGCTTTAGGTCCTTGGCCTTTTGAGTGGCTTCGTCTCCAATACAATCCCCTGAAAATAAAACACTTACGCCTAAAATATTTTCGACTTTAGAAATAATGTTTTTTAATGAAAATTCCGTTTCCTTAGCTTTTGGCCGACCCAAATGCGACATAAGAATACAACTTCCACCGTCTTCCAAAACTTTGAGAATGGTGTTTTTTGCAGACTGAATTCTCGTGTCATCAGTAACGTTCAAATTCTCATCGAGTGGAACATTAAAATCAACACGAATAAGAGCTTTTTTATCTTTAAAATTAAAATCTTTAAGTGTACTCATAAAGGATAATATTGTGATTGGTTATTTAAATTTTTCAAGGCCAAAGATACATATTTCAAAAGAGTAGATAAAATGATATTTTGTATGAAAAATTGAATGATATATTTCATTGATGAATGGCTATAAATCACTTCATTTGAATTAATTAAATTATATTTGTCAGATGACTTTTGAAGATATCATTGGGCAAAATCACCTAAAATTTTACTTGCAGAAAAATATTCTTTCTGGTCGAATTCCACACGCTCAACTTTTTGTTGGTAAAGATGGCTTGGGGGCATTACCTATGGCGGTTGCATATGCCTCATTTTTAATCCAAAATGAAAATCCTAATCAAAAGGTTAATGCTTTAGAAAATCCGGACATTCACTACTTTTTTCCAATAGTTAAAAAAGAACAATCGAGCTCAGTTTTTATTTCAAAAGACTACTTAAAAGAGTGGAGGGAGTTTATAAAAAGTAATCCCTATGGAAGCTTAAATGATTGGTACAGTTTTATCGGGGCAGGGAACAAGCAAGGGGTAATCGCTGTTGATGAAGCACAAGCGATTATCAAAACCTTAGCCATGAAATCCTTCGGAGGCGGGAACAAAATATTGGTTATCTGGCATGCAGAAAAAATGACAACGGCGTGTGCTAATAAGCTTTTAAAATGGTTTGAAGAACCCAATCAAAACACAAGTATTATTTTGATTACCGAACAAGAAGATTCACTTTTGAAAACTATTCAATCGCGATGTCAATCCATTCATATGCACCCCCTTTCTGAGTCACAAATTATTAATGCTTTGGTGCAATATAAAGGTATGGATGAGGTTGCGGCAAAAAGAATTGCACAACGAGCTGAAGGTAATTTAAATAGTGCTAATAAATTGATCGATCAAGAAGAAAACACTATTGAATTTGAAACATTATTTATAGATTGGGTAAGAACTGCTTTTCAAGCAAAAACAGATAAAAAATCTATTAATAAACTTATGGCTTGGAGCGAGACTGTGGCTAAACTCGGTAGAGAAATGGAAAAACAATTTTTGTCCTATGGATTAGATTTCTTCCGACAAGCTCTAATGGTCAATTATGGAGCAAGCGGATTGGTACATTTAGAAATTAGTGACAAGTCCTTTTCGTTAGAAAAATTTTCTAAGTTTATTGATGCTCAAAATATTGAAAAGATTTGTAATGAAATAGAAAGTGCTATTTACCATATTGAGCGAAATGCCAATGGAAAAATTGTGTTTACCGATTTATCCATAAAGCTAACACGACTACTTCACCAAAAAGCATAGACATTATTTTTTCTTTATAAAAACATATTATAGTTAAAATCTATTGTTTTTTATTTTTATAATATTTTTAATCTATTAAAAAGGCGTTTGTTTTAGCTGTTTACAGGGCTGTTTTTTTTACTTGGTTGGGTTTGCTCGGAACAAAATAAAAAAGGGTGTAGCGAGGCTTAAATTAACTTTCTTTGTGTTTTAGAACATAAATTAATGAGGAATACTCTCCTGTGCGTTTTGCTTTAAAGTTTGAAACAAAACCAATCCATAATGCATTGAGTGGTTTCATTTTTCCATATTTATATTTTGTAGACAAAAGGCTAACATAGTATGCGTCAAATCGCATGGGATGAATAGCTTCTAAATGAAAGCCAAATTCTGAAAAATATCGAGTGATTGAATCTTTTGAAAAATGCCATAAATGTCTGGGTACATCATATGCAGCCCAATACTCACGATAATACTGCGCATCATAGCTTTTATAATTTGGGACTGCCACAACCAATCTTCCGTCTTCATTCAAAAGTTGTTTGAATTTTCTAATGTATAGTTCTGGGTTTTGAAGGTGCTCCAAAACGTGCCAAAGTGATATGATTGAAAAAGTATTGAACTCAAGCTGATCAATGTGATCATTATCAAAAATTGAGTTTGGTAAAATAGAATTAGCCGCCTTTCTAGCATTTTCTGAGGTTTCTATACCAATACTTTTCCAGCCAGACTTTATTGCGGTTCTAATAAAAAACCCAACGCCTGCACCAAAATCAAGAAGTGTTTTGTCTTTGACAGGCAGTTTGGACAATAATTTAATTTTAGAGCTTAATGTATAGTTTCTTACAATAAAATAAATCCAGTCAAAAAGATTACGTTTTTGAGTTACATGAGAAATATATTGTTTGCTTTTATAATATGATGAAAGCCTATCTGTTTTGGGCTGGGGTGTTGTTACCAACATGTCTGACTCAAGATTGTAATACAGTTTAAAGCTTTCTCTAGTAACAGAAAAGTCTTTGGTGTTTAGAAATAATTTATTGCTTTTTTTCATATGTTCCACGTGGAACAAAAATATAAAATATACTAATTAACGCCCCAAAAACACCAGTAAAACAGAAATATCATTTGGAGACACACCACTTATTCTAGAGGCTTGAGCGACAGTAACAGGCTGGATTGAACTTAGCTTTTCTCGCCCCTCATAACTCATAGATTTGACTTGTGAGTAGTCAAAATCTTTTGGAATTTTCACATACTCTAATCGTGTTAATTTATCAGCGTTATTTTTTTCTTTTTGAATATAGCCAGAATACTTTATTTGAATTTCAGCTTGTTCAATAACCTCATCATCTAAATTTTCTTTTTTAATATATGACTCTACCGCTTCAAACTTTCGAACGTCTTTAATGTTAATATTTGGTCTTGAAAAAATTTTAAACATCTTATCAGATTGTTTAATAGGTGAGGAGCCTTTTGATTCCAATACTGGATTTGCTTCGGCTGGCCTAACGCTTTGTTTTTTGAAAAATGAAACAAATTCGTTAGACTGTTTAAGCTTAAGTTCCATTCGTTTTAAACGTTCATCGCTGGCAATTCCTAGCTCATGACCTTTTGGTGTTAGTCGTAAATCTGCATTATCTTGTCTGAGGAGCGTTCTATATTCTGCGCGAGAGGTAAACATTCTGTAGGGCTCTTCAGTTCCTTTAGTAATCAAATCATCAACAAGAACACCAATATAAGCTTCATCTCTTCTAAGTATAAACGCCTCTTTTTCTTGAACTTTTAAACTTGCGTTAATTCCTGCCATAAGACCTTGAGAGGCGGCTTCTTCATAGCCAGTAGTGCCATTGATTTGCCCGGCAAAAAACAAACCACTAATTAATTTTGTCTCCAAAGAATGTGTAAGTTGTGTAGGAGGGAAGTAGTCGTATTCAATAGCGTATCCTGGTCGGAAAAACCTAACGTTTTCGAACCCTTTTACCGCCCTTAAAGCTTTGTATTGAACATCTTCAGGAAGTGACGTTGAAAATCCATTAATATAATATTCCACCGTATTCCATCCCTCTGGCTCAACAAAAATTTGGTGTCGTTCTTTTTCAGAAAAACGATTAATTTTATCTTCAATTGATGGGCAATATCTCGGGCCAATACTTTGGATTCTTCCATTGAACATTGGTGATCGATCAAAACCTTCTCTTAGTAAATCATGAACCTCAAGGCTTGTATATGTCATGTGACAGGAGCGTTGATTCTTTAGTGCAGTAGTGGTTTCCAAATACGAAAATTTCTGCGGTTTTGCATCTCCAGGTTGCTCTATCATCTTTGAAAAATCAAGAGAGCGTCCGTCAACTCGTGGAGGAGTGCCTGTTTTCATTCTACCAGAATCGAACCCTATATCTATGAGCTGTTCTGTAATTCCTTTTGCTGCTTTTTCACCAGCTCTTCCACCACCAAAATTCTTATCACCGATATGAATAAGTCCATTAAGAAAAGTACCATTCGTAAGAACAACAGTTTTTGACTTAATCTCCAATCCCAAGGATGTTTTTACTCCAACTACTTTTTCTCCTTTTAGCAAAAGGCCAACAACCATTTCTTGGTAAAAATCTAAATTTTTTGTTTGTTCCAACAGCATTCGCCAATCCTCTGCAAAGCGCATTCTATCACTTTGTACACGTGGACTCCACATCGCAGGGCCTTTGGATTTGTTGAGCATTTTAAATTGAATTGCAGAAGTGTCACTTACAATTCCGCTATAGCCACCAAGCGCATCAATCTCACGTACGATTTGCCCTTTTGCAATTCCACCCATTGCAGGATTACAAGACATCTGTGCAATATTTTGCAAATTCATGGTAATTAGAAGAGTTCTGCTTCCCATATTAGCAGCAGCAGCAGCAGCCTCACTTCCTGCATGCCCCCCGCCAACAACAATAACATCATAAATACCCTCAAACATTTTTAAAAACTAATTATGTTCCACGTGGAACAATTTTGCGCAAATATACATTTATATGTTTAAATCCAACTGCGAAAGGTAATGGTTCTCCTTGCCTCGCATTTCCTCTTTTTCTTGTTTTGTGCTGTCCTTATAACCACAAAGGTGCAACACGCCGTGAGCCATAACGCGACAGAGCTCATTTGTGGGACTAACCTTATGTGTTAAAGCGTTATCTTGAACCCTATCAATGGAAATACAAATGTCTGAGTATATTTGACGCCCAACGTTGTAGTCAAATGTAATGATATCGGTCAAAGTATCGTGATTCAAAAACTCAACATTTAATTTATGGAGATGATCGTCATCACAGAATAAAAAATTTAACTCTCCCTCAGAATAACCCTCTTGGGTCATGATTGATTTCAACCAGCTTTTCAATTGAGACTCTGATGGTAAATTAAAAGTTGTTGTATTGTTAAAATTAATCATTTTTTATATTGAAATAATCCTGAACTTTTTTCTTCATGTTTTGGCGCAAAGGTAATGCCTTTCTGTTTAAAATTTCATCTGCTCCAAAAAGTCGCTTTATATCATCTTCCGTTATAGTATTTGGCTTTGAAAACTCTTTGTTATTTGAAGATGATTGTCTTTTTGGAGACATTCCTTTTTTGAGCAATGCGTCTTCAAGCTTAAGAAATTCATATTTTAAGGCCTTCATTTTTGCTAACGTTTCCTTTGTAACACCTTGATTTACAATAAGTTGCTCTAATTTCTCAAGAGCATCCAAAGTAGATTTTCCCTCCCCTAAAAGACCCTCTTTTTTTAATATATTTTCTAAGTTTTGCCTTAATTCTTGTTGCTGTTTATACAATTGAAACAGCGCCTCGCTTGACTCCTCTGGGTCGCCATATTGAACTGTTTCTGATTGACCCTCTGATGGTGATGAACCATCGGGTTTGTTTCCTGTTGATTCTCCGGAGCTAGAATTTTTGTTCTTGCTATTTTCTCCTGACTGTTCTGAACTCCCTTGCTCTCCTTTTTCATTAGACTTTTCAGAACCTCCCCTTTTTCCATTCATCATTTGTTCTGCCTGCTTTTGTAAGTCTTCTTGACTCATAATAATATCTGGCAATTGCATATCGCCTTGTCCTTGTCCCGGATTAGGTTGCATTTGCATTTCAAGATTATTTAACACATCACTTAGCAAATTTGCTAGATTATTAGTTGAAGTCACTGTATACTGCTGTGCCGATTTGGCTTCATAATCTCTACTTTCTGAAAGAGAGCTTAGGGTTTTGTCAATATTGTAATATACGTCCGATATTTCGTCATTAATTTGTTGTGAAATCATTGGCTGACGCAAAGAAACAACAAACAAACTGTCATCAATATGTTCAAAATGAGTCCTTAGGTTCTTTTGAGTTTTTATAGTTTTAACGGAAGCGGGCTGCCTTATAAGATCTTCCTGTTCAAAAGAAAAATAAAGAAGATTGTCAAGTATCCGCCTTAGCATTTCGATATCTTCTGATAGCTGCATCGATGAGCCGCCCGACATACTTTGAGCCAATTGAGCAGCTAGTTGTTTCATTTTTTGCGCTGCTTTCTTTTGGGCCTTGCTGGCCTTTTGAAATGAGTTTTTGGGGGGTTCTATCGATTTGGATTTTTCAACCTCTTCTAAGTTCTCCATAGCTTCGTTTTGATCGGTCTGTATCGATAATTCTTCTTGTTTTGTATCAGGGATTGAAATTGGTTTACTTAAAGAATTGTTTTGCTTTCTAAGCTCATCCAATTCTTTTGAAATATTATTGAACCTTTGGTTTAGTTTAGACTGCTCTTCACTTTTATTGTTTTTAGGTTTTTCAGCTTGATCAGTTTGCTCTTGACTAAGGTCTTCTAATTTACTTTTAAGTTGCTCTGCCTTTTTGGAAGCATAATAGCGCTTGGTAAGTTCAAGCATTTGCTCTAAATTTTTCTGCCTATTCTTACTTTGCTGGACTAGTTTTTGTAATTTATCTAAGAGCTCTTCTTGCTTCATTTTTTTTGCTAAGTCTTCTAGCTCTTTTAGTGTTTTTTCATTCTCTTCTAAGCGTTTATTTTGCTCGTCTAAACGTTCAGACAAATTCTTTTTAAAAGGATCAGGCATTTCGTCTGGAAACTGTTCCAATGTTTTTTTCATTTGTTCATTAAAGCGTTTGATCATATCGTCCTGATTCTTTTGACGCTTTATGATGTCTTGTGTTTTTTCCTGATCATTATAATTTAGACGCTCTTTTTGAAGCTGTTGTTTTGTAAAATCATCAACTAATTCCTGTTGCTTTTCATATGTATTAAACGTGTTTTCCAAATCATCAACCAATTCTTTTTGGTCGTTGAGTTGTTCCTCTTTAAGAGCATTTTCGCTTTTCGATAAATATGTAAAAACCTTGGATCTTGCTTTGTTTGGACTAGGAAAAGGGTCATTGTCTATAACCTCAAAAAACAATTCATATGAAGTATCGGGTAAAAGGTCTAACCCCACAGGAAATTGATAGGTAAAATCAAAAGTTTTATTAAAACTTATCGTTTTTATGGTTTTTGGATTCGCATTGTCTATAGGATAATAGTGTACTTGTAATGATGATATGCCATAATCATCACTGATCTGTCCATAAAAATAAAGCTCTTCCTCAATTGAGTTTGCAACACGTTGTTGAACATCAATTAGTGGCGGGCGGTCTTTTATAATTCGTGCTTCATAGGAAAGCGTTTCAAAATTTTTTAGTTGATCATTATTTGTATTAATATCATACATCAAATCGGTAAAAACCTGTTTTGATAATGTAAATTCATTAGCGTCTTTATTAAAATAAAAAACAGAATTTTGATTGACAAAAGTGACAGTATCGGTAGATTTAGTTAAAAATTTCCATGTTAATTTGGTGCCTTCTGGAATGGAGATATTTCCGAAGCTAGAAACAATCTTGTCTTTTAATTTTGTATATATGGGGTAATCGACTATTAAGGTTGAATTCAAAATTTTTGGAGCACTCAAAACTTTTAATTCAAATAAATTTGAAATCACATTCCCTGAAAAAACTTGAAACTGTATGTCTTTCTTTGGGGCTTGAAATTTAAATTGAAACCGCTGATTATTTATTCTTTTTAAAAAATAAGTTTGATTTTCAAAAGAAATTTTGACCTGTTCTGGTACCACATTACCTTCAACTCTAATATCCAAAACAAAAGATTGATTTTCAACAGTTTCTAAAACGTTATTTGTTACAACAAATTGAAAAGGAGCGGGAGGGGTATAGGTTGTTTTATAGTCAACAACACGATTTAGACTTTGCTTTAGGTTTGACTGACCGCCAGAAGCGTAAACAACCCCAATAATCATTAGGGGTAAAACAGTGTATTTCAAATACTTTAAATTGTCTTTAAATTGTATCGCTTTTTTAAATGAAACACTACCAAATTCTTTTGCTTTTTGTTGAATACTTGCAACAATAAGCTCTGTTGTTGGTTGACTATTCAGTTGTATAACGTTCAATAATTTATCGCTTATTTCAGGAAAAAAATCACCAATAATTTTTGCCGCTTCTTGATCACTTATTCCAGATTGGATTTTCAAAAACTTTAATAACGGGACACATAGTAATTTGTAGAATAAAAACATTTCGAAAAAAACTAATGACCAAAAAACAATCGTTCTTCCTAATGATGAAATCCAAAAAAAATATTCGATTGAAATCCAAAAAAGCGCATACAGCAACCCAATTCCAAAAAACAGTAAAGCCCCCTTTAAAAAAGCACTCATATAATAGCGCTTAATAAATTGCTCTAATTTGGTCTTTATGTTGGAAAAATGATTCAATACGTCTTTTTATAGGGTATAAATCTACAACAATAATTGAGATGTTTAAAAGAGAAAAAAAAGCACAAAAACCAAAGCTAATTTTGTTTGGGTGTTCGCTTTAGTGAGTATATCTTTGCATCAAGACTAAATTCAATGGAAAAATCTGTTCGCGTTCGCTTTGCGCCAAGCCCTACTGGGCCACTTCATATTGGTGGAGTTCGCACCGCCCTTTTTAATTACCTTTTTGCTAAAAAGCATAATGGTACTTTTGTTTTACGCATAGAAGACACCGATCAAAATCGTTATGTTGCTGGTGCTGAACAATATATTATTGATGCGCTTAATTGGTGTCAAATACCATTTGATGAAGGGCCAGGAAAAGACGGTGGTTTTGGACCATACAGACAAAGTGAAAGAAAAGAAATTTACAAAAAGTACATTGTTATCCTCATCAAAAAAGGGAAAGCCTACTATGCTTTTGACACGCCTGAAGATTTAGCTAAAGAAAGGGAAAACCACGAGAAAAAAGGGAAAACCTTTATTTACAACTGGCACAACAGAACAAGAGGAAGACTTATAAACTCTTTAGTTTTATCTGAAAATGAAACGAAAGAAAGAATAGAAAGTGGAGCACCATATGTTGTGCGATTTTTGATGCCTCAAGACAAAACAATTCTGATGAACGACATTGTAAGAGGGCAAATTAGTGTTGAAAGTAATACACTAGACGATAAAGTTCTTTTCAAATCTGATGGTATGCCCACATATCATTTAGCAAATATTGTAGATGATCGCCTGATGCAAATTTCTCATGTAATAAGAGGAGAAGAGTGGCTACCCTCACTTGCGCTTCACCAACAACTTTATGAAGCTTTTGAATGGGAAGCGCCTCAATTTGCACACCTTCCACTAATATTGAAGCCCACAGGAAAAGGGAAACTAAGCAAAAGAGATGGCGATAAACTTGGATTTCCTGTTTTTCCTTTAGAATGGAAAGACGAAAACACACATGCTATTGGCTACAAAGAAAGTGGATATCTTTCTGAAGCTGTTGTAAATTTTCTTGCTTTTTTGGGTTGGAATCCAGGAACAGAGCAAGAGGTTTTTAATCTACAAAATCTTACTAAAGCATTTGATTTAAATCACGTTAATAAATCGGGGGCGCGTTTTGATCCTGATAAAATAAAGTGGTACAACCACGCTTATATTCAAGAGTGTTCCAATGCAGAACTAGCAAAACAGCTGATTGCCGTTGATAATACATTAGCAACTTTTGATTTAAATTATATTGAACATGTTATCGGTCTAGTTAAGGAGCGAGCACAACTTGTTCCTGAGCTTTTACGGCTTGGGAAATATTTCTTTGAGACGCCAAATGAGTATGATGAGAAAGCATTAAAAAAAGCGTGGAAAGAGGGCTCTGCAGAACTTTTGTCCGAGCTTATTCATGTGATTGACAACGCCAATGATGAGACTGCAAATACCCTAAAAACCGATGTTTCTAATTGGATAAAAGAAAAAGAAATTGGTTTTGGAAAGGTAATGATGCCTTTAAGAGTCGCGCTTGTTGGAGCTTTAGAAGGTGTAGATGTTTTTGATATTGTCTTTTACATTGGAAAAAAAGAGTCAATACATCGAATAAATAGACTTATTGAGCATGACAAACAATAAGACCGTCTGGTCTTATAAATTTACTTACTTTTGTTCTCCTAAAAACAGCTAAAAACTGAATGAAAAACATAAGAAACTTTTGTATCATTGCGCATATTGACCATGGAAAAAGCACCTTGGCCGATCGTCTTTTGGATTTTACAGGGGCTGTAACAGAGCGAGAAAAACAAAATCAACTCCTCGACAATATGGACCTAGAGCGCGAGCGTGGGATTACCATTAAATCTCATGCCATTCAAATGGAATATGAGTACAAAGGCGAACAATATATATTGAACCTTATTGACACTCCTGGACACGTTGATTTTAGCTATGAAGTTTCCCGTTCAATTGCAGCTTGTGAAGGCGCATTATTGGTTGTTGATGCCGCTCAAAGCATTCAAGCCCAGACCATTTCAAACTTATATCTAGCATTAGAAAATGACTTAGAAATCATTCCTGTTTTAAACAAAGTTGACCTACCAAGTGCCAACCCTGAAGAAGTTACTGACGATATTGTAGACCTTTTGGGGTGTGATGCTGATGAGGTAATTCCTGCAAGCGCGAAAACTGGTCTTGGTATTGAGTCGATTTTAGAGGCAATTATAACTAATATCCCTGCGCCAAAAGGAGACCCTGAAGCACCGCTTCAAGCCTTAGTATTTGATTCTGTTTACAATTCTTTTAGAGGTGTTGAAACTTATTTTAAGGTAGTTAATGGGAGTATTAAAAAAAATCAATCTGTGAAATTTATTGCCACAGGCAAAACATATAGTGCAGACGAAGTTGGAACACTTAACTTAACACAAACTCCTAAACAAGAAATCAAGGTCGGTGATGTTGGGTATCTAATTACTGGAATTAAAGATGCAAGCGAAGTTAAGGTTGGAGACACCATAACAGACGCTAAAAATCCAACTCATGAGGCAGTCGATGGATTTGAAGACGTAAAACCAATGGTGTTTGCAGGAATTTACCCTGTTGATACCGAGGAATATGAGGAGCTTAGAGCCTCAATGGAAAAGCTGCAATTGAATGATGCATCACTTGTTTTTCAAGCTGAAAGCTCAGCAGCTTTAGGATTTGGATTTCGTTGTGGTTTTCTTGGAATGCTCCACTTAGAAATTGTTCAAGAAAGATTGGAACGAGAGTTTAATATGACAGTTATCACAACGGTTCCAAACGTATCTTATCATGCATATACTCGAAAAAACCCTGATGAAATTATTTTATTAAATAACCCGTCAGACTTGCCCGACCCATCTATTTTAGATCGCATTGAAGAGCCATACATTAAGGCAACAATTATTACCAAATCAGATTTTGTAGGAAATGTAATGTCGCTTTGTATAGAAAAAAGAGGGCAAATCACAAATCAAACTTACCTTACCACCCAACGTGTTGAATTGTCTTTTGATATGCCTTTGGCAGAAATTGTATTTGATTTTTATGACCGACTAAAAACTGTTTCTAAAGGCTATGCTTCTTTTGACTACAGCCCAATAGGGATGCGTGTATCAAAACTTGTCCGTGTTGATGTTCTTCTCAATGGACAGTCTGTAGATGCACTTTCTGCTCTTATACATTTGGATAATGCCCAAAAAATTGGGCGTAAAATGTGTGGAAAACTTAGGGAGTTGATTCCTAGGCAACAATTTGATATTCCTATTCAAGCAGCTATTGGGGCCAAAATTATTTCAAGAGAAACTGTAAAAGCAGTCCGCAAAGATGTAACAGCTAAATGTTATGGTGGTGATATTTCAAGAAAACGAAAGCTTTTGGAAAATCAAAAGAAAGGGAAGAAAAGAATGCGACAAGTAGGAAGTGTAGAGATTCCTCAAGAAGCATTTATGGCGGTGCTAAAGCTAAACGACTAGGCACCATTTATATTATTTTGTATTTTCAAAGAAAGGGTTATCTTTAAAAACCTGTAACAACTATACTTTGAGTACTACAAAATTTAAAAAAATAGGCATTGGTGTCGCTTTTTCACCAAACCTAAAGGCCAATATTTTTGAGGCCTCAAGGCTTGCACTTGTTATGGATAGCGAGCTTGTTCTTGTTCATGTTGGAGAAGAAAATGAAGAAAAAAAAGCTACAATTGATGACCACCTTGCTAGCTTTTCAGAAAGAAAACTAAAATATTCTGTTCTTTTTCTTCCAGGCGCTCCTGTTGATATAATTCTTTCAGCGATCAAAAACTATGATATTGATTTAATGATTCTTGGTGCGCTTAAAAGAGAAACATTTTTTAAGTATTATCTAGGGTCTATTGCAAGAGAAATTACTCGTAAGGCTGATTGCTCTATTCTTTTGCTCATCAACCCCTCTGTTGATAGAGTTCCATGTAAACATATCGTTGTAAATGGGTTAAAAGATCCAAAAACTAAAGAAACAATTAATTATGCGTTTTATGTCGGTAAAAAACTAAACGCTTCTAGGGTTACTGTTGTTGAAGAAGTGGGTCAAGATGAATTCAATATCAAGGTTGATGATGATAAAACGTTGCGTCAATCTACTATTATAAGAGAGCGCCTGATGATTAGAGAAAATATGCGTGTCAAAAAATTATTAGAAGAAGTTCCGGAAGAATTCTCTAATGGTATTTCTGTAAAGTCGCAACCAATTTTTGGTAAAAGAGGGTATTCTATAGGACACTATGCTCAAGTGGTTCGGGCAGATTTACTGGTGATGAATGCGCCAATAAAAACTTCTTTTTGGGATCGTTTGTTTCCTCATGACATAGAACATATTTTAGGCGAACTACCAACTGATGTACTTATAATTAGATGAGACAAAAAAACAGCATAGCAACAAAAATAGCTGCAATTCCAAGAAACATATTCTCTGGCCTTGTTGTAAGTCTTATTGCTTTACCTTTGAGTTTGGGTCTTGCTATGGCGTGTGATGCCCCGCCAATTGCAGGTGTAATTACTTCAATTGTGGGAGGTGTTATTGTTGCTATTTTTGGAGGGAGCTATGTGACCATTTCTGGCCCTGGTAAAGGTTTGGTAGGGGTGGTTTTGGTCGCGGTGTCAACCCTTGGGCTTACAACCACTTATGCCGCAATTATATGCTCTGGCATACTGCTTCTAATTTTAGGGTTTTTGAGGCTTGGAAAACTTGCTGATTATTTTCCGTCTTCGGCAATTCAAGGAGTGTTGGCAGCCATTGGACTTATAATCCTTGGAAAACAATTTCATATCATGCTGGGTAATAAAATTAGTAGAGACAATACAATTGACTACTTAATTGCAATCCCAAAAACCATTATGAAAGTATTTGAATATCAGGATCCTGGATTGATTAATGCGGCTATTGCAGGTGTTCTAAGTTTAATCGTCATGGTATTCTATTCTAAAATACGCAACAAGTATCTACAACTAATTCCAGCACCAATGTGGATTGTAATATGCTCTGTTGGATTTAGTTATTATTGTGAATTTGTATTGAAAATTTCTAACCCTATTTCAGAAAAATACATGATCCCAAACATACCAAGCCTGTCTGAAGCGGTAAATGACTTGCCGTTGCCAAACTTTGGGTCAATCTACAACATAGAGTTTTGGGGTAGTGTTGTGGCGCTCACACTAATTGCTAGTATAGAATCATTATTAAGCATAAAAGCTATAGATAAACTTGATCCTAAAAAAAGACGTTCAAATGTAAATAAAGACATTAAAGCGCTAGGGCTAGCAACAACAATAAGTGGTTTATTTGGCGGTCTAAATGTTGTAACTGTTATAGCGCCAAGTTCCGTGAATATTACAAACGGAGGGACTAATAGACTAGGGAATTTATTTCACGCGCTTTTTTTAATGATTTTTATCCTTCTATTCAACAGCGAATTAACTCGGATACCTCTTTCTGCATTGATGGCTATTTTAGTTTATACAGGGTATAAGCTTGCCGCTCCGGAAATGATAAAACGTGTTTTTTTAATAGGTAAAGAGCAGCTAATTATTTTCTTATCAACATTGCTAGTAACCCTAAAAATTGGACTAATTTCTGGAATTCTTGCTGGGCTTATTTCAACTTTTATTATTCATATTATCGTAAACAACAGTTTGGGGCTATTTATTAAAAACATTGTAAAGCCGAATGTACTAATGTATAAAGAGGAAAATGGAAATTATTTTATCAGTGTCAAACATTTTTGTAGTTTTTTAAATTTCAACAAACTTAAGGACAAATTGAGTGTTATTCCAGAGCAGAACGATGTTGTCATTGACTTTTCTATGTGTGGCTTTGTCGACCATTCTGTCATGGAAAATATTAATGATTATCAAGAACTGTTTTATAAAAAAGGTGGCAACATTGAAGTTATAGGAATGGATCTGCTTGGAGCAAAATCGGGGCATCCTTTTGCGCTTAGGAAGTTGTTGCCAATATCAAACTTAATAAAAAGTGGTGCTACAAAACGACAAAAAGATTTAGAAGAAGTAGGCTTAAATTTTGACCTTAATTTCAATTCTGAAAGACTTAAAAAAAATGGGGTGCTCGAAAATTTCTTATTTTTTAAAACTAAAAAAATTGAATACATCTATAACAGACTGTCACGAGGCCAAAACAATTTATCTGTTTTTGATATTACTTTTTCCGAGGGTGAGGCCATTGCAAAAGAAGTGGTTCGTTCAACAATGTTACATATTAATTTATCTAAAGAAATTCCTAGTTTTACATTAACCAAAGAGGGGTTGTTGGAGCGTTTTTACGCTCTTGCTGGACAAAAGGATATTAGCATACCAAACCAACGAGACTTCTCAAATCGCTTTTATTTAAGCGGAGAAAAGAAGAAAGAAATCCAAAACTTTTTTGACAAAAAACTTGTTAGATTTTTTGAAAGCAACAGCTACTACCATGTTGAGTCTAACGGAAGCGGGTTACTGATTTTCAATAAAGAACGAGTAGCAAGCATCAAAGAAATAAAACAACTTTTGGATTTTGGAATGCGTCTAGAAACTCAAATATTACAAAAATGAAGCTATACCCATTAAATGTTGGCAACTTTAAACTGGACGGAGGCGCCATGTTTGGAGTTGTCCCAAAATCTATTTGGTCTAAAACAAACCCTGCAGACCAAAACAACATGATTGATATTGCTGCTCGATGTTTACTTATTGAAAACGGTGATCGCTTAATCTTAATTGATACGGGAATGGGCAACAAACAGACCGATAAATTTTTCAGTTATTATTTTCGATGGGGAGATCAAGGTGTGGAGCAGGCTCTAGCAAAATATGGCTTTCATAAAGACGATGTCACAGATGTTTTCCTAACACATTTACATTTTGATCATTGTGGGGGTGGCGTTGAATGGAATGCAAATAAAACAGGATATCAACTCGCTTTCAAAAATGCAACCTACTGGAGTAATGAAAAACATTGGTCTTGGGCAAAAACACCAAACAAACGTGAGAGAGCATCTTTTTTAATGGAAAATATTGAGCCTATTGAACAATCTGGAAACCTAAAATACTTGAACTGTACAAAAGAAAATATACTAAAAAACTCTCCTCTGGACTTTGATGTATTTTTTGCTGACGGACACACCGAAAAGCAAATGATTCCAATGATAAAATACAAAGGTAAAACCTTGTGTTTTATGGCTGATTTATTACCAACGGCAGGGCATGTTTCATTGTCTTTTATTATGGGGTACGACACCCGACCTTTACTGACTCTACAAGAAAAAGAGGTTTTTCTTAACCTCGCTGCAAGTCAAAATTATTATTTATTTTTGGAGCATGATGCCAGAAATGAAATCATAACAGTCAAACATACCGAAAAAGGTGTAAGGCTGGATAAAACCCATTCATTTAACTCTATATTCTAAAACATTATGAAAAACTTAGCCTTAAGTTCCTCTTTAAAACACCTGGTTTTTGCGGTGGCATTTCTATTCGCTAGCTGTGGCTCCACAGCACCAATTCTCTCTACACCTATTGAGAATATTGATCAAACCCCTGTAAAGTTTTCGGAGCTTACAGAAATTGAAAAAAAAGGTTGGAGTCATTTTGACTTAAAAAAAGACACTATCCCTGGGGTTAGCTTAAACCTAGCCTACGAACAACTTGTAAAACCCAAAAGCAAAACTGTAATTGTTGCAGTAATAGACTCTGGCATAGATATCACACACGAAGATCTTAGAAACAATATTTGGGTGAATGAAGATGAAATTCCAAATAATGGAATAGACGATGACAACAACGGCTATATTGATGATGTTAATGGTTGGAATTTTCTTGGAGAAGCCAATAATGAACAGCTAGAATTTGTTCGGCTTCTAACCACCAAAAACACCTCTCACCCTAGATATAATGAAGCTCAAGAAACATATAATAAAGAAAGAAAAAAATACACGGAGTTGAAACAACAGTACAATTCAATATTAGAGCAAATCAACACTGCAGAAAAAGCCGTGCTAAATTGCCTTAAAAAAGACTCTTTTACTAAAGATGATATCTACAGTATAGAAACAAAAGACCAAACCATGAGCCGCCACCTAAGCATCATAAAACAATCCTATGGTTTTGGATACGATACTATTGAGGACTTAAAAGAGGACCTTAATAAAGATTTAAAATCTTTTAACGAACGTCTAGATTACAACCTGAACATTGATTTTGACGGTCGATCTATTGTAAATGATGACCCAAATGATTTGAACGATAGAAACTATGGAAATAATAATGTTATGCCAAAAGAAGGCCGAAGCCACGGGACACATGTTTCTGGAATTATTGCGGCCACAAGAAACAATGGAATTGGGATTAACGGCGCTGCCAACAATGTAAAAATAATGGCAATTAGAGATACCCCCAATGGTGATGAATATGACAAAGATGTAGCTTTGGGTGTATATTATGCTGTTGACAATGGTGCTAAAGTTATAAACATGAGTTTTGGAAAAGGTTTTTCAAACCATAGTGATTGGGTTGGGGATGCTATTGCATATGCTGCCAAAAAAAATGTTTTAATTGTTGCAGCTGCAGGTAATGATGGAAACAATTCAGATCAAATTGAAAATTACCCTAACGATCAAATTGGCACAGGTGCAGAAATCTCTGACACCTTTTTAAGAGTTGGTGCAACAACAAACGATTACAGCTCTAGTCTGGTCGCTAGATTTTCTAATTACGGGAAAAGCAGTGTCGATGTTTTTGCTCCTGGAACAGAAATATACTCCAGTTATCCAAAAAACAAATATGAATTTGCTCAAGGAACTTCTATGGCGTCACCGCTTGTTGCAGGTATCGCGGCGCTTATATTTTCTCAATATCCAAAATTGAGTGCTGCCCAAGTAAAAACAATACTCATGGAGTCTGGTCTTCCAATACAGAAAAAAGTAAGCCTTGGAAACGGGTCTACTGTAGAATTCAGTGCGCTGTGTAAATCTGGCAAATTGGTTAATGCATATAACGCTTTAATTATGGCGTCAAAATTATCTAAATAAAATTATAGAAATGAAAAATTTATTTGTCATAATAGTACTTAGCGTTTTTCATGTTGTAAATGGTCAAAGAAATACCAACGGATATTGGCAACAACATGTAGATTATACAATGGAAGTTGAAATGGATGTTGATACTTTTAATTATTCAGGAACACAACAAATAATTTATACTAATAATTCTCCAGACATATTACAAAACGTATTTTTCCATTTATATTTTAATGCTTTTCAGCCTGGAAGTGAAATGGACGTACGTTCCAGAACTATTGCAGATCCAGACAGAAGAGTAATGAATAGAATTCAAAATCTTGCGCCGGAAGATCAAGGGTTTTTAAATGTTTTAAATTTAACTCAGGATGGAGAAAAACTAAAAACAACGCTTTCTGGAACAATTTTAGAAGTTGAACTAAAAAAACCTATCTTATCTGGGGAACAGACAACTTTTGAGATGAATTTTGAGGGACAAGTCCCCTTAAATGTTAGGCGTTCTGGAAAAAATAGTTCTGAGGGCGTGGTGCTTTCTATGGCGCAGTGGTATCCAAAATTGGCAGAGTACGACTTTGAAGGTTGGCATGCAGACCCCTACATTGGTCGAGAGTTTCATGGGGTATGGGGTAATTTTGATTTAAAACTTACAATTGACAACAGTTATATTGTTGGCGGAACAGGGTATTTACAAAATGAAAAGGATATAAAAATTGTTCCCGTAAACAAAAAGAAAAAAAGAAAGAACACAAATACTTGGCATTTTGTTGCGCCAAACGTTCATGATTTTACGTGGGCCGCAGACCCCGATTATATTCATGATAAATTACAAATAGAAAATGGACCAATGCTTCATTTTTATTACAAAAGTACTTTGGAAAAAGAATATCAAAAACGCTGGCGTGATTTGCAACCCATTACAGCAAAACTTATGGCATTTTTTAATGAAAACATTGGTGTTTATCCCTACAAGCAATATTCTGTAATTCAAGGTGGAGATGGCGGTATGGAGTATGGCATGTGTACACTAATTACAGGGGTGCGAAGCTTTGAAAGTTTAGTTGGGGTTACCTCACATGAATTGGCGCATACTTGGTTTCAATTTTTGATGGCAACAAATGAAGGAAAACATCCCTGGATGGACGAAGGTTTTACAGAGTACATTTGCACAATGGCAGAAGTTGATGTGATGAATATTGATGAACAAAAATATTTTGAGAGAGCCTACAAGCGCTATGTTCGATATGCATTAAGTGGTTTTGAACAACCACAAAGCACACATGCAGATCGCTATGAATATAATGCTGCTTATGGCACCTCTTCTTATGTAAAAGGCGCTATTTTCTTAAGACAACTAAAATATATCATTGGAGAAAAGGCTTTTAGAAAAACACTCCATGACTATTTTAACTCTTGGTCTTTTAAGCATCCAACACCTAATGATTTTATTCGTTGTGCAGAGAAAGCATCGGGTTTAGAACTGGACTGGTATCTTACAGATTGGACCAGAACAGATAATGTCATAGATTATGGTATTAAATCAGTAGAAAAAAATGAACAAAATACCGAAATTGTAATTGAAAGAATAGGGTTGGTTCCAATGCCTACAGAGCTAGAAATAGAATATGCTGATGGTGAAATTATAAAATATTACATCCCATTACGAATGATGCGTGGAGAAAAACCTACAGATGAAACAACAATTGTACTTAACGATTGGGCTTGGGCATACCCAACCTATTCATTGTTGTTGAATAACAATAAAGAAGTAAAAAAAATAACCCTTGACCCAGAAAAAAAAGTTGCTGATATTAACCTCGATAACAATAGTCTCGTTTTAGAAAAAGAGTGAAAAGCCTAAAAGGAAAAAAGCAAATTGAAATTTTATTTGAAGAAGGGCGTTCTATCAATGCGTTTCCTTTTAGGCTTATTTTTCTTGAGAGTTCAGAAACCGCTATAGGAATGTCGGTTGGAAAAAAGAACTTTAAATTGGCCGTTGATAGAAATAGAATAAAGCGACAGATGAGAGAGGCGGCAAAGGAATATTTGTGGCCCTTGTTAAAGGAATCCGCTAACAACTATAGGCTTATGCTAATTTTCACTGGCAAACAAAAGCCAGAGTGGGAAAAAATGATAAAAGAAATCAAAATTGTAGCAGAAAAGTTTAAACAAAAAACTTTATGAAAAAGAAAAAAATTGGGTTCTCGGTGTTTATTGTTGCATTGGCACTTACTCTTGTGGGGTTTCGTTTTGATTTCTTTGAAATTGCAAAACAAATAGAAATCTATAATACTCTTTTTAAAGAGATTAATATGAGCTATGTAGACAAAACAAACCCAGCAGAGCTTATGGAAAACGGTGTTAAACATATGCTTTCTGAGCTTGATCCATACACCATATATAGCAGTGAACAAGACGTAGAAAATGCAAAAATTTATCGCTCTGGTCTTTATGTTGGTATTGGAGCAACAATGAAAATTATTGATAAGAAATTAATTATTGATGAGCCTTTAAAAGATTTTTCTGCAGATAGGGCGGGTTTAAAATCTGGAGACGTAATCATTAAAATTAATGGAACTTTATTGTCAGAATCTTTCGGTCAAGCTGAGATGTTATTAAAAGGGAAGAAAAATTCAAAAGTTAATATAACTTACAAAAGAGGTTTAAAAGAAACAGAAGTAGAATTAATTCGTGGTGAAAAAAAACCAAAAGCCGTTCCTTTGTATAAATTGTTGGAAAATCAAATCGGTTATATAGCACTTGATCGCTTTTCTAGAACATCAGCACAAGAGGTAGAATCAGCACTAAAATTTTTGCTCATAGATGAGGCCAAAGGATTAATTCTTGATTTAAGAAACAATCCTGGCGGATTACTTCAAGAAGCGGTAAAAATAGTAAATCTGTTTGTGAAAAAAGACCAGCTTGTTGTTTCTACACGCTCTAATATTGAACAATATAACAACCAATTTTTTACACAAAAACAGCCAATTAGCGAAGACATTCCTCTTGTAGTGTTAGTTAATGAAAAAAGTGCGTCTGCAAGTGAAATTGTTGCTGGTGCTCTTCAAGATTTAGATCGTGCTGTAATTGTTGGTATAAGAAGTTTTGGGAAAGGTCTTGTACAACAACCGAAACCGCTGCCCTATGGGGCTCAGATTAAAGTTACGATTTCTCGTTATTTTATTCCCTCTGGGCGCTGCATACAGGCATTAAATTATGGAGAGCGTTCTAGTACTGGAGAAGCAAAAAAAATAGAAGAAAAGAAAGCATTTAAAACCAAAAAAGGTAGAATTGTTTACGATGGAGGCGGAATAAAACCAGATGTAGCAACTGGAAAAATAGCATCGTTTAATTTGATTTCTTCTTTAGAAAAAGAAAATTTGATATTCTCTTTTGTTAATGATTATTGTAGAGAAAATAAAATTGATAATTTATCAGATTTAGACTTAAACCCGATTATTTTTGAAGAATTTAAAGCGTATTGTTTATCAGAGAATTTTTCTTTGGGAACAAACACAGAAGAGTCTTTAGAAAAGCTTTTTGACTACAGTAAAGAGGAAAATTTAGAAGGCTTACACACATCGCTTTTAACAGTTAAAGAATCTCTGAAAAAAGAAAAAGAATTGGCGCTTGAGCAATCAGAAGAAATGATAAACTGGAAGTTGTCAGAAGAAATTATAAAAAGACATTTTTATAAAGAAGGAATGTACGAATATTCTCTTTTAAAAAACAAAACTATTTTGGAGGCCCAATCCATATTAAATGATTCTAATCGGTATTATTCTCTTTTGAAATAAATTAAATATATTTAAGCATGCCAAAATTGATTTTTATTTTCATGTTTAGTATAAATTATTTGATTGGTCAATCAAATATTCAGCATGTCGTTTACTTTGAAACCGATAAATATATAGTACCAGAAACAGAAAAAAATAGAATTTTATTATTTATTAAAAATCTTGATGTTAATAAAATAAAAAAAATATCAATTTATGGGTTTTGTGATGATAGAGGATCAGACAATTATAATTTAATACTTTCTCAAAATAGGGCAAATGCCATAAAGAAAGTGTTTTCTACAGGTGGTATTAGAGAAAATCTTATAAGTAACGTTGATGGAAAAGGCGAGATTTTATTAAAAATTGTGGACTCAGAAGATTTAAATATTATTAGAGGTTTAAATAGAAAAGTAGAGGTTAATGTAGAATATAATATTCCTGAAAAAGAAACATCTAGATTAGAGGATGAAAATGAAATAATAGATAATAGAAAAAAACCAATAACACTTGAAAGTAATCTTTTGGTAGGAGATAAAATAGTTCTTGACAACATTCTTTTTAGAACTGGATATAGTTATGTATTAAAAGAATCAATTCCTGTGCTGGAAAAAATAGCAAGAATATTAAGAGAAAAGAATAAAGTATATTTTACAATACAGGGTCATGTTTGTTGCACTGCAAACGGAAGAGATGCTATTGATAGAGGAACTGGTCGAAGAAATTTATCTTTAGCAAGAGCTAGATATATTTATGAGTACTTGATGAAAAATGGTGTTGCTAGGAAAAGAATGAAATATGTTGGCTTAAAACATAAATATCCTTTAGGTGGTGATCCAAAATTTGATAGACGAGTAGAAATAGAAATAACTAATATTATAGATTAAAATTTATTCTTTAAACATTGCAATATGAGGAATTCCATCTTCTAGGTATTCTTTTCCACTTTCTAAAAAATCCAAATTATTGTAAAATTTTTTTAAATAGGTTTGAGCGGAAATTTTTATTTTTTTCTCTTTCATTTTTTCTGATACAGCAAGAATTGATGCTTTCATAAGCTGAGAACCATAATTGTTATGTCTTTCTTCTTTTGAGATCACAACCCTTCCTATACTCGCTTCTTTAAAATAATCTCCAGGCCAAAACAACCTTGTATACCCTATGATATCCTCTGATTTTTTTAGAAGAACATGTAGGGCTTTTTGGTCTTTATCGTCAACGTCTTGATAAACACAATCTTGTTCTACAATAAAAACCTCTGCTCTTAAACGTAAGATTTTATATAATTCTAATTTAGAAAGTTCTTCAAATGATTTAACAAAGACTGAAACCATTTTTAAATATCAATTACAACTAGGTATTTTATCCACACGACTTTGATGTCTTCCTCCCTCAAATTCTGTATTAATAAAAGTTTCTACCATTTTTATTACCTCTTGTTCAGTTGTATATCGAGCTGGAATACAAAGAATATTAGCATTATTATGTTGACGTATTAATTCAACAATTTCATTTTTCCAACACAACCCTGCTCGAATTCCATGATATTTATTGGCGGTCATAGCAACGCCATTAGCGCTACCACATAAAAGAATTCCAAAGTCTACTTGTTTATTTTCTACATCTTTTGCAACCGGATGAACAAAATCAGGATAATCAACACTGTCGCTGGAATCTGTTCCATAATTTGTAACTTCTATATTTTTTGATTTTAAAAATTCAATTATTTTGAATTTGTATTCCGTTCCGGCGTGGTCATTTCCTATAGAAATTTTCATATGCAAGTAGTACTTAATTGTTCAAATGTAAAATTACAAAAAAATAAAGTGTTTATACTTTTATTTATATCCTGTTGATAAAAAAACATAGATTATGAAAAATAAATTTTATTTGTTTTAAATTAAATCATCTTAAAAAAATTTGCGACATATAAAAGTATATTTATTAATTTTATTCCCATATTTATTAAAATGATAAAGAGAAGTTATAAACATCAAAAAAAGGTTTAAATATTTTGATTATCAGATTAATAAGTGAAAACTATAAAAGTTATTATAGAAATTAACATCCTATTATAATAACCAGGTTATTTTAAAAAATTATAAAAAAAGTTTATTAATATATATAATGTGAATAAAGTTGATTTCTTTCCAAAAAAGGCAAACTTTAAAATTGTAGATTTGTTGTTATCAAATAGCTGTAATGCCAAAAAAATCAAAGAAAAACCAAAATTTCAAAAAGCAAATTCCTCGAATTTTATCAATTCTTAAAACTTCTGCTGCTTTAAATTACAAACAAATATCTATGAAGCTTGGAATACATAATCCAAGTAAAAGAGCAGAAGTTTTAGAGAGTCTACATTTTTTAATGATATCAAATCAAATAGAAGAAGTAAAAAGAGGGTTTTATACTATTAAAACGAATGATAAATATTATAGAGGAACTTTCGATTTAAGCTCTAATGGTTCAGGATATGTTACCTCTGCAGATTTTAAGGAGGACGTCTATATTCCCTCAAATAAAACGAAAGGGGCTCTCCCTGGTGATGAAGTAGAATTTTATATCCATAATAGAAAAAAACGAGGTCGGTATGAAGGGGATATTACTCAAGTTTTAAAACGACACAAAACAGAATTTGTAGGGATTATCCAGATCAATAAAAACTTTGCCTTTGTAATTCCCGACGACCGGAAAATGCCCGTAGATATTTATGTTCCTTTAAAGAAAATAAAAAATGCTAAAGAAGGACAGAAAGTTCTAGTTAAAATAGTAGAATGGCAATCAAAAGCAGAATGTCCAACAGGAAAAGTCATTGAAGTCTTGGGAGATGCTGGAGAACATCAAACAGAAATTCACGCTATTTTAGCTGCTTATGGCCTACCTTACAAGTTTGATAAAGAAGTAGAAGAGTTTGCAAATGCATTAGACACATCTATTACAAAGGAAGAGATAAAAAAACGTCGCGATATGCGAAACATCTTAACCTTTACAATAGATCCAAAAGACGCAAAAGATTTTGATGATGCTTTGTCTTTTCAAATATTAGAAAATGGAAATTTTGAAGTAGGGATTCATATTGCAGATGTATCACATTATCTAAAAGAGGGAACTATTTTAGACGATGAAGCATACCAACGCGCTACTTCTGTCTATCTAGTTGATAGAGTGGTTCCCATGTTGCCAGAAGTATTATCTAATAATGCTTGTTCATTACGACCTTTAGAAGAGAAATACACGTTTTCTGCAGTGTTTGAACTCAATGATAAGGCAGAACTGATTAATCAATGGTTTGGAAGAACCGTAACTTACAGCGATGCTCGCTTTAGCTACGAAGAGGCTCAACATATTATTGAAAATAAAGGTGTTGATATTCCTAAACACATTGCTTTAACTCATAAAGCATATAAAACAACCCAACAAATAAAAGATGCCATCCTTCTTTTAAATAAACTCGCTAAAATACTAAGAGAAAAAAGAATGAACAATGGTGCAATCTCGTTTGATAAAGTGGAAGTTAAATTCAATTTATCATCATCTAATACTCCAGAAGGCGTTTATTTTAAAACCTCTAAAGACGCCAACAAACTTATTGAGGAGTTTATGTTATTAGCTAATAAAAAAGTTGCAGAATTTATAGGTAAACAATCTCCCAAAAAAACCTTTATTTATAGAATTCATGATGTTCCCGACCAAGAAAAGCTTGAAAGTTTACAGCGAGTTGTTTATCAATTCGGTCATCAATTAAATTTAAAAAACCCAAACCAAATCAGTGCAGCATTAAACAAATTATTAAGTAATGTCGTTGGAAAAAAAGAACAAAACTTAGTTGATACTCTAACCATCCGTTGTATGAGCAAGGCAGAATATTCTACGCATAATATTGGGCACTATGGTCTCTCGTTTGATTATTACAGCCACTTTACATCACCTATTCGTCGCTACCCTGATGTTATGGCACACCGTTTGTTACAGCACTATCTAGACGGAAATACTTCTGTATCAGAAACAAGTTTTGAAGAGAAATGCAAGCATTCTTCAGCAATGGAAAATTTAGCAACAAAGGCAGAAAGAGACTCTATAAAATATATGCAAATAAAATATATACAAGATAAAAAAGACACTACCTTTATTGGGGTTATTTCAGGCGTTACAGAATGGGGTATGTATGTGGAAATTATAGAAAACAAATGTGAAGGCATGGTTAGAATTAGAGATATAAAAGGAGATTATTATATCTTCGACCAAGATAATTATGCGCTTGTTGGAGAGCGAACGAAAAACATATATCAACTAGGCGATCAAGTTCAAGTTGAGGTTAAAAAAGCCGATTTAATAAAAAGACATTTAGATTTTAATTTAATATAATTTATAAAATGAGACATTTATATTTTTATGTATTCTTCGTCTGTACACAAGTTTTTTCACAAGACGCCGTAACTAAAACATTAGGAGAGTTTTCAGAACTCAAAGTTTATGATTTAATAAATATAGAGCTTATTAAATCAGATGAAAATAAAATTATTATTACTGGAGAAAACAGAAATGACGTTAGTATAATTCAGAAAAATAATAAGTTGAAAATAAGAATGAAACTAGACAAAATGTTTAATGGAAAAAACACTAACGTTAAACTTTATTATACCGCTATTGACGAAATCGACGCAAACGAGGGGGCAAATGTACAGGTAAACGATATAATAAAACAGTATGAAATTATTTTAAGAGCTCAAGAAGGTGCACAGATTACCGCCTCTGTTGATACTAAATTATTGTCTGTCAAAAGTGTAACAGGAGGAGTTATTTCGACCACGGGGCAAACCTCAAAGTTAGATCTTTCATTACGAACAGGAGGTATTTACGAGGGCGGCCAAACAATAGCACAAAACTCCTCAATATTTATCAAAGCAGGAGGAGAAGCTTCAGTAAACACAACCATAGTTTTGAATGTAAAGATTTTTTCTGGGGGTGATGTTTTTGTATACGGAACACCAAAACAATTAAAACAAAACAAATTATTTGGCGGAAGAATTATTTTTAAAGACAAATAAATAGTGATAGAAGATATTCAAGCGGCTATTCCTTTAGGGTTTTTCCTATCATTTATGATAGGACCAGTCTTTTTTGTTCTTTTAGAAACAAGTATCGTTAAAGGTTTTAGAGCTGCTGTTGCATTTGATTTAGGAGTTATAATTGCAGATGTAATATTTATTCTTCTCGCTTATTTTAGTAGTTATCAGCTTTTAGAAAACTTAAGTAATCAACCAGGACTTTATATATTTGGTGGTACGCTTTTGGCTGTTTATGGTGTAATAATTTTCTCAAAGAAACCCAATAAACAAGACTTAGAAACCAATTTAGAAACACCAAAAAACAACTATTTACAGTTGTTTTTAAAAGGTTTTTTTCTGAACTTTATAAATATAGGAGTTTTGGTTTTTTGGTTAGGAATTATAATTGTTGTGGGACCTAATTTGGAGGGTGATATAAACCGCTTTTTTGTGTTTTTTGGCGCTCTAATTAGTGCTTATTTCATTACAGACCTTATTAAAATATTATTAGCTAAACGCTTAAAAGGCTATTTAACTCCAGGAATTATAATTAACATAAAAAAAATATTGGGTATTTTGTTATTGATCTGTGGAATAACCCTTATAACAAAAGGATTTTTACCGAAAGACAAATTAAACCCAAAACAAATGATAGAAGATATTAGATAAAAAACCCCAACAAAGTTGAGGTTTTATTTTTGAGGCGTCTAGCGGATTCGAACCGCTGTAAAAGGTTTTGCAGACCTCTGCCTAGCCACTCGGCCAAGACGCCAAAAAGGAATGCAAAGTTAAGTAAAAAAACAGGACACACAAGAGAATTAAATATTATTGCTTAAAAACTACTAAAACAAATCACTTTATTGGGCACAAAAAAAAGCATACATTTTATTGTAAACCCTATTTCGGGAAAAGGGAAAAATAAACTAGATTTTAGTACTATTACCACTGTTTTAAACAGCAGGGATTTTCACATTGTTATTAAAACCACAAAACATGCCAATAATGCCGCTGCTCTTACAAAAAATTCTATACATGAGAGAGCAAATGCAATAATTGCATGTGGTGGAGACGGAACTGTAAACGAAGTGGCTTCTCAACTTGTAGATTCTCCCGTATTATTAGGAATAATTAGACTTGGTTCGGGAAACGGTCTTGCATCCCACCTAGGAATATCACGATCAATACGCGAAGCCCTTGAGGTTATTAAACAATACCAAAGTATAAAAATAGATGTTGGAACCGTAAATGAACATTTCTTTTTTAGTAATATGAGTTTAGGCATAGGCGCAAGGATTATTAATCATTATACAGGCTTCAAAAAACGTCAAATCATCTCATATTTGCGCGCTTCTTTTAAAGCACTTCTCTCCAAATCACCCCCACAAATAATTGATTTACAGATTTATAATTTCAAGAAGACACTAGACCCTTTAGTACTATTTGTGTCAAATTCTAATGAAATGGGCTATAACTTGTCCTTTACACCAACAGCTTCACTTCAAGATGGAAAATTAGATGTTGTGTTTACAGAACAACTGTCTTTTCTTGAAAAATTACAGTTTGCAACCCAACTTGTTTTTAATAAACACAAGAAGTATAATAAAGCAAAATACTTTCTTACTGATAATATGAAAGTCAGCAACAAAAAACAAGAAGAATTTTTAGCACAATTAGACGGGGAGTCTATCATTATTAAATCAAAAGAACTGAAAATTTCTATTAAAAAAGGCGCATTAAACGTTCTTGTGCCAAAATCTAAACACGATTTTGATCCAAAATAACCGTTACTTTTTCCACATCTCCGCCTATTGGAGGGTTTAGCTTTGAGACTGAGACAGAAGCCCACTCAACTTCTTTGCAAGTGCCGAAAATCCGATCTATTATTCGTTGAACAACACTTTCTAAAAGTTTTGAAGGAATGTTCATTTCTTCCACAACAATTGCATTCAGGGTTACATAGTCAACAGTGTCAGCTAGAGCATCTGTTTTTGCGGATTTAGCAAGACAGGCCCGCACAGAAACATCTACTCTGTAGTAGCTTCCAATAATTGTTTCTTCTTCCAAACACCCATGGTAGGCATAAACTCTTATATTTTCAACCTTTATAATCCCCATCATTTAAATTTTTAGTTTCACAAAAGTAACATTTATACTAAAGATATATTAACAATCTTTTTAATTGATTAATTTTGTGATTAAATTTTACTCAGAAGACAATTATCTATGGCGACAGAGAACAGTAAACCTTTAAATTTTATAGAACAAATTGTAGAAGACGATTTGAAAAATGGTTTGAGTAAAAAGGACTTACGTTTTCGTTTTCCTCCAGAGCCCAATGGATATCTTCATATTGGCCACACCAAAGCCATAGGAATAAGTTTTGGATTAGGAGAAAAATACGATGCTCCAGTTAACCTAAGATTTGATGATACCAACCCTACAAAAGAAGAGCAAGCTTATGTAGACGCTATCAAGGAGGATATTGCTTGGTTGGGTTATAAGTGGGAGGAAGAATGTTACTCATCAGATTATTTTGACCAACTTTTCGAATGGGCTGTTCTTATGATAATAGACGGCAAAGCCTATGTTGATTCACAATCAAGCGAAAGCATGGCAGAACAAAAAGGAACACCCACTCAACCTGGTATAGATAGTCCTTATCGCAATAGAACAATTGAACAAAACCTTGAGTTGTTTCAACAAATGCGCAATGGCGATTTTGAAGAAGGCACACATGTACTCCGCGCAAAAATTGATATGAAACACACAAATATGTTGATGCGCGACCCCATCATGTATAGAATTTTACACGCTTCCCATCACAGAACTGGAACAAACTGGTGCATCTATCCAATGTATGATTGGACACATGGTGAAAGTGATTATATAGAACAAATTTCTCATTCTTTATGTTCTTTAGAATTCAAGCCTCATCGCGAACTATACAATTGGTTCAAAAAATGTGTTTATAATTACAGCGCCCATAAATATCCTAAACTTCCAAAACAAAGAGAGTTTGCTCGATTAAACCTAAATTATACCATTATGAGTAAAAGAAAATTGCTTAGATTGGTAGAAGAAGGTGTTGTCTCTGGGTGGGACGACCCAAGAATGCCAACCATATCCGGTTTGCGAAGAAGAGGTTATACACCAAAGGCTATTAAAAAGTTCATCAATAGTGTAGGCGTTGCAAAACGAGACAATATTATAGATGTTTCGTTACTTGAATTTTGTGTTCGTGAAGATTTAAACAAAACCGCACCAAGAATTATGGCGGTTTTAAACCCAGTAAAATTGACAATAACAAATTATCAGTCCGATAAAACAGAATTTCTTGAAGCAGAAAACAATCCTGAAGACCCAAACTCGGGAAGCAGAAAACTTCCGTTTTCTAAAACGCTGTATATTGAAAGAGACGATTTTAAAGAAGAAGCAAACAATAAATATTTTCGCTTAACAATTGGAAAAGAAGTGCGTCTAAAAAATGCATACATTATAAAAGCGGAATCTGTTATAAAAGATGGCCAAGGGGAGATTCAAGAAATCCACTGTACTTATGATCCAAAAAGTTTAAGTGGAAGCGGAACCGAAGAAAGCCTTAGAAAAGTAAAAGGAACTCTACATTGGGTTTCTGTGGCTTATGCCATAGAAGCAGAAGTTAGGGAATATGACCGTCTATTTTCTCATGAAGCACCAGATAGTCAAGAAGAAGATTTCATGACATTTTTAAACCCATTTTCTTTAAATCAAATAACAGCTTTTGTAGAGCCAAACATTTCAAATGTTCAGCCTAATGACCATTTTCAGTTTCAGCGTTTGGGCTATTTTTGTGTAGATAAAGACAGTACAGAAACAAAAGTGGTATTTAATAAAACAGTAGGCCTTAGAGATAATTGGGCAAAACAAACACAAAAAGCTACGATTTCTCCAAAACAATCAAATCCAAAACAAGAGCGTAAGCCTATTGATGTTATAAAACAACTTGGTAAAAAATATACCAATTTATCAGCGGAAAAGCAGAAAAGTGTAAAAGCAGAAATCATACAATTATCTGCTAATATTCTTTATGAAGAATTGGAACCTCTTTTCGCTACAGCCACAAAAAAAACAGGCACACGAATTGCGGTGATGATTGTACTAAAACAACTTCTTAAAAAGGGCCAAGAAAGAAATCAGCAAATAATCGACTTTATAGAAAAAGCCTCAACAGATAGCAATAAATTACTAGCTGAAGAGGCCTCAACGCTATAGGTTTTATAGATAAAAAGCTATTCTCTTCCCTTTTTCTTTTGATTTTTCATAGCCTCTCCTATTTGATTGCTTGCAGTAAAACTCGCAACCATATCGTTTAGCATATTACTTCCAGCCTGAGGAGAGTTGGGCAACAAAATTAAGTTACTGTTTGATTCACCTCCAATAGATTGAAGCGTATCATAGTGCTGGGTTACAACAATTAGTGCAGAAGCCTCCTGAGAGTTAATCCCTACTTTGTTAAGCACCTCAACAGACTCTTCTAAGCCCCGAGCAATTTCACGTCTTTGATCAGCAATACCCTGTCCTTGAAGGCGCTTACTTTCAGCTTCAGCCTTTGCTTTTTCAACAATTAAAATTCGCGCAGCATCACCTTCAAATTGGGCAGCAATTTTTTCACGCTCTGAAGCATTAATTCTATTCATCGCCGCTTTTACCTGAGCATCTGGATCTATATCTGTTACAAGGGTCTTGATGATGTCATAACCATAGTCCATCATAGCTTCGTTTAATTCAGTTTTCACAGCAATAGCGATGTCATCTTTTTTAACAAAAACATCATCGAGTTTCATTTTTGGCACTTCGGCGCGAACAACATCAAATACATAAGACGTAATTTGCTCGTGCGGGTAATCTAATTTATAAAATGCTTCATAAACTTTATCTCTGATTACTTTGTATTGAACAGAGATTTTTAAGCGAACAAACACGTCGTCTAAAGTTTTTGTTTCAACAATAACATCTAACTGTTGAATTTTTAGACTCAATCGCCCAGCGATTCTATCGACTAAAGGAATTTTGAGTTGAAGTCCAGAATGACGAATACTTTGGAATTTTCCAAAACGCTCTATAATAGCAGCAGTTTGTTGTTTAACAACAAAAAACGCAGCAAAGAGAATGAGTGCGCCAAAAAAAAGAAAAGGGTACATAAAAAGTGACATAAGAATTTGATTTTAAATTTGATTAGGTATAAATATAGTAAAATTGGTCTTATTTCAATTACAAATAAGTGGGTGCTTTTTCAACAAGCTCTATTCCAGATTTTATAAGATGAGTGATTTCGGGTTTGATTTTTATTAAATATTCTAGGTGGTTTTTTATTTTCAAACCCAATGGAGTATCACTTGTAAGTTCAAAAAGTTCTAAGGGTAATAACCAATCATCAGGGTAATTTTCTTTTAGAGAAGAAAAAACAGCCTCTAAATGATCTTTTGAAAACTCACCAAACGTTCTGAAGTCTCTTACTCTTTGGTATAGGTTTTCCAACGCAATTTCTTTTTTTGTTTTCTTTACTTTGATGGTTTTAGTTTCAGAAACAGAGTAAAGGTTAGGGAAAGAACTACTATCTGCGGCGCCAGCGAAAGCAGAAGTTATTTCATTTCCAATAGCCATGTCAAATACACCATATTCGGGCTTGAAAAGAACGTCTTCTCCATAGGTTACAGTGCAGTCTTTTAGTTGAATAACCATGATTTTTCCCTTTACATTTCGAATTCCAGTGATGTTTAACCCTTCTACTTTTACACCACTTTCGAACTCAAAGGAAAGCCGTTGACCGTCATATAAATTATACGCCTTTAAATCAACAGGTGTCATGTTTTCTATTGGTAGATTTACACTTTTGAGCATTCCAAGTGGCGAGCTGTATCCGTGTTGATGTGTTTCTATTCCATGGCCCACAAGTTCTTTATCACGATAAGCTAAGGCAGTAGGCCCATCAGTTTTAAAATAAACAACTTCTCTATCTTCATTTAATATTAGTTTTGTAAATACACCAGAAATTTGAAGACCAGTACTCAATTCTATAGTCCCAACAGTTCTAGAGTCAATAAGTTTTTGCAAACCTTTATAACCTCCTTTCCGAACACTTAATGAGTTTGCAAATTCTTCTAAAACCTCCATCAAATAAGCAAAATCTGGAGTTACATAAAGTTGAGGTTGTGGTTTTGTAATATCAAATCCTTTTTTGGCCACATCAATGGTATATGGAATTTTTTCAACCTTATTACTCATACACCACTCGCTTTCACCAATAGAAGATAAAAGCCCAGCACCATAAATTTTTGGGTTATCCATACTTCCCACCAGTCCATACTCAACACTCCACCATTGCATATTTCTTATTTGAGCCATTTCAGAGAATTCGTGATGTTGATTCTGTAGAATATTTACCTCTTTCTCAGCAGCTAAAATTTTGCTTTCTTCTACGCCAGGAGCTTCTTTCAAAATCGAGAGTTTTCGGACAGCTTCGTATAAATCAATATCATATTTAGAGAGAATGGCTTTTGCACCAATTTCGCCAAGACGCCTCAAAAATTCAGCATAATCTGGGCTGGCAATTATGGGGGCATGGCCGGAAGCCTCATGTATAATATCAGGAGCAGGAGTGTATTCAATATGTTCTAATTGTCTGATGTCTGAAGCAATAACAAGAACTTTATTAGCTTGAAATTCCATAAAAGCATTTGGAGGAATAAAGCCATCTACAGCAACAGCCGCCCAACCAATATCTTTCAGAATTCGGTTCATACCATAAATACTAGGGATTGAATTGACATCAATTCCTGTTTTTTTTAACCCCTCAATATATGATTCATGCGCAACGTCTTTTAGGCGTACAATATTTTTTCGCATCACATATCTCCAAACCGCTTGATTGATTGGGGTGTATTGTTCGTAATCTTGAGGAACAATAAATTGTTTTAAGTGAAATGGAAGTCTTTTTATAACTTCTTCAGAGTGATTTTTTATAGGCTCCATAGAAATACAAATTAACCTCAAAACATTGTTTTGAAATAAAAAAGATTGGGTTTTTGCTAATTTACTAAAATTTTAGACATCTTTTTTAGCTATTAACAGCACACTTGTTTTTATTTTAATAGATGTTGGATGATTAAAGAAGATGATTTCATCATCAGAATTTGCCTCTATCAAAAAGTGGGCTCCTTGAAAATAACAATGTTTTACCTCTGCTTTTATAGATCCTTTTTCAGAAACTTTTATTTGGTGGGCATAATAAATTGTGTCATCAATTATACTGTATTCTGAAAAAAAAGCTGCAACTAAAGGAACTTTAGGCTGTTTGTAGAGGTCTTTTGGTAAACCTTTAAGCAGCACTTTACCTTGGTGTAACACAAGCATATTATCAGCAAAAGCCAATACATCATTTTTGTCGTGAGTAGCCACAATACAGGCTATATTTTCAGCTTTTAAAAACTGAAATAAATTTTTTCTTAAGGATTGCTTTTTAAAATTATCAATATGACTAAAAGGTTCGTCTAGTAATAGAATTTCAGGTTGTTTTGCTAGTGCTTTTGCAAGTGCAACACGCTGTTTTTGTCCTCCGCTAAGGTGTTTTACTTTTGTAGAATGATATTTTTCAAGTTCAACAACAGCAAGTAGCTCTTTGATGCGTTTTTGTTTTTCTTTTGGAAAGAAATTAGAAAGGTGTGTTCCAATGTTTTCTGCAACTGTTGTGAATGGCATTAAATCAAACTCTTGAGCCACATATTTCATGAAGTTATGACCAACAACGAGCTTATTTTTTGGCCCCAATATAGGAGTAGAGTGCCAAAAAATAGAACCATTGTTTACATCAAATTCCCCGTAAATTAATTTTAACAATGTACTTTTTCCAGAGCCGCTTTCTCCCACAACAGCAAGATACTCACCCGCTTGAACATTCAAAGAAATATTACTTAGGGTTTTGCTACTGTTGTAGCCAAAATCGACGTTTTTAACTGAAAGCATTATGATGCTGGCGAGAACACATGTTCGACCATGTATTCAGCGATTTGAATAGCGTTTGTGGCGGCGCCTTTTCTTAGATTATCAGCAACAATCCACATGTTTAAAGTGTTAGGCATGCTTTCATCCCGACGCAATCTACCAACAAAAACATCATCTTTATTATGAGCAAAAATTGGCATTGGATATGTATTGGTTTCAGGGTTGTCTTGAACAGTTACACCCGGCATTTGACTCAGAATTTTTCTTACTTCGCTCAACTCAAAATCTTCTTCAAATTCAACATTGACTGATTCTGAATGTCCGCCAGCAGTTGGAATTCTTACAGCAGTTGCGGTGACAGCAAAAGAATTGTCGTCGAGTATTTTTTGCGGCTCTTTAGCGAGTTTCATTTCTTCTTTGGTGTATCCATTTTCTAGAAAAACATCACAATGTGGCAAAGCATTTTTGAAGATTTGATAAGGATATGCCATTTCATCACTTTTTCCGAGAACTTCATTTTCCATTTGTCGAACTGCTTTTACCCCAGTTCCTGAAACAGATTGATAAGTTGAAACGACAACACGTTTCATTTTATAGCGATTGTGCAAAGGCGCAAGAGCCATAACTAATTGAATTGTAGAACAATTAGGGTTTGCAATAATTTTATCATCTGAAGTGATAACATTTGCGTTAATTTCAGGAACAACAAGTTTTTTTGTAGGATCCATTCGCCATGCAGAGGAATTATCGATGACAACACACCCAACTTCAGCAAATTTTGGCGCCCAAGCAAGAGATGTGTCGCCACCAGCAGAAAATATAGCAATTTCAGGCTTTAGAGATACAGCTTTTTCGAGACCAACAATTTTGTAATCCTCTCCTTTGAATGTTATAATTTTTCCGACACTTCGTTCAGATGCTACCGGGATTAATTCTGAAACAGGAAAGTTTCGTTCTTCCAATAATTTTATCATAATGGTGCCTACCATTCCTGTTGCTCCAACAACTGCTATTTTCATTTGATGACTTCTTAAAATTAGAATGCAAAATTAATAAATAAGCATCTACTTTCCCTTAAATTTTAAAAATAAAAAAGGGCGAACTATCGCCCTTTTTATAAAAAAACCTCTATTTTTTTAGTAAATCTCTAATTTCAGACAAAAGATCGTTGTCTGATGGTCCTGAAGGTGCCTCTTCTTCTTTTCGCTTTAAAGTGTTTATTCCTTTAATAACTAAGAACATCACAAAAGCTACAATTAAGAAGTCTATAACATAGGTAAGAAATTCCCCCCACAGAATTGCCGATTCTCCTTCAATAATACCATCACCGTTAATAGCACCCTCTTGGATTACATGTTTTAGGTCTTTGAAATCTGACTTGAAAATTAGACCAATTAACGGTGAAACAATTCCACCAGTAAAACTGGTTACAACATCTTTGAATGCTGCTCCCATAACAAAAGCAACCGCGATATCTACTAGGTTGCCTTTCATTGCAAATTCTTTGAATTCTTTTAGCATAAATTTTAGATTTGAGTTAATAGTATATTTAACTTATCTAAAATTAATTATATAAACAAATTATCCAGTTATGAAAACACGTTTTACACGCTGAGAAATCCCAGTTAGAAGCTCATAAGAGATAGTGTCTCCATTTATTGCAAATTCTTCGGCAGTTGTATTTTTATCAAAAAGAATAACTTCATCTCCTTCATTACAATCAATTTCCGAAACATCAATCATAATCATATCCATACAAACATTTCCTACAATTGGCGCTTTTTGTCCTTGAACATATACAGATCCCACGCCATTGCCATAATGCCTGCCAATACCATCGGCGTGACCAATGGGCAAAGTTGCTATTTTTTTATCATGCTCAGCAATAAACGCCCTATTATATCCTACACTTTGACCTTTTTCAATAGTGTGAATTTGAGAAATAATTGTTTTGAGTGCCGCAACAGGGATAAATTTATGGTTGTTGTTTTTCATGTTGTCAAAGCCATAAATTCCGATACCACAGCGAACCATGTCGAACTGAGCTTCTGGAAAGTTCACTACACCAGAAGTATTACAAAGATGCCGTATAAATGAATATCCGCATAACGATTGAAATGCCTCAGTTATGTTATGAAAAAGCTCAATTTGATTTAAAGAAAAATCTCGTTCTTTTTCATCTTCACTAGCAGCCAAGTGTGAAAAGACAGACTTTACATGAATAGAAGGATTAGAATTAACGATTTTAACAACATCCTCTATTTGTTTTTGTGCAAATCCAAGACGATTGAGACCAGTATTAAATTTGATATGTACAGGAAAATTTTCTTTGGAATTAGCATTTGCAACTTCAATAAAAGCATTTAAAGTATTAAAACTGTATAAACTTGGCTCGAGATTAAATTTTATAAGAAGTTGAAAATTTATAGGTTGAGGATGAAGAACAAGAATGGGTGTTTTTATCCCCGATTTTCTTAGCAACACCCCTTCATTGATGTAAGCTACCGCAAAATAATTAACCCCTAGCTCTTCTAGAAATTGAGCAATTTTTACAGCATCACTCCCATAAGCAAAAGCCTTAACTACAGCAAGCAACATTGTGTTTTTATTAATTTTGGCACGGAGTATGTCAAAATTATTTTTTAATGCTGAAAGATTGATTTCTAAAATTGTTTCGCCCACCACAAGAGTTAAATTTTTTTCTTTTTAGACTCTATATTTTCAGGGTCAACAACATCCAAGTCTTTAATTCTTTCCTTAGTCATGGCCTTGTAAAACGCACTTCGACTCAGAGGCTCATATTCTTTAACTTCTCCCAAAAGAACTAATTTGTCATCACTTGATTTACGGAAACTATATTGTGCTAAATTTCCTGTTCTAGTGCATACAGCATGTACTTTGGTTACATACTCTGCAGTGGCCATAAGATTTGGCATTGGCCCAAAGGGGTTGCCTTTAAAATCCATGTCTAGACCAGCAACAATAACACGAACACCCTTGTTGGCTAACGCATTACAAACACTTACAATTTCATCGTCAAAAAACTGAGCCTCGTCTATACCAACCACATCGCAGCCATCGGCCAAAAGAGGAATGTTTGAGGCTGCAGGAACAGGAGTGGATCTAATTTCATTAGCATCGTGAGAAACAACACGATCTTCATCATATCGAACATCTATTGCTGGCTTGAATATTTCAACTTTTTGTTTAGCAAACTGCGCGCGCTTTAGACGCCGAATTAACTCTTCAGTTTTTCCAGAAAACATTGATCCACAGATCACTTCGATCCATCCAAATTGTTCTTTAGCGTTTACTGTATTTTCAAGAAACATTTTGTAATTTTAGCGCAAGCA
Source organism: Bacteroidota bacterium (assembly GCA_027620655.1). GTDB lineage: Bacteria > Bacteroidota > Bacteroidia > Flavobacteriales > Flavobacteriaceae > UBA3537. The sequence goes on along the minus strand of JAQCDS010000003.1, from coordinate 102,806 downwards.
AATTATTTTATTTGCTTTTAATAAAGGTGATGTAAATTTACTAAAAATAAAAGCATAACACTAAAACTTATTTCAACGTATTAATTTTGTTTTGTAATGAAAAAGAAACTGGAGTCTGAACTTATAAGTATAGCACATAGGGTGTTAAAATTAACAGGTAGGGAAGATTTATCAAAAATGCATGAAGAAATCGCACAGTTATATCAAAAGATATCTATTCTAAAGTTTTTAGAAGAGCATTTTGAAGGTGAGCTACCAGATGATATTGATACAAGCGCTTCTTTTTTTGATGCCCTTGAAGGCGCTTTTAATAACAAAGTAACAGATTCAGTTGAGGTTGATGAGAAAGTTTTTGTTAATATTGACAATAACGAAGAGGAAGCCTTAATGGAGCCTGCGATAGAAAAAATTAAAGATATTGTTGCTCAAATGCCTCAAGAAACTACAGCCGTTGATGATTTGGTTGATGAATTAAATGAAACACAAGAACCAGAACAAACAGAAGAAGATCTTTCTGCCTTGACACCAAATTACAACCAGCTACCAATATTTGCACCACTAGAAGACGAAGCTATAGACCCTGCTATTGAACAAGAAAAAGAATCACCGGCAACACCGAAAACATCTTTAAATGATCAACTTAAAACTTCTGGTTTTCAAATTGGACTCAACGATCGACTTGCCTTTGTAAATCATTTGTTTGAAAACAATAATGAAGATTATGACCGTGTGATGTCTCAACTAACAACAATGGATTCTTTTGAAGAAATTTCAGATTTTATAGAAAACATCATCAAACCAGATTACAACAATTGGGATGGAAAAGAGGACTATGAAACCCGTTTTTTAGATACCATTTCTCAAAAATTTACAGCTTAGCAAAATAAGTTGCTGTATTAGAAAGCTTTTTGGTGCGTAAATTCTCTTTTCTTATTGTTTTTTGTGGACGAACTTTCATCGAGCTTTTGTCTGATTTCCCGTTTTCTTGTGTTCTCATAAATACAATGTTATTAACGCCACGAAATTCGTATGTTTTGCCAGAGTCTGAGTGGAATAGCCTTATGAGCTCGTCATTTATTACAGATAACTCAAAATAGTCATCACCATAAAAGTCATAGTCTAAAGTTAGGTTTTTTATATCACCACCCCCCGAAATAGACTCTACAGTATAGTTTCCGGTATAATCCCAATAAATATTATCGACATTACCAACCTCTTCATCCTCTGAACTTTTGAATAAATTATTGTTGTTTTCATAGAAAAAATAGAGGTAGTTTTCACTATCAAAATTAGTTTCATTGCCCTCAGCACTTGTAAGTGTTTTTTCCCAAGATTTGTATTCTTGAAGAAAATAGTCCACATTTTCAAAAAACACCCCATCGTAGTCGAACTCGTTTCGTTGATATCCGTCTAAAAAATATGATGTGTTATTGGATGGGTTATAGAGCTCAATTGAGCTTGCACTCTCTTGATATACTTCAAAACGTTGATGTCCATCAATATCATGATAAATATCCAAAATAATCCCACCAGTTTCATATTCGCCAACATAAATTCCATAGCCATTTCCTTGCTCTCCAAATCCAACCAAATTGTTATTTGCATATAAATTACCATTTAAAAACGATAATGTAAATGCCATTTCAACAAATGCTGTTTGCCCATTACCACTAGTACTATTGATATCAACATACCAAAGCTCATAAGTTCTCAAGAGTTGCTCAAGTGAAATGGTGTTATTATTGTTTTCAGGCACACGAAGTTCGTCGCGCTCACAAGACCAAAAAATAAATAAATAAAGAAAGGGTAGGAAATAAGGTTTTAGCGTTTTCATCATGTATCAGTTTAAAATTATTTATGTAGTTTCAAAATACATGCCAAAAGATTCCGCAGCTGAAATTCAATAGATAACAAGCGTTAATTTTTTAGTACTTTTGCTCCAATAAATTTTAGAAAATGGCATCAAAACTAAAATATGCAGTCTTTGGAAACGGCAGTTGGGCAACAGCAATTGTAAAAATGTTGTGCGAGAAAACAGACTCTGTGGGCTGGTATGTGCGCAAATCGCAAACCATTGATTACATAAAAAAAGAGCAACACAACCCTTCATATTTAACTTCGATTGAATTTGATGTCAACCGTCTCATATTGAGTGATGATATAAATAAAGTAGCACGTTCAGCAGATGTTTTAGTCTTTGCGATTCCATCCGCATTTATTTATGAGCAACTCAAATTGTTAAATGTCAATATTTCAGAAAAAATAATTTTATCTGCTGTAAAAGGAATCGTTCCAGAAACAGGGCTTTTGGTTGGAGAGCATTTTCATCAACACCTAGGCGTCCCTTTCGATCAAGTTGCAGTATTGGGGGGGCCATGTCATGCCGAAGAAGTGGCATTAGAGCGACTTTCGTATTTAACCATTGCCTGTACAAATAAGGATACAGCAAAAGCCATAGCAGAACAAATTTCTAGTCATTATATAAACACAAAAATTCATGATGATGTTGTTGGAGCAGAGTATGCAGCCATGTTGAAAAATATTTATGCTATAGCAGCAGGAATTGCTCATGGATTGGGGTATGGCGATAATTTTCAAAGTGTTTTGATGAGCAACGCTATTCGTGAAATGAAGCGCTTCATAAAGAAAGTATATAAGATGAAACGCAAAATTAACGAAACGGTCTATTTAGGCGATTTGTTAGTCACAGGGTATTCAACCTTTTCCCGAAACAGAATGTTTGGTAATATGATTGGTAAGGGCTACACAGTGAAGTCCGCACAAATGGAAATGAATATGATTGCTGAAGGGTATTATGCAACAAAAAGCGCCTATGAAATTAATCAAGAATCAAAAAATTTAGCAAGAACTCCAATTATTGATATGGTATATGAGGTACTATATAACAATAAGAACCCCAAACAGGCGTTAAAGAAATTAACTGAAAATTTAGATTAATAGTTTTATTGAGTAGTACTATAAGGTACTTTTAAATTGCTCCAAAAATCGGATGTCATTTTCACTTAATAAGCGAATATCATTGATTTGGTGCAGCAACAAAGCAATACGATCTATCCCCATTCCAAAAGCAAAGCCAGTATATTCCTTGGAGTCAATTCCACAATTTTCAAGGACATTTGGGTCTACCATTCCACAGCCCATAATTTCCAGCCAACCAGTTCCTTTTGTCATTTTGTAATCAGTTTCAGTTTCTAATCCCCAGTATACATCCACTTCGGCACTAGGCTCCGTAAAAGGAAAATAAGAGGGTCTAAGACGAATTTTTGATTTACCAAAAAGTTCAGTTGTAAAATATTGGAGGGTTTGTTTCAAATCGGCAAAGCTCACATTTTTATCTATGTACAAGCCTTCAACTTGATGAAAAAAGCAATGAGAACGCGCAGAAATTGCTTCATTGCGATAGACTCTTCCAGGTGAAATAGTTCGAATTGGAGGCCTGTTGTTTTCCATATAACGCACCTGAACTGAACTTGTGTGAGTACGCAACAAGATATCAGGATTTGTTTGTACAAAAAAAGTGTCTTGCATATCTCTTGCAGGATGATGCTCTGGTAAATTTAAAGCCGTAAAATTGTGCCAATCATCTTCAATTTCTGGCCCTTCACTAACGTTAAATCCTATTCGAGAAAAGATGTCTATAATTTGATTTTTCACTAAAGAGATTGGGTGTCGACCGCCAATGTTTATTGGTTCACCAGGGCGTGTCAAATCTCCTAGAGATGAAACATTTGAATTATTGCTTTCAAGACTCGTTTTAAGTGAATTTACTTTTTCTTGTGCTGTAGACTTTAGCGTATTTATGGCTTGACCGTAAGCTTTTTTTTCATCATTTGGCACCGATTTGAAGTCAGCAAACAAATCATTTAAAAGCCCTTTTTTACCTAAAAACTTTATTCTAAAAGCCTCAAGTTCAGCAGCAGAGTTTGTCGTAAAACTATTGGCTTCGTCAATTAATTTTTGAATGCGGTCAATCATGGTTTTAAAATAAAAGCCAAATTTAAGAAATCTTATCTAATAAATTCGTGTTCGAGAAAATAGTTTACAATAGCTTCTTTCATTAAAATGCTTTGTTCACCTGCTTTTAAATTGGGCAATTGTGCCTTTATTTTATAATGTGGCCATCCATCGTTATCAACAAAATCAAGCTCGTAATATCCATACGGCAATAAAAGTCTGCAAATAGCAATATGCATTAAGTTGAGTTTTTCGTCTTTTTTGAAGCGACGATGAAGCTGCCCAAGCTCTTGAACACCAATAAGATAAATAATCCCATCGAGGTCCAATGGTGCACCATCAGCAAAGCGTAGAGAGAGTTTTTCTACAAGTGTTTCCCAGCGTTTTTTTAGTTTTTCGTCTCTTGCCATAATTTATTTTGTAAATTTAGACTCAAATTTCTCATTAAAGAAATAATAACTCAAATTCTTTTTATGCCTGTTATTGATATTATCCTTGGAGCCCTCATTATTTATGGAATTATTAAAGGTTTTTTCAAAGGCTTGTTTGTAGAGGTGGCTTCACTTTTGGCGTTAATGTTGGGGGTATATGGAGCGGTTCACTTTAGTAATTATGCCGCAGAATTTTTATCAAATTATGTGGACTGGTCAGAAAAAAAAATAAATATTTCCTCTTTTATAATCACTTTTTTTGTTATTGTTTTGGCGATATCTCTTGCTGGAAAAGCGCTAACAAAACTTGCAAATTTTGCCGCTCTTGGTATCCTTAATAAATTATTGGGTGCACTTTTTGGGGGGTTAAAAATTGCACTTATTCTTTCCGTTTTATTGCTTGTTTTTGATCGATTCAACAATACGCTTTCATTGGTTTCAGAAGAAGAATTGGAAGATTCAATTTTATACAAACCAGTCGCATCAATAGCTCCAATGATTTTACCTCAATTTATTAATGAGGATAAGCTACTTGAACTCCCAAAAATCGAAAATTCAGAACAAGAATAAAGAGTTACTTAGATAGGCTACTTAAATAGGCTTTGAATGATTGATATATGCGTTCCTCTGCAATAAAATCAGGAATAATATCAATACGTTCCATCATGTATCTCGGTTGCTTTAGCAATCCTACAAAAACTACCTCTACGCCTTTAGCTTTTAAATCTTGAAGTGTGTCTTCCATCACATACAAACCAGATTGGTCCATATATGGCATTCTACTAAGTCGAATCACAACTGTTTTTGCTCCTTCGGGAATTTGCTTATACAATTGTTGAAATTCAGAAGTTGATCCAAAAAATAGTGGCCCTTTGATTTGTTTTATAAAAACCTCTCCTTTTAAGTTTTTTGGAAAATCTATTTCATCTAGCCATGCTTCTTCCTTCAGAGTATTAAGTTCTGAGTGTTCAGCGGTAAGATCGCCAATGAGCTTCATAAACATTAAACACGAAATGAGTAGTCCAATTCCTACTGCAAAAATTAAATCCCAAAACGTTGATAAAATCAAAACAATAAACATGATTAAAACTTCAGAGCTTAATTTTATGGGCCCAAGTGTAATGTCTTTTGGTAAAATAGGGATTGCCCTTAGTCCTTTATAATCCATAACTCCAATTCCAACGGTAATCAATATGCCAGAAAGCACCGCAGCAGGAATTTTAGAAGCGATAGGTCCTAGTGCCAAAAGAATAAAAAGTAACAAAACTCCAGCAATCATTCCAGAAAGTCTTGTTTTTCCACCGGCATTAATGTTAACAACAGTTCGAATTGTAGCACCAGCACCTGGAATTCCACCAAACACTGCAGCAATACTGTTTCCAATACCTTGTCCCACAAGTTCTTTGTTAGGATTATGTTTGGTTTTTGTCATATTGTCGGCCACAACACTTGTTAACAACGAATCAATAGCCCCAAGAAGAGATAGTGCGAGCGCTGTAAACACATAGGGGCTAATACTGTTTAAACTAAAATTAGAAAACATATTTAATTGAGGAATAGGGAGTCCTTCGGGGATTTTTTCTATAGGCTTATAATCCAAACCTAATGCGATAGCTCCGCCAGACATTACAATAAGCGCAACTAAGGTGCTAGGTACTGCTTTAGTAATTCTTTTAAATCCGTATATGATTATAATAGTTCCTAGTGCCAAAAAAAGTTCAAGCCAGTTGATATTTCTAAGTGCTCTTGGCATGACTTTTAATGCACCAATAGTTCCAGAGGCTTATTTAGCGGCAAGAGTTTTGGATTCCCTAAGAATATCTGCTTCAGAAATTTCATTTGCTCTTTTTATGGTTTCTTTAAAATCCTCTAAAACAAGAATCCCTTCACCGGCTTCGTCTTTTAAAATATTTTCAAGAATAATCTCTTCTGCTTGTGGTTTAAACTGATTTACATATTCTAAATCATCTTTTGGGTTGTATCCCAAAGAGGGTAAAATTTGAGTCAAAAGAATAATAACACCAATTGCTGTCATAAACCCAGAAACAACAGGGTATGGAATGTACTTAATATATTTTCCAAGTCCTAAAAAACCCAGTCCAATTTGCATTATTCTTGCCAATAAAAACACCATCAAAATGGATGGTAAAGCTTTCTCTACGTTGCCATCATTGGCAGCAACAATACCAGCAATAATAACCATACTTACTGCAGTCATTGGCGCGGTTGGACCAGAGATTTGTGTGTTTGTTCCACCAAAAAGTGCAGCAAAAAAACTTATGAAAATAGCACCATAGAGTCCGGCGCTTGGGCCAAGACCAGAGGATACGCCAAAGGCTAGCGCTAGTGGTAAAGCTACGATTCCTGCGGTGATACCGCCAAAGGCATCACCCTTAATGTTTGAGAATAGGTTGTTTGTGTTTTTCATGGCGTTTAGTTTAGGACTTAAAAATGTGTTTAAATAAAATGAATTGTGTCATACCATAAGTAAATAAAATTAGAATTCTTGGAGGGCAATTTTTGAAACCCATCCAATATTTCCGTCTATGAGTTTAATTTTTAACCAGTTATTTTTGTATGATTCTATGATTTGTACTTTTGTTCCTTCGTGTAAAACAAAAGCAGTTTCACTTCTAAGATTCGGCTCTGTTTTTACATTAATTTCTTGTGGGTAAATGATACCAAAACGCTCATTGTTTAAGTCTATTTTTTTGTGGAGTAAAATAAAAGATATAATGAGAATTAGGATAGATAATACCCCCATTACAAAAAAGAGTCTTTTTGTTTTTGTGTTATAAGAAAGGAAATATGCGATAAAAAACCCAACAAAAACACACATTAGAAAGACACATAAAATTGCCCAGCCGTTAAGACTAAATATTTGTGCTGTTTTTTTATAAAATTTAGACGCCCCTAACTCAGGAATTGCATTAAATTGATCGATAGTCATCTGTTGTGCAAAACCCAAATTGTTTTGAATGTCTTTGTCGTTTGGGGATAGCTTTAATGCTTTCTCATAATAATAAATACTAGGTGCAATTTTATTTAATTTATAATAACAATTAGCCATATTGAAATACAGCGCACTAGAGTGCAAATTATTTTCAAGTATATTTTCATAAGCTAAAATTGCAGCATCATACTTTCCGTTGTTATAAAGCGAGTTAGCTTGATCAAACTGCAAATTGTCTTGAGAATTTCCAAGAGTTCCAATCAACCAAAAGGAAATAATAATTATATTTTTCATACTATTTTAGTTGTTTGTCAAGTGTGTTTATGGTTTCAACGGCTTTTTGATAATCACGCTCCATATCGGCGACGCCTAGTGGGGTGTACCGTGCAAGCTCACAAGATTTTAGAACGTCTAAAAATTGAGAGGAGGCTTCTTTTTGAACCTCTTTTTTAGTTAAAAGTTGGTCAATTTTTTCTTTGCTAAAATCACTAGTTTCTATTTTTAATCTAGATTTAAGATAGTTGTGTAAAGCTCGCTCCAAAGCCACATAAAACGCTTCTTTATTTCCTATTGCTTTCTTTGAAGAGCTTAGATATTTTCGCGCCAGCCTGTTCGTTTGTCGTATTTTATTACCTTCTATATCCAAAGCTCTTTTTCCACGATTTCGAGTGATGATAATGACAAGAGGAATGAGCAGTAGTGGCCCAAAAAATAGCCACCAAAATAATGGAGTACTATAAAAATTAGTTTTAGTTATTGGTTCTAAATTGCCATTGGATTTGAAAGAAGAAAATTGTTTTGATAAAGTAGTTACATTGGTTTTTTGCACTTCTTTTGTTGCGGAATTTTCATTAGAACTAAGTTCGGCATCATCAGTTACTGCCACCACCAATTCATTAGACTTAAGCGTTTTATAGGTTTCTGTATTGAGATCAAAATAAGAAAAGGACACCGTTGGAATTGGATATCGCCCTTGTGCATTTGGAACAACAGTATATGTGTCTGAAATGCTGCCCCTCATTCCAGAGAGATTGGTAGAAACTTTTTCGGAATGCTCTGGTTCATAAACTTCAAGCGCACTAGGAAGATTAGGTTTTGGAAGTTTAAATAATTTCAAATTTCCTTTTCCGGAGACTTCAAGCTTTAGGTCAAAAGCTTCTGTTGCTTTTAATGTATTTTTGTTTGAAGTCATATTAAACTCAAAGCTTCCAACAGCTCCAGAAAAATCGTCTGGCCTTCCATCACTTGGCAATGGTTTGACATCAATTGTTCTTTTTCCAGCAGTAACATTCCGATTTGTAGTAATCATCATCAGACGACCAAAAACATCTCTTCTTTTAGAGGGCACCTCAACACTAACGTCTAAGGTAAGTGGTTCTATACTTAACTTTCCTGTTTTTTGTGGGTATAGCACTGTTTTTTTTAAAACAACATAGCGGTAGTTTTCTCCTTTATACTTACCCTCTTTGACATTTTGCCTATTAACCTCAATGTTTTGACTCCAAAAATCGTTATAACTAGGGCTGTCCAATTCAGACCAATTTCTTACTCCAGTGTTTTCTGCCACATAAAGTTTATATATAACACTAACAGGCTCATTCAAATAAGGCTTTGTTGTTGAAACTTCAGCCACTAAATGGATACTTTCTGAAGCAATATAATTTGGGTCATTTGGATCTTTAGGAATTTCAACAGCAGCGGTTACTGTAATTTGTATTGGCGAAGTTTTATATGTGTTACCATCAATTTCAATACTTGATTGTCCAATTGTAAAAGTTCCTCTTTTTGTGGGAGATAAGAAGTAGGTGTAGCTTTTTGAGAAAGAACGCACACCATTAATCCAAGAGTTGTTAATAGATTGACTTGGCCCACCAACAACCTTAAAATTTTCAAAACTTGGAGGTATAAAATTATCCCCGTCTTCATTCATGGTGAAGTCTATACGCAAACGTTCATTCACTCCAAGCTGTGTTTTACTTGTTTTTGCCTCGAATTTAACCTGAGACATGGCAAAACTCGATAGAAAAATCAATAATAAAAGCAATCTAAACTTCATATATTACCAATCTTTATCTGTTTTTACTTGTACACCTTTTACTTTGGATGCATTCATTTTTTCTTGAACTTTCTTTTCTTCATTATTCATAGCCTCAAGCAGATTTTTGACTTGCTGAGGAGAGAGTTTTCCTTGTTGGTTTTTATTTTTTTGATCAGGATTTTTTTGATCACCTTCTTGATCTTTGGGATTTCCATTATTGTCCTTTTTGTCAGACCCTTCGTTCTCTTCTTTTTCGTCTCCGTCTTGATCTTTATTTTGTTCGTTTTTGTCCTGTTGTTTGTCGCTATTTTCTTTTTGGTCTTCCTTTTTATCCTCGTCTTTATCTTTTTCCTCATCTTCTCCCTTACCGCCGCCTTGTTCTTTAGCACATTCTTTTGCAAGTGCTAAATTGTAGCGACTTTCTTCATCAGAGGGGTTATTTCTTAACGCATTTTTATAGGCTTCAACAGCTTCTCTACATTTTTTATTTTGCATTAAGGTGTTTCCAATATTATGGAATGCTCGGTGTTTTTCTTCTTTAGTACCATTTTTTGTGGCTTCTATAAGTTTGGAAATGGCTTCGTCATAAAGCTCGGAACTGTAATATGCATTGCCTAGATTGTAAGCGCCTTTGGCATTTGTTTCTTTTTTTGATATTGCTTTTCTATAATATTTTTCCGCTTCAATAAAGTTCTCTTTTGAGGCTAAATTTCCTTCATAAACAAGAGCATCGGATTCAAATTGAAGGTCATCTAATTCTTGAGCAAATGAAAAACTACAAGATAAAATAACAAGCATAGTAAATCTATACAAAGAGAAATTTAGACAATAATAGCTCATATATTTTTTTGTACTTAATTTCATAGGTTTTCATTGAATAAGTTCAGGCGTTTTAGCCAAGCTGTTTTACGTTCTAGAAATAGGACGTCCAAAATTAAAAAGAAAAGTCCTAATCCCAAAAACCATTGAAATTGATCTTTAAATTCTGCAAATTCTTTGGCTTCAAATTCTTTTTTGTCCATTTTATTCAAAATCTCTCCAACAGTTTCTATTACATCACTTGTGTTTTTACCATCAACATATGTACCATTTGCTTCATCAGCAATTTCCGAAAGTGTTTTTTTATTCAATTTTGTAATTACAGTTGCATCATTTTGGTCTTTTTTATAGCTCATTACTATACCATTTCGTTTGATTGGAATAGGGCCTCCTTTTTCTGTGCCTACACCAATTGTAAATATTTTTATACCTTCTTTTGCAGCGGCTTCTGCCACATCAAGGCTTAAGTTGTTGTGATCTTCTCCATCTGAAATGATAACTAAAACACGATTTGTTTGTTCTTCGTCATTATAGTAACTTCTTGATAATTGTATGGCCTCATCAATTGCTGTTCCTTGCGATGAAAGCATATCAGTATTCATGTTTTGTAAAAACATTTTTGCAGCGGAATAATCTGTTGTAATTGGTAGTTGAGGCACTGCTTTTGCAGCATATGCAATTATTCCAACCCTGTCGCTTACAAGGGTATTGATGATTTGAGTTGTCAGTTGCTTTGCTTTTTCTAGTCTATTCGGTGCGATGTCTTCAGCGAGCATACTTTTCGAAACATCGATGGCAAAGACAATATCAACCCCTTCTCTTTTTACAGTTTGTAAGGAAGTCCCAATTTTTGGATTGACCAGTGCGATGATTAAGCATATAAAACCTAGAGAAAGTGTTATAAATTTTAAAACAGATTTAAACAAAGATTGATCTGGGCTAAGACGTTTTAGAAGCTTCAAATCTGAAAATTTACGCTTCGTTCTTTTTTTCCAAAGTTGTGTCCAAAGGAATAACAACAGCATTCCCAATGGAATCAATAAAAGCCAAAACCATATATCTTCTTCTAATTGAAACATAATTATATAAAACTTCTTAAAAGGGTGTGTCGAAGCAAAAACTCTAGAACCAATAGGCCAAGCGCCAAAAGCACTAAGGGGCGAAATTTTTCTTCGTAATTATAATACTTAAATTCTTCTATTTCTGTTTTTTCAAGTTTGTCGATTTCATCATAGATGTCTTCCAATTTTTTATTGTTTGTGGCGCGAAAATATTTTCCACCAGTTTCAGATGCAATTTCTTTTAATAGTTTTTCATCAATTTCAACTTGAATTCTCGAGTATTGAAATTTTCCATTATTTATTGCCACAGGAGAGAGTGCCATTCCGTTGCTCCCCAATCCAATAGTGTAAGTTTTTATGCCATATTCAACAGCAAGCTCGCTAGCGGTTTGTGGATCAATAAATCCAGAGTTATTGACACCATCTGTAAGTAAAATAATGATTCTACTTTTTGCCTTACTTTCTTTTAAGCGATTGACGGCTGTAGCTAACCCCATGCCAATAGCGGTACCACCTGTTATGATGGTATTGTATTTTATGTCCCTCAATGATTTGAGAATAATCCCTTTATCGCTTGTAACGGGAGTTCGTGTATAACTTTCCCCCGCATATTCTACCAGACCAATTCTGTCGTTAGGACGTCTATTTATAAATTTACTGGCCACTTTTTTTAAGGCCTCTAGTCTATTGGGTTTTAAGTCTTTGGCGAGCATACTCGCCGAAACATCAATAGCCATTACGATATCAATTCCACGAGTAGTTTTTGTTTTTGTTGAAATATCTAAAGTTTGAGGTCTTGCCATTGCAACAATAATAAGCGTAGTTGCTAAAGCCCTTAGGACAAACAAACTGTGTTTTAAAATTGTCCAAAATTGATTTCCCTTCAAAAGGCCGTCAGTAGTAGAGATTTCCAAAACAGCGGTTTGTTTTTTATGCTTTAAGATGTACCATAGCAAAAGCACAGGTATGATTAAAAGCAACCAAAGTAATTCTTTATGTGTGAATTCAATTCCTTCTAGCATCACTCTTGATTATCTTTTATCAATTCAACAGAATTTAAAATACGATTTGCCATTTCGGTAGCATAAATATCATTTGACTTCCAAACAAGTACCAACTGCTGAAGTACTTTTGGGGTAGAAAACCCTAAAATTATAAAGTTGCCTTCGGCAAATTCTCCAGTATCAAAATTTAGAGATGTAGTACCATATGTTTTTAAACCTTCCTGGCCATTTGGAGTGATAAACTGCTCTGTTCTTGGAATAAGATTAACAGCGCCTTTTTTCTCAAGTAAAGAGAGCTCCTTATTGGCTACACCAACAAGATCGATGGCCTCTGAAGAGGACTTATCAGGATTATCATCTGAGCTTAAAACAGAGCTTTTTACAGTAATCTCTAAAGGGATTTTAGAGTTTTTAAAACTAAAAAATTTAGTATTAAAATTGGGATTAAGACTATCCGTTTTTACAGGCATTTGCCGTTCTAAAACTTCGGGGGTTTGAACAATAATTCCAGGAGCACCATATTCGCTTCTTACCCAGTTTTTATTTTCTAAAAGTAATTTACTTGGGTGGCGTAACAACGTGTCTTTTGCTGTTGTAAATCCAGAATGTATTCCAAAACCAACAAAAAAAGTAATCAAAGCACCAACAAAACAAAGCCCTATTATTTTTATTTTTCTACGTCTTTGTTTTCTCTCTATTTCTTTTTGATATTCTAAATCTTTTAATAATTCCTCTTCAGTAGGTTCTGGTAATCCCTCTTTAACATGATCGATTTCTTTGTCAATAATTTGCTTGTCCATTCTAGCGATTTCCAAATCGGGTTTAGATTTTGCAAATTTTACAAGGTCAGCGCGTTTTAAAATTTCTTGAATATTTTCAATAGTGATTTTTTTAATCAAAACATCTTTAGAGTCTTTAAGCAAATTTAGTCGAGTTACAAGCTCATCTGTTGTGCTTTCAAGCGATTGGTCATACACTTTTTCGTTGAGGTATTTTCTTAATATAAAAGTAAGATCAGAATAGTACTCTTTGATTTTTTGATTTTCAAAATAGACTTGCTCATCGAGTTTACTAAGCGCTAATTTTGCCTGTTTATAAGGCGGCAATGCCGCTATTTTTTCTTCTTCTGTTAATACTTTTTTTCGAAAAAAGAACCAATATAAACCACTAGTAATTACCAAAAACAAAAGCACAAAGCCCCACCAAAATTTTTCCCAAACCGACAATTGTTTTTCTACAGCAATTAAAGGTTTAATATCATATAATTTTTGTTTTGTAGTATCGACTAGAACTGACCGAACAGTTATCTGAACAGAATCTGAGTATAAAGTTTGATCTCCAACTAATACTTTTTGTCTCGGTATCGTGTAAGCTCCCGAATCAAATTGTGTTATGCCATATTTTTTTATAAGCTTTAATCTAACATCATTTAAAACAGTATCAACAGGATAACTTTCAATGACTTCCATTGGTTGAAATGTTTGTCCTTCGGGGAATACTACAACTGCCGCACTGTCTACCTCAGTTTCAATAGCATACAGAAGTTCTTCACCAATTTTAATGGAAGTAGAATCAATAGAAGTTTTAACTTGTGCATTACCAATAAAAGAATAAACTAAAAGCATACCCAAGAACAAAATCTTCTTATTCCAAAATTTGATATCTTTTGTATTTATTGTCATTTATAAAGTCTTATGCTCTTTGTTTGAAATAGCCCAATAATTTTTTTACATAACTTTCGTCCAGTCCACAATCGAGATAACCTGCCCCTGCTTTTTTACAACTGTCCTTGAAATATTCGACTTGTTTTTGGTAATTTTTAGCATAATTATTTCTTGTATTTCTTGAAGCTGTATTAATTAAATATGAGCGCCCTGTTTCTTGATCAAACATTTGAACAGCGCCTAAGTTTGGTATTTCAATTTCATTTTTATCAAAAATTCGAATACCAGTTATGTCATGTTTGCCAGAGGCAATTTTTAAGTTGTGTTGATAGTTTTCATCAATAAAATCAGAAAGCATAAAAACAATAGCTTTTTTCTTCATAACATTAGACAAAAACTTTAGTGCCTCAGCAATGTTTGTTTGCTTGTTTTGAGGTTTAAACTCCAATAATTCTCTAATGATTCGTAAGACATGAGAACGTCCTTTTTTTGGCGGAATATAAAGTTCAATTTCTCCTGAAAACAAAATGAGCCCAATTTTATCGTTATTTTGTGTTGCAGAAAACGCTAGTGTTGCAGCAATTTCGGTGATGTATTCATTTTTAAATTGGCCATGTGTCCCAAAATTTTCAGAACCAGAGACATCAACCATTAGTAGCATTGTTAGTTCGCGTTCTTCTTCAAAAACCTTAATAAAAGGCTCATTGTATCGAGCCGTTACATTCCAATCAATATTGCGAACATCATCTCCAAATTGATATTGTCGCACTTCTGAAAAAGTCATTCCTCGTCCTTTAAAAGTAGAATGATATTCCCCACCAAAAACATGATCGGACAACCGCCGTGTTTTGATTTCAATTTTACGTACTTTTTTTAGGAGCTCTTTGGTATCCATTAGAATTGTGAGTGAGGTTTTTGAAATGCTAATTTTTGAGTTAAACCTTGTTAAGGCACCTCAATAACATTAACAATTTTGTAGATGATATCTTCTGAGGTAATATTTTCGGCTTCTGCCTCATAAGTGATTCCTATTCGGTGGCGAAGCACATCCAAGACAACTGCCCGCACATCTTCTGGGATGACATATCCACGCCGTTTAATAAACGCATAACATTTTGCTGCAGTAGCCAAATTAATACTTCCTCTTGGTGATGCTCCAAAAGAAATTAGGGGTTTTATTTCTTCTAAATTATAGCGTTCTGGATAGCGTGTTGCAAAGATGATATCAAGGATATATTTTTCAATTTTTTCATCCATATAGACTTCACGAACTGCTTTTTGAGCTTCTAAAATTTGTTTGACACTAACCACGGGCTTAATTTTTTCAAAAGCTCCTTTTAGATTTGCTCTAACTATGAGTTGTTCGTCTTCTAATTTTGGATAATCAATTACTGTTTTTAACATAAAACGATCCACTTGTGCTTCAGGAAGCGGGTATGTTCCTTCTTGTTCAACAGGGTTTTGAGTGGCCATTACCAAGAATGGTTTTTCCAAAATAAAAGTTTCATCACCAATGGTAACTTGTTTTTCTTGCATGGCTTCAAGCAGAGCCGATTGTACTTTTGCAGGAGCTCTGTTGATTTCATCAGCTAAGACAAAATTGGCAAAAATAGGCCCTTTTTTGATATTGAAATCATTAGCCTTTATATTGTAAATAAGCGTTCCAACGACATCCGCAGGAAGTAAGTCTGGTGTAAATTGAATTCGGCTGAAGCTTCCAGAAACAGCTTGTGACAGGGTATTAATGGCGAGTGTTTTGGCCAAACCAGGAACCCCTTCAAGTAAAATATGCCCTTGACCTAAAAGCCCAATTAGAAGGCGCTCAATCATGTGTTTTTGACCAACTATAACCTTATTGATTTCCAATGTAAGTAGGTCAATAAAAGCACTTTGTTTTTCTATTTTTTCGTTTATTGATTTAATGTCAACGGGTTGTACATTTTCTTCCATTATTCGGGTTCTATTAAATTAATACTGATTATTGCAATATGTTAAATTTATTCTGTTGAATCTGTTAATAATTGGTTAAAAATAAATAATTTTTTAAGAGATAAAAGCCTTTTGTTTTTTAAATTTATTGTTAAAAAATATCATGCCAAAAAGTTTAAACTCAAAGCTGGTTGCTGGAACAATGTTTTGGGGTCAATGGGGGAAAGAATTAAGCACTCAAGAAATGTCTGATTTGATCAGCTTTTTTTTTGAAAATGGCGTAAGCACTTTTGATCATGCCGACATTTACGGAGGATATACAATGGAAGCTGCTTTTGGACAAGCCTTCTCCAGAAGCTCATTACAAAGAGGCCAAGTTCAATTTATTTCAAAATGTGGGATTCAATATATTAGTGAAAATAGACCCAATGAAGTGATACATTACGATACTTCAAAAGCATATATTATTGCCTCAGCCGAAGCATCCCTAAAACACCTTAAAACAGATTATTTAGACGCGCTTTTAATTCACCGCCCCAGCCCTCTGATGCACCCAGAAGATGTAATGAGTGCTGCAGAAGATTTAAAGAAATCCGGTAAAATATTAAATTTTGGGGTATCAAATTTTTCGTCTTCACATATGGAATTAATGATGTCTGAAGGCCTCATAGACATTAATCAAATTGAATTTTCAGTTGTACAACACGAAGCTCTTTTTGACGGGACTTTAGATAAATTATTACAACATAAAATTATACCCATGGCTTGGGGACCACTCCGGTCATATTTCAATTTAGAAGACGTTGCTAAAAAACAGCGACTGAAAAAACAAATTTCTGAGCTTTCAACAAAATACAATTCAAGCGAAGATCAATTACTTTTGGCCTGGATTTTGAATCATCCTTCAAAAATTCATCCCATCATTGGAACAACAAAAAAGGATCGAATTCAATCGGCTATCCGAGCACTTTCTATAAAATTATCGACAGAAGATTGGTTCAAGATTTTAGTTGCGAGTCAGGGACATGACGTTCCCTAAAATCTATTCATATGATTAATAAACGCTTATTGATAAAAAACTTACTCGCTCATAATGATGAGAATAGTTTTTATGATAAAAAGCGGCAAATTAATATTTCAGAAAAAGAGGGCAAAGCAAAATTTTTGAAGCACATTTGTGCACTTTCCAATAGCAATCCAGAGAATAATTCCTACATAATTATTGGCATAGATGATCCGTCAAATGAAATTATTGGTGTAGATTTTTTTGATGATAGTAAAATTCAGAATTTAATTAATGCATATCTAGAGCATCCCCCAGTAATTCAATATGAAAATATTCCTTTTCCTCATCTTTCAAACGACAAAGTAGTAGGGTTGGTTACAATTAGAGCAAAATCAACCAATACCATAACAGCATTACGAAAGAATATTTGGAAATACTATGGAGGATCCGTTTTTTTTAGAGACGGTAGTATCAGTATGCCAAAGGTGTTTGATTTGAAGCTGAATGATAGCAACTCAAAAATTGTTAAAGCGATTGAGCAGCATGCCCAAAATAACATACAATATACTTTGGACGGCGTATTTGACTTTATGAACAACAGAAAAGACTACAGTCCTATGTATCATGTTTTTAAAGAATATTTTGTGATGTGTTGGTCGGGACAAAAGAAAGTCGTCAAAAATCAAACCTTTTATTCAAGAGTAGATATTGAACTTATTAATGAGCAGGTGCGTCTTTTTTATTCTACGCTTGATGAAGTTGAAATTATATATGACACGGATTGTTTTAAGATTATTGAATATGTAAATTTTGGTCTGAACGCACAAAACAAATATTTAAAACTTGAAGAAACAAGCATTACTTTTTTTGATAATGCTCAATACAATATTGAAACCAAGCTTTTATTTCAGCCACCAATTTATGATAAAAAAACCCTCCACCATATTTATAACATCAACAATGCCTTATTAGAAAAATTAAAAACTCAAAAAACATTAAAAAAACACGAACAAGAAGATTTAAAAAATCTTCCTATCACATATTTAATTTGTCACTTCAATGGTTTCGATTTGGCATTACATCAGCTAGAAGTGTCCAAACCTTTACTAGCAAAATACAGCGAGTATACATACAGCTTGTATAAAGAGGCTATGCGTATTTTACGAAAAGTGAAGTACAATTAAAAAAACCCTACACTGGTAGGGTTTTTTAATTTAATTTTAAATTTTTTTATCTTCCACCATCCAATTCTTCCTGCCACTTATGTAGTTTTTCCCATTTTCCTTCGTAGGCCAATCTTGCTTGCTTTGGCCATGTTCCAGGATTGTGAATTCTGTAGGCTTCACCTGCATCGTCAAGTATAGATTGACATTTTTGAACACTACAGTTTGATAAAGATTTCCAAGTTTTAATGTTATTTTTATGAAAAAGATTCTGAATTTTTGGGCCAATACCCTCAACAACAGTAAGATCATTTTCTTTGATATTTTTGCCAAATATACTTTTTGCCAGACCACTATCAAAAGCGTAGGAGATTACTGATTTTTGTGGAGTAGCTGTTGTTAAAGATTGCTTGTGTAGCGAACTGTTTTTGTCTTTACAATCACTCAATTCTTTTTCAAGAGTTATAATTTTTCCTTGCCATTCGTCACAATTTCCACAACTTCTTTTTCCAAATAATCTTCCTAATAGATATCCAAAAATTGCAGATAAAATCCCAACGATAAAGTGGATTAATATACATGTATTCATAGTGTTTTATTTTTTTAATTAATTATTACTTCTGTTCTTCTGTTTTGGGCTTTCCCATTTTCGGTTTTGTTTGTTGCAATAGGTGCAGTTTCACCTTTTGAAATTGTTTTGATCTTTGCCCTATCAACGTTATATTCTAGTAATTTTCTTTTTGTAAACTCAGCTCTTTTCTTTCCAAGTCTCATGTTACTTTCATCAGACCATGCACTATCGGTATGCCCTACAATAGTACAACTTGCATCATCTGATGAGTTTAGATAATTAGCCAGTGCTTTTCTTTTGTTTTTTTGTTTTGTATTTAAAACAGCGTATGATTTAGTTTTCGAAAATTGAATGAGCACAGGGTCTTTCATTATACTTTCTTTCATTGCGTTTTTCTGCTTAGACTTATCATTGAGATTTTTTACACTAAACTCATATGGCCCATAAAGAATATCGTTTTGGTCAGGAACAAGAGTATTATCTTTTTCCCCGAAAGTAGAAATCTGGTTAGCAGACAATTCATGTTCTATTAAGAATCTTTCTATGGCTTTTGCTCGAGCGATTCCTAAATTTTCAAAATTGGATGGGTTGTTTTCCTCCTCTTTAAAAAATCCTGTGATATTTATACTTTTGTCTTTGTTTTTGCTGAGATGTGTAATCATTTCTTTAACACAAGACAATAAATCTTCAGAAAGAGGCTGTACTATAGCATGGTTAGATGACATAAAATTAAAATTATCATTGCTACGTATGGTGATATCACCGTCTTCAAACTTGAACGTCAATGGAGCAGAGGCATTTCCTTGTGAAGTTTCATCTACGATAGCATTTTTTGTACAATCTTCATTGCAACAGAAATGCCAATGCAGAAAAAAACCAATGATTAGGGTTGCCAAAATCCCTAATAAGTAGATTGTTTTTTTACTCATGTATTTTAGTTATTAGTTTATATTCAGTGACACAAAAGTGTGCTACCGTATGTGTTTAGACACATAAAACAAAAAAAAGTCGCATTATTATGTGACTTTTTTGATTATTTTAAAAAATCTTACCCGCTATAAATCAAATTTAATGCCTTGAGCTAAAGGAAGTTCTGTTGTATAATTTATGGTGTTAGTTTGTCTTCTCATATATATTTTCCAAGCATCACTTCCAGATTCTCTACCCCCACCAGTATCTTTTTCGCCACCAAAAGCGCCACCAATTTCCGCTCCTGAAGTCCCAATATTTACATTTGCAATCCCACAGTCACTACCAGCATGAGACAAGAACAGCTCTGCCTCTCGAAGATTATTTGTCATTATGGCTGAGGATAGCCCTTGAGCTACATTGTTTTGTAAGGCAATAGCATCCTCTACTGATCCAGAATATTTCAATAAGTATAAGACAGGTGCAAAAGTTTCATGCTGAACAATATCAAAACTATTTTTGGCTTCTGCAATGGCGGGTTTTACATAACAGCCACTTTCATAACCTTCGCCTTGTAGTATACCGCCTTCAACAATAAGATTTCCACCTTCGGCAACTACAGCTTTTAATGCGGTTTGATAATTCTTTACGGCATCAGTATCAATGAGAGGACCCACATGATTTTTTTGATCCAAGGGGTTTCCAATTCGAAGCTGTTTGTAGGCTTCTACCACAGCTGTTTTTACTTTATCATAGATAGACTCATGAATAATTAATCGGCGAGTAGATGTACAGCGTTGACCGGCAGTCCCTACAGCACCAAAAACAGCACCTATAACCGTCATTTTTATATCAGCATCTGGGGTCACAATAATTGCATTATTACCGCCTAATTCAAGGAGTGACTTTCCTAGGCGTTCACCTACAGTTTTTGCTACAATTCTTCCCATTCTTGTTGATCCTGTTGCAGAAATTAAAGGTACTCGCGTGTCTTTCGTTAAAAGTTCACCTACTTTATAGTCACCATTTATTAAACAAGAAATTCCTTCTGGTAAGTTGTTTTTTGCAAAAACCTCGGCAGCAATTTTCTGGCAAGCTACGCCACATAATGGTGTTTTTTCTGAAGGCTTCCAAACACAAACATCACCACATATCCAAGCCAATGCTGTGTTCCATGCCCATACAGCAACAGGGAAATTAAATGCAGAAATAATGCCTACTATTCCGAGAGGATGGTACTGTTCATACATTCTGTGTCCTGGTCGTTCAGAATGCATTGTTAGCCCATGTAATTGACGTGAAAGCCCAACAGCAAAATCGCAGATATCTATCATTTCTTGTACCTCTCCTAGCCCTTCTTGTAGACTTTTCCCCATTTCATAAGATACTAGTTTCCCCAGTGGGGTTTTAAGGTCTCTTAAGCGTTCACCAAATTGCCTAACAATTTCTCCACGTTGTGGTGCAGGTAGGATTCGCCATGTTTTAAAGGCTTCTGAAGCAGTATTCATCACATTTTCATATTGCTCTGCTGTTGTTTCAGATACAGTTCCTATTTGGCAACCATCAACAGGAGAAAAAGAAGCTATTGTATTTTTGGAAGAAAACCATTGATTTCCCGTTGAAGTACCAGAATTGTTGGCCTCAATATTTAAGGCTTGAAGGGTTTCTTTGATATTAATTGTTTGTGACATCTCTATTTTATTTTGGGTTATTTTTTTGTTTTTACCAGTTTACATAAGCGTTTTGACTTAATTGACTGTTATAATATTTTTTTATTCCAGTAACTTCTTTTCCTAACCATCTCGGGCGCTCAAAATCTTCATTTTCGTTAGAAAGTTCAATCTCAGCAATAACAAGTCCGCTATTGTCTTTTAAAAATTCGTCCACTTCAAATGTATGATTTTTAAAAGGAATCACATATCTAATTTTAGTGACAATTCCTTCGTGGCAAAGCAACATCAATTGTTTTGCATCTTCAACATTGATTTCTTTTTCCCATTCATATCTAGAAGTGCCACTTGTAGAAGTTTTTCCTTTAATTGTAATAAAAGCGTTTTGTTCACAAATACGAATACGAACAGAACGTTTTGGATCTGAACTTAAATAACCTTGAGTTATTAATTGTTTTTTGATGGATTCGGATTTGTAGGTTTCGTTTTTGACTAAAAATTTACGTTCGATTTCTATCACAAAAAAATAAGGTATTAATTAGAAGCCTTAAATTTACACTATGTTGAGCGATTTACCAATTCGAAAAATTATACATGTCGATATGGATGCATTTTATGCCTCTGTTGAACAGATGGATAATCCTAAATTAAAAGGACTACCACTAGCGGTTGGTGGTGGTAAACAGCGCGGAGTGGTAAGTGCAGCAAGTTATGAGGCTCGAAAATTTGGTGTACGTAGTGCTATGTCAGGAGCTTTAGCTGCTAAGCTATGTCCAGAACTGGTCTTTGTATCCCCACGATTTGATCGCTATAAAGAATTATCATCTCGAATAAGAAAAATATTTTTTGAATACTCAGAACTTGTAGAACCTCTTTCTTTAGATGAAGCTTATATTGATGTCACTGAAAATAAAAAGGGAATTCAAAGTGCTTCGTTGATTGCAAAAGAAATAAGAGAAAAAATTAGAAAAGAAGTAGGGCTTACGGCTTCTGCAGGGATTTCTATAAATAAATTCATTGCTAAAGTGGCAAGTAATTACAATAAGCCAGACGGTCAAAAAACAGTGCCACCAGAAGAAGTTATACAATTTTTAGAAGTTTTGGACATTCGAAAGTTTCATGGTATTGGAAAAGTAACAGCAAAGAAAATGTATGAGCTAGGAATTTTTACAGGGCTCGATTTGAAACAAAAATCAGTCTCTTTTTTGGATAAACATTTTGGAAAATCGGGGAGCTATTATTATAACGTAGTTCGGGGTATTCATAATAGTTCTGTAAAGCCAAATCGCATTCGAAAATCACTTGCTGCAGAACGGACTTTTTCAAATAATTTATCGAGTGAGCTTTTTATCATTGATAAGTTAGACCAAATTGCAGAAGAAGTTTCAAAGCGCTTGCATCAGCTACAAATTGCAGGAAAAACAATTACTTTAAAAATAAAATACAGCGATTTTAAACTCCAAACAAGAAGTAAAACCTTGACGTATTATGTCTCTTCTAAGGATGTAATTTTGGAACACACAAAAGAGTTACTTTTTCAAGAAAGACTCCAAAATTCTGTACGGCTTGTTGGGATATCAATTTCTAACTTAAATAGCGAGGTTAAAACACCAATAATTTCAGAAGACATATCGGTACAGCTAAAATTTGAGTTTTAATTGTTCTCTTTCACTTCTGTAACTCGTAATGTATTTACCATTCCTTTTTCTTGAATTGGCATTGCAGCTAAACTTATGACCATATCTCCAGCTTCTAGATAGCCCTTTTTTAGTGCAATCTTATTCACATCTTCTACGGTTTCGTCGGTAGATACAAGTTTATCATAATAAAATGCACGTACGCCCCACAACAAATTGAGTCGAGAAATAATTCTTTTATTTGATGAAAAAACAAGAATATGAGCTTTTGGTCGCCAAGCCGAAATTTGAAAAGCAGTATATCCACTATTTGTTAGAGTTGTGATGCCTCTTGCGTTGATTTCATTAGCCATATTTGCTGCATGGTAGCAAATGGATTTAGTTATGTAACGCTTTGTTTTGATGTGTGGATGTTTTTGAGGGACATGAATTAAATCTGATGATTCTACAGATTTGATGATGTCCGACATTTTTTGAATGACTTGAACAGGGTATTGCCCAACAGAAGTTTCACCAGAAAGCATTACTGCATCTGCGCCGTCCATAACAGAGTTGGCAACATCGTTGACTTCCGCTCTAGTTGGCGTTAGGCTAGTGATCATTGACTCCATCATTTGAGTTGCAATAATAACAGGGATTCTAGCACTTTTTGCTTTCAGAACCAATTGTTTTTGAATTAGCGGTACTTCTTGTGCAGGGATTTCAACACCAAGATCGCCACGTGCAACCATGAGCCCATCGCAGTAGGCTACGATTTTATCAATGTTTTGAACAGCCTCTGGTTTTTCTATTTTTGCAATAATGGGGATTTTATAGTCGCTATGTTCAGAAATAATTGCTTCAAGCTCCATTAAATCTTCTGGGTTACGCACAAATGAAAGCGCAATCCAGTCAACTTCTTGTTCAATAGCAAAGAGTGCATCTTTTTTATCCTTTTCTGTCAACGCTGGTTGAGAAATATTAGTATTGGGAAGATTAACCCCTTTTTTAGATTTTAGAGGCCCTCCTTGTATCACTTTAGCTTTGACTTCATCTTTATTGTTTGTGGACACAACTTCAAAAATTAGCTTGCCATCATCTAATAAAATTTGCTCGCCAGGCTTGGTATCCATAGGGAAGCGATCATACGTCATATATACACGTTCTTTTGTGCCTTCAAATCGTGTTCCAGTTGCAAAAACAATCTCATCTCCCGGCGCTACTACAACATCATCTTTCATTACACCAACTCTTAATTTTGGACCTTGAAGATCCGCCAAAATTGCTGCATTGTAGCCATGCTCTTCATTAATTTCACGAATAAAACGAACTCTTTTTTTTACTTCTTCATAGTCAGCATGAGAAAAGTTTATTCTAAAGACATTTACCCCAGTAGCAACCATTTTTAACAACATTTCTTTTGAGTCTATGGCCGGGCCTAATGTGGCAACAATTTTGGTCTTTTTTCTTTTGTATGACATTAATTTAGTATTAAGTAATCTTTTGATTTTAGTTCTTCAACATTAATTGTATAGGCCATGTTTATGGCCGGGATTTTTTGTAGTTTTTGAGCTATTTTGACATCATTGCTATTGCCGCCACTTACCTTTAAAAAATATCCCACCTTTGGGTGTTCGTCAATTAAATAATGGGTAGTCCAGTTTTTCTCCGTTTGCTCCAAAAACAAGCCTAAGTCTATTGAACTATCTTCAACAAGACATTTATTTTTTATTAAATTCCAAGTAGTTTTCAAATTTGAATTTTCCCATTCAAATAAAGAAAAAGCAGCCACGTTATCACTAAAGTCAACATCCTCTTTTGTGCGCTTTAGGTGTGTATTTAGAGCTTGATTTATGTAAGAAGCAAGGCGGTAATCTTCTAAGTCACAATGGATGGCAAAAAGTGAATAATTAGCGTCTACAAAATCATCTAAAACAAGCTTATGTACTGCCATGATTCAATTCAAAACTTTGCTGTAAATATAGAGATAAAACCGCAAATACAACTTATTTAAACAAGTACGTGGTGTTAAATTATTACGAAAACGATATCGTAAAAATCAGTGTCCTTAGTAATTGTCTTACAATTGTATTTTGTCTTGAAGCGCAAAATACCCTCTCTGACTTACTTTTTCTTCGGCTTTTTTTCTTGAAGTGGCACGGGCTTTTGCAATTATTTTACCATCAATTTCTAGCAAAACAGAGAAATGTTTTACTTCATCAACGCCCTCGTCATGACACCTCAAATATTTAATTCTTTTCTTCTCTTTTTGACACCATTCTACCATAAGACTTTTGTAGCTTATAACTTTGCCTTCAAGTTGGTCAATGTCTACATGTGGATCTATTACACTGTCAAAAATAAATTTTTCACTCACGCTGTATCCACGATCTAAAAAAATAGCACCAATAAGGGCTTCAAACAGATTCCCGTGAATATTATCTCCAAATTTTGAGTTTTCCAATTTAGAATCTAAGAGAGCGATTAGATCAAGTCCTTTGCCTATTTTATTCAAATGTGAACGGCTTACTATTTTTGATCGCATTTTTGTTAGATCGCCTTCGTTTGCATCAAGAATTGACAGATAAAGATAGTGCGCTACTACAGCGCCTAAAATGGCATCCCCAACATATTCTAGGCGTTCGTAATTGAATGGATTGCCAATCTCATCTTTTTTGTTTGTAGAGCGGTGCGTAAAAGCCCTTTCGTAATAGTGGATTTTTTTTGGTTTAAATCCCAATATAGGCTCAAGAGCGTTACTAAGTTTATTGTTTTTTTTGTGGCGTAGTTTGAGTATGTTTTGAATGTAGTTCAAAACCTACTCATCTAAAGTTTTAAAAACAACACAAGCATTATGACCTCCAAAACCAAAGGTGTTACTCATAGCAACGTTTACCGTTCTTTTTTGAGCTTTATTAAGGGTAAGATTTAAATTTGGGTCAATATTTTCATCCACTGTAGTGTGGTTGATTGTTGGCGGGACAATTCCATGTTGTATCGAAAGAATTGAGGCAATAGCCTCAATAGCTCCAGCAGCCCCAAGGAGGTGTCCAGTCATGGATTTTGTTGAGTTGATATTAATGTTTTTAGCATGATCACCAAACACTCTAGTGATGGCTTTCAGTTCAGCAACATCACCCAGTGGTGTTGAGGTTCCATGAGTATTGATTGCATCAACATCTTCAGGTTTTAACCCAGCGTTTTCTAGACAGTTTTTCATCACAGCCGTGACTCCAATGCCTTCTGGATGTGGAGCAGTCATGTGGTATGCATCTGATGAAAGACCTCCACCAGCAAGTTCAGCATAAATTCTAGCACCTCTTGCTTTGGCGTGCTCGTATTCTTCCAACACTAGCGCCCCAGCACCTTCGCCTAATACAAATCCATCACGTGTAGCGTCAAATGGTCTTGAAGCAGTTTCAGGGCTTTCGTTTCTTGTTGAGAGGGCATGCATCGCATTGAATCCGCCCATTCCAGCTTCATTAATTGTTGCTTCACTTCCTCCTGTCACAATAACATCACAATGCCCTAACCTTATATAATTTAAGGCGTCAATGATTGCATTTGCCGAAGAAGCACAAGCTGATACAGTTGTGTAGTTTGGCCCCATAAATCCATATTTGATAGAGATATTACCAGGAGCAATATCTGCAATCATTTTTGGAATAAAGAATGGGTTAAATCGCGGTGCGCCGTTGCCTGTTGCAAAATTTGTAACTTCTGTTTGAAAGGTATCAATACCACCAATTCCAGCACCCCAAATGACTCCAACACGAAACTTGTCAATTGTGTCTAAGTCGAGCTTGGCATCTATGATGGCTTCATCAGAAGCCACCATAGCATATTGCGCAAACTTATCCGTTTTTCTGGCTTCTTTTCGATCAAAAAAGTCAGAGACATTATAATTCTTTAGTTCACAAGCAAATTTTGTCTTGAAATGTTCCGTGTCAAAATATGTCACGGGAGCACAACCGCTTTTTCCTGCCACTAGGGCATTCCAATAGTCGTCTTTATTATTTCCTATAGGCGTTAGCGCACCAAGCCCAGTGACTACAACTCGCTTTAAGTTCATAAAAAATTATTAATAGATATTACTTTGCTGCTTCTATATAAGAAATAGCTTGACCAACAGTTGCAATGTTTTCAGCTTGGTCATCTGGAATTTGAATATCAAATTCTTTTTCGAATTCCATTATTAGTTCTACAGTATCTAATGAATCGGCTCCTAGATCGTTTGTGAAGCTTGCTTCATTTACTACTTCGTTTTCATCAACACCCAATTTGTCAACGATAATCGCTTTTACTCTTGATGCAATGTCTGACATAATAGTTTATTTTTAAGTTTTAGTTAGGGTGCAAAAATAAAAAACTTTATTTTAAAAATAATGAATACTCAAAAAATGTGCCGTATCTTTTTAAATATCAGAGAATGATCTATAGATTTTGGGTGATATTAAATATTTTATTCCTTTTTTTGTAGTCATAAAAGTCATAAGATTTAGAAAATAATGAAAAAAATAGCTGTTTTTGCTTCAGGATCTGGGTCAAATGCCCAAAATATCATTGAATTTTTTCAAAAAGACTCCACTGCAAACGTGGTTTTGGTTCTTTCCAATAACCCAAATGCACTGGTTTTGGAGCGCGCCAAATCACTAGATGTTGATACTTTTATTTTCAATAAAACTCAACTTTTAGAGCCAAAGGGAGTTTTAAGTCGGCTGTTAGATTATAAAATAGATTTTATTGTATTGGCGGGGTTTTTATGGAAATTTCCAGAGCATATAATCCATAAGTTTCAGCAGAAAATTGTAAATATTCACCCAGCATTATTACCAAACTTTGGCGGAAAAGGAATGTATGGAATGCATGTACACAATGCTGTGGTTGAGGCAAAAGTCAAAGAAACAGGGATTACTATTCATCATGTTAATGCAAATTATGATGAAGGCGCTATTGTTTTTCAAGCCAAATGTACTGTTGATAAAGATGACACTCCCGAAGATGTTGCTAAAAAAATACATCAACTCGAAATGGCGCACTTTCCTATTGTTATAAAAGATCTTTTAACAAAGAATGGCTAAATTGAACCAGAAATATTATACCGTTTGGAAGGGCCATCAAACCGGTGTTTTTGATACATGGACGGATTGTCAGTTGCAAATTAAGAATTTTCAAGGGGCACAATACAAGTCTTTCTCTTCTAAAGCGATGGCGCAAAAAGCATATAAGGAGAACTATGAAGATTATGTTGGCAAAAATAAAAATAGAAAAGAAGCACTTTCTGTTAATGAATTAAACAGAATAGGCCTTCCAAATTATAATTCTATTGCTGTAGATGCTGCTTCTAGCGGAAATCCTGGCGTGATGGAATATCGTGGTGTAGATACAAAAACAAAGGCATTACTTTTTCATAAAGGACCATTTCAAGAGGCCACTAATAATATTGGAGAATTTTTAGCATTAGTACATGGATTAGCCTTATTACAAAAAGAAAATAGCAACAAAATTTTGTACTCAGATTCTAGAACAGCTATGAGTTGGGTTAAGAAAAAAAAGTGCAACACAAAATTGCAGCGAAGTACAGAAAATCAACCTCTTTTTGAGCTTGTCTCTCGAGCAGAAATGTGGTTAAAAAACAATTCTTTTGCAACAAAAATTGTTAAATGGGAAACCAAAGCATGGGGCGAAATCCCAGCAGATTTTGGGAGGAAATAAGTGAGATTTTAGAAGTTTTTTTATTTCATTAAGCCTTTAAATTTACTTAACTTTGTAGTTTAAATTTCTAAGTAGCTTTCATGAGTAAATTATTGATTGTTGGGACTGTTGCATTTGACGCTATTGAAACACCCTTTGGCAAAACCGATAAAATTCTTGGAGGCTCTGCGCCCTACATTGGGCTTTCGGCTTCACAATTTAATGTAGAAAGTGCTATTGTATCAGTTGTAGGAGGTGATTTTCCAGATGAGTATTTACAACTTTTAAGTCATCATAATATTGATATTTCTGCTGTAGAAATTATACCTACTGGGAAAACATTTTTTTGGAGTGGTCGTTATCACAACGACATGAATACTAGAGACACTTTGTCTACAGAGCTCAATGTTTTATCTGATTTTCAGCCCGTTGTACCTGATAATTTTAAAGATTCAAGCGTTGTTGTGCTAGGCAACCTACACCCCTTAGTTCAGTCTAGTGTTTTAGATCAAGTTGTAAATAAAAATGCATTAGTGATTCTAGACACCATGAATTTTTGGATGGAAAATACTCTGGAAGATTTATTGCAAGTTATAAAAAGAGTTGATATCCTAACCATAAATGACGAAGAAGCAAGACAGTTGACTAATGAAAGTTCGTTGGTAGTAGCTGCACGAAAGATTTATACGATGGGCCCAAAATATGTTGTTATAAAAAAAGGAGAACATGGCGCTTTATTGTTTAATAAAGAGAACGTATTTTTTGCACCTGCACTACCTTTAGAAGAGGTTTTTGATCCAACAGGTGCTGGCGATACATTTGCAGGAGGATTTGCAGGATATTTGACAAAAACAAATGATTTTTCTTTTGAAAACATGAAAAAAGCGGTGATATACGGCTCTGCATTAGCCTCTTTTTGTGTAGAAAAGTTTGGCACAGAAAGAATGTGTCATTTAGATTCAAAAGAAGTTTTTCGTCGCCTTCAATTATTTAAAAATTTAACCCAATTTGATATAGAACTTACCTAAAATGTTTTATTTTAGAGCATAAATGTTAGTTTATAAAATACAAACCACCCACAACACCACTTTCATACATGAGTGATGCAATTAAACATGAGTGTGGCATAGCCCACATACGTCTTTTAAAACCCCTAGAGTATTACAAAGAAAAATACGGCACCGCTTTTTATGGCATCAATAAGATGTACCTAATCATGGAAAAGCAGCATAATCGTGGACAGGATGGTGCTGGTTTTGCGAGTATAAAATTGGACATGAACCCTGGGGAGCGCTACATAAGTCGAGTACGATCTGTAGCACAGCAACCTATCCAGGATGTTTTTGCTCAGATTAATCAACGTATTAATGATGTATTGGAAAAAAATCCCGATTGTGTAAATGATATTACAACCCAAAAAAAGCTTGTTCCGTATCTAGGCGAAGTCATGTTAGGTCACGTACGCTATGGAACTTTTGGCAAAAACAGTGTTGAGAGTGTTCATCCTTTTTTAAGGCAAAACAATTGGATGCATCGCAATTTGATTCTTGCAGGAAATTTTAATATGACCAACGTACGACAATTGTTTAGCAATTTAGTAGAAATTGGCCAGCACCCAAAAGAATATAAAGATACAATTACAATCATGGAGAGAATAGGTCATTTTCTAGATGATGCAGTATCTAAAATGTATAAAAAACTTAAAAAAGAAGGATACACCAAAATGGAGTGTTCGCCATTGATTGCAGAACGTTTAAGTATAAAAAAGATTTTAAAAAAATCTGCAAAAAATTGGGATGGTGGGTATGCCATGGCAGGAATGATTGGTCATGGTGATTCTTTTGTGTTGCGCGATCCAGCAGGGATTCGACCAGCATATTACTACATCGATGATGAGGTTGTGGTAGTTGCTTCTGAGCGCCCTGTAATACAGACTGTTTTTAATGTGCCTTTTGAATCTGTTGAGGAGCTTCCACCAGGGCATGCAATAATTACTAAAAAGTCTGGCCAAACAAAAATCAGTAAAATTTTGGAACCAACAGTTCGCAAGGCCTGCTCTTTTGAACGCATTTATTTTTCGAGAGGAAGTGATGCAGAAATTTATAAAGAACGTAAAATGCTAGGGAAATTGATTGTCCCTGAAGTTCTAAAGCATATTGATAACGACATAAAAAACACCGTATTTTCATTTATTCCAAATACTGCAGAGACTTCATTTTTTGGAATGGTTGAGTCTGTAGAAGCCTTTTTAAATAATACAAAAACAGAGCAAATACTAAAGGGGAAACGATCATTATCTGCGGCAAAAGTAACTCAAATATTATCCCAACATACCCGTATAGAGAAGATTGCTATTAAAGACGTTAAACTCCGGACTTTCATTACTGAAGACAGCAGTAGAGATGACTTGGTAGCACACGTATACGATATTACATACGGTGTAATTAAAAAAGAAGACAACCTTGTTATTATAGATGACAGCATTGTACGTGGGACAACACTAAAGAAGAGTATTCTTAAAATGCTAGATCGTCTTTCGCCAAAGAAAATTGTTGTGGTGTCCTCTGCACCTCAAATACGTTATCCAGATTGCTATGGTATAGATATGGCAAATTTAGAAGGGCTTGTTGCATTCCGTGCAGCACTGGCTTTGCTAAAAGATCAAAATAAAATGAATCTTGTTGATGAGGTATATGCCAAGTGTAAGGCACAAGAAAATTTAAGCGATCATGAGGTAAAGAATTTTGTAAAAGAGATTTATGCTCCTTTTACAGCAGAACAAATTTCACAAAAAATTTCACAATTGTTGAGTGATGAAGAGATTAATGCAGAAGTTGTGATTATATTCCAAACGATTGAAAATTTACACAAGGCATGTCCTCAAAATTTAGGAGATTGGTATTTTACGGGGATCTACCCAACCGATGGAGGCAATAGAGTAGTTAATCAGGCCTTTATTAATTTTTATGAGGGGAAAAATGAGCGAGCTTATTAAGAAAATGCATTTCATCTAAAAAAAATGCATTTCATCTAAAAAACAATCCTGCTAACTAATTTAAGTATATATTTGAATCACCATAACATAAGTAGGTTAAGTTCATGGTAGATTTGGGGCAAAAAAGGTGAACATCTGTTCACCTTTTTTATTTTACAACGTTTTGTAAGTTTTACTTTGCCGCTTCAAATCTTTTAGCCACTTCATTCCAATTGATAACATTGAAAAACGCATTGATATAATCTGGGCGTCTATTTTGATAATTTAAATAATAAGCATGTTCCCAGACATCAAGCCCCAAAATAGGCGTGCCACCACAGGACACTCCTGGCATAAGTGGATTGTCTTGATTTGGTGTAGAACAAACCTCTACTTTTCCGCCTTTATGAACACAAAGCCAAGCCCACCCAGAACCGAATTGTGTAGCAGCCGCTGTAGAAAAAGCAGTTTTAAATGCATCGACAGATCCATAAGCATCAACAATAGCATCTTTTAAATCTCCTGAAAGTTCTCCTTTGTCATTTGGATCCATAATACTCCAAAATAAACTGTGATTATAAAAACCACCACCATTGTTTCGCACAGCACCATTAGACATGTCTAGGTTTTCTAGAATAGATTCGATGCTTTCATTTTCAAGTGCGGTTCCTTCAACTGCAGCATTCAATTTTGTAGTATATCCATTGTGATGTTTAGAATGATGTATTTCCATTGTTCTTGCATCAATGTGAGGCTCTAAAGCGTCGTATGCATAGTTTAGTTTTGGTAATTCAAAAGCCATATGTATTTGTTTTAAGGATTAAATATTTTATGTCAAATTTACAATTTTCAATCTATATTTAGTGATGTATATAATTAAGATTGTTTATTTTGGTATAAATTTAATTTAGTGTTAGCGTCGAACTTTAAGATATATAATGCCTCTGCAGGAAGTGGAAAAACATATACTTTAGTCAAAGACTATTTAAAAATTGTTTTGACCTCTAGTGCTTACTTGCCTCATCGTCATGTCCTTGCTATTACGTTTACCAATAAGGCTGTTGACGAAATGAAAAATCGAATTATAGCAGCCTTGTTAAGTTTTTCATCGCCAAAAATTTTAGAAACTAAAGATGATTTATTTTCCGATTTAGTCAAAGAACTTGATAAGACTCCAAAATTTATTCATCAGAAATCCAGACAATTAATTCAGAAAATTTTACATAATTATGGAGGATTTGATGTTTCAACAATAGATAAATTCAATCAGCGTCTTGTAAGAACATTTGCATTTGACTTGCATCTTCCTGTCAACTTTGAAGTTGAGCTAGACACAGATGCCTTATTGCAAAAAGCGGTAGATCAAGTGATTTCCAAAACGGGAAAAGAAGAAGCGCTTACACGTGTTTTACTCGACTATGCCATTGAAAAATCAGACGATGATAAAAGTTGGGATATTGCTCTAGACTTATTTAAATCTGCAAAGCTACTCACAAAAGAAACCGCCCTTCCTTACTTAGAACTTTTGTCCAACCAAAAGCTAGATGCTTTTGATGTATTGAAAGCAAAAGTAAATAAGGAGTATAAAACCATTGAGCATCAAACAGCAGAAGAAGCATCACAAATTTTAAAACTTATAAATTCAAGTGGGATTAGTTTTTCAGATTTTATAAGAGGTTCTCTCCCTAAACATTTTTCCACCTTAGCGGCCAAAAAATTTGACATTAAATTTGATTCCGTTTGGCAAAAAAATATTGAAACAACGTCATTATATTCAAAAAAAACACCAGCTGATATTTGTCAAAAAATTGATGCTATGCGCCCAGATTTGGTGGCTGCATTCGAGAGTACAAAAAAAGCTGTTTATCATTTGAGATATCTTAAGAATATCAAAAACAACATAACGCCGCTTTCAGTTTTAACGCTTATTCAAAATGAAATTAATATTATAAAAGAGTCTCAAAATCTCCTTTTGATTTCAGAATTTAATACCATAATAGGAAAGGAAATTAAAGAACAGCCAGCGCCTTTTATTTATGAGCGTATTGGCGAAAAGTTTAATCATTATTTTATTGACGAATTTCAAGACACATCGGAACTTCAATGGGCAAACTTAACTCCTTTGATGATTAATGCGGTTGCCTCAGAAAATGGCAGTATTTTGTTGGTAGGCGATGCAAAACAGTCAATTTATCGCTGGCGTGGAGGCAACCCCGAACAGTTTATCAACCTAAAAAACAATATCCACGATTTACCTGTTAAGGCTAGTGTATCAGATTTACCAGTGAATTATAGAAGCACTAAGAAAGTTGTAAAATTCAATAATGATTTCTTTTCTTATTGCTCGAAAGTCATTTTTTCGAACATTTCCCATGGTGAACTTTATGACGAGGATCCCCAAGGTTTTCACAAAAAGAAAAAAGGTTATGTTCATCTTTCTTTTTTGGATTTTGAAAAAGGTGCAGATAAAAATTTATTTTATGCTGATGAAGTTTATAAAACAATTAAAAAGTACAAGGCTTCGAGCCCCCTTGCGTCTTATAAGGATATTTGCGTATTAGTACGAAAAAGAAAAGAAGGAGTGGCTGTTGCCAATCATTTAATTTCGAAAGGGCTTGATATTATTTCAAATGAAACATTATTAATTACAGAATCTAAAGAAGTTCAGCTGATAATTAATGTCTTTTCATATCTTCAAGATACTACTAATGCTGTTGCCAAATTGAATGTTTTGAATTATTTAATTGATAAACACAAAATTGAAGATGGTCATCAATTTAGATTGAATTTTTTATCGTTAAATTCTTTTTCATTTTTTGCGGGACTAACTCAGTTAGACATTAATTTTGACCCTCGTGCTGCTATTCAATTCTCTGTGTATGAGCTTGCAGAATATATTGTAACAACATTTCATTTAGTTAAGGATACGAACGCACATGTTCAGTTTTTCTTGGATATAGTTTTTGAATTTTCTCAGAAACAGTCCTCCAATATATCACAGTTTCTGGTATATTTTGAGCAAAAGAAAAGTTCTCTTAGCATAGTTTCTCCTAAAGGCATGGACGCGGTACAAATTATGACTGTACATAAATCCAAGGGTCTAGAATTTCCGGTTGTTATTTTTCCTTTTGCAGAGCTTGATATTTATAAAGAAATAGAGCCAAAAGAATGGATGCCTACTGCTCACTTACATGAAGATTTTCCGTTTTTTCTAATGAATTATAATAAAGATTTTAAACATTATGGCACAGAGGGGGAAGCCAAATATATTGAAAATCAGTCAAAATTAGAATTGGATAATATCAATTTGCTCTATGTGACCTTAACACGAGCAGCAGAACAGCTCTATATTATTGGAAATGCATCGGGGGCTTCCAAATCAGAAGATGATTTTAAAACCTATTCAGATTTATTGATAGGTTTTCTTAAAGCAGAAGGCAAATGGATTGATGGTATTTTGTCTTACAATTTTGGTGAGATAGAAGCCATTGATCAAGAGGATGATCCAAAAATTCCAATGACACCTCAAAAGAAATTTATTTCAACTCCAAAACATCAGTTGAATGTTTCAATGGCAATAAAAGCAGATTATCTTTGGGACACCACTCAAAAAGAGGCTGTAGAAAAAGGAAATTTAATTCATTTTTTATTGTCAAAAGTATATTTGCCATCAGACATTCAAATGGTGCTCAATTCGGCAATGGATGAAGGGTTAATTTCTCAAGCACAAAGTGATGAACTTTGCAAAATTATGGAGTCTATAGTTTTTCATCCACAACTTAAACCTTATTTTAGCACAGACGTTGAGGTTTATAATGAGCGAGAAATCATGACGAGCACAGGTCAAATTATAATTCCAGACCGCTTGGTAATTACTCAAGCAAAACGTGCTGTAATAATAGATTACAAAACGGGAGTTTATTATGACAAACACCAGCAACAATTAGAAAATTATGCATCAATTATTAAGCAAATGGGCTATAAAATTGACAAAAAAATATTGGTTTATATTCATCCAGAGCTGAACCTAAAATTATGTACCTAAACGAATCTTATGTATAAAACCATAAAACAACACTTAAAGCAAGAGCTTGAAAATATAAAAGAGCAAGGCTTATATAAAGAGGAACGCATCATTGTGTCTTCTCAAGGGGCTGAAATTACATTAGAAACTGGGCAAACAGTTTTAAATTTTTGTGCTAATAATTATTTAGGACTCGCCAATCATCGAGAAGTAATTCAGGCAGCAAAAGATACTATGGACACCCATGGATTTGGAATGGCTTCTGTTCGATTTATTTGTGGAACTCAAGACATTCATAAAAAGCTAGAACAAAAAATAGCCTCATTTTATCAAACAGAAGATACGATATTGTATGCTGCAGCTTTTGATGCCAATGGCGGCGTTTTTGAACCTCTACTTACTGATCAAGATGCTATAATTTCGGACAGTTTAAATCATGCTTCAATTATTGATGGAGTTCGCTTGTGCAAAGCAAAACGTTTCCGTTACAAAAATAACGATATGCAAGATTTGGAGACACAACTAAAAGCCGCAAATGATAGCCAGGCACGATTCAAAATTATAGTGACTGACGGCGTGTTTTCTATGGACGGTCTTGTAGCGCCTTTAGATAAGATTTGTGATTTAGCAGAAAAATATGATGCTTTAGTAATGATTGATGAGTGTCATGCAGCAGGATTTATTGGAAAAACAGGCATAGGCACTTTAGAGGAGAAAAATGTTCTTGGTCGTATAGACATCATTACAGGCACATTGGGTAAGGCTCTTGGTGGTGGTATGGGCGGATATACAACAGGCAAAAAAGAAATAATAGAGATGCTTCGACAACGCTCAAGACCTTATTTATTTTCAAATTCTTTAGCTCCAGCATTGGTAGGGGCATCAATAAAAGTGTTTGATTTATTATCAAACGACACGAGTTTACGTGATAAATTAGAAGAAAATACAACCTATTTCAAAAAAAGCCTACAATCTCTTGGGTTTGATATTATTGATGGAGATTCTGCAATTGTGCCAGTAATGTTGTATGATGCAAAATTGGCACAGAAAATGGCCAATATGTTATTAGATGAAGGGATTTATGTTATTGGCTTTTTCTTCCCTGTTGTGCCAAGAGAAAAAGCAAGAATTCGAGTTCAACTTTCAGCAGCCCATGAAAGACATCATTTAGATATGGCAATTCAGGCTTTTAAAAAAGTAGGGAACGCCCTCAATATTATCTCATAACTTACTGGTTATTAGTTTTTTTATTCAAAAAGCATAATTTATTAGTATTATATTTGTTTAGTGAATTTATCATGTTACTTTTGCACAGAATTTAACTTATAAAAAAAATTAAATAAATTATGAAAAATTTTAAAAGTTTAGCTTTTACTTTTATGCTAATAACTTTTGTAGCAAATGTAAATGCACAAACCGAAGACAACCCATGGCAAATTTCTATAGGAATAAATGCAGTTGATGTTTATCCTGTTGGAGAGCCTTCTCCTCAAGGAGAAATTTTTGATGAATTCTTCAATGCAACGGGCCACTGGAATATTTATCCATCAATAACTTCATTTGGTTTTAGCAAATACTTAGATGACAACTTCTCATTTGGCATTACAGGTTCTTTTAATATAATTGAAAAATGGGGATCTAATTATGCAACTAATGAAACTGTAAAGGTTAGCGAATTAAATTATTATGCTCTTGATGGAATTGTAAAATATAGTTTGTCAGAGGTTTTAGGATTGGACAAAATTGAACCTTTTGTTGGTTTAGGTGGAGGTTATTCTTGGCTTCAAGAAGGTCCATATAATAATAATTCTGGAGGAGATGCAGACGCTAATATTGGTTTTGCAACAATAAATGGAACTTTAGGACTTTCTTATTGGTTTTCTGACAACCTTGGCTTAACATATCAGTCAAGCTATAAGCATACTTTCTTAGATTATGGGACAACACATTTTCAACACTCTTTAGGTCTTGCTTTGAATTTTGGAGGAACAGATACAGATGGTGATGGTATCTATGACAAAAAAGATGCATGTCCAGAAGTGCCAGGGTTAGAAGAATTTAACGGTTGCCCAGATACTGATGGTGATGGTATACAAGATTCAGAAGATGCATGTCCAGACGTTGCTGGTTTAGCAGAATTCAATGGTTGTCCAGATACAGATGGCGATGGCATTTCTGACAATAAAGACAATTGTCCAGACGTTGCAGGCGTTGCTGCCTTAAACGGATGTCCAGATGCAGACAACGATGGTGTTGCAGATGCTGAAGATAAATGTCCAGCTGTTGCAGGAGATGTAGCAAATGGTGGATGTCCTTGGCCTGACACTGACGGCGATTCAGTTTTAGACAAAGACGATGAATGTCCAAATGAAGCTGGTACAGTTGCAAACAATGGTTGCCCTGAGGCGCCAAATGAAGAAGTGCAAGCTCAGTTGACTAGCTATGCAAGAACAATCAACTTTGATACAGGGAAATCAAATATTAAGGAAGCTGCAAACGAAACACTTCAAGCAATCGTGGCGATTCTTAAAGAATATCCAAAAGCAAATTTTGTTGTGGAAGGACATACAGATAGTACAGCATCAGAGAAATTTAATCAGAAACTTTCTGAGGCGAGAGCTGCAAAAGTTGTGTCTTATTTAACTACTAACGGTGTTGACGCTTCAAGATTGACATCAGTTGGATATGGTGAAACAGCACCAATTGCTTCAAATAACACAAAAGCTGGACGCGCAACGAACAGACGTGTTGAGGTAAAATTGGCGAATTAATTTTCTAAATCTCAAAAATAAATTTAAAAACGCTTCGCTTTTGCGAGGCGTTTTTTATTTTTAGGGTATGGGAAGCTTCATTTCGGACATACTCAAAGAACTGAAAAATCAAGAGAAAGATTTATCAAGATTAACCTTTATACTTCCAAACAAACGTGCAGGTCTGTTTTTGAAGCAAGAATTATCAAATTATATTGATAAGGCTAGTTTTTTACCAGAAATATGTTCTATTGAATCCTTTATTGAAGAGCTATCTCAGTTAAGAAAAATAAGTTCAATAGAGCTTCTTTTCGAATTTTATAGTGTTTACAAAAGCCTCACCCCAAAGGACAAAGTAGAACCGTTTGATCAATTTTCAAAATGGGCTACTATTGTAGTACAGGATTTTAATGAAATTGACAGATACTTAGTTTCACCACCAAAAATATTTGATTATATCAGTGAAGTTCAAAAAATGAACCATTGGTCTTTGGACCCCAATCCCACCAAAATGATAAAAGGGTACTTATATTTTTGGCAACAAATAAAAGAGTATTATTTCAGCTTCAACCAACAATTGACAGACAAAGGTGTGGGTTATCAGGGTTTAATGTATAGAGCTGCTGTAGAAAACCTTGAAGATTATATTCAAAATACGAGTCGAGGCGAACATATATTTTTAGGGTTTAATGCCCTTAATTCTTCAGAATCTATCATTATTCAAGAGTTGTTACAACAACAGCGTGCACAAATTTATTGGGATATAGACCACATTTTTTTAGATAGCCCTATTCATGATGCAGGGCATTTTATTCGGCAATACAAAAAGGAGTGGCAGTTTTTTAAAACACATAAATTTAATTGGTCTACAAAAAATTATCAAAGTCATAAAAAAATTCAAATTACTGGTACCCCAAAAAATATTAGTCAGGTTAAATATATTGGAGAGCTTCTAGATTATTTATACAAAGAAAATGCTCTTGAAAACACTGCTTTAGTCCTAGCAGATGAGTCCTTACTCTTGCCAATTTTAAATTCGATTCCAAAACAAATTGAGAACATCAATGTTACAATGGGCTTGCCACTGCGTCAAATTCCATTTGCCTCTTTTATTGAACAATGGTTTCAACTTCAGGGTTCGTCTTTTAGAACCTATAATCATAAAGATGTGATTGGGCTATTATCACACCCTTTTATTGCACCATTTTTTTTAAATCATACCCTTGAACTCAATAATGTTTTTAAGACCATTAAACATCAGAACTATACACAAGTCACTCTAAATCAATTAATAGGTTTTGCCCCTAAATTAGAGTCAATGTTTAAGCTTATTTTTGAACCTTGGAATAACCAACCTAAACATGCTTTAAAACAATTTAAAGCCTTAATTTTTGAGCTAAAGAAATCTTATGAAGCTCAAAAAGGGAAACAGTTTTTACCCAAGGAATATTTACTAAGATTCCTAGAATTATTCAATCAAATTGAACATTTAGATGCGACTTATTCTTATATAAATTCTATTAAGACGCTTCATGGTTTGTATCGAGAATTATTGAATAAAGAAACTTTAGACTTTAAAGGAGAGCCACTCAAAGGATTGCAAATTATGGGGATGTTGGAATCTCGTGTTTTAGATTTTGAAACGGTTATTTTAGTTTCTGTAAACGAAGGGATTATCCCTGCAGGGAAAACACAAAATTCTTTTATCCCTTTTGACGTAAAGATAGAAAACCGTCTCCCAACATATAAAGAAAAAGACGCAATATATACGTATCATTTTTACCGCCTATTGCAGCGTGCTAGAAATATTCATCTTGTTTATAATACTGAACCAGACGTATTGAATGGAGGAGAGCCAAGTCGATTTATTGCACAGCTACAATTTGAAGGGCTTCACAACCTCAAACATCAAATTGTTGTTCCAAAAATTTCTACACAAAATTTAAAACTGCAAGAAGTTATAAAAACGCCACAAATTATAGAGCAACTAAAATTTATTGCAGTAGAGGGTTTTTCTCCCTCATCGCTTGGGCAATACATAAGAAATCCTATTGATTTTTATAATTACAAGATTCTTGGGATAGAACAACCCAATGAATTAGAAGAAAGCATAGAGGCCAGTACTTTTGGTAGTGTGATTCATTTTACTTTAAAAGAATTTTACTCCAATTTTGTTGGTCATAAATTAGAGGTTTCTAAACTTGAGGCCCTCAAACCAAAAATTCAAGACACAGTATATCATTTTTTTAAAAAACTTTATAAGGAAGGCGATCTTTCGACGGGTAAAAATTTTATTAGTTATGAAATTGCGAAACGGTATATTCATAGTTTTATAGATGAAGAAATTCAGTTTATAAAAGAGGGAAACGAAGTCCTAATTCAATCTATTGAAGAGACGGTGAAATTTGATTTTCAATATCCTAAGTTTGAATTTCCAATAAAATTAAAAGGAAATGTCGATCGTATTGATATTTGCAATGGGACTCAGCGCATTATTGATTATAAGACTTCAAAAGTTTCGCAAATAGATTTGAATTTGATTG
Organism: Bacteroidota bacterium; assembly: GCA_027620655.1. GTDB lineage: Bacteria > Bacteroidota > Bacteroidia > Flavobacteriales > Flavobacteriaceae > UBA3537. The sequence goes on along the minus strand of JAQCDS010000003.1, from coordinate 62,012 downwards.
AATGGGATGAAATCACAAAGGACTACAAGAAGCATAACAAGAGCTTTCAGGTTTTGATGTATGCCTATATTTTAAGCAAAAGGCAACCATTTGAGGGCCTAACTGTAGCTGGAATTTATTCATTTAAGAACCTCAAAGCAAGGGTTATAAATTTTACTAAAAAGAACAAATCAGGTTTGGGAGCTTCTAAGCAACAATATATCACATCAGAGGTTTTGCAAGCTTTTGAAAACGAGATGAAAAGCCTACTTCTCGAATTGTTTGATCCCGAATTGCCATTTTTAGAAAAAGAAGTATGATTGTAAAGGCATTAAATAAAGAACTCAAAAGAGTAAAAAAGCGCTCTATTGTATACGATTTATTTTATAACGATACAATACAAAAAGCCCCTCTAATTATTTTTTGTCACGGTTACAAAGGGTTTAAAGATTGGGGTGCATGGAATTTATTAGCAGAGGCATTTGCTTTACAAGGTATTGCTTTTTTAAAGTTTAATTTTTCTCACAATGGAGGAACTGTGACTCAGCCCGTAGATTTTCCAGATTTGGCCGCTTTTGCTGAAAACAACTATTCCAAAGAACTTGATGACTTAGATTCTGTTATAGAAATGGTTTCCAACAGCTATAAAAATCACATTGCATTGGATGTTGAAACCCTTATTTTAATGGGGCACAGTAGAGGTGGAGGAGTTGTTACAATTAAAACATCAGAAGATTCTCGAGTAAAAAAACTAATCACCCTAGCAGGAGTAAGTGATTATAAATCAAGATTTCCACAAGGGGAAGCCCTAAAAATCTGGCAGGAAAAAGGGGTGTATTTTATTGAAAACGGCCGAACAAAACAAAAAATGCCACACAACTATCAGTTTTATCAAGATTTTATAGCTCATGAAAATCGATTAAGTATAGAAAATGCGGCCACAAAAATTAGTATTCCACATCTTATTGTTCATGGAGATGCAGATCCTACTGTACCTTTTTTTGAAGCAAATCAATTAAAATTATGGAGCAAGGCAAGCATCATCTATAAAGTTAGGGGTGGGGATCATGTTTTTGGGGCTAAACATCCGTGGGAAATTCCAGAAATGCCACGAGATTTGGAGCTTATTTTTTCAAAAATATTGGATTTTATTAACAATTAGCTCTACTTCTTAAGAAAAATGGTATTTATCTGATAATTTTTTTGGTATTACCAAAGTAATTTTTGTAATTTAGGCTAAAATAAAATTATATTATGGGATATTCATTTAAAAATAGCAAAGGAAAAACGTATTATTTACACACTAAAGACGTTGTCTTGAAAGGTGGAAGAAACCAAACAATTTATTATTTCGCAAAAGATGAGCGTTCAAACTCGTGTGATCTTCCTGCTGGGAAAAAGATTGTTGAAAATGAAAAAACAGGTCTTCCATTTGTGAAGAAAGCATAATACGTTTTCCAAAAACAATTAAAAAACCCACTCAAATGAGTGGGTTTTTTTATGCCTTATATTTTTTTATGATGTAAAATTGATTTTTAATTTTTTTACATAGATCGAACAACAGGCGCTCCTAATATTCCACTGACACAATATTGCCCAGTCAAGTTTATAAGCTCCGTAAACATTTCTGCTCTTTGTTGTCCTAGTTGCATATGCGCTTGAGCGCCCTCTGGGCCATTATATATTTCTGTAATTCCATATAACGTATGGCCTGTTTCTCCACTAGTTGGGTCTAGTGGATTGTTGAACTCTGGACTTTTCATTACGGCATAACATAGAATAATAGGCTCTACATCCCCATCGATATGATGCGTTTCACGCATGAATGATTCATGTGTGTTTAGAAAGGTTTCCATTCTTTCGGTGTCATTATTTGGCACTTTAAACGCCACATGAAACCCCACACAACCTGTTTTAATTTTCATAATATATAGTTTAATTATGGTTCATTCCAAATATACAGAAATTTACTTGCAAATTAAAACTAATAAAATATTTAATGAACAATAAGATTACACCAACGTGATTTAAGAAAAGCTAAAATGTCAAATGAGCACCATGATTTTTATATTACTACAAATAATTTAATTATAATTTAACAAATTATAAATTTTTTAACTTTATTATTGTATAATATTTAAAAATAATAAATTATGGTTAAAAATTTTATATATAAATGGTATCCTGTTATTCTTGCATTCATATGTCTAGTTTACTCGGTATCATTAGGGTATTTAGGCAAAGTTGAGGAGGCGCAATATTCAGCTCATTGGCCTGGGACAATTTTACTATTCGCAATAGCCATAAGACAAAGAAGAAAATAATGGACTTAGGTATTTTTATTATAGGGTTTATAATTTTTGTTGTTTATGTTTATTTTTTAGTTTGGAACATATTCTATGGTACAAAAAAACAAAGGAAAGAAAATAATTATAACCAAGAAGTAGATAATATTGATAGCGACGGAATGGGCAACTTTAGTCGTTTCGGAAATTAAATCTCACCATCGCTACTAAAAGCAAAGAAGAAAAAAGCAGAGAGGATTAAAACTTTTTTTATTTTTTAAATTTAAAATAAGTTAAATTGAATTTATCATTGATTATACGACCTTGAATATCTGCCTCCCTTATTGCATTACAAAATCCATTTTTTGAGTGAGCATCTCCAAAACTATCAATATTTGCCCCTGAAACATAATACTTATCACCTTTAATGACCACAGCTAATTCACATTTATCTCCCTCCATATTAAGCATACAAATACCACAAGATGCTTGAGCGCTAATTAATTCAATATTAGGGTTAAACGCTAGCTCTTCAGTTGAGGTTTTTTCACTTTGTTTACAAGCGAAGATAAGAAAGACAGAGAGTAGGAGTAGTTTTTTCATAATTAGATTATGTTATACTTCAAATTTAAGAAATTTATGTTTTACTACACAAGAGGTTTAGAAAAAGCTGAACTAAAAAGAAGAGGATATGCTTATGGTTTAATTACAGTCGGAATTTAATCTAAACAAACTATATTCAGGTGTTTCAAAATATGCTTTACCTCCATCACATTCAAAAGCAATAGGAGTTACTAATTCATTGCCAAAATGTAAATCAACAGTCAGAATATTATTTTCAAATGTGTAAGGATTGGTTGTTGGTATATGATTTCCATCGTTTGCTAGAAAGGTTTCAAATAAAGATTGACAATCATTAGAAATTTCAGAAGTACAATAATAAGTATACCTTATCCCATTTTCATATAAATACATTGTATTAGCATCAGAAATATTTTCAGTTGGGGACCATATCCATTTACCCTCAATTGTGTAAGTTGGTAATGGACTGTCTTCCGAACTATCATCGCTACTACAAGCGAAGATGAATAAAGCAGAGAGTAAGAGTAGTTTTTTCATAGTTTAGTTTAGTACATTTAAAATTAGTTCTGAATATCTTTCAGCAATAAATTTTGCACCATCAACATTATAATGAACATCATCTGCGAGAAAATTATCATTAAATCCTGTATACATATCTATTGGGATTACATTTGATAAAGTAGTTGATTTATTGCTTGAAATATTTAAAACCTCCTGTTGCATTTGATGAAAAAAGTTAGTGAGCTCAACGGTCATTATATCTGAACGAGCTGGAGCCATCTGTTCAATGATAATTGTAACACTTGCGTTGTTTTCTTGTAAAATATCAACAATTAAATTTATGTTTGAAACAGCCTGAGGAAAAGGTAAATTCTCCAAACCATCATTGCCCCCTGGAGAGCTTATCAAAACAACATCCGGAGTTTCTAACTGTTCAAGCCAGTCATTAAGTCCGTCTACAATATCGCCCGAAGCCCATCCCCCTCTACCTTCGTGATCAGAGTCAAAATCCTCGCCGTTGAAAGATGGATAAGCAGCTTCATCTGACTGTGTACCTATAAAATCAAAAACAAAATTATTTTCTTTTAGTTTTTTCCATAGATAATAACGATAGCTTTCATAATTTGGTCTTTCCCCCTCAACTCTTGAAGCACCCAAAGGCATTATTTTGATTGCCGATGAATTATTTGGATTTGAAATATAGCCACTACTATCACCACTACTACAAGCGAAGATGAATAAAGCAGAGAGTAAGAGTATTTTTTTCATTGTATTTAATTATTTTTAGTCTTTACTACCAGACCAAATTCCATTCATCATAGCACCTGAATTTACCCACGTACCAATAACAGTATTTGAAGTTGCCTGCCCTTCAAATAAAGCACCAGTATCAACCGAACCAACAGTAATTGAAACATTACCATCGCTGGAGAATGTACCACTTGCAGTGTAAGTATCGTTAAATGTTGTGGAAATAGCAACACCTATGATATTACCATTCTCATCAACAGTACCAGTCCAAGTACCATTGTCATCACCAGAAAATGTTCCAGACCATTCGCCTTGGAACACTGAATTTGTAGCACTATTATTTAAATCATCCCCTCCACTGCAAGTAAAAAGTGTGAATGCAAGAGTTAATAAAAGTAATTTCTTCATAATTAAAATTTTTATTGATTGTATGATATTATAAAACTAACAAAAATATTCCAAAATATTAGTCCATGTTTAGTACTAGAATTAGCCATTGATAAATGTAAATATACTTTTGATGGAAAAGAATTCCACAATATAACTTCGGATACGCGTCATTATGCGGATCGTTTTTTAGAACAATTTGATAACAATGGAAAAGAAAGTGGTGCTGTTAAGTCAAAATTTTTAAAACATTTAGATGACTTAACTCCAAAGATTCCACTATTAGAAAACATACTTAAAAACTATAATTTGAAATGTGGAAGGTTTTTGTACATCATTTTAGAATACAAAGAAAAAGCTAAAAAATACAATTATAGTATTTCTCTAGATATGGAAAAAAGAGTGGTTTTTGGTAGAAGGTTTGATTTTCATCCTCAAGGTTCCCATTGGCCAAATAATCATTATGTAAGATGGCATAGCAACGAAGAATGTCCTTCAAGAGTTAGTAACGCCATGGATAATTCTCAAAAAACTTTTAATGGTTCCATAACGATTAGATGCTCAGATTGTTTTGAGAATTTTATCAAAAACAATCATGACTTTCATAGATTGGAATATCATAAAATTTATGGAGGTACAGGGGAATTTATTCCTAGTTTTCCCAATTCAAAACTGTTATGGGAAGTTAGCTGTAATAATGGGAAGATAAAGAATCCATCGCCAAACTTTTTTGATTTCTGTACTGAAGAAGAAATTTTAAGTACGGTTGGAAATGGTAAAAATATTTATGATCTAAATAAGCTTATTTGGGAAAATAGAACAGAAAATAATTAAATTTAAAAATCATGTCAGTTAAAAAAATCAAAACCCTTTTAGAATCTTTTCCAGAACCAGCAGTTTTACTTGAAGATCTAAGCAAACTTAAAAAGAAGATATCGATAAATATTGGTTAAGTAATGCATTGCAACTTCCCAAAAACAATGACGAGGAAAAGAAAATAGCAGATATTAGTCGTCTTCTTTTAATTACATTTTCTCCTGATGATACAATACCTGCAAATTATAGAAACGCACCTCGTTTAAGAACAAGTGTAGAGTTATCTGAAAGTCCTAAAAGTGGTTGTCAGTGTTAAGGTACAAAAAAACCCTCTCAAAAGAAAGGGCTTTAAGGGTGGTCCCACTTGGGCTCGAACCAAGGACCCTCTGATTATGAGTCAGATGCTCTAACCAACTGAGCTATGGGACCAAAAGTGGCTGCAATATTACAACCATTTTTAAAATTATAAAAAGAATTCTATGCTTTATTGCCAATATCTTGGCACAGTTCTATCAATACACCACCAGATGATTTTGGATGTAAAAATGCTATTTTTTTATGATCTGCTCCTTGTTTTGGGATGTCGTTAATCAATTCAAACCCCTCGTTTTTTAAGCGCTCAATTTCTGCCTCAATATCCTCTACATCAAAGGCCAAATGATGTACACCTTCGCCATGTTTTGCTATAAATTTGGCAATAGGACTATTAGGACTTGTCGCTTGAAGTAATTCAATTTTACTTTCACCTACTTTAAAAAAAGATGTTTTAACTCCCTCCGTGGCAACGTCTTCAATTTTATAATGTGAAACACCAAGTAATTTTTTAAACAAAGTATTGGAAACGTCTAAATCTTTTACGGCAATGCCAATGTGTTCTATTTTTTTCATCACTTTACAAATTTAAACCAAAAAACAAGGCTTTTGAATAATTACAGTAGAATTATAGTATTTTTGCCTTATGGAAAGTCAAAGACAAAAGAAAATAGCCTCAGTTCTACAACGTAATTTAGTAGAAGTCCTACAAGGCGCTGCGAGAGAAGGCGGCATGCAAGGCGTTATTATTTCGGTAACAAAAGTGAAAGTAACGGTGGACTTATCCATTGCTAAAGTTTATCTCAGTATTTTCCCAATCAAAGAAGCTAAAATTTTAATTGAAGGGATTTCTTCAAACGCTGCCATCATAAAGCACGAATTGGCACAACGCACAAAACACCAACTTCGCCGCATGCCCGAATTGCTATTTTTTATTGATGATTCTTTAGAATATATTGATCAAATTAATCGCTCGCTTAAGGGGGAAGACAACCCTATTCTTAATGATGAATTGCTTAAAAAAAGAAAAAAAATATAATTGAATTTTTCATTCTACATCGCTAAGCGGTATTTATTTACAAAAACTAAAAACAAAGCGATTAACTATATTACCTTGGTTGCAGGGTTGGGCATTATTTTTGGAACAGCAGCACTTTTTGTTGTGCTTTCAGGGTTTGATGGCTTAAAAGCATTTAGTTTAGAATTTACATCATTTACAGACCCCGACCTTAAGGTCTTTCCATATCAATCAAAAACCATAAAACTATCATCCGAGCATCGAGAAAAAATCAAAAAAATTGAAGGAATTGCTTCATTTTCAGAAATTGTTCAGGACAAAGTTTTATTAAGTTGTGAGGATAAATATTTGGCTTTAGATTTAAAGGGCGTTGATGCTAATTATCCTCAGAAGACCATAGATTCTATCTTAAGCTATGGCGCATGGATGGAACCAGATTTTCCACATATTGTGGCAGGTTGGGGCGCTACAAACACTCTTGGATTTGGGATATATGATCTTACAAAAACCATTCGGTTGTATGCACCAAAACCTGGTACTGGGCAAATCATGTCGGTTAAAGGAGCTTTTAAAAGCATGAAAGTTGTCAATGTTGGCATTTTTCAAATAAATGAATCATTGAATAATTCTATGGCCTATACCTCCATAGAAAATGCAAGATATTTATTAGGTGTAAAACCAAATCAAATCAGTGCCCTCGAAATTATTACCCTACCAGAAGCAGATTTAGACCGTATTACAACTGAGCTTAATTCTGTTTTTAAGGAAAAAATTATAATTAAAAATAGAGTTCAGCTCAACGATACTCTTTATAAAATGTTGAATACAGAACATGTTGCTGTATATCTCATATTTACACTCATTTTAATCATTGCATTGTTTAATATTATAGGCTCTATTGTCATGATGATTTTACATAAAAAAGAGAATTTAAAAACACTTTATAGTATTGGTGCTGACAAAAATGAGTTGCAACATATATTTTTTATGCAAGGAATTATGATGACCGTTCTAGGCGGATTTGTAGGACTCTTTTTAGGAGCAACTCTAACTATTCTTCAAAAGTATTTTGATTTAGTGATGATATCACCCACATTGGCGTATCCTGTAGTTTTAAAGCCACTGAACTTTGTGATTGCATTTGGAACTATTCTAGTTTTAGGAGTGATGGCTTCGAAAATAGCCTCTTTAAGTATTAAAAAGCTAAACCTTTCAGGCTAGACAAATTGATGAGTTCCAAAAGCGGATTCTACTTCATCAAAAGTCTTAAAAACATCTGCGCTATGGTCACTAGTTACCATTTTGGTTCTATAAGCTTTAAAGTTTGGAATGCCTTTAAAATAGTTTGTATAATGTCTTCTAGTTTCCAAAACCCCCAATACTTCACCTTTCCAATCAATAGCCATTTTGAGGTGTCTTCGCGCCGCTTCTACGCGTTCAATCATACTTATGGGCGCAAGGGGTGTTCCGGTTTCAAAATAGTGCTTAACTTGCTTAAAAAACCAGGGGTTTCCAATACTAGCACGACCAATCATAGCGCCATCTAATCCATAAGTATCACGCATTTCGACAGCACGTTCTGGGGAGTTGACATCGCCATTTCCAAAAATTGGAATATGCATTCTAGGATTATTTTTCACTTCAGCAATAGGTGCCCAATCGGCATTGCCTTTATACATTTGAGCCCGTGTTCGACCATGAATAGAAAGTGCTTTAATTCCCACATCCTGAAGTCTTTCGGCAACTTCTACAATTCGAATAGAATCGTGATCCCAGCCCAAACGTGTTTTGACTGTAACAGGCAAATGGGTGCGTTTGACTATTTCTGCAGTAAGCTTTTCCATTAGGCAAATGTCTTTTAAAATACCTGCTCCAGCTCCTTTACTTACGACCTTTTTTACAGGACAACCAAAATTAATATCAATGATATCTGGGTTTGATTTTTCAACAATCTCCACTGCTCTAAGCATACTGTCTAAGTTTGCACCAAAAATTTGAATACCAACAGGGCGCTCTTTTTCATAAATGTCGAGTTTCATGGTGCTTTTTGCAGCATCACGAATAAGCCCTTCACTAGAAATGAATTCTGTATAAACGACATCTGCACCCTGTTCTTTACAAAGTGCACGAAAAGGGGGGTCGCTTACATCCTCCATTGGGGCAAGCAACAATGGAAATTCAGGCAATTCTATAGCTCCAATTTTTACCATAGTTTATTTATAAAAATTCATTTCATCTAAATATACCCATACGGCTTCGGGCAGTAAGGGGCGTATGTTTTTTCCTTCTTTTATGGCTTTTCTTATAAATGAAGACGAAATTTCAATTACAGGGGCATCAATTTTATTTATGTCACCTTTTATGGTATGTTTTATGGTATCTGAATGGAGCTTTCTAGGATAGACATAAATTGGGTAGCGCTCCAAAATCACTTCAGCATTTTTCCATTTTGGTAAAGAAACTAGATTGTCTTCACCCATAATAAGCGCAAATTTATGATTTGGATATTTTTCTTCTAAATATGCAAGAGTATGTATGGTATAATTGGGGTGTTTGAGTTGAAATTCAATAGCACTAGGTTTGAGTTTTGGATACTCTTTGGTGGCTAGATACACCATCTCTAATCGTTGGTTATTATCCAAGATGCTTTGTTTGGTTTTGAAAGGGTTTTGGGGTGTTACTACACACCACACTTGATCTAAATCGGAATGCTCAGCAAAATGATTGGCAATAATAAGATGCCCCACATGAATGGGGTTAAATGTACCAAAATAGAGACCAACCTTCATTTTTTTGAATTCAATATTTTATGATTCAATAAAATCTAAAACAATTTTATATGCTTTATTTTTAGCTTTTTCTAGAATTTCATTTTCTACAATACAATCGAAAAGGGGTGCTGTAGCAAGTTCAGCAGAAGCCTTTGAGATTCTCATGTTTATTTTGTCTTCAGATTCTGTTTTTCGTTTTTTCAATCGAATTTTTAGCTCGTCTATACTTGGTGGTTTTACAAAAACAGCCAGTGTTTTTTCGGGGAACTTCTTTTTTATGCGCAATCCTCCTGAAACATCAATATCAAAAATAACATGCTTACCCATGGCCCAAATACGTTCCACTTCTGCTTTTAAAGTACCATAAAAATTATCTCTATAAACTTCTTCCCACTCTAAAAAGTCACCTTCTTTGATGTGTTTTTTAAACATATCTGTCGATAAAAAATAGTAATCTTTTCCATCAATTTCATCCCCTCTTTTTTGCCTTGAGGTGGCCGAAATAGAAAAAGCAAGATTTAACTCTTGTTGTTTCAAAAGGTGTTTTACAATGGTCGTTTTTCCAGAGCCTGAGGGTGCAGAGAATACAATGAGTTTTCCGTTAAACATAGTTTATAGCACGTTGAGTAATTGTTCTTTTATTTTTTCGAGCTCGTCTTTCATTTGCACAACGAGTTTTTGCATCGGGGCATAATTTGCTTTGGAACCAATCGTATTAATTTCTCGTCCAATTTCTTGACCAATAAAACCAAGTTTTTTACCGTTCGACTCATTCGAATTTAAATTTTTAAGAAAATACTCTAAATGGTTTTTTAGCCGAATTTTTTCTTCAGTAATATCTAGTTTTTCAATGTAATAAATCAATTCCTGTTCAAAGCGATTTTCATCTACTTTTTCTTTCAATTCAGCAATGCCTTTATTAAGACGTTCTCGAACATGTTTAATACGCTCAGGATCGATTTTTATCACTTCCTCAAGGAGTTCATCAATTTTTGAAATTCGTTTTGAAAAATCTTTTTCAAGTACTGCTCCTTCGTCTTTTCGGTAGTTTTGAATTTTGTTTAATACCACCAAAACCTCATCGGATATTATTTTCCATTCTTTGGGGTCTATGTCTTCCCGCTCTGTACTAACGGCATCTGGCATACGAACGGCCATTTTTAGCAATTCAACTTTGTCTGAAGAGGATATACTTTCTAGCTGTTTCATATACCCTTTAACAACTTCAGTATTAATTTTTGCAGGGGCTTCTCCTTTATTAAACTCAACATAAATTGAAAAATCTATTTTTCCACGACCTAGTTTTGCACCAATAAGTCTTCGTAATTCAAGTTCTTTTGCTCTATACATAGTTGGCATACGCATATTTAGATCCAAAGACTTACTGTTTAAGGACTTTAATTCTAAACGAATGGTTTTTGATTGTAATTCTAATTCGGATTTTCCATATCCAGTCATGGAGTGTATCATGCCTTTTTGTTAAATTTATGGCTCAAAGATACAGAAAAGCCAACACTATTTAAATGGGCTGTGTTGTTTGAAGCTTTTGATTTGTATTTTTTTAAAAAAAGGTTTAACCAAAACATTGAGAAATTTGTTTTTGTGTTTAATATAACAGCTCAATGCTAAGGGTTTTGCGCCAATGGTTGATTTTATCTCAGCAGCGGTACGCCCCAAGTTTATGATTTCCACCTTTTTTTCTAAACCTAAACGAATATAATCGTTTAGTATTCTCGGATAAATGCCATAGGTTTTATTTAGGCTATAATTAAGCCCTATGAAGTGTGCATCAAGGTGATTTTTATTTTTTAAGGCGGATAAAAATCCAACAATTTTATCTTCTAAAAAATAACTCCAAACAATAAAATTGTCTTTGTATGATTCTTTGAGTTTGATATAGGTATTCAAATCTAATACCTGTGCATTAAAGTTGGCATTATCAATAGTATTTTGATATAGATTTTGCAGTTCATTTTTATATGTTTCAATATCTTTTATTGAAAAAACACGCCGCTCTAGAGCCTTACTTTTTGAGTCTGCTTTATTGGCTTTAACTCTATATTTTGATTTTAATGCTGCTTTATAATCTTCGAAGGTTTTCCATTCCGGTTTTAAAGTAATAAGCATATTGGGCTCTACTTTGATATTAGTAAATCCAAAATGCTCAAAAGCTGAACTATACTCTAGTGCTGAGGATTCAAAATCTTTGATAAAAATAGCGTGCAATGGGTGAGTGGTTTTTGCAATGTTGTCTAGCGCTTTACCAATTTGCTTAACAGTATTTTTTTTGTTACAATTTTCAGAAAAGCTAATGCCATGTTCTCCGCTCAAGAATATATTACCACAAAACATGATTTTAATGTGGTCATTACAAAAAAATGCATTTAAAATTTTACGAAAAAAAGGAGATACCCTAATATTTTTTAGAATGACATCAACACTCAATTCGATGATTTGTACCAATGCCAGTGCTTGTGGTATATTGTTGTTTGAAATGCACACATAGCGCATATCTACTTTTGTATTGGAGGCTTCAAAGCTATATAGCAAATCCCTAGAGAAATATGCACTTTTTCTTGGATTGATAAATTTAATAAAGCCATCCTCCAAACATTCTATTGATGAATGAGTTATGGTTGTCAAAAAGGTTAATTTTAGAAACCAAATATACACCAATAAAAATTAATAGTGCTGCTAAGCCTTTGATGAGGTCAAATTGGTCGCTACCCATGGCGATGGCAAAAATTCCTGCAAAAATAGGTTGGAAATATAAGAATGTACTGACTGTTGTGGCCTTTAAATTTTTTCAGCGCCAAAGGATTAAGAAGGTATGTTCCAAAGGTTGCAAACACAATCACAAACCCCACAGAAAACCAAATGTAGGACGGGAAACCTTGCCAGTTTACAGCACTAAGTTCTGCATAACCAAATGGCAATACCATAATGGATCCAAACAAGAATAACCATTTTATAAAATCATATGGGTGGTATTTTGCAGTTAATTTTTTTATTAAAATTAAGTAGTAACTGTATGATGCAGCATTGACAAGTACTAAAATATTACCCAACATAATATTCTCCCTATTTTCAGAGTTTTGACCATATAAAATCAGAACTAAAGCACCTAACAAACCAAGGCCAATACCCACAATTTTAAGTTTTGTAATCTGCTCTTTGAGTATTATTGCAGACAAAATAAGTACAATAATTGGCACACTAGTCATGATAACTGAGCCATCAATAGGAGTGGTGTATTGAAGTCCTTTAAAAAATGCAAGCATGTTTAGGGCAACACCAAAAAAGGCGGCAGCGATGAGTTTAGGAAAATCTTTTCGGTCAATTTTTTTACTTGGCACCACTAAGCTAAACCCCCAAAAAAGAAATGTTGCGCAGACAACACGAAGAACGATAAATCCAAAAGGCATTATATAGCCACCAACAATTACATCGTTGGCAAACGTATAGGTTACACCATAAAAGAGTTGAACCAATACTAAGGCGATAAGCGCTGCGGTTCTATTGTTCATTTTTTAGAGCCAATTTTGCTGCTTCAATAGTTTTTACACTATTGCCAATAAAAATTTGATTTTCAACAACTATTATCGGTCGTTTTAAAAAGGTGTAATGTTTTAGAATCAATTGCTTAAAATCATGTTCCTTCAGAACTTTGTTTTTTAGCCCCATTTCTTTATACAGTTTAGCACGCTTACTAAACAAGGCCTCATAGCTTTCCGATAGTGTTTTTAGATGTTCTAAATCGGTGTTTGATATAGGTGATTCTTTTATATTTTGAATTATATATCCTTTAGGAATTTCCAATGTTTTTAGTATGCGTTGACAGGTATTACAACTTTTAAGAGAATAGATTTTTTTCATGCAATTGTTTCATTACTTTTACAAAGAAAATCATTTCTATATTAACTTTTTAAATATTTGATTTAATTATGAATTGGAGTTTTGATATTACCCTAAAAACCAGAGCAATACTGTATAAATTTCTAGAACAATTTTCTTTAGAACAACTCAATACAGTGCCCAAGGGTTATCGAAATTCTATATATTGGAACATTATGCATGTTGTTGTTACTCAACAACTACTGGTTTATGGTTTATCGGGCCTACCAATGCTTATAGATTCTCAACTTATTGAGGCCTTTAGAAAAGGTACTAAAACAGAAGAAGATGCATCACAAAAAGATGTTGATCTTTTAAAAGGTCTCTTAACCTCAACTATTGAGCAAACCCAGAGAGATTATGCAGCAGGGATTTTTACCAACTATACAACTTATACAGTTTCTACCAAAAGTACACTTACAAATGTTGAAGAAGCTTTAGAGTTTAATAATTTTCATGAAGGAATCCATCTAGGCTACATTTTAGCCATGAAAAACACAATCATTTCACAGTAATTATAGCAGTAAAAAATGAAATTTAACACCAAAACAATTCATGGAGGACAATCTCCAGATAAGGCGTATGGATCTGTAATGCCTCCTATTTATCAAACTTCAACCTATGCACAAACTACACCAGGCGGGCATAAAGGATATGAATACTCTCGAACACATAACCCAACTCGACATGCGCTAGAACAATCATTTGCAAGTATAGAAAACGGCAATTTTGGTTTAGCTTTTGGCTCGGGGTTGGCCGCCATAGATGCGATTATAAAATTATTACAACCCGGAGATGAGGTCATTTCAACAAATGATTTGTATGGTGGAACCTACCGTTTATTCACTAAGGTTTTTGAGAAATTTCAAATTAAATTTCATTTTGTTGGGATGGAAAATGTAAAACAAATTGAGCATCATATCAACGCAAAAACTAAGCTTATTTGGGTTGAAACTCCCACCAACCCTATGCTCAATATCATTGATATAAAGGCAGTGGCAAATGTAGCACAGCAACATAAAATCTTATTAGCAGTGGACAATACGTTTGCAACACCATATCTACAGCAGCCTTTAGATTTAGGCGCTGATATTGTGATGCACTCCGCTACCAAATATCTTGGCGGACATAGCGATGTTGTAATGGGAGCATTGGTTGTCAAAGATAAAGCACTTGCAGAGCAACTTTATTTTATTCAAAATGCGAGTGGTGCAGTTTGTGGTCCACAAGATAGTTTCTTGGTTTTAAGAGGTATAAAAACATTGCATATAAGGATGCAAAGACATTGTGAAAATGGTAAAGCGGTTGCCGAATTCTTGGCAACCCATCCAAAAGTAGAAACCGTCTATTGGCCAGGTTTAGAATCACATCCAAACCATGACATTGCAGTGGAACAAATGAATGATTTTGGGGGAATGTTATCCTTTACAACAAAAGGCAATAACTATGAAGAAGCTATAAAAGTTGTAGAACGCCTAAAGATTTTTACGCTTGCAGAGTCACTCGGTGGTGTAGAATCTTTAGCAGGTCATCCCGCAAGTATGACACACGCAAGTATTCCAAAAGAAGAGCGCGAAAAAACAGGAGTTGTTGATTCTTTAATTCGATTAAGTGTTGGTATTGAAGATCAGCATGATCTTATTGAGGATTTAAAGCAAGCGCTAAACCGTTAGAAAACACTGTTATTACCTTTTTTAATGCTTATCTTTTTATTGAGATATTCGTAATTTTAAAGTAAATTTATAGTCAGTTATTACGAATTTAAAAAAATATCTATTTATTTTTAAGGATATTATATATTTGCACAACAATTAGTAATTATAGTGCTCCTAAATTAAATGAAATGAAAGAAAAAATTGAAGGATTTTTAGACTTAGTCAAACAAAGAAATGGTCTTGAGCCAGAGTTTCTACAAGCTGTAGAGGAAGTTGCCGAAACAGTTATTCCGTATATTGTTAAACACGATATTTATCATGGCAAAAATATACTCCTTCGCATGGTTGAACCAGAACGTGTAGTTACCTTTAGAGTAAACTGGGTAGATGACGATGGCGAAATTCAAGTCAATAGAGGGTATAGAATTCAAATGAATTCAGCCATTGGCCCATACAAAGGGGGGTTGCGATTTCACCCCTCAGTAAATATGAGTATTTTAAAGTTCTTAGCTTTTGAACAAGTTTTCAAAAATAGTTTAACAACGCTTCCAATGGGTGGAGGAAAAGGGGGTAGTGATTTTGATCCAAAAGGAAAAAGTGACAACGAAATTATGCGTTTCTGTCATGCTTTTATGAGTGAATTGTTTCGCCATATAGGCCCAAATACAGACGTTCCTGCAGGAGATATTGGAGTTGGTGGAAGAGAAATTGGATTTTTGTTTGGAATGTATAAAAAACTTAAAAATGAATTTACTGGTGTTCTTACAGGAAAAGGATTAACATGGGGTGGCTCTCTCATTCGACCAGAAGCAACAGGCTATGGAACCGTTTATTTTGCACAAAAAATGTTGCAAACAAAAGGCGATGATATTAAAGGTAAAACAGTAACAATTTCTGGTTCTGGAAATGTTGCACAATTTGCAGCAGAAAAAGTTGTTCAGCTTGGCGGCAAGGTCATAACATTATCAGATTCTTCTGGATATGTTGTTGATTATGATGGAATTGATAAAAATAAATTAGCTTTTGTGATGGATTTAAAAAACAACAAGAGAGGTCGTATTAGTGCCTATGTTGAGGCTTATCCAAATGCAAAATTTGTTGCCAATAAAACCCCTTGGGGAGAACCTTGTGACATAGCATTGCCTTGTGCCACTCAAAATGAACTCAATGGAACCGATGCTAAAGCATTACTTAAAAATGGCTGTATTTGTGTCAGTGAAGGGGCTAATATGCCTTCTACTAAAGATGCCGTTGCAACATTTCAGAAGGCCAAAATTTTATTTGCACCAGGAAAAGCCTCTAACGCTGGAGGTGTTGCAACTTCTGGTTTGGAAATGACCCAAAACTCTCTTAGATATAATTGGACTCGAAAAGAAGTGGACGATAAACTCAAGGATATTATGAGTAATATCCACGACAAGTGTATTGAATTTGGGAAAGACGAAGAAACAGGATATATAGACTATGTAAAGGGTGCAAATATTGCAGGATTTGTAAAAGTTGCAGACGCTATGCTCGCTCAAGGTGTGGTCTAATTTCTAATAAACTAAAATGCAAAAAGCTTCTACAACGTAGAAGCTTTTTTGTTTAAATATAATAATCAACTGATTTGTCGTTTGATATAAATATATTTGATAAAATTTAATTTTTGAACCAGCAATTATACATACACTTAATACTTCTTTTTTTCGTAAAAGGTTTATTTGGCCAAACAGCTGATAATGATGCTTGGGAAGGCTACTTTTCTTATACCAAAATCCAAGCAGTTGTTGATGGGGGTGATAAAATTTATGCTGCAAGTGAAAACGCTATTTTTTCTTATGACCCCATAACAGAAGAGCGAGAAACAATTACAACAATTAATGGTCTTTCTGGAGAATATATTTCAACCATGCATTATAGTATTGACTATGATTTACTTATAATTGGTTATCAATCAGGACTTATGGAGATTTATAGCCTCACTACAAAAACAGTTCTAAAAGTTGTTGATATATTGAACAAAACAAGTATTCCACCTGAAAACAAACAAATTAACCACTTTTTTGAAGACGAGACTAGTGTATATATTTCTACAAATTATGGAATATCAGTTTATGACTTGGAAGCCTTAGAGTTTGGAGACACTTACTACATTGGAGCAAATGGTTCTCAAATTCAAATAAATCAAACCTTCATTAATGGTAATCTTATTTATGCAGCAACAAATACAGGATTAAAGGCTGCAGACATTAATAGTTCAAACCTGATAGATTTTCAAACATGGAACACATTATTCCCAGGAAATTTTATTGCTTTAAATAGAGTTCAGGGTGTAATATACACTTTAAAATCCGATAATACATTGCATCAAATTATTGGAACTACGTTAACACTTGTACTGAATTTTTCTAACGATGTTTTGGAACTTAAAAACAATGCTGAAAATCTTTTGGTGGTTACGACAGTTGATGTACAGCGCTATGATACAAATCTTACCCTACTAGAAAACTATACTTTACCTGAAGAGTTTAATACACCTCTAACATCAGGATTGTTTAAGACAAATATAATATTTATTGGAACAGAAAATGAGGGGCTTTTGAAAAATTCAGTATCATTCCCCAATGATTTTTTGGCAGTTTACCCAGATGGGCCATTACAAAACACACCTTTTTCATTAAAATATGGTTATGGGCATCTGTGGGTTACTTTTGGGGATTATGATGTATATTTTAACCCTAGCCCATTCAAAAAGTTAGGATTTAGTTATTATGAAAATGAAATATGGACAAGTATTTCCTATGATAGTATTCAACAGACGATTCAAAAGCCAGTTTTTAATCTCAATGACATTGAAATTAACCCTTTAAACTCAAATGAAGTTTTTATAAGCTCTTTTCATCATGGGCTATTAAATTTCCAAAAAAACTATTCCATAGAACTTTTAGATGAAACCAATAGTGGCTTACAATCTTTAGTACTCGCAGGAGCTCCAAATTATAAAAGCATTAGAGTATCTGACACTGAATTTGACAATCAAGGATATTTATGGACACTAACAAGTTTGCTAGAAGAACCTCTAAAAAGATTTAATCCTGCAACTAATCAATGGCAATCGTATAGTTTTAGTGCAATTATTAATGATCCAATCAATGATGAAATTGGTTTTGAGGAATTTACCATTGGCCCAGATGGTACTAAATGGGTTACAACTGCTAATAATGGTGTTATTGGCTTTAATGAAACAGGTAATTTAATTAAACAGATTGTTGGAGAAGACCCCGCAAACCTTCCTTCAAATTATATCAGAGCGCTTGCATTGGACAAAAACAATGTATTGTGGATTGGGACTCTTAAAGGACTAAGAATTTTATACAATACTTCCAATTTTTTTACAGAAGAAACCATTCAAACAGAACCTATCGTTATTCTTGAAGATGGATTGCCAAAAGAACTTTTGGAGCTTCAATTTATAACAGATATCATTGTAGATGGCTCAAATAATAAATGGATTTCTACAGCAGATGCTGGTGTTTTTTATTTGAGTTCCGATGGTCAAAAAACCATATACCATTTTACAAAAGACAATTCCCCTTTACCTTCAAACAACGTAAATACTATGGCCCAAAATAAAGATAATGGGACCATTTATTTTGGCACTACAAGAGGATTAGTGTCTTTTAAGGCAGGGGGGTCTAGCCCGTCCAACTCTTTAGAAGATACATTTGTTTATCCAAATCCTGTTCGTCCTGGTTTTAATTTGGAATTAGATAAAGTAAAGATTCAAAATCTTAGCGAAAATGTAAATATTAAAATTACGGATGTTGAGGGAAATTTGGTTGCAGAGGCAGAGTCCAATACCAATTTGAGATTCAATGGCAATAATTTAGAAATTGATGGCGGAACAGCTTATTGGAATGGTAAAAATTTAGCCAATAAAACAGTAGCCTCTGGAGTCTATGTTGTGATGATTTCTGACCTAGATAATTTAGAAACAAAAGTTTTAAAAATTATGCTTATTCGCCAATGATTGTTCCTACAAAAGCAATAGTGTTATCCAAAATAAAATTTAAGGACAACGACCTTATTGTAAAATGTTATACAGCATCAAATGGTTTGATGAGTTTTTTGGTAAAAGGTGCGTTTTCATCCAAAAAAGGAAAATTTAAACCCGCATATTTTCAACCTCTTTCGATGCTTCAAATTGAAGTAGACTATAAAAGCAATAAAGACTTACATTATTTTAAAACTATTCGAATTTTACATTCTTATAAATCGCTTCATACTCAAATTTTAAAATCCACAGTTGTTATTTTTTTAGCTGAAATATTAAATACAATTTTAAAGGAAGAAGAATCTAACTCCGCCCTTTTTACATATATTGAAACCACACTTTTATGGTTTGACACTGTAGAAAAAAGCAGCATGTTTCATTATAAGTTTCTTATGGGACTAACAAAATATATTGGATTTTCGCCAGAAGTTACAGATATGAATATGCAGTACTTCAACTTAGAAGAAGGGAAATATCAAAACAAAGCTACTGGGCAGCATTGTATTTTTGGAGAGCAACTAATTTTATTTAATTCAATATTAGGTACGAAATTTGATATAGATAATGAAAAATTAACAAGTTCTTCAGAAAAGCAAGAGCTGCTAAATATGATATTACTGTATTTTAAATTACATTTGCAAGGCTTCAAATCTCCAAAATCCCTTGCTATTCTGAATCAGGTATTTAATTAAAATGAAACCACTTTTTATTTGTTTTTTGTTTTTTTATTTGTGGAACTCGTCTGCACAACAAATAGTTGTAGTTGATGAAACAAATTCAGAACCTATAGCAGGAGTTGCGGTTTTTAATTTATTTAAAACCAAAACAGATATTTCAGATTTTGACGGCAAGGCATCTTTAGTACGTTTTCAAAGTTTTGAAAGAGTTTACTTTCAGCACATATCATATCACAAAGAATCAATGCTAAAATCAAAAGTAAGCGACACTATTTTTTTATCGCCAAAATCTACAGACTTAAATGAAATTGTCATTTCTGCCTCTAAGTTTGAACAAACTAGAAAAGAAGTTCCCCAAAAAATCATTAGTATCAATTCTCAAGACATCCAACGCTCAAGCCCACAAACTGCTGCGGATCTATTAGCCAATAGTGGACGTGTATTTGTACAAAAGAGTCAATTGGGCGGAGGAAGTCCAATGATTCGAGGATTTTCTACAAATCGAGTGCTTATAACTGTCGATGGTGTTCGACTCAATAATGCTATTTTTAGAGGTGGTAATATCCAAAATGTAATTTCCATTAACCCTTTTAATGTCCAAAATACAGAAGTTATTTTGGGAGCGGGGTCTGTTATTTATGGAAGTGATGCAATAGGGGGCGTTATGAATTTTTATACAACAACACCTGAGTTTTCAAAGGGTGATATGCCAGATGTATCTACAAAAAGTAACCTAAGATATTCTACAGCCAATGCCGAAAGGACAGTTCAATTGGGGTTAAATTTAGGACTCAAAAAATGGGGGTTTCACACGAATATCAGTTTTTCAGATTTTGATGATTTAAAAATGGGGAAAACAGATATAAAAGAATATCTAACACCATTTTATGTTACTCAAAGAAATAATCAAGATATTTTGATGCCCAATCATAATCCTAGAACACAAAAATACACTGGATTTAGTCAGCTTCATTTAGCACAAAAAGCAGTTTTTAAGCCTTCAGAAACATTAACTTTCGATTTTGGATTACATTACACAACAACCTCAAATATTCCGAGGTATGACAGATTAGTTATTCAAAATTCTGATAACTCATTGAAATATGCAGAATGGGATTATGGTCCACAACAATGGTTGTTGGCCAATTTTCAAGTAACAAAGTTAAGTAGTAGATCAAATTTTTATGATAAAATTAAAACGACCTTGGCTTATCAATATTTTGGCGAAAGCCGAATTAGCCGAAAATTTGAATCTGTTAGTAGAAAAAGTAGAGCCGAAAAAGTTAGAGCCCTGTCCTTAAATCTTGATTTTGATAAATCACTTACTGACAAAACAAACCTATCTTATGGTGCAGAATATATCTATAATAAAGTGGGCTCTGAAGCTGCATCAATAAATATTGATAACAATACTATTGAAAGCATTGCACCACGCTATCCTGACGGATCAGAATGGTCTAGTTTAGCAGCATATTTAAGTTTTAAATACAAACCAATTGAGAAGTTAACCCTACAGTCAGGTATTCGTTACAATTCTATATTAATTAAAACAGATCTATCATCTAATGCTCAATTTTATGAATTGCCATTTTATGACACAAGTCTTAATACAAGCGCACTTACTGGTACAGCAGGGCTAACATGGGAACAGAGCAAGACATTTTTGTGGAAATTAAATGCAACCACTGCTTTTAGAGCACCAAATATAGATGACATCGGAAAGGTTTTTGATTCACAACCAGGGTTGGTTGTTGCACCAAATCCTCATTTGAGCCCTGAACATGCCTATGGGGGGGAGTTAGGGCTAACAATTAATATAGACGATTCTGTATTGCTTGATTTTTCCACCTATTATACTTATTTAGATAATGCTATGGTAAGAAATAATTTTAGCATTAATGGGGTTTCAGAAATTGAATATGATGGAGAACTTAGTGAAGTTCAAGCTATTCAAAACACCTCAGAAGCTTGGGTTACAGGATTTGAAGCAGGACTTCGTGCTCGTCTATCAAAAGCTTTGGAAATCACTTCTCAATATAGTGTTTCTAATGGACGACAAAAAAATGCACAAAATATAGATTCACCAATGCGCCATGTCGCTCCTGCTTTTGGGAATATGCATGTTATTTGGAAGCACAACAAGACAACTTTGGATGGCTATATAAATTACAATGCTGGATTATCTTATGAAGATATTTCTCATGAATTATCAAAACATTTATTTGCTTTAGATGAAAACGTAAACCCCTATGCTCCTGCATGGCTTACGTTTAATTTGAGATCACAATATAATTTTAGTAAAACAGTTTCATTTGTTGGAGCCATCGAAAACATTACAAACAAAGGGTATCGGCCTTTTGCATCTGGGATAAGTGGGCCAGGAACAAATTTGATTTTTGCTATAACTTACCAGAACTAATGTTTCCTCCAAAAAAAACATATACTATTGAAGAAGCTCTTGTAAAACTTCAAAAGTATTGTTCCAATCAAGACCGTTGCCACAAAGAAGTTGCCCAAAAACTCAAGGAAATGCAAATGATTTCACAGGCATCAGAACAAATTATTTTGAAACTTATAGAAGGAAATTTTTTAAATGAAGAGCGTTTTGCATTGGCCTATGTCCGAGGAAAATTTAGAATAAAAAAGTGGGGAAAGCGACGTTTAGTATCTGAACTTAAGCAACGTCAAATTTCAAAATACATTATAAACAAAGCTATAAATCAAATTTCTAAAGATGATTACAAAGCAACTTTTGAAGCTTTGGCTGAAAGGAAAGCAACTTCACTTTTTGGAAACTCCAAACTAAAGAAAAAGAAAAAACTGACAGACTATCTCTTATACAGAGGATGGGAATCTCATCTTGTATATGAAAAGGTCAACCAGCTTTTTAATTAAATAATCGTCTTTTTAGAAAAAGGTACGAAGCCCAAATAAAACATTCCCTTTTGGCATAGGGACAATCCCAGTTTCAACGTAAGATGCGTTAAAAATATTATTCCCACTAACACTAAGTTCAAGACCAGAAAGTGTTAGTTTTATTTGCGCATCAACTACACCATAGCTTTCGCCTGTTGCTCTTTCGGCAAATTTATAAACAATACTCTGCGACAAGTTTTTTGTAAACTGCGTTCTTAAATTCGCCGTAAAATGATGCTTTAGAGAATTAATGATATATTTTGAAAAATTAGACCTTACAGCTTTTAAATCTTCATTTAGATAGGTGTATCCAAAGTTGAAATTTTGCGTGTATTGTGCTATTTTAAATGGCGATGAAAACTGCAATTCAATTCCATTGGAATTTAAACTTTTAAGATTATTAGATTGCCATTTGTCCTCTTCGTTATCTTTTGTATAGTCAATTAGGTTGTCAGAATCTCTATTGAAGAATGCTATTGCAGCAGTGATTTTTTCACCAAAGTATTTTAAACCAATTTCTTCAGAAATGGCTTTTTCAGGCACCAAATTTTCATTTCCAATATCCTTGCTGCCAACATAATAAAGATCGTTATAAGTTGGCACACGATAGGTGTATCCTGCGTTGGCATAAACCCTAAAGTTATCGTTAATCGTATATCCTAAATCAATCCCTGGAAAAGCATTAAAGTCAAACTCTGAAAAGTAGTTGATAGCTACACCAGGTGTAATATCTAATTTATTGTTCAAAAAAGAGAAACGATGCTCTAAAAAGAGATTCCCCATCCAGCGATTTCTATCACCCAAACGATTACTGTTCATATCAACTTTTGCTACATCTACACCAAAACCAGTAACCCCTATTTTTGAAGCGTATGAAGCATTTATTTGAGCTCCTACTTTATTAGAAATA
The DNA here is from genome assembly GCA_027620655.1 of Bacteroidota bacterium. Taxonomy (GTDB): domain Bacteria; phylum Bacteroidota; class Bacteroidia; order Flavobacteriales; family Flavobacteriaceae; genus UBA3537. The sequence continues at coordinate 38,523 of JAQCDS010000003.1, read as the reverse complement.
TGTAAGTTTCTATAAACAGAAGGATTATTTCTAATGTATAAATACATGTCCTGATTGCGTTTCCAGTAAAGTTGCGGGGTTATTTTTAAGCGATCACGATTCCATGTTGTTGAAATTCCTACTAAACTACTCTGAGTTTCTTCGTACTGTTCTTTAGCATCTATGGCATAAAATTGATTCCCTCCAAATTTGCGCTCCGAAAATGTTGCAATAACATCAATAGGGTTTGTATTCGTATTAAAACTACTTTTTAGAAAGTAATTTTGATTATTGAAATCTGTATTATAACGATATCCATCAGAACTATTAACTGAAGCATGTCCCATAAGATTTGTATTTCCTAAGCTTTTTCCTACCGTAGCCGATGAGTGATGTTGATTGTATGACCCTAATTGAAATCCAACATTATTTTTTAGATTACCGTTAGATTTGGTTACAATATTTATTGCGCCTGTAAATGCATTTTGTCCAAAAATCCGTGCTGCAGGGCCTTTAATAATTTCAATGCGTTTAATGACCTCTAAAGGCAATGCAATATTCAACGTATGATGCCCTGTTTGTGGATCTTCAACTTTTATGCCATCAATAAGCAAAAGCGTTTGATCAAAACTTCCACCACGAATATACAAGTCGGATTGCATACCATTCACTCCTTGACGGCGAATGTCAATACCTGCTTCTTGTTGCAATAGTTCTGCCAAATTTGTAGCAGGGCTTTGTGCGATAACATCTGCACTAATTACACTAATTGTTCGTGAGTTTTCCTTAAAAGGCAAGTCTATTCTTGCCGATTCAATAGTAATTGAATCCAATGATTGTATCTGTTGTGCAATACTGTATTGCGCTGTAAAAACTGCAATAAGGGCTAATGTTCTAAATGCCTTTTTCATTTTAATTTATTTTTTGTAGGTTTTAAAATAAGAGACAAAGGTATATAAATCCACAAACCAAGCTAGCAATTACTCAATAAATAATGCTAAATGTTTTGTTTAAATTGCCACTGTAAATTAAAATAAATTACAATTTATATTTTAAAAAAGAACAGAAATACGGTACCTTTAGGACATGTTTGCATTGGTTGATTGTAATAATTTTTATGCGTCTTGTGAGCGCGTTTTTAATCCTAATTTACAGGGTAAACCTGTTGCTATTTTATCCAATAACGATGGCTGTGTCGTTGCACGAAGTGATGAAGTTAAAGCGCTTGGATTACCTATGGGGGCTCCTGCATTTAAGTACAAAGCGTTTTTCAATGTACATGATGTGCAAGTTTTTTCATCAAATTATCCCCTTTATGGTGATATGAGTAGTCGTGTGATGCGTATTTTGGAGCAGTTTACTCCCGATGTTGAGGTGTATAGTATTGATGAAGCTTTTTTACAATTTAAAGGATTCGAAAATTATGACTTAAACACTTATGGCCACGACATTCGTAATCGCATTCTGAAATGGACTGGAATTCCAACTTGTGTGGGAATTGCCCCCACAAAAGCACTTTGTAAAATTGCTAACAAAATAGCTCGAAAATTTCCTAAAGAAACAGGAGGGGTTTATGTTATTGACAGCGAAGAGAAGCGTATAAAGGCTCTAAAATGGACTTCCATTGACAAAGTATGGGGTATTGGATATGCACTAAATAAACGTTTGGCACAAAAACAATGTAAAACCGCCTTTGACTTTGTGCAACTTCCGGACCTTTGGGTTCGCAAAACATTTTCTATTACTGAGTGGAAGCTAAAGAAAGATTTAGAAGGAATTTCGAAAATAGACATGGAGCAAGTCAAAAATAAGCGCGCTATTGCAACCACCAGAAGTTTTGAAACAACACTTACAGAGCTTACCGATTTGAAGGAACGCATATCAACTTTTGCTATGAGTTGTGCCGAAAAATTACGCCGTCAAAATTCAAGTTGTCATATGATGATTGTTTTTTTACGTAGCGATCGATTTAAAACGAATAGTGAGCAATATCGAGCAAGTAAAATAGTGAGTATTCCTTTTCCTACAGATTCAAGTTTAATTCTCAGTTCAAGTGCTGTTAAAGCGATTAGTGCTCTTTATAAAAAAGGAATTCATTACAAAAAAGCTGGAGTGATTCTTACAGGAATTGTTCCCACACACAACCATCAATTACAAATGTTTGATCACGAAGATGTACGTCACAAGCCTTTGATGCGTACCATTGATCATATTAATAAAAAATACCAAGCTCCAAAACTCAAATTAGCCAACCAAGATTTAACACGTACCTGGAAAATGCGTCAAGAACATTTATCTCCACAGTACACCACCAATTTAAAAGATGTAATTACAGTTCAATGTCAAAAAAAACCAATAAAGCTTTAACTTTTTTTATTCCAACCCCACCAGAAAACAATTTAGGCGCTATTTATTTTGATACAGGAATTTCTGCTGGGTTTCCTTCTCCTGCCGATGATTTTAAGCAAGATCGGTTGTCGTTAGATTCTGAGCTTATCAAAAACAAAGAAGCCACTTTTTTTGCACGAGTAAGTGGCCAATCGATGATAGATGCTGGACTTAATGATAATGATTTGTTAGTAATTGACAGAAGTCTTACGCCAGAGCACAATAGGATTGCAGTTTGTTTTTTAGATGGAGAATTTACAGTAAAACGATTAAGGGTTGAAAAAGGAGAAGTTTGGTTACAACCAGAAAACAAAAATTATAAACCCATACAAATTACTCCAGAAAATGACTTTGTCATTTGGGGGATTGTTACAAATGTAATTAAGAAAGTATAGTTTAAATTTCTTTACGTAATCTTGCTACAGGAAGATCTAATTGCTCTCTATATTTTGCGACTGTACGCCGTGCAATAGGGTAGCCTTTTTCTTTAAGAATTTTGGCAAGTTTTTCGTCAGTCAAAGGTTTTTTCTTGTCTTCTTCAGAAATTACAGTTTTCAAAATACTTTTAATTTCTCGTGTTGACACCTCTTCGCCTTGGTCATTGGTCATCGATTCGCTAAAGAATTCTTTGATGAGTTTAGTTCCATATGGAGTGTCTACATATTTGCTATTAGCTACTCTAGAGATTGTAGAGACATCCATATCAACTTCATCGGCAATATCTTTAAGAATCATGGGGCGAAGTTGCTCTTCGTCACCAGACAAAAAATAATCTTTTTGGTAATGCATTATGGCGCTCATCGTAAGAAGTAGCGTTTGCTGACGTTGTCGGATGGCATCAATAAACCATTTAGCAGCATCAAGTTTTTGCTTGATGAATAGTACCGCCTCTTTTTGGGCTTTAGATTTTTCTTTTGAAGCTTTATATCCAAGCAACATTTCATTGTAAGATTTTGAAACATGCAATTCTGGTGCATTTCGCCCATTGAGCGAAAGCTCTAATTCGCCGTCAACAATTTTAATGGTAAAATCAGGAACAACATGCTCAATTGAGCGTAAATTATTAGAAAAAGAACTTCCAGGTTTTGGGTTCAGTCGTTCAATCTCTATGATAGCATCTTTTAGTTGAATTTCAGTGATGCTAAATTTTTTGAGTAGCTTTTGATAGTGTTTTTTTGTGAATTGTTCAAAAGCATTTTCAATCATTGCTGCAGCAAGCTCTGTGTTTGGGGTTTGTACTTTTCTTTGCAATTGAATCAGTAAACATTCTTGTAAGTCTCTTGCTCCAACACCTGGAGGATCAAGTTGTTGTACAACATTGAGAACGTTTTCAATGGTTTCAATATCAGTATAAATATTTTGGGTAAATGCTAAATCATCCATCAAATCTAGCAGTGGTCTTCGAATGTAGCCGCTATCGTCTATACTGCCAATAAGAAATTTAGCAATTTGATAATCGTTATCATTTAATCGAAATGTATTAAGCTGATCTGTTAGTTGTTGTGTAAATGATGTTCCAGCGGCATAAGGAATTGTTTTCGACTCATCATCTGCACTGTAATTATTGGCGTGTAGTCGATACGATGGAATTTCATCATCGCTGAGGTATTCATCGACATTAATATCGTCAGCATTTATTTGTTCATTATCCCCAAAATCTTGATCAGAGTATGTATCATCAAAATCTTCTGTGGCATTCTCTTTGCCACGTTCCAAAGCAGGATTTTCTTCAAGCTCTTGCTTGAGTCGTTGTTCAAAAGCTTGTGTAGGTAACTGAATGAGTTTCATCAACTGAATCTGTTGTGGAGACAGTTTTTGTGAAAGTTTAAATTGTAAGTACTGCTTTAGCATTGCTTATTTGGGTTTATATAAAATTAAAAAAAACAAATGAGAATACAGAACTCTAATTTTAATTAATTCTCTCTTTTTAGCTTGTTTAGTACTTAAAATTCTGCATTTTGCGGGGTTCTTGGGTAAGGAATTACATCTCTAATATTACTCATCCCGGTAGCAAACATGACCAATCTTTCAAAACCAAGACCAAACCCAGAATGCACTGCTGTACCATAGGTTCTAAGATCTAAATACCACCAAAGTTCTTCTTCTGGAATATTAAGTACCGCCATTTTTTCTTTAAGAATTTCTAGGCGCTCTTCTCTTTGCGATCCGCCTACAATTTCTCCAATTCCAGGGAATAAAATATCCATAGCACGAACTGTTTTTCCATCTTCATTCAAACGCATATAAAATGCTTTAATATTGGCAGGATAGTCAAATAAAATAACAGGGCATTTGAAATGTTTTTCAACTAAAAAGCGTTCATGTTCACTTTGTAAATCTGCTCCCCACTCATTGATTGGGTATTTGAATTTTTTCTTTTTGTTGGGGTTGCTATTTCTTAAAATATCAATTGCTTCAGAATAACTTACACGCTTAAAGTTATTGTCCAAAACAAAGTTTAATTTTTCGGTCAGACGCATAGTGCTGCGTTCATTTTGAGGTTTTGATTGTTCTTCTTGTTCCAAACGTTGTTCAAGAAAAGCAAGATCCTCTACATTATTTTTTAGCACATATCCAATAACATATTTTAGAAAATCTTCTGCAAGATCCATATTTCCTTCTAAATCCATAAAAGCAACTTCAGGTTCTATCATCCAAAATTCTGCGAGGTGTCTTGAAGTATTAGAATTTTCGGCTCTAAATGTTGGACCAAAAGTATAGACTTTACCAAGTGCCATGGCATAGGTTTCGGCTTCTAACTGTCCAGAAACGGTAAGGTTAGTTTCTTTTCCAAAGAAGTCTTTTGTATAATCGATTTCACCGGAGTCTGTAAGTGGTGGGTTTTTTGGATCTAAAGTGGTGACTCGAAACATCTCACCAGCACCCTCTGCATCACTTCCAGTGATGATGGGGGCATGCATATAGTTGAATCCATTTTTATGAAAATAATCATGAACAGCAAATGAGAGCGCCGATCTCAATCGCATTACAGCACCAAAGGTGTTGGTTCGTGCTCGAAGGTGAGCTTGCTCTCGCAAGAATTCTAATGAGTGGCGTTTTGGTTGTAAAATTGTTTTTGACACCAATTCAGGATCTGCATCACCTAATATTTCTATACTAGAAACTTGAATTTCAACATCTTGCCCTTTCCCCTGACTTTCAACAAGACTTCCTTTTATATGAACTGCGGCCCCAGTTGTGATTCGCTTTAGTAGTGCTTCTTCCATAGATTCAAAATCCACAACGCACTGAATGTTTCGAAGTGTTGACCCATCATTTAAGGCTATAAATCGATTTGCTCTAAAAGATTTAACCCATCCTTTAATCTCAACATCTATGTGTTTAATTTCTTGTGTAAAAAGCTCTGCTACTGTGCTCGTAATCATGTTTAACTAAAATTAGCCACAAATATAAAACTTTAGAAACAAAGAATAAGGATATTTATTCTTCTTCGTAATCTTCAATCTCTGGAATGATATTCAGTGGAGGCTCTTTAAGAACTTGTTTGTTAGCAATACTGCGTTCTAGCGATAGAAGTAACACTGGCAACAACAATAGATTGGCCATCATTGCTAGTAAAAGAGTTCCAGAAATAAGAGCACCTAGCGCGACTGTACCTCCAAAATTGGAAGTAATAAATACAGAGAATCCAAAGAATAAAACAATTGAAGTATAAAACATACTGACTCCAGTTTCTCGTAGAGCTGCAAAAATAGATTTTTTTATACGCCAATGATTGGTAAGAAGTTCTTGCCTATATTTTGCCAAAAAGTGAATGGTATCGTCTACAGAAATTCCAAAAGCAATACTAAACACTAAGATTGTGGAAGGTTTTATAGGCACACCCAAATATCCCATAACTCCTGCAGTAACCAATAGTGGTAATAAATTTGGAATTAGAGAGATAACAATCATTCTAAACGATCTAAACATATAGGCCATAAACAATGAAATTAGAACTATGGCCAAGGCTAATGAAAGAATTAAATTTCGAATTAGAAAATTAGTGCCTTTTTGAAATAAAAATGCTTTTCCAGTCAAATTTACATTGTAGTGGTCTTCGGGGAAAAGCTTGTTTATTTTTTCATTTAACTTTTCCTCTATACGTTCCATTTTATCAATTTTTGCATTTTTCATAAACGTTGTAATACGTGCATATTGCCCTGTAGAATCTACATAGCTTTTTAGCAAACTCACATCGTTTGTCGTGTTTTTTGCATATGATAAAATAAACGCATTTTCTTGAGCTGTTGGCAACTGATAGTATTTTGGATTTCCATTGTAATAGGCTTGCTTCGCATATTTTACAAGACTTACTACGGAAACTGGTTTGGAGAGTTCAGGAATTTCTAGAATGAGATTTTCTAGTTCATCCATTCGTTTCAAGGTAGATCTTTTTAAAACGCCTTTTTTACGCTTTGTATCAATAAGAATTTCTAAAGGCATTACTCCATTGAATTCTTTTTCATAAAATTCAATATCTTTAAAAAACTCTGCACTTTTTGGCATGTCTTCTAGCAGACTTCCAGAAGTTTTTATTTGATAGATTCCAATAATACTTGCAACTAATAAAACAAGTGAAATGGAATAAATTGTAATGTTTTTATGTTTTACAGTATGTTCTATCCAATCTCCTAACTTATTGATCCAACGCTTATTGAGATGCTCCAAATGTTTTTCTTTGGGCATGGGCATATAGCTGTAAATGATAGGAATTATAAGTAAACAAAGAATAAAAATTGCCATAATACTCAATGAGGCCACTGTTCCAAATTCTGTTAGAAGTTTACTTTGAGTAATGACAAATGTAGCAAAACCAGAGGCGGTTGTTGTATTGGTCATTAGAGTTGCATTTCCAACTTTTGTTATAACTCGTTGAAGCGACTTGGCTTTATTACCATGCTTATTCACTTCGTGTTGGTATTTATTGATGAGGAAAATACAATTAGGAACACCAATAACAATTATGAGCGGTGGTATAAGCGCCGTTAATACCGTAATTTCATATTCCAGAAACCCTAAAATTCCAAAGGTCCACATTACTCCAATTACAACAACACACATAGAAATAAATGTTGCACGGTATGAACGGAAAAACAGATAGAATATAAGAGAAGTAATAAGTATAGCGGCTAATATAAAAATCTCTATTTCATCAATAATGTTTTGAGAATTAAGTGTTCGAACATAAGGCATCCCAGAGGCTCGTACATTTAGGGCTGTCTCTTTTTCAAAAGCTTCAATTTTTGGAATCAATTCTTTCATAATAAAGTCCTTTCTTACGGAAGTATTGACAATAGATTTTTTTAAGTAAACAATAGAACGTATGGCTTTTGAATCTTTGTTATATAGGATTTCATCATAAAAAGGGAAATCCGAAAACAGTGTTTTTTTTAGTTGTTCTAGTTCATCATTGGACCGTATAGAATCATTTATAACAGGTTCAAAGTCAAACTGTTTGTCTTTTTGATTTTTTGTTAGTTTTCTTAAATCTTGAAGAGTAATAATGGCTTCAATGTTATTGTTATTTTGAAAAGATTTGCAAAACGTATTCCAAGCATTGAGTTTTTCTACTGAAAGCAATGTACTGTCTTTTACTCCCAAAACAATTACATTTCCTTCTTCACCAAAAACATCTAAAAACGTATTGTATTCAAGGTTTATGGGATGACGATCGGGGAGCAAGTTAGCCTCTGTATATGTAAAGCGCATTTTACCCCATTGAGAGATCATAAGACCAGTACCAAGCCCAATTAGAATAAGTATAATTATTCTGTTGCGTAAAATGAGTCTTGCAACAGCTTCCCAAAAACCTGAAGTTAATACTTTAAACATGCCTTATTTTGAAGTCGTCAAAGGTATAGAAAACCTACGGATTTGTAAGCATAAATTCGAAATGCCTTTTTAAAAAAAAAGTTAAATTTATTAAGAGACAAAAGAATGAATTAAACCGTAAGAATTTCTTTTTCTTTTGCAGAAAAAAGAGCGTCAGATTTTTTAATATAAGTATCGGTCATTTGCTGGATAACTTCTTCAGTATTTTTCTTTAAATCTTCTGAAATGTCGCTCAGTTTTTTGAGTTCATTATTGGCATCTTTTCGCGCAGCTCTAATAGAAATTTTAGCGTCTTCCGTTTCAGATTTTGCTTGTTTTGCAAGTTCTCGTCGGCGCTCTTCAGTAAGCGGTGGCACATTAATGATGATACTTTCGCCATTGTTCATAGGGTTGAATCCAAGATTGGCTACCATTATCGCATGTTCTATGTCTTGAAGCATACTTTTTTCCCATGGTTGTACAGTTATAGTACGACCATCTGGAGTATTGACATTGGCAACTTGCGAGAGAGGTGTTTGTGTGCCATAATAATCTACAGTAACGCTTCCTAGCATCGCAGGGTTTGCTTTTCCAGCGCGGATGTTTACAAATTGTTTTTCAAGGTGCTTTAAGGCTTTTCCCATAGCTTCCTTGGTACTGTCTAGTATGAATTCAATTTCTTCGTTCATTTTTTTAACTTACTGTGGTTCCTATTTCTTCCCCAGAAACAATTTTTAATAAATTCCCTTTTTGATTCATATCAAAAACAATGATGGGGAGTTCATTTTCTTGACTGAGTGTAAATGCTGTGGTATCCATGACTTTTAGCCCTTTGCTTAAAACATCTTCAAAACTAATGGTTTTAAATTTGCTTGCCGAAGCATCTTTTTCGGGGTCTGCTGAATAAATGCCATCGACTCGTGTTCCTTTTAAAATGACATCAGCTTCAATTTCAATGGCACGCAAAACAGCTGCAGAATCTGTTGTAAAGTAAGGGTTACCAGTTCCGCCACCAAAAATTACAACACGCCCTTTTTCAAGGTGACGCATGGCTTTACGGCGAATAAATGGCTCTGCCACTTCATCGATTTTTATAGCTGACTGAAGGCGGGTAGGGATCGCTTCATTTTCTAATGCACTTTGTAAAGCTAAGCCATTGATGACCGTGGCCAACATACCCATATGATCTCCCTGAACTCTATCCATTCCATTACTAGCACCAGCAACACCTCTAAAGATATTACCGCCACCGATAACGATGGCAACTTCAATGCCTTTTTCAACAATTTCTTTGATGTCTTTTGCATATTCAGAAAGTCGTTGTGGGTCTATTCCATATTGTCGAGTTCCCATAAGTGCCTCGCCAGAAAGCTTTAGTAAGATGCGTTTGTATGTCATAATTGTTTTGATCGTTGCACAAATATAAACAATATCTTAAATTTTTACTGGCATAATTTTTGTCACTCCCCAATAAATCACAAACACAACTTCCATGAAGATAAATTATCATTTTTTTCTTTGCCTTATATTGATGATTTCATGTAAAACGGAAACATCAATAGAAACATCACAAAAAATCGCCTATTTCATTTCGAATCAATTCTTAAGCGATGGAGATTTTAGCGCCTTAGATGCTAATGATCGAAAGTTCCAATATGAAGTTACAGACTTAAACGGAGATGGAATTAATGAATATTTGGTTTGGTTTTCATCGCCCTATTTTTGTGGTTCTGGAGGATGTAATCTTTTAATTTTGGATAAAAACTTCAATCTTATTACTAACTTCACTCTTACTCGTCCTCCAGTTTTAGTAGATTTAAAAACTACAAATGGCTGGAATGATATAATATTATGGTCGAACGGAGATTACCATAGAATGAAATTCAATTTAAAGGACAAGTCTTACCCTTCCAATCCCTCAGTAGAGGAAGTCACAAAATTAGAATCTAAAGAAATAGAACAAATGGTGTCTTTATTTGAAACTATTGATTCTATTAAAACACATACTTTTTAAATAGAAAAAACCCTATACTTAAAATTAAGCATAGGGTAGATTTTTGTTTGGTTAACTTATGAATTAACCTAATGTAACTCTTTTAAATCCAGTAACTTCAACATTACCATAAGAAGAAACATATTTTGAAACGGTGCTTTTTTCGTCTTTAATGAAGTCTTGATCTAGCAAACACTGCTCCTTATCAAGTGTTGTATTGTCTGAGATAAATCTATCCATTTTTCCTGGTAAAATTTTATCCCAAATTTGTTCAGGTTTTCCTTCTGCTTTTAGCTGTGCTTTCGCTTCTTCTTCAGCTTCTGCTAAAACTTCTGGGGTTAATTGAGCCATAGAAATGTACTTTGGTACATTTTTAAGGGGTTTCCCCAATCTAGCAAGCTCAATATTGTCTTTTTCAATGACTGCAATACGTGCTTCAGTTTCAGAAGCAACATAGCTAGGGTCAAAGTCTTTGTATGACAAACTTGTAGCTCCCATAGATGCAATTTGCATTGCAAGGTCCTTTGAAAGTGTTCCAGCATTTTCAACATTTGCTGAAAGCCCAACAACAGCAGCAATTTTATTGATATGAACGTAAGCACCTACATAAGGAGCTTCTACTTTTTCAAATGCTTTTAGGTCTAGCTTTTCACCAATAACACCAGTTTGTTCTATAAGTTTGTCTGCAACAGTCATTCCTCCAAAATCTGCAGCTAAAAAAGTGTCTTTAGAATCGTGATCAAGAGCAATTTCTGCCAATTGGTTTGCTAAAGCAAGGAAGTTTTCATTTTTTCCAACAAAGTCGGTTTCACATCCCAAAACAATTGCCACACCAGAGGTGTTGTCGCTATTTACTTTTGCAACCGCCGCACCTTCTGTTGATTCGCGGTCAGCTCTTTTAGCGGCAACTTTTTGTCCTTTTTTGCGTAAAACATCAATTGCTTTATCAAAATCCCCTTCAGCTTCAACAAGGGCTTTTTTGCAATCCATCATTCCTGCGCCAGTGGCTTTTCTTAATTTATTTACTTCTGCAGCTGTAATCTTTGTCATGATTTTTAGTTTTTAAAAAAAGTCGGAAAATTTTTCACATGAAGAACTCTACGACTTTAATTATTTTATGAAATTAAAAATTTATTCTTCTTCTTGTTTTGCAGATTCTGCAACAGGTGCAGCACCATTTGGTGCAGCGTCTTGAGTTTTACCTTCTTTTTCTGCTTGTCTGCTCTCTAGTCCTACGGCAATGCTTTCGGTAACCGTAGATAAAATTTTATTGATAGATTTTGATGCATCATCATTTGCAGGAATTACAAAATCTACTTGTCTAGGATCAGAGTTTGTGTCAACCATTGCAAAAATTGGAATATTTAATTTTTGCGCTTCTTTGATAGCAATATGTTCTCTTTTAATATCAACAACAAAAAGTGCTCCAGGAAGGCGTGTCATATCAGAGATAGAACCTAAGTTTTTCTCTAGCTTTGCTCTAAGACGATCGACTTGAAGGCGCTCTTTTTTTGATAATGTATTAAATGTTCCATCTTTTTTCATGCCATCGATGGCTGCCATTTTCTTAACTGCTTTACGGATGGTTACAAAGTTTGTAAGCATTCCGCCTGGCCATCGTTCGGTGATGTATGGCATATTGACGTTTGATGCTTTTTCAGCTACAATGTCTTTTGCTTGTTTTTTGGTAGCAACGAAAAGAATTTTTCGTCCAGAGGCTGCAATTTTTGCTAGTGCTTTTGAAGCTTCTTCAAGTTTTGCAGCAGTTTTGTAGAGATTAATGATATGAATACCATTGCGCTCCATGTAAATGAATGGGGCCATATTGGGGTCCCATTTTCTTGTAAGGTGTCCGAAGTGTACACCATTGTCTAGTAAGTCTTTAACTTCTACTTGTGCCATTTTGTGTTAGTTTACGTTCTGTTGAATTAGCAATGAACAAGTGGCTAAAAATTAGGCCTTATTCATTTAGATGCTAAACTAAATCCTGACAGTTGGCCTGTCATGGACAACAATAACTGGTTTATAAAATATATATTAACGCTTAGAAAATTGAAATTTCTTACGCGCTTTTTTCTGTCCGAATTTCTTACGCTCCACCATTCTTGGGTCTCTTGTAAGCAATCCTTCTGGTTTCAAAATACTTCTGTTTTCTTCGTTCAATTCGCACAAAGCACGAGATAAAGCAAGGCGAACAGCCTCTGCCTGACCTGTTGAACCACCTCCGTATACATTTACCTTTACATCAAAGTTACCTTCATTGTCTGTAAGAGTTAATGGTTGATTTACTTTGTATTGAAGAGTAGCAGTTGGAAAATAGTCTTTAATATCTTTACTATTAATAGTTACGTTTCCTTTTCCTTCAGAAACATAAACTCTTGCTACAGCAGTTTTTCTTCGACCAATTTTGTGAATAACTTCCATTAGTTAACTTCGTTTAAATTAATTGTTTTTGGTTGTTGTGCTTCGTGTTTGTGTTCTGCACCAACAACAACGTCTAAGTTGCGAAATAACGCAGCACCTAATTTATTTTTAGGGAGCATTCCTTTTACAGACTTTTCTACTAATCGAGCAGGATCTTTTGCAAACAATTCGGTTGCAGTTAAAGAACGCTGACCTCCTGGATATCCTGTATGACGTATGTAAGACTTGTCATTCCACTTATTTCCAGATAAGTTGATCTTTTCAGAATTGATAACAATTACATTGTCACCACAATCAACATGTGGTGTAAAGTTTGGCTTGTGCTTTCCTCTAAGAAGAATCGCTACTTTAGATGCCAAACGACCTAGCGTTTGTCCTTCTGCATCAACTAAAACCCACTGCTTGTCGCTAGTCGCTTTATTTGCTGATATTGTTTTATAGCTTAGTGTGTCCACGTTAAAATATTTTTCTAATTATACATTACTCCCAAAAAAAGAGTTTGCAAATCTACAATTATAAATTGTTATTAACAAAATCTTGTACTGCTTATTTTTTTTATGAAGTTTTTAAGTGATATTCTCTCTGTTATCACCTAAAATGAGTTAAACTTTTCTAAATAGATTGAGTATATAAATTTCAGTCTTGTACATTTGCACATGAAATATTTGCACCATAACCCTACTTAATAAGCAAAATGAAAAAACTCTTTTTTGAGAAATACCTAATAATAGCGTTCTTTTTGCCGTTAATTGTTTTTTCTCAAAAAATTCCACCAAAACAATATTTTACAAAAGAAATTAAACCTGATAATGCGCCAAAAATAGATGGTTTTTTGGGGGATAGTATTTGGGATTTGGTAGAATGGGGAGCTGACTTTATTGAAGTAAACCCAGATGAAAATACCCCTCCAACAGAGCAAACAAAATTTAAAATTTTATACGATCAAAAGCATTTATATATTGCAATTTTGGCTTTAGATTCTGCCCCTGAAACAATAACAAAAAGACTTTCTAGACGTGATGGTTTTGAAGGCGATAGAGTCAATATACTAATAGATAGCTATCATGATCTTCGTACAGCATTTCTATTTACGGTAACTGCTGCAGGAGTTCGAGGCGATGAACTTATCACAGAAAATGGTGAAGATATTGACGACAGTTGGAACCCCATATGGAGTACAAAAGCTCAAATTATTTCTCAGGGGTGGTCTGCTGAACTCAAAATCCCTTTGAGTCAATTGCGTTTTGGAGATGCTCAAGAACAAATCTGGGGGCTGAATGTTGCTCGAAATCTCTTTAGAGAAAATGAATTATCGGCATGGGATAGAATTCCTGTAGGCTCTGCAGGGTGGGTTAGCGAAGCTGGTGAGCTCAGAGGAATTAAAAATATTAAACCTCAAAAGCAACTTGAAGTACAACCTTTTACTGTAGCACAACTACAAACTTATAAGGCCGAACAAGGTAATCCCTACAAAGATGGACGCGACTATAAAATTAATGCAGGCCTAGATGCTAAAATTGGGGTCACTAATGATTTAACATTAGATGTAACTGTAAATCCAGATTTTGGTCAAGTAGAAGCCGATCCTGCAGCTATTGCATTGGATGGGTTTGAAGTTTTTAATAGAGAGCAACGCCCATTTTTTGTTGAAAACAAAAATATTTTTGATTATCGTTTTGCAGGCAATAGGGATAATTTATTTTTTTCAAGAAGAATAGGAAGATCGCCACAGGTGTATCCTTCCACACCATCTGGGTCATATACAGATCGGCCACAAAATACAACGATTTTAGGTGCTGCAAAATTTAGCGGAAAAACTAAGAATGGTTGGTCTATTGGTGTTTTAGAAAGCATGACAAGTAAGGAGTATGTTGAAATTAATTCCAATGGAACGATTAGTGAAGCAGAGGCAGAACCTTTCACAAATTACTTTGTTGGAAGAGTCCAAAAAGACATGAACGAAAGAAATACGTTTTTGGGCGGAATATTCACAGCAACAAACCGTTCTATTTCTGAAGTGACATCAGGACTAAGAAAATCGGCCTATTCGGGTGGGGTTGATTTTAAACATCAATGGAAAAATCGTGCCTATTATGTACAAACAAATTTTGTAGTGAGTCATGTCAATGGAAGTCCAGAAGCCATACAGTCTACTCAAGAGAATTTGACGCACCTTTTTAATAGAGTTGATGCCTCTCATCTTGAAGTGGATCCCATTAGGACGTCACTTACAGGCACTGGCGGACTTTTTGAAATTGGAAAAGTTGGAGGCAAAAACTGGAATTACGATACAGGGTTCAAATGGTCTTCTCCCGAATTAGAACTCAATGATATTGGATTTTTACGACGAGCAGATCAAAAATTTCAATTTTTTAATCTGAGCTATAACATCGCAAAGCCAGTTTCTGTTTTTAGAGATTTATCCCTAAGGTTTAATCAATTTACATCCTATGACTTTGAAGGAAATCACAATAGAACACAATATGATTTTCGCTCAAGGCTTAATTTTTTAAACAACTGGGGCATGAGTATTGGCTTGACACACAAACCAAGAATTTTCTTGAACTCGGCTTTACGTGGGGGTCCACGATGGCGATTTTCTAAAGAAAATTTTAAATTTTTATTTATTAATTCAGACGATAGAAAAAAGTTTTTAGCAAGATTTTGCGTTATTCATTCTCAAGCAGCAGAAGATAATTTTTCTTTTCTTAAACTAGAAGCAAGATTGAATTATCAGCCTATAAATGTATTAAATATTTCTATTGCTCCCGAATTTGAATCTCGACCAAACAAGACACAATATGTCACACAAGTAGACTACAACAATTCAAAGCGCTACATATTAGGGACAATTGATAACCAAACGCTTAGTGCTTCTTTTCGTATAAACTACACCATTAATCCCAACCTTACGATTCAATATTATGCACAACCTTTTATTTCCAGAGGGCGCTATTCTGATTTCAAATACGTTACAAATGCTACTGCTGATAGATTAAACGATCGTTTTTATGCTTTTGATCCTTCAGAAATAGATCTTAATAATGGTTCTTTTGAGGTTGATGAAAATTCTGATGGGATTTTGGATTATAGTTTTAGTAATCCTGATTTTTCTTATGTCCAATTCAATTCAAATTTAGTAATGCGTTGGGAATATATTCCTGGATCTGAGTTGTTTTTGGTCTGGTCTCAAGGGACAAGAGCCAATATTTCTACAAGCGAAGGCCTTGTTGATGGATTTCAAACAGGGATTTTGGATCAGCAACCTCAAAATATATTTTTGATTAAAGCAACCTATAGATTTATATTGTAGTTCTATACATTTTTAAATTCCAGAAATTGAAAAAAGAATACATTTTTAAATCTCAACGTCTAGGCTTTCGCAATTGGCAGGAGAACGATTTATTAGAATTTTCTAGAATAAATTCAGATTTGGAGGTAATGGAATATTTACCAAAACCATTAACCGAAGCAGAAACTTCAAAATTTATTGACCGACTAATATTACATTTTACCAAAAATGGTTACAATTATTTTGTAACAGAAGTTTTAGAAACCAGAGAGTTAATAGGGTTTATTGGATTAGCAAATCAAGTCTATAAATCAGACTTTACACCTGCTGTGGATATTGGTTGGCGCCTTAAAAAAAGCGCTTGGGGGAAAGGTATGCAACTGAGGCAGCAAAGAGGTGTTTGGAATTTGCTTTTGACAAACTTAAAATAGAAAAGATTATCTCCACATGTACAATGAATAACAAAAAATCTGAAAACGTTATGAAAAAGATAGGAATGAAAAAGATTGGGGAATTTAAACATCCTAACTTGAAAGATTATCCAGAATATGAAAAATGCATCTGTTATGAAATATATAAAAGCAAGAGGGAATAGACGATTTTAATTATAATTAATCGCTCCTTATTTCTTTAAAGAATATATTGATTTAGACGCAATTAAGGATTATCTTTGCAGCGCAAATCAGAAGCATTCTTCTTTTTATGAACCAACAAGCTGTCCCATCCATAAGTGTTGCTAGTCGCTTTCAGGATTTTAAAGCCATCACAAAAATGGGCTTGTCTTTGAGTGTTGTTTTTTCGTCTATTGCAGGATATCTGCTCGCTGCAGTCCAAGTGGATTATTTGATTTTAGTCTTGCTTGCTATTGGGGGCTATTGTATGGTAGGCGCCTCCAATGTCTTTAATCAAATTATTGAGCGCGATTTAGATAAACTTATGCTTCGAACGCAAAACAGACCCCTACCTACAGCAAAAATATCGGTAACTAATGCTTTTATTTTGGGAACTATATTGACTGTTTTTGGGCTTTCAGTATTGTACTACATTAATCCAAAAACAGCAATGTTTGCGGCCATATCAATATTTTTATACACCAGTGTTTATACACCCCTAAAGCAAAAAACACCGCTATCGGTTTTTGCTGGTGCCATTCCTGGCGCTATTCCTTTTATGTTAGGTTGGGTGGCGTTTACAGGGAAGTTTGATTTAGAACCAGGGGTTCTTTTTATGGTGCAATTCTTTTGGCAATTTCCACACTTTTGGGCGATTGCATGGTTTTTGGATAGCGATTATAAAAAAGCAGGATTTTTGATGTTACCAACAGGCGCAAAAGATAGAGGCACCATTTTACAAATCATTATTTATATCAGCTGGACTGTTTTAATTTCTTTAGTTCCAGCTTTTGGTTTTACAGGGGCTCTAGAACTTTCTTTGGTTGCTGCTTTACTCATTGGCGTAATAGGTTTAGTTTTTTTATATTTTGGTTTTAGACTCTTTCAGCACAAAACAGACAAAGTTGCTCGCGAATTGATGCTCGTTAGCGTTATATATATTACCGTTTTACAACTTATCTATGTTATAGATAAATTTATTTGATATGGATTTAACACAAGGAACACCAGAAGAAAAAAATATCAGAGCAAAAAAAATGATGCTCTGGTTTGGAATTATTTCTCTTGTTATGTCTTTTGGAGGACTAACAAGTGCTTTTATTGTAAGTAGCACTCGCGAAGATTGGCTCACAAATTTTCAACTTCCAGAATCTTTTACAGCAAGTACAATTATTATTGTTGTAAGCAGTTTAGTGCTTTATTTTTCAAAAAAAGCGCTTATGAAACACCAAAACCAATTAAGTGTATCACTTCTTTTGGGGACTTTTGTTTTGGGATTGGCGTTTATATACACTCAATTTTCAGGATTTAGTGAAATTATTCAATCGGGATATAATTTTACAGGACCAACAAGCAACATCACAATGTCTTACATTTACATCATTGCTGTAGTTCATATTCTACATGTTTTGGTGGGCTTAATAAGCCTTATTGTAGTCATTATCAATCACTTAAAAAAGAAATACACACCAACAAATAAATTAGGATTTGATTTAGCTTCAATATTTTGGCATTTTGTTGACATTTTGTGGCTGTATCTCTTTTTCTTTTTATATTTCTTTAACTAAATAAAATGATTATTTTTGCACAACTCAAAAAATTATTTCAACTATGAATTCTACGGTAGTTAGCACAGGAACAGAAGGGAAAACTTGGGGCGGAGGCAATCAGCCACTAAAAGCAAGTTATGGAAAAATGATGATGTGGTTTTTCATTGTTTCAGATGCTTTAACATTTTCTGGCTTTTTGGCCGCTTATGGATTTTCACGATTTAAATTTATAGACTATTGGCCTATTGCTGATGAGGTTTTTACACACGTTCCTTTTTTACATGGCCAAGAACTCCCTATGATTTATGTTGCTTTTATGACGTTTGTACTGATTATGTCATCCGTAACAATGGTGCTAGCGGTTGATGCAGGACATCAAATGCAAAAAAACAAAGTCATATGGTACATGTTTTTTACAATTATTGGTGGAATCATATTTGTAGGATCTCAAGCATGGGAATGGGCAACATTTATTCAAGGAGATTATGGTGCTGTGCAAACAAAAGGAGGAAATATTCTACAGTTTGGCGAGTACAAAAATGTAGATGGCGAAGATGTTTTTAAAAGAGTAGCCGTAGAAGAATTTGCCGTAGCCGCTCACACCGAACGCACACAACACCAAAACAAAAATGGACTTTGGTTTGTAGATGAAAGCGCTTTACCAGCCTATTCTGTAGAAGATATTTATCATGGATTAGAGTCACATCCAAACATTTTGGTACGCACTCAAACCATTAATGAAGAAGGAGAAAAAACAGTTTTATCAAGAGAAGAATCCTTAGCACAATTGAAAGCTAATGGGAAGCGTTATGTAAAAGGAGCCAATTTGGAAGTCAATGAATATGGGACACCATTATTTGCAGACTTTTTCTTCTTTATTACAGGGTTTCACGGATTTCACGTATTTTCTGGAGTTGTCATTAATATCATTATTTTCTTTAATGTTATTATTGGAACATACGAGCGTAGAAAAAATTATGAAATGGTTGAAAAAGTAGGGCTTTACTGGCACTTTGTAGATTTGGTATGGGTATTTGTGTTTACATTCTTCTACCTTGTTTAATATAATAATTTTTTAAAAATGGCAGATCACGCACATAAATTAGAAATTTTCAGAGGGTTAATAAAATTTAAATCCAATACTCAAAAAATTTGGGGAGTACTTCTATTGCTTACCATTGTAACAGCTGTGGAAGTTGCTCTTGGTATTTATAAACCAGAAGTTCTTATGAGCCCATCAATGACCCCATTTGAGAGAGGTCTTGGAGCAACACTCCTAAACATTATCTTTTCGGCATTTATTTATACTAAAAGTTTAAATTTAATATTCATCGTACTAACCATTATAAAAGCCTACTATATCACTTGGGATTTTATGCACATGCGCGATGAAACAAAAGCGCTCCGAAGATTAGTTGTTTGGACAGCAGTTTTCCTTATATGTTACTTAGTATTCATTTTGCTTCAAGAAGGGGGCTATATTGAGTCTGTTTATACCAATGGCTATGTCAAAAGAGATTTTTAAAAATTAAGAATATATTATGTAAATAAAGACGGTTAATTATAACCGTCTTTTTTACTTTTGTGCTATGATTACTGCAAAAATTAAAAAACCCTTGGTGCTCTCTGTACTGTTTTTTCTACCAGTACTATTTTTGCTGTTTCTTTACCCCTCAAAACACAATTATAGCACACTTGATATCGTTAAAAGCAACATCCCTGAGCTCAGTAATTTTCAAGCAGAAGGCGGAAGTAAAGTTCGTTTAGAAAATCATTTGACTGTACTTGGTTTTTTAGGAGAGAACCCTATGGATGATGCCACTCGAGCTTTGAATTTAAAAGAATTGGTTTATGATAAATTCCGTGGATTTAAACGTTTTCAAATTATAATTTTATTACCTGAAACTGCAAAACAGCAAGCACAAGAATTAAAAAAAGAACTCAACAGTTTTGAGCCTTTGGAGTATTGGACGTTTGCTTTTGGATCAGTTGATGATATCAAAGCAGCATATACCAATCTAAAAATTTCAGAGGCACTTCGTCCCGATTTGGCCTCCAATGATGTCTTTATTATTGATAAAGAAAAACATCAACGTGGGCGCTTGGATGATAGAACAAAAGCGCAAAAAGAAGAAAATTTTCCAATTTATTCTATGCCCTCATATAATGTTCTTGAAGTTGCCGAGTTGAAAAATAAAATGAGTGAAGATATGCGCATTTTGTTTACAGAATATCGCCAAAAACGAAAAGGTAATTTTAGTTCAACCACACGTAGGGCAGAAGATCTATTAAACAATGAAATCAACTAATTATTCATACGTAGGCATCGCCTTTATTGTTCTTGTTTTTGGGATTATTTTTATTCCAAAAATAATTGACAGAATACAAAACAATGATGTCACAAGGGTGGAGAGTAGAAGCGATTATGTTAAACTACAAACAAAAGATGACACACAACTTTCATATTTAGTCATCAATGGCGAACAAAAAAAGGTAATGCCTTTTAGTTTTACCAATCAATATGGGAAAGTTATCACAAATAATGATTTTGAGGGTAAAGTGTATTTAGTAGAATTTTTCTTTACAACATGCCCAACAATTTGTCCAAAAATGAATCAAAATTTAGTTGATATTCAAAACACCTTTCCTCAACGCAACGATTTTGGAATTGCCTCTTTTACCATTAATCCAGATTATGATACTGTTGAGGTCTTAAAAAATTATGCAGATCAATATGGAGTAACCAATCCAAATTGGCATTTTTTAACAGGTCAGCAAGAAGATATTTATAATTTAGCTAATATAGGGTTCAATCTCTATGCCGCAGAAGTTGAAGGCGCAGCAGGAGGTTTTGAGCATTCTGGAAATTTTGCACTTATAGATCAAGAGGGGTATATTCGTTCTAGAACAGATGATTTTGGCAACCCAAAAATATATTATAAAGGTATCATTAGCGAAAGAGAACAAATAAATGACGAGGGCGAATCTGAAGAAATTTCAGCACTAAAAGAAGATATTTTAAAATTACTTGAAGATGAGTAACACACCAAAACCAATAGAAAAGAAATTTAAATTGTGGATCAATATTGTTTCTATAACCATTCCGGTTGTAGTTGCATTGCTTTTTGGAATTCGAATTCCAAACGTTGAAGCGCTTACATTTTTACCACCTATTTATGCGTCTATAAATGGGATTACAGCCGCACTACTACTTGCAGCGCTTTGGGCCATAAAAAACAAAAAAGTAGCTTTACATGAAAACTTAATGAAGACTGCAGTGGCGTGTTCGTTAGTTTTTCTTCTAATGTATGTCGCCTATCACATGACAAGTGATCCAACGCCTTTTGGAGGTAAGGGCACAATAAAATACATTTACTATTTTATTTTAATTTCTCATATTGTACTATCAGTTATAGTGATTCCTTTGGTTCTTCACAGTTATGTTCGTGCTTATATGAGTGATTTTGTTGCTCATAAGAAAATTGTAAAATACGCCTATCCAGTTTGGCTTTATGTGGCCATTACAGGAGTTATTGTTTATCTTATGATTGCTCCGTATTACGTCTAAGTTTTGAAACAAATCTCTACATATTTATTTTTAATTTGTTTTGGTTTTTACACCAATGCTCAATGCGCAATGTGTAGAGCCGTATTGGAAAGTGAAGCCGGACAAGCTACCGCCAAAGGGGTGAATGATGGCATTGTTTATCTCATGGTTATACCCTACATTCTTATTGGTGGACTAGCCCTATTTTTATACAGATATATGAGAAAAAATTCTAGTAATTCCTAGAAGTTAAAAAGCTCATTAAATGATATTTTAAACACGTTTATGATTCTTTGAAGCGTAAAAACAGTAACATTGCGTTTGCCATTTTCGATGTTTGAATAACTAGAGAAATCCATACCACATTTTTCGGCCATCGCTTTTTGAGATAGGTTTCTACTTTTTCGAATAGTTTTAATTAGAGTGCTTAATTTTTCAAGTAATAATTCTTTTGCTTCTTTGGAGGCCATAAGTAGGATCTGTTTTTAAATGATAAGTTTTACGACTTTTAGTGTTGGGCATTACAAAAAAAGTTGAAAATAAATATAAAGGAAAAAATAAATAAAACACAAAAACTGATTAAATTTTTTTAATACAATCATTAGAATTAAAAATTCGGTTTATTTTTCTAAAAAAAACTGTAACAAAAGAAGAGATATTTCGTCATACCAATATCACTTAAGAAGCAAAAATTATCATGTTAAAAATTCAGAAGCTTCACAAATCTTATCCAATAGGAGATTCTAGTCTTCATGTATTAAAAGGGATTGATCTTTCTGTAGAAAAAGGCGAGATGGTCGCCATAATGGGATCTTCTGGCTCTGGAAAATCTACACTCCTCAATATTATTGGAATGCTTGATGAGGCTGATGAAGGAGATTATATTCTTGACGAAGTTCCTATTAAAAATCTTACAGAGAAGAAAGCAGCGGTTTACAGAAATAAATTTTTAGGATTTATTTTTCAATCGTTTAATTTGATTAATTATAAAAATGCATTGGAAAACGTTGCCTTACCACTGTATTATCAAGGGTTGAAACGCAAAAAGCGTCAAGAAAAAGCCAAGTTTCATTTGGAAAAAGTAGGGCTTTTAGATTGGGCAACACACTTACCTAGCGAGTTATCTGGTGGTCAAAAACAGCGTGTTGCTATTGCAAGAGCATTGGCCTCCGAACCAAAACTTCTTTTAGCTGATGAGCCAACAGGAGCTTTAGATACCACAACCTCTTATGATATTATGGCGTTTTTACAGCAACTTAATGATGAAGGGAAAACCATATTGATTGTAACCCATGAAGAGGATATTGCTGCAATGTGTAAGCGTATTGTACGCCTAAAAGATGGTGTGATTATGGAAGACAATGTTGTACAACAAGTAAGAGCAGAAGCACATGTTTGATATTGATCTTTGGCGAGAAATCTTTCAAAGCATTAACAAAAACCGAACACGAAGTTTGCTTTCTGGATTTACGGTTGCATTTGCTATTCTTTTGTTTACTATTCTTTTTGGCCTTGCCAACGGGCTAAATAATACGTTTTCAGAAGCGTTTGTGGACGATGCTGCAAACGCTGTCATTATTCGTTCTGGCCGAACGACTAAGGCCAACAAAGGACTTCAAGCAGGCCGCAAGATTCAATTTAAAAACAAAGATTATGATTATATCAAATCGGATTTTGAACCCAGTATTGAATTTATTACCTCAAGAATATATAGAAATGCATCTGCAAGCTACAAAAACGAAAAAAACGATTATTCTTTAAGGGCTGTTCATCCAGACCATCAATACTTAGAGAAAACAAAAGTAACACAAGGGCGCTACATTAACCAACTTGATATGAAGGCTCGAACGAGAACAATTGTTATTGGAGATTTGGTGCGACAAGATTTATTTTTAAAAGAAGATCCATTAGGCAAATACATTAATTTGAGTGGTATTCCATATCAGGTTGTTGGTGTGTTTAAAGATGATGGGGGAGATGATGAAGAGCGCATCATTTATATGCCGTTAACCACCGCACAGCTCATCTACGGAAATAACGATTATGTCGATCAAATCAATCTAACCTACAACCCAAAATATAATTATGATCAAGCCATTGACTTTAGTTTAGATTTAGAAAAGAAATTGAAAGAGCGTTTTTCTGTAGCCAAAAATGATCAAAGAGCCATTCGAGTTTTCAATATGGCCATGCAAAACAAAGGGATCAATCAAATGACTTCTGTATTGGGAATTTTAATTTTGATTATAGGGATGGGGACTCTCATTGCTGGAATTGTTGGAATTAGCAATATTATGATTTTTATTGTCAAGGAACGTACCAAAGAAATTGGGATTAGAAAAGCATTGGGTGCATCTCCACCAGCGATCATTTCTATAATATTGATTGAATCTATATTAATTACAACCATTGCTGGATATTTAGGCCTTTTGGTTGGAGTAGGGGTGTTAGAATGGGTAGGGCCAAGCCTAAAATCCTACTTTATAACCAACCCAAGCGTAAGTCAATCGTTAGTGATCGCTGCAACATTTACACTAATTGCGGCAGGAACATTGGCAGGATATGTTCCAGCAAAAAAAGCCTCAAAAATAAAACCTATTATAGCACTAAGAGACGATTAGCATGATAAAATTTTTATTTCAAAGAGATACATGGCAAGAAGTCTACGACAGTGTGACTAAGAATAAATTACGCACTGCAATTACAATGGTAGGTGTATGGTGGGGGATTTTACTTTTAATCGCACTTTTGGGCGCTGCACGAGGAATGGAAAACTCTTTTAATCGTCTCTTTGGAGACTTTGCAACAAATAGTGTTTTTGTTTGGGGGCAAAGTACTAGTATGCCATTCAAGGGTTTTCAGGAAGGAAAGCAAGTCCGCCTCAAATTGAGCCATGTCAATAAAATAAAAGACAACGTAGAAGGCGTAGAGTTTGTAGTACCAAGAAATCGTAATCAAGGCTTGGTAGCTCGAAATTTTCTTTCAGGGACTTATGGAATTGATGGTGATTACCCCCTTTTAGATCAGGTCCAAAAAAAGAAAATGATGAAAGGGCGCTTTATCAATCAAAATGATATTAATGAAAATAAAAAAGTCGCTGTTATTTCGGAAGATATATTTAAACAACTTTTCGATAAAGATGAAAATCCAATAGGAGCATACATACAAATGAACAGTATTAATTTTACGGTCATTGGTGTGTTTCAAAATGGTAATGTCAACATGGGGCCTACTAGCGACATTCATATTCCATTTTCAACCTTTCAACAGCTTTACAATCAAGGAGATAAAATTGGTTGGATTGTAATTACTGGAAAACCAGAGTATAATATCAAACAAATAGAAGAAGACACTAAATTGTTGTTAAGAAATTTAAATAAAATACATCCTCGAGACAAAAGAGCATTTGGAAGTTTTAATCTTGGTAAAGAGTTTAAAAAAATCACAGGATTTTTAACGGGGATGCAATTTTTAACATGGTTTGTTGGAATATCTACGCTAATAGCAGGTGTTTTTGCAATTGGAAACATATTGCTCATAACAGTAAAAGAGCGCACCAAGGAAATAGGTGTACGACGGGCACTAGGTGCTACCCCTTTTGAAATCAAACGTCAAATTGTTGTTGAAGCGGTATTTTTAACGATGACTTCTGGATTATTAGGAATCATTTCAGGAGGGTGGATTTTAATTGTCATAGATCTTGTATGGGGACAAGGTGACGATGCAACATTAGTAAACGCCTCAGTATCTATATCCATAATTTTTGTGGCCCTTATCATCCTCGTCATTTTAGGGACATTAATTGGTTTGATTCCAGCTTTTAAAGCAACAAGTGTCAAACCAATAGAAGCATTAAGAGAAGAATAAATAAATTATAAAAATGAATAAAACAGTAAAAATTATTTTAGGAATTGTATTACTCTTACTTTTAGTATTTGTATTAAAATACTTTAAAGATTCAAATACGAAAGAAGTGGTAGATTACAAAACAGAACTACCATTTTATACAACTTTAGATACTAAAATTGTAGCTACAGGAAAATTAAACCCCGAAGAAGAAATTGAACTAAAACCTCAAATCTCTGGAATTGTTGATAGAATCCTAGTTGAAGAAGGCGATTTGGTTCAAAAAGGCGATTTGATTGCCAAAATTCGAGTTGTTCCAAATGAACAAGCTTTGGTAAGTGCTCAAAGTCGAATTAAAACAGCAAGACTGTCTTTTAATAATTCAAAAACCTTGTATGATAGAAACAAAGTCCTTTATGACAAAGGCGTGATTTCTAGACAAGATTTTGAAAACAGCGAATTGAGTTTGAATCAAGCGGAAGAAAATTATAATCAAGCGCAAAACGATTATCAAATCATTAGACAAGGTTCTATTTCTGGAGGGGGCTCTGCCAACACCAACATTGTTGCTCAAATTTCGGGGACAATATTAGAAATTCCAGTTCGAGAGGGAGATCAAGTCATTGAAAGTAATAATTTTAATGCGGGTACAACCATTGCAACTATTGCTGATATGAGTAAGATGATTTTTGAGGGTAAAGTTGATGAATCGGAAGTAGGAAAACTGGAAGAAGGCAAACAAATTAAGGTTGTTCTTGGTGCCATCAATGAAAAAGAATTTCCAGCAAAACTCACTTTTGTTGCGCCAAAAGGAGTTGAGGAAGCTGGTGCAGTTCAGTTTGTCATTAAAGCAGATGTTGAAGTAGAGTCAAGCAATAAAATTCGTGCAGGCTACAGTGCCAATGCAGAAATTGAGGTAGAAAGTAAAGATAGTATTATGGTCATAAAAGAGGCGTTACTTCAATTTAACAGAATAACAGAAAAACCTTTTGTAGAAATTCTAAACGACAATGAAACATTTAGAAAGAAGAATGTAGAAATTGGAATTTCTGATGGCATCAATGTTGAAATTACTGATGGTATTGAAGAAACCGACAAGATTAAAGTTTGGAATAAAGCTTCTGAAGAAAACAATGAAGATAATGAAGAGGATAATGACTAACTTTCAAATCAATACAATAATGAAACACCTACTCCTATTGATTTGTACATTTTGTACATTCACAACAACGGCTCAGAAAAAATGGACCTTGAAAGCATGTGTAGACCACGCTTTGCAAAATAATATTGCTGTAAAGCAAAGTGAAAATTCTTTACTCACTAATGATCAGGATATTATTGCAGCAAAAGGGAATTTTTTGCCTTCACTTTCAATCAACGGATCACAACGTTTAAATCTTGGAAATGTTGAGGTTTTTGATGGCAATTTTGTAGATCGAACTTTTCACTCAACAAACCTTGGGGTCAATCTTTCACAAACCATTTTTAATGGTTTTAGAAACACTAATGTTTACAAGCAATCTTTAATAAACAAAGAAGCAAATGAAGAGGAGTACAATCGAATAAGAGACAATGTTGCACTGAATGTTGTGAACTCTTATTTGAATGTGCTATTGAATAAAGAAAATCTAATTATTGCACAAGCACAATTTCAATTTTCTGTAGATCAACTCAAACGATTCAAAGAGTTGGTAGCGGCTGGAACTCAACCACAAGCAAACGTGTTTGATTCTGAAGCTACACTTGCTAATGACGAACAACAACTTACTGTGGCTCAAAACAATTATACCTTAGCCCTTTTATCATTATCTCAAACTTTACAAGTTCCATTTGATGGATTTGATGTAGAAATTATTGAACTTGATGCCCCTTCGGAAGCGCTGATGTATGATAATGTTCAGCCTATTTTGGAACATGCTTTCAAAAACAGAAGTGAGATAAAAGTTGCAGAAAAAAATATTGAATCTGCAGAGTTGGGCAGAGAAATTTCAAAAAGTGGATTCTATCCAACCGTTACCTTTGGATATGGACTCAATACAGGAGCAAATTTTTCTAACCTTAATAGTTCCAATTCCTTTTTTCAACAGTTTAATGATAATAAAGGACATAGTTTTAATGTAAACCTAAACATTCCTATCTTTTCAAGATATCAAAATAAAACCAATTTGGCTAAATCTTCCATTCAGATTGAAAACAGAAAATTGGCGTTGGATCAAGCAAAACTAGATTTGGAAAGTAACATTCAAAGAGCTTTTACAGATGCCAAAGCCGCTTTAAAAACGTATGTTTCTGCTCAAAAATCAGTAGCCTCAAGGCAACTTTCTTTTGAAAATGCTCAGGAGCGTTACAACATTGGAGCGCTCAATGCATTTGATTTGGACCAAAATAGAGTACAACTTATAAATGCACAATCTAGTCTTGTGAGGGCTAAATATGATTTTGTTTTTAAAACAAAAGTTTTAGATTTTTTTCTCGGAAAATCACTAGCATTGTAATATGAAATATATTTTAAATATTGAAACTTCTACAACAAACTGTTCTGTTGCACTTGCAAAGGATGGTGAGACTGTTTGTATAAAAGAAGACAATAGTTTAAAGTATTCTCATGCAGAACGACTTCACGTTTATATCGATGAGGTTTTAAAAATAGCCAATATTCAAACATCTGAATTGGCTGCAGTGGCGGTCAGCAAAGGGCCAGGGTCTTATACGGGTTTGCGAATAGGTGTTTCTGCCGCAAAAGGACTTTGTTTTGCATTAGATATTCCTTTGATTTCTGTGCCCACCCTCGAGGCGCTTGCTTACAAAATACAAATCAAAAAGGGGTGTATAGTAGCCATGCTTGATGCACGTAGAATGGAAGTATACGCCTCTACATTTGACTCTGATTATAGTTGTATTGAACCAACTGATGCCAAAATTTTGGATGAAAATTCTTATGGTAATATTTTACAGAACCAGTCCGTTCACTTTGTAGGTACTGGGGTAGACAAAACCAAAACAATTATCCAACATCCAAATGCCTATTTTGATTCTCAATTGCCCTCAGCAAAACAAATGTGTAGACTCTCTTTCAATAAATTTCAGGCAGAAGAGTTTGAAGATTTAGCCTATTTTGAACCCTTTTATTTAAAAGATTTTATTGCAATTCCTTCAAAAAAAAATTAACCATGAAAATAACCACTTATATCATTTCAATAATAGCACTTCTAATTCTCATTTTTAATATTAGTAAAATTAACTTTGAAGCACCTTTAGAGGGCGATAGCCATACTGCTGTTGTGACAAGTATTGCTGCGGGTTGTGCAATTCTAGTTGCTACACTTATTCGAATTGTAAAGAAAATCGAGCTGTTGACTAAGAAGTAGTTACAAATTTTGACCGCACTATTAAATTTCTACATGTGCAACTTCTATCCCAGCTTGTTCTAAGAACTTTACCCCAGATAAATCTTTGTAAGCCTTACTGTAAACAACACGAATAATTCCCGCTTGATGAATCAATTTGCTGCAATTCTGACATGGCGATAATGTGATATATAATGTAGCACCTTTGGAAGATTGTGTAGAAGCGGCGACCTTCAAAATAGCGTTTGCTTCTGCATGAAGCACATACCATTTTGTATAACCTTCTTCGTCTTCACAAAAATTTTCAAAGCCTGTTGGCGTACCATTGTAACCATCAGAAATAATCATACGATCCTTGACAATAATGGCGCCCACTTGCTTTCGTTGACAATAGGAAAGCTTGGCCCATTCTACAGCCATTCTCAAATAGGCTTTGTCGTATTTTAATTGCTTATTATCCGTCATTTGGTGGTGCTTTAGTCACAAATCGAAGATAGTGGTTTGAAATGAAACTTGTGTTTTTTGATTAAGAAAATAATGGGCTTTCAATAATTAATGGCAGCATCAACCCCAAAATAATTGCAGAACTTACCATTATCCAGTCTCTTGTTGAAAAACGAAAAATATTTTGGAAAATAAAACTTATAAATAACACACAAAACACAATAATAAGCTGGCCAATTTCTATTCCAATCGCAAACTCAATGACAGACAAAAAGGTGTTTTCATTAGCACTGACCAAAGTTTTAAAAGCATTGGCAAAGCCGAGACCGTGAATAAGCCCAAAAAACAGTACAATTCCCAACATCAAATAGGATCGGTTGTCGGTAGGTTTTCTTGGTGAAAATATATTAAATAGTGCTGCAAAAAATATAGTAATTGGTATAAGCCATTCTGTAACATTGACATTTAGATTTACAATATTAAAAACTCCAAGCAATAAACTTAGCGTATGCCCCAATGTAAATACAGAGATCAAGATTAATAGACGTTTCCAGTCTTTAAAAACATAGGGCAATGCAAGAAGCACTACAAATAAAATATGATCATAACTACTGAAACTAACAATATGATACAGTCCCAATTCTAAAAATTTCAAAAAACTTTCGAGCATTGATTAAATGTTTAGTTCTTCAAAAATACTAAAATAATTCTGCTCTATGCTTTTACTCGCAAAATAGTTATGGGGAAGTCAAAACTTCAAGGCCACAATTCAAAAATGTTTCATACTCTTGATTGTCAGGCGTATAGCCTACTGGCGGAGTCAAGATTGTTTTGGCATCGGGGCTTAGTAAAACATAAAAAGGTTGTGAGTTGGACTGAAAAAATTGAGTTTGAAAATGAGCCCATTTATGGCCATAGTTTTCTAGCAATCGTGTACCTCCGTCTTGTCGTTTTACAGTTAGTTGTTGCTCTTTTGGAAGTTCTTTTTTGTCATCTACATACAAAGAAATCAATACATAATCATTTTCAAAAAAGGGTTTTATATTTGATTTTGGCCAGATATGTTCTTCCATTTTTCGACAATTGACACAAGCATAGCCCGTAAAATCCAAAAGAATAGGTTTGTTTACTTTTTTAGCGTAAGCAACCCCTTCTTTTAAATCTTTAAAACATTCGAAATTGTTTGGACAATCGTTAGGATAAAGAAAACTGTAGCCAACAGGTGGTGCTAGTCCACTTAAAAGTGTAAGTGGTGTAAATGTTTTTGTGGTTTCATTTATTCTAAATCCTGATGCTAAATACACGACAAATGCCAAAACAAGCACCCCTGAACTTATTCTAAAAAAAGATAGTTTTTGTAAAACCCCATCGTGAGGAAATTTAATTTTTCCTAATATGTAGAGGGTTAACCCTAAAAAGACTAAAATCCAAATGCCTAAGAAAACTTCAATTTTTAATATCCCCCAATGTTGTACAAGGTCTGCATTGGACAAAAATTTGAATGCTAGTGCAAGTTCCAAAAATCCTAAAATAACTTTAGTTGTATTGAGCCATCCTCCAGATTTTGGCAATGCATTAAGCATGTTTGGGAACATGGCAAAAAGTGCAAATGGCAGTCCAAGTGCTACACCAAATCCTCCCATCCCGGCGGTGAGTTGCCATGCGCCTCCATCTGAAGATAACGAACCTGCCAAGAGCGATCCTAAAATAGGACCTGTACACGAAAATGAAACAATAGAAAGCGTTAGCGCCATAAAAAACACGCCTAAAATTCCACCAACACCCTCGCCTTTGCTTGTTGCAGATGTCCAGCTTGCTGGAAGTGTTAATTCGTAATATCCAAAAAATGAAAATGCAAAAAATATGAAAATGATAAAGAAAATGACATTGAGCCAAACATTGGTTGAAATTTCATTCAAGATATCAGGATTTACAGAGTCTAAAAGATGAAAAGGAATGCTTAAAATAACATAAACCAATATTATAAAAACACCATAAAGTATAGCTTTTGATAAGCCTGATTTAGAAGTTGAATTTTCAGCTTTTTTGGTGAAAAAACTTACGGTGAGGGGAATCATGGGAAATACACATGGCGTAAGTAGTGCCAAAAGTCCTCCTAGAAACCCCAGTCCAAAAATTCGCCACAGCGTATTTTTCTGAGTAAGGTTTTGAGCTATAGACTCCGTCTGTAATGAACATGGAGTTCTTGATTTTGTAATTTGTCCTGGAGAAATTCCATATAAAATTTCATTAGAATTTTTAGAAATCTCTCCCCCTTGAATTGCGGAGTTTTCTGCAACTACAAATCCTTCTTGTGGGGTGTAATTAAATCGAAATGGGTTGTCAGGTTTATAAGTGCATTTTGTATCATCACAAGTCATGTAATCTATATTCCCAGATAATGTAAATGCAACATTTGAAACTTCTATACGTTGTCTAAATTCTGCTTTGTTAAAAAACTTAGACACCACCATATCAAAAACAGGGTCGAGTTTAGTGACTTTATTTAACTCACTCTCCTCAATTTCACCTATAAGCTCAAATTCTGGATTGTTTTCAAATGTGAATAGTGTTGGCAGAGGACCACCTTCTTCTACTTCTAAGGCATATATGGCCCAATTTGTATCAATATTGGCTGTAAAGACAAGGGTGTATTCAGTATTTGATTGCTGTTCAACTCCTAGTTCCCATTGTACAGGGTTGAGTATTTGAGAAAATCCCAGTGAGGTTAATAAAAGAAAGATTAGGGTTATAAAATTTTTCATTATGCGTAGCTCTAAGGATATTTACAAAGAACTTAAAAAAAAATATGACACTGCAAGAAAAGCAGTATTTATTTTACTTTTTTAAGAATAGCTTTTCGAGAATCTTTATAGGAAGATGTTGTTTCTGAAATAAATTTATCAGCTGGCAATCCTTTCGTTTCTTTTAACCACTGCTCCCCTTTTGGCCCAAACTTCTTTTTTAAATTCCTCTTACTCCATTGCATCATCTCATAAATGATAGGATACATATCTATACCGGCATCTGTAAGATAGTAAATTTTAGTCTTTTGATCATCAGGCAGCTTAGTCACTTCAAGCAACCCCTTGTTGGTGAGAAATTCCAAGCGATTTGCCAAAATGTTTGTAGCAATTTTTTCTGGAGATTTTAAAAACTCTGTAAAGGTTTTCTTCCCCATAAAAATATCTCTAATAACTAATAGCGACCACTTATCTCCAACAATATCAAGAACGTTTGTGAGATGGCAATCCGATCTGTTTGTTTTCATTTTTGTTTGTAAAAGTTCAAAATTACGAATAAAACATGTCTTTTAAAATTAATTTAACTTTTAATTAATAACAATTGCATTTTGTTTAAACAAATTATTTACTAAACAAGAGATTTACTATTTTTATCCTCCAATTTAAATAGCTTTGAATGAGAATTAGTTTTTTCTTTTTTTTGTGTATTTCTAGTAATGTTTTTGCACAAAATTTACCCTTAGATTTTGAAAGCAGTCAAGATAATTTTATAGGCTTTGGTGGCTGTACGTTTTACAGTCAGCCAGATCCATCAGATGCAACCAATACTGTCGGCGTGATTCAAAATGCGGGGAATGATATTTATGAAGGTGTTTATTTAGACTTAATACCAAATATCAACTTCGATAATTCTAAACTTGTGACTTTTGATTTTTATTCAACTATAGGGCCAACGACGGTTCAAGTAAAATTTGAAGGCAGCGATTCCGGTTTTGGTGATGCTTTTGTTGAGGCTACAGTCACAGGAAATGGTTGGTCTGAAGTCCAAGTTGATTTTTCTCAGGCCAATATCATTGGCCAAACTGGGATTCAAAGTCTATCGGGTAATTTTAGTAGAATTGCTCTTTTTGTTGCGCCAAATCAACTTGTTGCAGGCTCTTTTTATATCGATAATATTGACGGAGGTGACAGTACACTTACTACATTTGACGAATTGGTGTGGAGTGATGAGTTTGACGACTACACCGGTGCACCAGACCCCACTAAATGGCATCATCAAGTCATTCCCATAATTAATGGGACTGATTGGGCTAACGGTGAGCTTCAGCATTATACCGATCAAATTTCAAATTCATATGTTAGTAACGGAACTTTAAAGATAAAAGCTATCAAAGAAAATTACAGCTATAACGGTGTAACCAAAAACTATACCTCAGCGCGTTTAAATTCGAAATATGCCTTTCAGTACGGCAGAATTGATGTTGGCGCAAAACTTCCTGCAGAGGCAGGAACATGGCCAGCGATTTGGACATTAGGCGCTAATATTAATGAAACTGGGAACTATTTTGGTAGCACCTATGGAAGTGTAGGATGGCCAGATTGTGGTGAAATAGATATTATGGAACAAAATGGATGGGATAAAAACAGTACTTATGGCCATTTACATTATGCAAATACAGTCAGTGGAAATTATGAAAATACTGGCCAAACAACTTCAATAAATAACGCTAGTAGTAGCTATCATGTTTTTTCTTTGATATGGACTGAAGATGTTATTCAAATTTTGTTTGATAATAATGTGTTTATGGAGCGTCAAAACACCACCCAAATGCCCTATGACAATCCTCATTATATTCTTCTAAATATCGCCATGGGGGGAACTCTAGGTGGTCAAATTCCTGCAAATTTTTCTGATGCTATTATGGAAATAGATTATGTCCGAGTATATCAACAATCCCCTTTAAATCTAAATAATATTGGGCAGATAACAAAGGCTTCAATATCACCAAATCCTGCAAAACATATGGTTAAAATCTCCTTGAATTCAGATGAATTAATTAAAAACATCCAATTATTTGATGTTACTGGAAAGTTGATTTTGAATCATAACAATATCAATAAAAACAGTACTAATTTATATGTTTCAGATTTAAATTCTGGCCTATATATTGTCTCCATTAAGACGAATAAAACCATAATCACAAAACGATTGGTGGTACAATAAAAAAACCTAACTCCAAAGAAGTTAGGCTTTTAATGATGTCGGGATGACAGGATTTGAACCTGCGACCACACGGCCCCCAGCCGTGTACGCTAACCGGACTGCGCCACATCCCGTTTTGGAGGGGCAAATCTATTTATTTTATCTGAATTTTTTTGTTAATTTTTAAAAATACTAACTTTACAAAAAAATTAACCATGGAAAACTCAAACAAACCCACAATTCAAATTTCGGCGACTGGAAAAGTTGTTGTTACCAATGCAAAACAAATTACACTTTTAGATGCTGAAGGGAATGAAATCCCAACACGTAATCGTTTTTCACTTTGCAACTGTGGAAAAACTCTAGACACACCTTTTTGTGATGGTGCACATAAAAACTAAAACATTAGTTTTCAATTATTGGAAAATATTTTTTTCTTAACCAAAACGAAACTCGTACCAATAAAATAAGTGCTGGTACTTCAACCAATGGACCAATGACTCCGGCAAAGGCTTGTCCAGAGTTGAGTCCAAAAACACCAATGGCTACGGCAATGGCAAGCTCAAAATTATTGCCTGCTGCAGTGAATGCAACAGATGCTGTTTTGTCATAATCGCCACCCATAGCTTTTGTAAAGAAAAATCCAATGAGAAACATTGCTCCAAAATAGAGGAGTAATGGAATCGCAATAATTAGAACATCCATTGGAATTTCTACAATCAGTTCGCCTTTCAAAGAAAACATAACAACAATAGTAAATAACAATGCAATGAGTGTGAGTGGGGATATTGAGGGGATAAATGTTTGGGTATACCACGTTTCTCCTTTCAGTTTAATTAAGATTTGACGACTCAAAATCCCTAATAAAAAAGGAATTCCTAAATATATAAGCACACTTTCTGCAACGGTTTGAATCGATATGTCGACAATAGCACTTTCAAATCCAAAATATGGTGGCAAAACAGTGATAAAGATCCAGGCATAAAAACTATAGGCAAAAACTTGAAACACACTGTTAAGGGCTACTAATGCAGCACCATATTCTGTACTGCCTTCGGCAAGATCATTCCACACCAAAACCATTGCAATACAACGTGCCAACCCAATAAGAATTAATCCCACCATATATTCTGGGTAATCTTTTAAAAAAGTGATGGCCAAAA
Source organism: Bacteroidota bacterium (assembly GCA_027620655.1). Lineage (GTDB taxonomy): Bacteria > Bacteroidota > Bacteroidia > Flavobacteriales > Flavobacteriaceae > UBA3537. The sequence goes on along the minus strand of JAQCDS010000003.1, from coordinate 3,178 downwards.
TAAACATAAGGATTGGACCAATAATCCAATTGAGAAGCAATGAAATTGATAAAATTTTTGTGTTTTGAAATACTTTAGGAAGTAAGGAATAATTCACTTTTGCTAATGGTGGATACATCATCACAATCAGTCCAATTGCGATAGGAATATTGGTTGTTCCGCTACTCATCCCATTGATAATTTCAGGAATGTTTGGGATAAAATAGCCCAAACTTACTCCAATACCCATTGCTATAAAAATCCATAACGTTAGGTTTTTATCTAAAAAACTTAATTTTTTCCCTGCCATGATTTATAATTTAATTGTTGAAAAAACGAATTTTAGTTCTGTCGCAATGTGAAGGCTTCTTTCCATATATTTTTCTACTTGTTGTGGAGTTCCATCAAATGCTTTGGGGTCGTCATAAGTTACTGGAATTCGCGCTTCTGCATTTGCAATATATGGGCACTCTTTGTCGGCTGAGGAGCAGGTTAAAATAGCTGCAAAATCAGAATTTGGATTAAAATTACTGTCAAATTTTTTAGAAAATCCAAGAATTGGATGTTCATTTTCTGAATATTTAATGGCATATATTGGATTAACCCCATTTGCAATCGTTTCGATTTCAAAACCAGTGCTTTCCAAGGTTTTAGCAGCAACTGGAAAAAGTGCTGTTGTTTCTGTTCCTCCAGAATAACAAAACACATTTTTGACATCAAAATAATGTGCCATTGTTTGTGCCCACACTTGAGACAAATGACTTCTTCGAGAATTGTGAGTACAAATAAAATTAAGACGAACAACTGCATTGGTTTCAACCTTTGACTGTATAAAATGTACAAGGGGTTGTAAAACGTTTTGGCGTTCGCTAGAAATACTATTGGTGTCTAGTTTTTCAATTTGATTTTCGATTGTTTTAAAAAGCATTTTTGGTTGTTTTTTATTTTAATTTAAAAGAGTTTAGCAACAGTTTTGTGGGCTTAAATCTTGATTGATAAAGCCAGAAATAACATCCTTCATTTTTAGCCAATTTTCTGTATCAATACAATAACACACACTTGTTCCCTCTACATTTCCTTTGATAAGCCCAAGGGATTTTAAGGTTTTTAAATGTTGGGAAATTGTTGCTTGAGCCAGTCCAATTTCTACAACTAAATCTCCACAAACACAGCTGTTAATCTTAGATAAGTGTTCTAAAATAGCAACACGAGCAGGATGTCCTAAGGCTTTTGAAAATCGCGCAATTTCATTGTGTTGGATGGAAAATATCTCTGTTTTTGCAATACCCATAATCTATATAATTATTTCATTGCAATATTACGATTAATAGAAATGTTATTAAAACAAAAACCAGAAATTCTAAAAAAAAATTGTAGATTTATATATTATGAGTAAGAAATCTCACATCAGTATATTTATTTTTTCTCTAGGTTTAGCTATTGTTTTTGGAGGCCTAGATCATGCGACACACAGCATGTTAGATTTGTTTTTAAACAAAGGAAATGTTGTTGCTTTAGTTATATACACACTTCTTTTTATGGCAGTAACTTATACTGTTGTTTGGATGTATATACAAGCAAAACTATAGTTAAAGAAAAACCAACAAATTAAGTAGGCTTAGATTAAATTGTACAAGTCATATCAAGTCCACAACATTGAGGGGACTTAATTTTACCCTCACAAGAGGGGCATTGTGAAATCTGAACTTGTGTTCCATCATCAAGAGTCAAGACACCATTTTCTAACGCGATATCACATTGGCCACAACTGGCTTTAACAGACATTCCACATTCATTACACCTGTATGTTGACAAATTTTTCATAGTATTTATTTTTAACTAAAATAAACAAAAATATTTTAAAATATCAGTTCATATTTAATACATATTAGCGCAGTAGCGCGTTGGGAAAAACAATAGTGCCAAATGAGTGCCGATTTTTAATATATTTGGCTTAGTTGTCTATAAATACAGAAGTAAAGTAGTTTACTTTTTACAACTGGCGAAGAGCGCTATTAAAAAAGAAACCCACCTGTTTGGTGGGCTTTGATTAAACTAATGTAGTGTAGCGGTGACACTAGTGGAGAAGAGCGGACTCGAACCGCCGACCTCTTGACTGCCAGTCAAGCGCTCTAGCCAACTGAGCTACATCCCCGTTTTTTAATAAAACATCTGAATTACAACTACTTACGAACAGTATCTATAAGCAAGTTTACATTTGTACTTGGCAAATTTAGTAAAAAAACACGTCCACTGCCACTTTACTGGCAGTAAATAGACAGTTAATTCTGTACTTTTAATAAAGCTGCTGCAAATAAGTTACTACTAAAACAGCGCTAAAAAACACAAAAGCTGTATTTGTATTCTGTTTAATTTTAATTATATTTGATTAAACAAATAAACAAACAAATGAAAAAATTATTTACAATTACAATGGCATTAGTAGCTTTTACTGTTAGTGCTCAAAACATTACTTTTGGTGCAAAAGCAGGTTTAAACTTTGCAAGTATGACAGGAGATGATGCAGACGGTCTTGATGGTAGAACTTCATTTCACTTAGGGGTTACTGCAGAAATTGAGATGTCTGATACATTTTCAATTCAACCTGAATTACTATATTCAGGCCAAGGTTTCACTGATGATGGGGATGTTACAGGAAAAGTTGACTACATTAATTTACCTGTGATGGCGAAATTATATGTTGGAGAGGGCTTTAGTATTGAAGCAGGTCCTCAAATTGGCTTTCTTGCAAGTGCTAAAGCAGAAGCTAATGGTGAAAGTATAGATATTAAAGATTTATTAAAATCCACTGATTTTGCTTTAAATTTAGGAGCGGGATATAAACTTGGGTCAGGATTAAATCTTGGTCTACGATATTCTATGGGATTGACTGATGTTTATGATTTCGACACAGATGGATTTAAGCACAGTGTTTTACAATTATCAGTTGGATACAACTTTTAAAATTTAAACCATATAAATATTAGGGGGGGGGTTACCCCCCCTTTTTTTTAATTATATATGAAAAAACTACTCTTACTCTCTGCTTTATTTATCCTCGCTTGTAGTAGTGATGGTGACAATAATTCTAATAATGGCTGTCCTATTGATTTTGAATGTAGTACTGCTACGGCTAATGATTTTTTAAGTCTTGATGGTGTCAATGATGAGTATCAATCAAATGTTTCTCAATATGGTA
>JAQCDS010000006.1 GCA_027620655.1 Bacteroidota bacterium | reverse complement strand
TTTTCTGATTTATATATTTGTGATGAAGTTGTTTCATCTTTGTCAATTACATATGATTTTCAATCAGGAAACTTAACTTATAATAACTAAATGAATAAACTTCTGTATATTGTTAACTTCTTAAATTACTACGGAATATACTTTGATTTGAAAATCAACAGAACTAATTATATTAGAATTAGATTGTTTTAAACTTCTCAACTCTACTAATAGGCAAAGCAAGGTCAGTAGCTTCTCTACTTTATAGCTACCATTCAGTCAAGCGCTCTAGCCAACTGAGCTACATCCCCAAAATTTGACGTACATTTAAACAAATATTTCAATGCGCAACTTAGTATGATTCGAAAAGCAACGGTTCTTGATCTAAATTCTATAATGCAAATCACCAAAGCCTGTGCAAAACACATGATCAACCAGCAAATTTATCAGTGGAACGAGCATTACCCAAATAGAAATGCTTTTGAAAATGATGTACAGCGCGGTGAGCTGTATGTTTATATGCAAAACAACATTTGTATAGGCTGTATCGTTATTACAACAATCAAAGATGTAGAATATGTCCCTATAGAATGGCTTACAAAAGATAAAAATATTTACATACATCGCCTTGCTGTTCATCCAAAATATCAAGGAAAAGGTATTGCTCAACACATGATGACTTTTGCAGAAAATTATGCAAAAATAAATGGATATTCTTCCGTCCGACTGGACACTTTTTCACAAAATAAACGCAATCAAAAGTTCTATGAAACAAGAGGGTATAAACGGCTTGGAAATATCTACTTTCCAAAACAAAGCAAACACCCCTTCTATTGTTATGAACTTGTGTTTTAACTCTTTGTGTTCTGATTTTGTGTATTTTTGAATCTAATTTAGCCTTCATTGAACACCACCATTACCAATAAGCAAATCAACAAACTGGCCATACCGGCCATTATTGCTGGAATTTCAGAACCTATCCTATCATTGACCGATGCAGCCATTGTTGGACACACCCCAAACAATGCTACAGAATCTCTTGCAGCAGTAGGCATTGTTTCTTCATTTTTGTCTATGTTAATTTGGGTTTTGGGGCAATCTCGTTCTGCAATTTCTTCAATTATTTCTCAATATTTAGGGGCGAATAAACTTGATGAGGTCAAAAATCTACCTGCGCAAGCCATTGCTATAATACTGCTTTTGAGCGTTCTGATTTGTCTTGTAACCCTGCCGTTTTCAAATGCTATTTTTAAATTCTATAATGCAACGGGAACGCTTTTAGAATATAGTGTAGACTATTACAAAATCAGAATAATTGGATTCCCTTTTACACTCTATACATTTGCAGTATTTGGTGTTTTTAGAGGATTACAAAACACCTATTACCCAATGATCATTGCAATTATTGGTACAATTATAAATATTGTTCTAGATGTTATTTTGGTCTATGGAATTACCGACATCATCCCTGCTCTAAACCTCAGAGGCGCTGCCATTGCTAGTGTATTTTCACAAGTATTAATGGCTTTGATGGCTACTGTTTTGTTATTGAGAAAAACACCCATATCACTAAAACTTTCCTTTCCTTTCAATAAAGAGTTGCCAAAATTCTTACAAATGATTGGCAACCTCATCATTAGAACAATTGCTTTGAATTTAGCATTGTACTTTGCCACCAGTTTTGCAACAGCATATGGCACCAACTCAATTGCGGCCTACACCATAGCTATTAATTTGTGGTTTTTTGCGGCATTTGCTGTAGATGGATATGCAAGTGCTGGTAATATTTTATCTGGTAAATTATTTGGTGCAAAACAAATTGAAACACTTGTCAAATTGAGTCAACGCTTAACAAAAAAAGCATTGATTGTAGGCTTTATTATGGCTGGAGTTGGCGGTGTTTTTTACTTCCCAATTGGCACAGTTTTTACCTCTGAGAGTGAGGTATTATCAAAATTTTACGAAGTGTTTTGGATTGTTTTAATCATGCAACCTTTTTGTGCATTGGCATTTGTTTTTGACGGCATTTTCAAGGGTTTAGGAAAAATGAAAGATTTGAGAAATATTCTTGTCGCTGCAACCCTAGTGATATTTATTCCAGGATTACTAATTTCAGATTATTTAAACCTAAAATTACATGGTATTTTTATTGCTTTTACCTTTTGGATGATTGCTCGAGGTGTTCCATTAATTATAAAATTCAGAAAACAATTTTCACCACAAAAGCAAAAGCACTAACTTTGTTATAGCAATACACTATAAAATAAGACCATTAACTATGACTCATATTCGAATTACCAAACAATTTTCTTTTGAAACTGGCCATGCACTTTATGGTTATGATGGTAAATGTAAGAATGTACATGGGCATAGCTACCGTTTGGATGTTACTGTTATTGGAAGCCCAATTACAGATTCTTCAAATGTAAAATATGGAATGGTGATTGATTTTTCTGATCTTAAGAAAATTGCAAAAGAAGAAATTGTAGATGTTTTTGATCACGCCACAGTTTTCAATAAAAACACCCCTCATGTAGAACTAGCCAGAGACCTTAAATCTAGAGGGCACAACGTTCTTTTGGTAGATTATCAACCCACCAGTGAAATGATGGTGATTGATTTTGCAGAGAAAATTAAAAGTCGTTTACCAAAAAATATAAAGTTACATTGCTTAAAATTACAAGAAACAGCCACCAGTTTTGCAGAGTGGTATGCTAGCGATAATTAGTACCTTAAATGAAATCAATTCACCTTCCCAAAAGGAAAAACATTTACTTCACTTCAGACCACCATTTTGGTGCACCAAATCCTAGTGCATCAAAACCAAGAGAGGAGCGTTTTGTGAAATGGTTAGATGAAATAAAAGAGGATGCAAGTGTTATTTTTATTTTAGGAGATTTATTTGATTTTTGGTTTGAATACAAACATGTGATTCCTAAAGGCTTTACAAGAGTGTTAGGAAAATTAGCTGAATTAACTGACAGCGGCATAGAAATTCATTTTTTTGTAGGCAATCACGACCTTTGGGTGAATGGTTATTTTGAAGAAGAATTAAATATAAAAGTACATCATAAGCCAAAACATTTTCAGCTCAATGAACGTTTGTTTTTTATTGGCCATGGCGATGGACTGGGGCCACATGACAAAGGATATAAGCGCATGAAAAAGGTATTTGTAAATCCTTTTTTTCAATGGCTCTTCAGATGGCTTCATCCAGACATTGGAGTACGCTTTGCGCAATATCTTTCCTTGAAAAATAAACTCATATCTGGTGATGATGATATAAAATTTTTAGGCGAAAAAAAAGAATGGTTGGTACAGTATGCACAAAAAAAATTAGAAGAAAAACACATCGATTATTTTGTTTTTGGCCATCGCCATCTCCCCTTAGATATTAAATTAAATCCCAAATCTAAATACATCAATCTTGGTGATTGGATCACGCACTTTACCTACGGCGTTTTTGATGGTGGAAAACTTGCTCTTAAAAAGTTTAAATCTTAAATTATCTCTATTTTAAACCAGTAATTATTTTTTGAGAATCTCCACTGCATATTCAAAAAAGTTCTGCTGAAAACATTACAATTCAATTTTAAAAAAACGGGCGTAACCATCACCTTTTTCATCCTCAGATGTAAGCCAAAACCTATTAGGGCTTAAAATTTTTATTGCCTCTACTTGACAGACTCCAATTGGAATTTCATACATGTTTATATTATAATCTGACTTTCGAGTTAAAGTGAAGTTTTTTAGAGTAAGTAAATAATAAATGTTAAAGTCAATCGTCGCAGACATCACAAGTGTTTTGGTTGCTTCGTGATAATCTGCCCCTGTAATAATAGACTGGGTGTTTAACTCTCCTATTTTTTCAGCTTCATAATTGCCTGGAGTTTTTGGCAATTTATAAATTTGAGTGGTTTTGGTTGCTCTATTCTTTGTAAAAATAAGTAGATTTTCTCCAATAGATATAATAGCCTCAGCATCAAATCTTGACTTTAATTTATAATTAAAATCTTTTTGCTCAGGATACGTGAAATGTATCAATTGTATTTGCTCTGAACTCTCTGGATCTATTGGGATTTTAATGATATTTAAATTTTTTCGAGTGTCATAATTATTTCCAGTATCAGCTATGTATAAATATGTTTGATCTCTTGTTATATCCTCCCAATCATTATTTACTTGGTCTTTTAGTAAGCGTTTTTGGATAATTTCCCCATTTTTATTTAGATAATATAATACTGGGGCACCCCCTGAATCATTATGAGTTACAAAATGATTCCCAATAATTTCTAATCCAGATGTTTCATTTAAAATCGATGAGAGGTCGTATAGCCTAGTGACTTTCTGTGAAAAGGATTGATAAGAGATTACACATACAAAAAATAAAATGTTTTTAATCATTTCATTATCTTTTGCCAATCAACAATTTTAAAATTTTGATTTAAACCATCATTGTCATCATCTTGAGCAATAAAAAACCCTTTAGGGAACAAACTTGTTGAAATAGTCGAAACATCAATTCCGTCTGTTTCTGTAGTCCCATCTATAGATTTATTAGCAATTATTCTAAAAAATTGAATTGGCGACAAAGTTTCTCGGTCTATAATTAAGTATCCATTAGAGCCTTGTATTGAAGCAATTAACTGACCTTTACCATTTGGCTCCTCTCTTAAAGCTAAACCCTCAAAATCCGGCTTCAAATGCTTATTTTTTTTATAAATTAGCTTGCGTTCTGGTGATATTGATGGATTAGCATTCACTTCCCAAATCCCTTTACGTTCTTGTGCAATATAGACTTTCTCTTTAAATTCGTCTGTAACAATTCCCTCAACTATGGATGAAAATTTAAGCGTTCTGATTTTCTTAATTTTAGGTAAGGCCTGATTGTTATTATAAACCCATTGTTCAACGCGTCCTTTCTTATCGCTAATAAATATATATGTATTGACTGGACCATTGTAAAATGTAATTCCATACACATCTTTAAGTGAATTTAAGGGCTGCCTTATAAGCTGTTGCTTTAGATTACCCTGAATATCAAACAAATACAAATCAAGAGCATTATAAGTTCTATTTGTACCACAAACAATAAATTGATTCGTATTGTTTTTTGATGGTATGATATCAACATTATTAATTCGGCCTAATTCATAATCATGAATTTTATTCCCTTTTAGATCATAAACAATTATTCCATATTTCTTATCAGATGAAATAATTAGTGATTGGTCTGGGGATGATTTGTTTTCTAACACACAGATGTCATCAGCCGCATCATCCTCTGCAAACACAGGCTCAGTTTCAACATCAGCACTGACTTCATGATATGGCAAAGGACCTAATAAAATAGGTCCCTGCGCATTCAAAAAACAAACATTAAATAAACAAACAATTAACTGTAAGATTTTTTTCATTAAAAATCATATTTAAGTCCTAAGTTCCAGCTGACGTTATAATATTCAAGTTGCATCGTTCTTGACTCTACTCCTTGGAAATATCTTAGGGGTTGATTTGTTAAATTCTTGCCTTCGGCAAAGATACTCCAGTTGTCATTGATTCTATAGTTAGCATTGACATCCAAAAAGGCTTGCTCATCATAGTAACGATCAAAATCTTCATCGTCACTAATTTCGTCTAACGAACCTTCAGAATAATTATAAGACGCTCTAATAAAGAATTTACTGTTTTCGTAAGCTAGCGATAGGTTATACATATTATCGACTTGACCTACTAAAGGAACATCTGAACGGACCACAGTATTTTCTGGGTCTTCGTCAGGGAATATAACGTCACCCGTTGATGAGCTTGTAAAAGTGTAGTTACCCATAAATAGAAAGTTCTTCAAAAACCTTGTCTGATAGGTAATTTCTAATCCATTTACATCTGCTTCTGCACCATTTCTTAATTGACTGAACTCAACATTATCGTAGCCAGCATATGATTCATTGAAAGAAGTATAACGGTAAAGCCAGTTTTCAATTCGTTTATTAAAATAACCTAGGGAGAAAAATCCAAATCCATCAAAATAATACTCTGCCATAATATCAAGGTTTGTGGACAATGCAGGTTTTAAGTCAGGGTTACCAATATTTACAGCTTCTTGTTCTTCAATAGATATGTAAGGCACTAAATCAAAATAAGCTGGTCTGGCTAAAGACTGAGTGGCAGCAAAGTTTAAATTAAATTTATCATTAACATCCCACTGAATGGTTAAATTCGGAAGTATATTGGTGAAATTTGAAGAACCTGAAACAGGATTTAAGTCTGAAGGCGTTTCCATTGTCTCGTCATCAAATTCGAACCCTGTGTAATCTATACTTGTAGCTTCAAGACGTGCTCCAACAATTGTTTTTACATTTCCTCTTTTGTTTTTTAATGTAGCCATGGCATATGCAGCTGTAATTGACTCGTCCGCATCGTAATTACCTGCTCCAAATTCATCTAATGGATACCCTACAAAAAAATCATCATTTGTTCCACCAAGATATAAGTTCCCCAAAGCATTCGCAGTCATGAAAATTCCACTCTGATATTGGTCGCCTGGCTCATAACCAGAAATTGTAGCATCAAAATTAGAAACAGTATCTAAATTTCCAAGAAGTGCATCACCATTAGAGTTTTCTTCGTATTCATACCATACATCATCGCGCATTTTTGTTTTTGTATTTTGCTTAAACCCAAATTTTATCTTATCATTATTCGCTACTGGCAATTCAAAATCAACTCTAAATACAAAATGATCTTCCTCAGTCATTTTGAAGGCGTCTTGAGCCCATTTGAACTCATAGTTTGATGGATCATTCCATAAATCACCATCCCAGCTAAAAGTTGGGAATTTAGGATTTGATATGTCTAATGAAGTAAAAGGAACATCAACATCTGATTGATAACGAACATAGCGCTCGTTTGGTCGTTCCTCACTAGCTTTGGAAGTACTAACTTTCCAATCGAGCGCTAATTTTCCCAATTGGTGCTCGCCACCAAGAGTGAATTTCTGAGTTCTCTGATCTTCCAGCCGTGCGCCATCATTTTTATCATCATTGATACCACCTTTTGTTTGACGTCTTATAGTTGCAGTCCCAGATATTCCATCAGAAGCCATGTCAATGCTTCTTACTCGCATTCGAAATCTTTTTTCCCAATCGTCTCTATGGTTATAGATAGATTTAAAATACAAGGAGTTGTTTTCATTAAATTGGTAATCGAAGTTCAAACTTGCACTTCGTCTTGTACGTTTTACGTCGTATCGTCTAATGTCCATTTCACCAATAGGTCCATCTTCTGCCCAATCCGAAGGATCATTCCACTCAAATTCAATATTATCGGAACCATAATCCTTGGTTTGGATTGTACCAGAAAATGTATAACTAAATTTGTCCGAAAGTTGATCACCAACAACAACAGCAAAATTAGAATTGTAACCTCCAGATCTAATGGGCTGACCACCTCCACCTGCAGTAATATTTGCTCTAAATCCGCTAGGTTTTGAACGTGTGATTAAGTTTACAGAGCCCCCAATCGCATCAGCTTCCATATCTGGAGTTAATGTTTTATTGACTTCAATAGATTGAATCATTGCGGAAGGTATTAAATCTAATTGAATATTTCTATTGTCCCCTTCGGCTGATGGAATTCGTTCTCCATTTAAGGTAACAGAGTTTAGGCCTGGGCCAAGACCTCTCATTACAATATTACGTGCTTCACCTTGGTCTGCTTGCATACTTACGCCAGCAATACGCTTGATAACATCACCAACATTATCATCTGGATATTTCCCAATTTGATCTGCAGATACAACGTTTGTAATGTTTAAATCAGATTTTTGTTTATTGAGACCTTTTATGATTCCATCTTGAAAAACTGATAAAACAACTTCATCTAACTCATCAACAGTCGGACTGAGCACAAAAATTTCATTTGTAGTTTCCCCGGATATTATGTTAATTTTTTCTTCAAAAGCTTTAAATCCAAGATAAGAAATCTTAATCGTTTGTTCGCCTTCGATATCTAAAATTGTAAAGAATCCGTTGAAATCTGTAACAACAGCTTTAGATGAAGGTTGTGTTTGAACAGTAGCCCCAGGAAGAGGAAATCCGTTATTATCAAGAACACGACCTTTTAAATTCGTGGTTTGCGCATAAGCTAAACTTATACAAAGTAATAAGATAAATGTAAAATAATTTTTCATAATTTTTGGTTTTTAAAACAATCCAAAATTACCTTCACATTTCTATTATGATTTTAAAATTATTTTATTTAAATGTTAAAGAAAATTATTAAAACTTTATCTGTAAGTTAATAATAATTCTAAACCATAAATTTAAAGTTAACACATTTTTGAAAAATAAATTAAAAACTATTTTTGGTTGTCATCTTTTAATGTTAACAAAACCAATTAATACGTTAAACTTAATGTTACGCTAAATTTAATTTATTGTTAGCATTTTATGGATTTGTTACGTTAAAATTAATATCTTAGTATTTACAAACCAATATGTCTGAAAATGGAACTATTTGATATACCAGTTTTTGATAACGACTTTTATAAAATGTGTTTTAGGTTTTTAATTAATATAGCATTCTTAACTTTCGTTATTAGATTCTCGTATTATCACTTTACAAAAAAAGCAGATTATTTATTTGCCTTTTTTTTAGTGGGTATCGTTGTGTTTTTCTTGTGCTTTACACTCAAAAAATATGAGATAAACTTAGGATTGGCTCTCGGGCTTTTCGCAATTTTCGGGATTTTAAGATACAGAACCGATCAAATTAAAATTAGAGAAATGACTTATTTATTTGTTATTATTGGGCTCTCTTTAATCAACGGATTATCCAATAAAAAAATGAGTTATGTAGAAATACTAACATTAAACACAACGGTTAGCATATTTGTGTTTTATTTGGATCGTTACTGGAGCTTACAACGCCTAATACCTCAAGAAAAAATTGTACCAAAAGATTTCAGAACGCAAGACATCATTTACAACTCACTAGAAAATATAAAACCCAAACAACATAATTTACTCAAAGATGAACTTGAGAATTCCCTTGGGGTTAAAATTTTAAAATTAGATATTGGTGAAGTAGACTTTGATAAACAAATCGTTAAAATAAAAATCCGCTACAAGAAGTTAATATGAAAACCGAAATGCTTCTCCAAAGCTCTTCTCGCCTCATTTTAATGCTTTTGCTGGTGGTCAACAGTGTTGATGCGCAAATCAGCAACGATCTTGAGGGTTGGAGCGCTGTAGAAATTGATCTAAAAGCCACTAAAAAATTGTCGTTTTCTATCGCCGAACATTTAAGATTACGCAATGATATAACAAGCATTAAAAGTTATTTCACACAACTAAAAGTAAATTATGAAGTCTTAAAAAAATTTGAGCTTGGCGCTGGAGTGCGCTACATTACTAAAAATGATGATGTTGGTGGGCAACAAGGATATGACCCTTTTTTTAGATATCAATTTGATGCGGCCTATAGACACAAAATTGAAAAGCTTGGCCTATTCTTTCGCCTGAGATATCAAAACAAAAATCAATTGGGACGCTCTGAAAGCGAAGGAGATATCGCCAAAGAATTCATACGAACGCGCTTTGGAGTCGGTTATAAAATCAAGTCCCTTAAACTCACGCTAAGGGTGTTTGCAGAGCATTTCAATCAGCCAAATAATTCAAAAATAGAGCAAAACGAAACGCGTATGCGTTACACACTAAAACTGAACAGAAGGTTTAAGAAAATTGGTGCTTTTACTGTTTTTTATGGCATACAAAACAATAGTATTGGTGATGTGAAAACCAAAAAATCTTTTTTAGGGCTTAAATATGCCTACAAGATTGACTTTACGAAATAAGCTCTTAGTCCTCATTTTCGTGAGCTTCCAGCTCATCCTCAAGGTCTAAATTTCTAAAACTTGGCGAAACAACCCCTGTTGTTAAAACAGTGATCAAGGTCATTGTTCCGCCAAAGACAACGGCAGTGACGGTACCCATCAACTTTGCAGTAAGCCCACTTTCAAAAGCGCCTAATTCATTCGATGAGCCTACAAACATGGAGTTTACAGATGACACTCGTCCACGCATGTGGTCTGGTGTTTTGAGCTGTAAAATAGTTTGTCGAATAACCATCGACACTCCATCGGTTACTCCACTAAAGAAAAGGGCAACTACCGAAATCCAAAATACAGACGATAATCCAAATACAATAATAGAAACTCCAAATCCAAAAACTGCGCCCAAAAGTTTTAACCCAGCTTTTTTGCTAATTGGAATATAGGCGGTGGTTAACATTGTTAGAAAAGCTCCAACTGCTGGCGCAGCGCGTAATATTCCAAACCCTTCTGAACCTACTTTTAGAATGTCTTGAGCAAAAACTGGAAGTAGTGCAACAGCACCCCCAAAAAGAACAGCAATCATATCTAAACTTAATGCCCCTAAAATAGCTTTTGTTTTAAACACAAAACGCACCCCCTCTTTTAAACTTTGCAAAACGGGTTCTCCTATTTTTGGATTTAAAACAGGTTTTTTAGAAATCAATACCCCTAAAAGAAACGCTAAAATCACTAAAACAAAAACAATACAAAGCGACCAATGTACGCCGATCCAGTTTATTGTAAATCCTGCAACAGCGGGGCCTAATATTGAAGCCATTTGCCATGTAGAACTGCTCCATGTAGCCGCATTAGGATATGCTTTTTTTGGAACGATAAGTGCAATTAGCGAAAAAATAGTTGGCCCAAAAAATGCACGTAATAATCCTCCAAAAAACACAAAAGCATAAATAGAATATAAAATGGATTGCTGGCTCCAACTGTTTGAAACTGAGTCATGTGAAAGAAAAAATAAGCCAAAGCTTATTAAAGAAAATAGCCCAATACACCATAAAAATAAGTTGCGCTTTTCGCTTTGATCTACAATATGTCCTGCGAATAAAGCCATACTTAGTGCAGGAATAATCTCCATCAAACCTATAATTCCTAATGATAGAGGATCTTTTGTTAAGGAATAGACTTGCCATTCGATGACAATAAACTGCATGGACCAAGCGAATACCAACACAAAGCGCAACAAAAGAAAAATATTAAATTCCTTAAATCTTAACGCTGCATATGGGTCTTTATTAGCCATAGTTTAGGGTTTTATATCTTTTAGTTTTAACTGTAAACTAATGTTGCCATTCCATTCATTTTCATCAATTGAATAGACAATTTTAAATGGATTTTTGTTTTTTATTATTTCTAATTGGTCGCCAAGACCAAAACCAATGCAATTAATTTTTGAACTATTGTTTTGAGATACTGTAACTTTTAGATGCTTGTTGTCTTGACCTACGCATTTTCCATAACCAGAGTCAATAACATCTGAAGTCATAAAAACTGGAGACATGTTTTGTGGTCCAAATGGTGCAAATTGTTTTAGAATTCTATAAAATTTTGGGGTAATGTCTGCGAGGTTTAGCTTTGAATCAATAACAATTTCTGGGGTTTTTAAATGAGATGGTATAGTTTGAGAAACTTCTTTTTCAAATGCTCTCTTAAAGGCTTCGTAGTTTTCTTCTTTTATTGTTAAACCTGCTGCGTATTTATGCCCTCCAAATTGTTCAATATATTGGCTGCATTTTTGAAGTACTTTATACACATCAAACCCTCGAACAGATCGAGCAGAAGCCGCTAAAAAATCGCCACTTTTTGTAAAAACTAATGTTGGACGATAATACGTTTCAATCAATCTAGAGGCTACAATTCCAATCACACCTTTGTTCCAAGTTGGATGATAAACTACTGTTGTGGAATATTCAACCTCCTCTAATTCTTCAATTTGAAGTAGCGCTTCTTTGGTTATTTCTTGATCTAAAGTTCTTCGAGTTGAATTAAAGTCTTCTATTTCCTTAGCTGTAATTTCTGCCTGCTGAATATTTTGTTCTTTGAGCAGCGCAACAGCATAGTTTCCGTGCTTCATTCGTCCTGCTGCATTAATTCGCGGGGCAAAAACAAAAACAACATCTGTAATGCTTAAAATGTCTTTTTTTATATTTTGAATTAGGGCCTGAAATCCAGGGCGTGGATTTGAATTTATAACTTTTAATCCATAATAAGCTAAAACTCTATTTTCACCAACAACAGGTACAATATCAGCACCAATTGCCGTAGCTACCAGGTCTAAATAAGAGGTCAAATCTTCTGTAGTTTCACCATAATTTTGTCCTAGCGCTTGGATTAATTTAAATCCAACACCACAACCACAAAGCTCCTTAAAAGGATATGTGCAATCAGATCGTTTTGGATCCAAAACAGCTACAGCAGCAGGTAAATTTTCTCCGGGTAAATGATGATCACAAATGATAAAATCGAGTCCCTTCTTTTTTGCATATTGAACTTTATCTATCGCTTTTACACCACAATCTAATGCGATAATAAGACTAAAATTATTGTCAAGGGCATAATCAATCCCTTTGTAAGAAATCCCATAACCTTCATCAAATCTATCGGGGATGTATGTAGAAATTTGCGTACTTTTTGATTCAAGATAAGTGGCCATTAGCGCCACAGAAGTCGTTCCATCTACATCATAGTCTCCATAAACCAAAATACGTTCATTATTGTCTAAAGCCTGTAGGATTCTTTCAACAGCTTTATCCATATCCTTCATTAAAAAAGGATCGTGCAAATCTTTCAGCTGAGGCCTAAAAAATGTTTTGGCTTGCTCATAAGTGGTAATTCCTCGCTGAACCAACAAAGCGGCAATAGAATACTCCACTCCGAGTTTTTTTGCTAAATCTTTGGTTGTCTCAACATCAGAAAGTGGCTTTAGCGTCCAGCGCATTTTAATTATTTTTGAAAATGAATTTTAGTATTTACTGTTGCAAACTTGCGGAACATTTCCATAACTCCACAATATTTATCAATAGACAATTGTACAGCTCGATTGCATTTTTTTTGATCTATTTGAGGCCCTGAAAAATAATAATCAACATGAACTTTATGATAATATTTTGGGTGTTCTTCTGTAAGTTCACCTTCCACATCAATTTGTAGATTATAATCTGTTATTTTCATTTTTTTAAGAATATCAACAATGTCAATTCCTGAACAGCCTGCTAAGGAAGAAAGCATCATTGCTTTTGGAGAAACGCCTTTTTGATAAGGTATACCTTCTTCAGTAGTGTCCATGAGCACATGATTCCCGCTTGGATTATCAGACTCAAAAAGCATTCCGCCTTTCCAGTGTGTTGTAGTTTTGTGGGCCATAATAAAATTATTTTTTGTTTATTGTTCTTTCAAAAATACTATTAAAAATTCAAACAATGCCATTAGTTACTCCATTAAACCCAGACCACGATTTTGAAACACAATCCCTTGCTGATTTTTTTAATGAAACTCTAGGGTTTTGCCCAAATTCGGTACTAACAATGCAACATCGCCCTGCTATAAGCAAGGCTTTTATTCATTTAAATAAGGCTGTTATGGCCAATGAAGGTCGAGTTACGTCTGCACTAAAACGCATGGTAGCTTGGGTGAGTAGCAACGCCACGGGTTGCAGGTATTGTCAAGCACATGCCATTCGAGCAGCAGAACGTTATGGTGCAGAAAAGGAGCAATTAAATAACATTTGGGATTACAAAACTCACCCTGCATTTAATGAGGCAGAACGTGTAGCTTTAGATTTTAGTTTGGCGGCATCAGTAGTTCCAAATGCTGTAGATGAAGCATTAAAAAAGCGATTGTATGCACATTGGAATGAGGGTGAAATTGTAGAACTATTGGGAGTAATTTCTTTATTTGGATATTTAAATCGTTGGAACGATTCTATGGGTACAAGTATTGAAAATGGGGCTGTAGAAAGCGGCACAAAATACTTAAAAAAACACGGTTGGAGTAAAGGAAAACACGCTTAACAAACTTCTAACTAACGCCCAGAAATTACAATTACAATTTCTCCTTTTGCAGGGGTAGTGGTATAATAATCCAATAGGTCTTTTGCAGTGCCACGCTTAGTTTCTTCAAACAATTTGGTAAGTTCTCTTGAAACAGAAAGCTGTCGTTCATCTCCAAAAAAATCACAAATTTGACCTAGAGTTTTTAATAATTTGTGAGGGCTCTCATAAAGGACTATTGTTCTTTGTTCCTGAGCCAATAATTTTAGGCGTGTTTGGCGGCCTTTTTTTATGGGTAAAAACCCTTCAAAAATAAAACGATCGTTTGTTAAACCAGAGTTTACAAGCGCTGGAACAAAAGCCGTTGCGCCTGGCAAGCATTCTACAGGAATTTGTTGTTCTATACAAGCTCTTGTCAATAAAAACCCAGGGTCCGAAATGGCTGGTGTCCCTGCATCACTTATCAAAGCGATTTGTGTTCCATTTTTGAGTTTTTTTAAAATCCCTTCAAGAGTTTTATGTTCATTATGCATGTGGTGGGACTGCATAGGAGTAGAAATCTCAAAATGTTTGAGGAGCTTTCCAGAAGTTCTTGTGTCTTCAGCTAAAATCAAATCAACATTCTTAAGCGTAGAAATTGCACGAAGCGTGATATCTTCGAGATTCCCAATAGGTGTTGGTACAATGAATAATTTCATAGACTTAAGTTTGTCTTCAAAGGTACAATGTTTTGTGTCTTTTTACATTAAAATATTAAAGTAAAACCTACATAAATATATTTGTAAATTTTATAAATTGTTTTTAAGTTTACACTATTCAAAAATTTGCCCACCCCAAATTTACGAACTATGGAAAAATACCTAGAAAACGCAAAAACATTTTTATTCGAATACGGACCAAACGTTCTTTATGCCTTAGGGTTATTAATCGTTGGATTGTTTCTCATCAAAAAATTAGTCAAGTTTACCAAAAAGATTATGTCTTCTAGAAAAGTTGACATAACGCTTCAAAATTTTCTTATCAATATTGTTTCTGTTGGCTTAAAACTATTACTGCCTGTAGCAGTCATTTCAAAACTTGGAATAGACACAACTGCCATTGCTGCAACTCTAGCAGCAGCTGGTCTAGGTGTTGGGTTGGCGCTTCAAGGTGCTTTATCTAATCTTGCAGGAGGCGTTTTAATTATAGTTTTTAAGCCATTTAAAATTGGGGATCTTGTTGATGCTCATGACGAATTAGGTATTGTAAAAGACATCAATATTTTCACTACACAAATTTTAACCCCTGATAATAAGCGCGTTATTATCCCAAATGGGACATTAGCAAATAGTAATATTATTAATTATTCTGCAGAAGAGAAACTTGGTGTAGACCTCACTATTGGCGTGGGTTATGATGAAGATATTAAGCAAACCAAAAAGGTGTTGTTAGATGTTTTAAAACATCATAATAAAGTTTTAGAAGAGCCACAACCTTCGGTTAATGTTGAAGCGCTTGCAGATAGTTCTGTAAACTTTGCGGTTCGACCATGGTGTAAAGTAGAGCACTATTGGGACGTATACTTTGGTATTACTGAAAATTGCAAAATAGCACTAGACAAAGCTGGAATCGAAATTCCATATCCACATTCTGTTGAAATACAAAAAAGGGCTTAAAGTAAGAATTTTATGTTAGAAGTGAATAATTTTACAGCTATAGCGAGTAAAATTACACCAAATACTTTACGGGTAATATTGATGCCATTTTGCCCAATAAATCGTTCAATTTTAGCTGAAGTTTTTAAAACAACATAAATCAAAATAACATTGATAACGACTGCTAAGATGATGTTTTCTGTATAAAATTCTGAGCGTAAAGACAATAGCGTTGTCAAACTTCCAGGCCCTGCAATTAAAGGAAAGGCCAATGGAAAAACCGTTGCATTTAGCTTTGCACCTTCATCTTGTTTATAAAGTGTAATTCCTAAAATCATCTCAAGTGCAATAAAAAATAATATAAAAGCTCCTGCAACAGCAAAAGAATGAACATCAATCCCCACCAATTTTAAAATACTTTTTCCAACAAATAAGAAAACAATTAAAATTACTCCTGCAATAACTGAAGCTTTTTCACTTTGAATATGACCTGCTTTTTTTCTTAGGTCTATAATAATGGGGATATTACCAACAATATCAATAACTGCAAAAAGAACCATAAAGGCTGTAAAAATTTCTTTTATATTAAAATTCATAAGTAAGGTTTTACAGCTGCAAAGGTCATAATTTTTTTTAGAATCACACGAAAAAGCTTATACAAATTGTGGAAAAGAATTTTTTATAATTTTTATATTTGCAATATGTTTCAGCTCGGCAAAACAATTGTTTCAGAGAACATTTTAAGCCATGATTTTGCATGCAACCTTTCGGCATGCAAAGGTGCATGTTGTGTGGATGGAGATGCGGGAGCACCATTAGAAAAAGAAGAAACACAGCAACTACAATCCATTTATCCAAAACTAAAATCTTATCTCCGCCCAGAGGGTATAGAAGCCATAGAAAATCAAGGCGTTTTTGTAACAACTGAAGATGGAGAATATGAAACACCATTGATTGATGGTGCAGACTGTGCTTATGTGATTTTTGATGAACATCAAACAGCGCTTTGTGGCATTGAAGAGGCTTATAACCAAGGAGATATTGATTGGAAAAAACCAGTATCTTGTCATTTATATCCAGTAAGAGTCAAAGATTACAGCGAATTTTCTGCAGTGAATTATCACAAATGGCATATTTGCGATGACGCCTGTAGTTTGGGCAAAGAACTTCAAATTCCTATATATAAATTTGTTAAAGAAGCGCTCATTAGAAAATTTGGTCTACAATGGTACGAAGAACTAGAAAAAATTGCTGCTGAAAAATGTTCGTAATAACTGTCTGGTAAAGTGAAAAATAATTTACTTTCAAAAAAATCTTTAAAACACAAATTCTTTTTCTTTTTTGACTGCTTAATTTCTTTACGAGAGAAATCAAACATAAGTAACTGATAATCAGTTTATTGACATAAACATTGATTTTTTATTCTGTAAGAAAAAACCTACTCGTTGTTAAAAACTTGAGGACAATGTTTATAAAAATGACTTTTATTTAAACCAACAATTTTAAATCTTTGTTAGGTGCTATAAAACCAATTTATAAAACAAAAAAACCATTCATAACATGCCACAAGTAGAACCAATTCTTAAAGAAAATAAAGACCGTTTTGTTATCTTCCCAATTCAACACCATGATATATGGGAATGGTACAAAAAATCGGAAGCAAGTTTTTGGACAGCAGAAGAGATTGACCTTCATCAAGATTTAACAGATTGGAATGAAAAACTTTCAGACGATGAACGTTATTTCATTAAACATATTTTAGCCTTTTTTGCAGCAAGCGATGGTATTGTAAATGAAAATTTAGCAGAAAACTTTGTCAATGAAGTTCAGTACAGCGAAGCAAAATTCTTTTATGGGTTTCAAATCATGATGGAGAACATTCATAGCGAAACGTATTCACTTTTGATTGACACATATGTAAAAGATGAAGCAGAAAAAGACAAACTTTTTAATGCAATTGAGAATTTTCCAGCGATTAAGAAAAAAGCCGATTGGGCTCTCAAATGGATAGAGTCTCCAAGTTTTGCAGAGCGTCTTATTGCATTTGCCGCTGTTGAAGGCATCTTTTTCTCAGGAGCCTTTTGTTCCATATTTTGGTTAAAAAAACGTGGTCTTATGCCAGGGCTTACATTTTCTAATGAATTAATCTCGAGAGACGAAGGCGTACACGCAGATTTTGCAGTTCATCTTCACAACAAACACTTGATTAATAAAGTTCCAAAAGAGCGTATAAGAGAAATTATTGTAGACGCCCTAAATATTGAGCGTGAGTTTATAACAGAATCATTACCAGCAAGTTTGATAGGAATGAACTCAAAATTAATGGCACAATACCTAGAGTTTGTAACAGATCGACTTTTGGTAGAGTTGAACTGTGAAAAAGAATATAACACCTCGAATCCGTTTGATTTTATGGACATGATTTCACTACAAGGAAAAACAAATTTCTTTGAAAAACGTGTATCAGAATATCAAAAAGCAGGAGTCCTTAACAAAGAAGAAGAGGATACCAACAAATATAGTTTCGATACCGATTTTTAGAAGTCTGTTTTAAGCATCGAAACGAACACCATTTTATAAACCACGATAAAGTAGAGACTAATTTGTCAATTTTTTAAATAAATAACTGAGCATTTGTCCAACCACGAATGCGATAGAACAACCAACTAACCGCCTTTTTGGAAAGCCCAAAAAGCCAAAAAATTGAAAAGAGTATGTATGTAGTAAAAAGAGACGGCAGAAAAGAACAAATTATGTTTGATAAAATCACAGCAAGAATTAGAAAACTTTGCTATGGTTTGAATGAACTTGTTGATCCTTTGAAAGTTGCCATGCGGGTCATTGATGGACTCTATGACGGAGTTACCACCAGCGAGCTCGATAATCTTGCTGCTGAAATTGCAGCAACAATGACAACTGCTCACCCAGACTATGCACGTCTTGCAGCTCGTATTTCAGTTTCTAACTTACATAAAAGCACCAAAAAAACCTTTAGCGAGGTTATGCACGATTTGTACACCTATGTCAATCCACGTACTGGCAAAGATGCGCCACTACTTTCGGATGAAGTGTATAACGTCATCATGGAAAACAAAGAAAAATTAGATTCAACAATCATATACAACAGAGATTTTGGATATGATTATTTTGGATTTAAAACGTTGGAACGTTCATATTTATTAAAGTTAAATGGAAAAATAGCCGAACGTCCACAACACATGCTTATGCGCGTATCCATTGGGATTCATCTTGATGATTTAGAATCTGCGATAGAAACCTACAACTTAATGTCCAAAAAGTATTTTACGCACGCAACACCAACACTTTTCAACTCAGGGACACCAAAGCCACAAATGTCATCATGTTTTCTTCTAACAATGAAAGAAGACAGTATTGATGGAATTTATGATACTTTAAAACAAACTGCAAAAATATCGCAGTCTGCTGGAGGAATTGGATTAGCAATGCATAATATTCGTGCAACGGGGAGTTATATTGCCGGAACAAATGGGACAAGCAATGGTATTGTTCCAATGTTACGCGTATACAACGATACTGCGCGGTATGTAGATCAAGGTGGAGGAAAACGAAAAGGAAGTTTTGCGGTATACCTAGAACCCTGGCATGCCGATATTTTTGATTTCTTAGATTTAAAGAAAAACCACGGTAAAGAAGAAATGCGTGCTCGCGATTTGTTTTATGCTATGTGGATTCCAGACCTATTTATGAAACGGGTTCAAGAAGATGGCAATTGGACCTTGATGTGTCCAAATGAATGTCCTGGTCTTCCAGACACTCATAGTGAAGAATTTGAAGCTTTATACACTAAGTACGAAGAAGAAGGAAAGGGTAGAAAAACCATCAAAGCCCGTGAACTTTGGGAAAAAATTACAGAATCTCAAATTGAAACAGGAACACCCTACATGCTGTACAAAGATGCTGCAAACCGTAAATCAAATCAGCAAAATTTAGGAACAATTCGTTCTTCAAATTTATGTACAGAAATCATTGAATACACATCTCCAGATGAGGTTGCTGTTTGTAATTTGGCATCAATTGCCTTACCGATGTTTATCAAGGACGGTAATTTTGATCATAAAGAATTATTTAGAATTACAAAACGTGTTACACGCAATCTTAATAAAGTCATTGATCGTAATTATTACCCAGTTGTCGAAGCAGAAAATTCAAACTTTAGGCATCGCCCTATTGGATTGGGAGTTCAAGGTTTGGCGGATACCTTTATCAAATTACGTTTACCATTTACAAGTGACGAGGCCAAAAAATTAAATCAAGATATTTTTGAAACGATTTATTTTGCAGCGGTTACTGCTTCAATGGAAGAAGCAAAAGCCGAGGGGCCTTACAAAACGTATAAAGGATCACCAATAAGTGAAGGCAAATTCCAATATAATTTATGGGGCCTAAAAGACGAAGAACTCAGTGGACTTTGGGATTGGGGAAAACTCCGCAAGCAAGTCCTTAAACACGGTGTTAGAAACTCACTTCTTGTTGCGCCAATGCCAACAGCAAGTACCTCTCAAATTTTAGGAAACAATGAATGTTTTGAGCCTTATACTTCAAACATTTATACGCGACGTGTACTGTCTGGAGAATTTATTGTGGTGAACAAACACCTCTTGGAGGACTTGGTTGAACTTGGACTTTGGAACGACGGCTTAAAACAAGACATCATGCGTGCCAACGGATCTATTCAACATATAGATGTGATTCCACAAGAAATCAAGGAATTATATAAAACCGTTTGGGAATTGAGCATGAAAGACATTATTGACATGTCACGTCAAAGAGGTTATTTCATTGATCAATCTCAATCCTTAAACCTCTTTATGGAAGGCGCAACAATGGCAAAACTAACCTCTATGCATTTTTATGCTTGGAAAAGTGGCCTAAAAACAGGGATGTACTACTTGCGTACCAAAAGTGCGGTGGATGCGATTAAATTTACTTTGGACACAAAGAAAAATGAAGCACCAAAAACAGAGGTTGGTACCGACCCTCAAGTTTTAGAAAAACAACAGCAGAAGGCCGCAAATACCGCACAAAAGTTTTCTAAACAAACCTCAACAGATGCAGAAGTGGAACCAATATCAGCAGAAGAAATGAAAGCGCTAATTGAGCAAGCCAAAGCTTCCGAAGGGGACGATTGCTTAATGTGTGGGTCTTAATTTTAAAGTATTTTAAAAATAAAAAACCTCGCTTGTTTATAGCGAGGTTTTTTTATCCATACTATTGCTGCTTATCCTATTGAGTTTTTATAAGCCGTTTGATATTCTTCTAACAAACTAGCTGTTGCATTCAAAAGATCTTTAGTTTCTAGCAGAAGACTAAAGTATAGCGTTGTATTTTTCGGACTTGATTCTTCTGTTCTAGTTCTTTTTATTTGTATATCAATATTACTTTTCAAGATATTATTGATACTATTTTTATTCTCTCTTAAAGCCTCAATTTTATCAAAAGTTTGAGTTTCAAAGACAATCTCTGCTTTAGAAAATAAGACTTCTATAGCATTGCTGATCTCACTTAATTCCTTGATTTGATTGAATTTTAGTTTTTTATGATTATTGTTAACATGCTTGTAATTAACCTTCGAGATATAATCTAAAGATTGTGCCATGTCTTGTAAATACCCAAGAATTTGAATATAAAAATTACTAGCCCCAACACTTGATTCGTCCAGATTTTTGATAAAGTAAAATATATTGTCCCTGAGCTCATCAATTTCATCGGAGAGCTTTAACACTTGTTTTTTATTTTTTTTAAGTGCTACCAAATCTTGTTTTGCCAATGAAAATATAGATGAGCTGTAAATTTTGCTGCCACGCTTCAATACATTTGCAATATTATCAGCACTTTCATTTATTACTCCCTGAACAGAGCTGCTTTCGGCATTTCTTAGAGACCCTTTGGCACTCTTAGCCTTTGTTTTCTTATTATGTAAAATAGAACTCCTTATCAAAAGCGCAACAGCACTAATAAAAAGAATTGGAAACATGAGCTGTATATTGAGGTTTATGAGGAATGCAACCAAAGCCGATACAACAAATGCACTGAATGCAGTAAAAAACCAACCCCCAATAACATTAAGAACTCCAGCAACTCTATATACAGCGCTTTCTGCTCCCCAAGCTCGATCTGCCAAGGAACTTCCCATAGCCACCATAAATGTTACATATGTAGTGGACAAGGGTAGTTTGTACGAAGTTGCTATTGAAATTAAAACAGCCGCAACCATTAAGTTAACCGCGGCTCTTACCAAGTCGAATGCAGGGAGGTCTTCTTTTTTAACTTTCAGAGTGTTTGTTTGTGGCTGTTCAAATTGAGTTTCAATTTTTTCTTTTAACGATTTTGGGAGTAAATTTGACATGTATTTAGAGGATACTATTGCAAAACGAACAAACCCACGAGAAACGGCATTGGGTTGAAAACGTTCTTTAGTATCACCTTGACTTGATAAATCAATAGAAGTTTTAACCACAGCTTTCGATTTTGATGAAAACCACAATGTTAAAATCATAACACATCCAGCGCCTAATAGTAGCCAATTGTTTGTTGGTACTTTTGAGGCCAGGGCATCCATTGGAAAATTGGAAGCACTCATTCCTGATGCAGACCACTCCAAAAATGAATTGTAGGCGGCAACAGGAACGCCAATAAAATTTACCAAATCATTTCCTGCAAATGCCAATGCGAGAGCGAAAGTCCCCACGATAATAATCAGACGATAAATATTTATTTTTAGAAATGATATCAATACATAGGACAATATGGACCAAAATATAGAACTAATGAGCACCAAATTTATCACTTGTTTTTCCAAAAAATCTTTCATAGTGGCACCCCCCAAAACATCAAAAGTTTCTTTAGCATAGGATGTGCCTTTAAGGCCTTTCATGAAAATAAAATAGGTAATGGCTGTCAGTGCTATACCACCAAAGAGTGCGCCAACCCATTTTGGTTTTTCATTAAAATTATAAGATAATAGAAATCGAGACACCCATTGAACTATTGCGCCAATTGTAAACGCAACCACAACAGAAAGTAAAATTCCTAAGATAATTTGAGTGGCTTTTGGTGTGTTTATGTATTGAATTAGCTCCGAAAACTCTCCACCATTTGCAGTAATTTTGAGGAGTGCTATAGCCACTGCAGCGCCTAACAATTCAAACACAATAGAAACCGTTGTCGATGTTGGCATTCCAAGAGAATTGAAAAAGTCCAAAAGGAGAATGTCGGTAATCATTACGGCCATAAAAATGATCATAATTTCATTAAACATAAATTCTCCAGGATTGAAAATCCCTTTTCGAGCGACTTCCATCATACCACTAGAGAAAATAGCCCCAACAGCTACTCCTACACTGGCAACAATCATTATCGTACGGAAAGAAATAGCCTTTGAACCAATGGCAGAATTTAAGAAATTTACAGCATCATTACTGACTCCCACCACCAAATCGGCAATGGCTAAGAAGGCTAACGCAATTAACATATACATATATATGTTTTCCATGGATTTGAATTTTAGTTCAAACAAATTTCATATAATAAAACCATTCTAATGTTATGTAATTGTTATCTCTAAAGCACTTTTTAAGCTTTTTTTTGTTTGTACTCTGTAAAAGTGGCGCTGCAATGTTAATTATATAAAAATACATAAAACACTGAAAATCAGCATATTAAATACCTAATGTTAAATTAATGTAAATAAATAGTTGATTTATTGTAAATATTAATGTAGATTTGTTTATTGTTTAACCCTAAAAGCACACAATATGAAACCTTATATTTTAATTTTTTTCTTTTCTATCAGTCTATTTTCTCATGCACAGTTAGAACAGAAACCCACTCTTGAAGCTAAAGGGGATATGATCTTAGCGACTTATTTTCATGATAATGGTAGTATTCAACAACAAGGGACTTTTTCAAAAGAAGGCGCATTGAATGGTTTATGGACTAGTTATGATTTTCAGGGGAATAAACTATCTCAAGGATTTTATTCTAATGGCAAAAAAACAGGCCAATGGTTATTTTGGACAGAAAACGCTTTAAAACAAGTTGATTTTGTGGATTCCAAAATTATTAATGTCAGTGAATGGCGAGAAAAATCAGATTTAGCATTTAATAGTAAATAAAAAAAGCTCCATACAGGAGCTTTTTTTTTGATTAAAAACTGTAACTATACCCAATTGAAAATTCTGTTCCAGGATTCAATTGTGTAAAAACTTGTTCAGCAGCGTTAAATGATTCATAGACACTTTTTCGCTGACTATCCAAAATATTTGATATTTTGATCTCTATTGTTGATTTCTTTTCTGCACCAATTTTTTTGTTTAATGTGAAGTTTAGACTGTTGAATGGTACAGTGTAAACGTCAGGCACAATTCCTGTTCCAACAACTTCTAATGTTTTTCCTTGAACATTAAAGAATAGTCCAGTTTGTAGCCCAATTTCAGTATCATTATAATTTAAACCTGCATTAATTAGGTATGGTGATTGTCCTTGTAATTCTCTTTCATTCTCAACAACCTCTCCATCTCTTGCAGCATTGACACG
This sequence comes from Bacteroidota bacterium, assembly GCA_027620655.1. GTDB lineage: Bacteria > Bacteroidota > Bacteroidia > Flavobacteriales > Flavobacteriaceae > UBA3537. The sequence continues at coordinate 63,784 of JAQCDS010000006.1, read as the reverse complement.
ACGCGTGTATTCATCTTCAAACATTGTGAGACTAGACTCTATATAAGAAGCATTAACATTGATTTTTAGTTTTTCTAAGCCATTGGAAATAAAACCTAATGACTTTCTAAATTCAAATTCAAGACCAAAAACCGATGCATCTCCCAAATTTCGTGGGGTCAATTGATCAGGTGCAGATTCGTAAAAAGTAAGTTCTATTGGATCATTAAATTCTTTGATAAATGCACTGAATGCTATCATCTCACTGTTTTCTCCAAAAAATTCAGCCCTAACATCAAAATTATTGATATACGATGGATCTAAGTCAATATTTCCTATAAAAAGACGGTTTGTAATAGGATCAAAAATTTGACTTTTCGAAGCCTCTTTAAATGAAGGTCTCGCTGTTGTTCTTGAGTAGGATACTCTAAGATTTGTGTTCTCGTTGAGGCCGTATATTAGATTTGCCGACGGGAAAAGATCTATTTTATCAATAATTTTCTCATCTTTAAATACTTCTGTACCAGCTTGGTTTTGACCTGTATATATTGATGTGAACAGCTCTGTTCGTAAACCAACGACAGCTTTTAGCTTTTCAGTGACCTCAAATTCATTTGAAACATAGGCAGCACTGATATTTTGTATGGCATCAAAGGCATTGGATTTTTCAAATAAATCACCAAAAACTAAATGAGTGCCTTGGTCGCTTTGAGGAGTCCAAATATTACCATTTGCTAATAAATTATCAGCATTTCCATTTTCTACTTGAAGACCGCCCTGACGTGTAAAAGTATAGTCGTCAATTGAAAAATCACGTTGTTTAAAGGTTTGGCTTAGACCAAATTTAAGTTTTGAAGGACGCTCTTTAATGCTGTACTTTCTTACAACATCTAACTTCCCAACAACGTTCAGTTCTTCTAAATTTCTCCAAATTCTAATAGGATAACTTGCAGCACTTGGGCTTATAAAGTACGCTCCATCATCGCTTTGTTGAAGAGGAGTTATTCTGTGGTCCTTATCATAAACTCTCGAAAGGGTTGGAGATAACTTCCAGTTCAATTTCCAATCGCCATCAGAAAATGAATGCTGTCCTCCAAATAGTATGTTTGTGATTGATCGTTGTGTGTAAAGCAAGGCATCTTTTTTGATAGGTTCAAAACCACTTCCACCACCAGCTTGAGCAATCTCTTGATTGTAAATACCCGCAGTACTTTCACCATTTTGAATATGTAAAACATTAAACTTATATTTTGCTAATTCACGCTTGTAAACAATACCGGCTAGTGTACTTAAGAGCACATTGTTTTTTCCTTCAATTCCATTAGATCTTCTTGTTCCTAATAACTCATTAATGGATGAATTGTTCTCATCTCTAATGTAGGTGCCATCAACACGATCGTCATAAAATTGGGTGTTGTTTTTATAAGAAAGCGAAAATTGATAACCAAGTTTATTATCGCCTACATCATATTGATTACCAGCGGTAAAACCAAAGTCAAAATTTGCACCACTATTATTTTGTTTTGCAGTAAGCTCTTTATTGAAGGCGCTTGTCATATCTGTTAAAACCGAAGAATTATCAAAAGTTCCTGGGATGGATTGATTTCTCCCAACAGGTAAATCGCGCATACCATTATCAAATCCTAAGACATCAGTTTTGCTGCCAGTATAGCTTAAATAGTTGTCCTTAAAGTGCATGTTTGGGTTGTAGCTTGCTCCAACGGAAATTGAATACGTAGCTTTTGTAGGAAAATCTTTTGTTACAACATTAATAACACCTCCAGTAAAATCTGCAGGATATTCTGCTGCGGCAGATTTAACAACTATAATATTATCCAATATACTTGTCGGGAATATATCCATTTGCACGGTATTTCTGTCTGGATCTAATCCAGGAATATCAACACCATTTAATATTGATTTTGTGTAGCGATCACCAAGCCCTCTTACGTATACATATTTTCCACCTTGAATCGATACGCCTGGAACGTTCTTTACGGCATTAGCAATATTGCTCGCCCCACTACTTTTTATCCCTTGAGCAGATAACCCATCAAGAAGTGTAATGGAATTTTTTTGTAGATCTAACACTGCAGATTCTGTATTTTTTCTTACAGTAGTAGTAATCACAACGGTCTCAAGCGAATTGGTATTAAGCGTAACATCTACGATAACATCTTCATTAGCTTCAACAGCCACGTCAGAAATTTCAATAGTTTGGTAGCCAATATATGAAAATACAACTGTATAATTTCCTGGCTCAACGTCGATGGTATATTTACCATCAAAATCTGATGTCGTCCCTTTTGTTGTATTTTTAATGAGAACGTTAGCAAAAGCCATAGGTTCATTGAATTCACCGTCTATGACGGTTCCAGTAATTTTACCAGTTTGAGAATTCACGCTTAATGTTGTAAAACTTAATGCGCAAAAACAAATTAACAGTCTAAAATAGTATTTCATAAGAGTTGTTATAAATTATAAAAACAATCGCCCGCAAATATATGCGAACGATTGTTTAAAAACTAATTCAATTTTTGAGACTAGATTTAGTTTTTAAACAATCGCCCGCAAATATATGCGAACGATTGTTTAAAAACTAATTCAATTTTTGAGACTAGATTTAGTATCCTAAACCAGCTTTTGCGTTAGAGTATGTCCAACCAAATGCGCTAGTGTCTGCACCAACAGCTCCTTGAGCAGTTACAGTAGTTGTCCAACTAGCAGCTTGTGAAGAGAATGCTGGACTAATGATTTGAACTTCGTCAATGTCATTATTGTCATCATCATCATCGCAATTCTGTGCACATCCAACTTTTTCAACAAAAATTGTATTATCTGCACCAACAACTTCCCAGTTTTCAAATGATAAATCACCATCTATGAATTTTTGAGCGACACCATTATTGTCCAATTCAACATCTTTTCCTGATGGAAAGTTAGCAGCAAAAACGTTCTTTGTAACTCCTGTAGCTGCTTTTCTGTAATCAGCATATTCACCATTACTAGTGGCAGAGTTTCCAAAAATTGAAGCATTTTGAAGTGTAAATGATCCAGCTGCAGAGCCTTCTGGACCGTCAATTTCAAAAGCATGATCTGAAGCCTCTCCAAGGTGTACAACAACATTATCAATTGTACCAGAGTACGCTTGATCGATATCGATAGCATCATCGCCTTGAGCCCAAACAAACAGGTTTGAAGCATTTACTGTACCTCCAAAGAATTCGATACCATCATCAACATTAGCTACAACTTCTACATTGTCAATTTCAGTTCCTGTTCCTACACCACCAAGAGTTAAACCATTGATTTCGTTTCCTTCACCAATTAAAGCTCCTCCGTGACGAATAGAAACGTACTTGATTACACCAGAATTGTCTGCGGCATTACTTCCGCCATAAAGACCCCAAGTGTCCTCTGCTGGAATTCCTTCAATTTGAATGGCATCAACGTCTCCTGAAAAAGAACATGGAGCTTTTCCTAGTACAATAAGACCTCCCCAAAGACCTCTGTCATTTTGGTCAAGGTTAGTTCCCATTGTCTGACCAACAGTGATGTCATCTGAAGCAGATGTCATGATAATTGGCTGAGAAGCTGTTCCTTCTGCCATTAATTTTCCTCCACGAGCAACAACTAATGCAGATGCCAATGATCCTGTTCCAGAACTTCCTTTAATTATTGTTCCTGGCTGAATAGTAAGTGTAGCACCGTCTTGTACAACAACTTTTTGATTCAATTGGTAAATGTTGTCACTAGTCCACGTTTCAGTTCCTGTTATAGAACCTGTGACAGATATAACATTTACAGATGGAGTTGTATTGCCTCCGATGTTGTCATCGTCAGATGAGCAACTAAAAAAAGCTAAAGATGCTATTGCAGATAAAGCTAAAATCGATTTTTTCATTTTTAAATAATTTATATTATTAATTTTTATGCAAATTAAGTTCAAACACACACAATATCAGTTAAATGTAATTTACATTAGTATTATGGTTTTGTTATGTAAATTATATTTTCCTTTAAATTAGAAACATTTACTTAACATTGAAAATTACTATCTTGCACACATGAGTAAAAACATGAATTGGGAACAACTATTATCGTTAAAGCGTCAAGGCGATACCAACAAGCGCTTACGTAACGAACAAGATGAAACACGACTAGGTTTTGATGTCGATTATGATCGTATAATATTCTCTCCAGAATTTAGAAGCTTACAAGACAAAACCCAGGTGATTCCGCTTTCGTCAACAGATTTTGTGCACACCCGCCTTACACACAGTCTCGAAGTGAGTGTTGTAGCGCGATCTTTAGGCAGAAAAGCGGGCGTAAAAATCTTAGAAAAGCATCCTGCATTGCATGAAATACATGGATACAAACCCAATGATTTTGGCGCTATCGTTGCCGCCGCTGCATTAGCTCATGATATTGGAAATCCGCCTTTTGGGCACTCAGGAGAAAAAGCTATTGGGCATTTTTTTAAAGAAGGATTTGGAAAAATTCATAAATCAAAATTATCCGCAGAAGAATACGAAGACCTCTGTTCATTTGAAGGGAATGCTAATGGATTCAAAATTTTAACACAAAATCAGCAAGGACAACCAGGTGGCCTTCGCCTAAGCTATGCTACTTTGGGCGCTTTCACAAAATACCCAAAAGCCTCTCTCCCCAAAAAACCTAGTCCGCATATTGCTTGCAAGAAATATGGTTTTTTTCAGAGCCAAAAAACTATTTTTTCAGAAGTTGCCAACGAATTAGGATTAGTAAGTCAAAGCACTTCAAAATCATCTTATTTTAGACATCCTTTGGCCTATTTGGTTGAGGCTGCAGACGATATTTGCTACACCATTATTGACTTTGAAGATGGGATCAATCTTGGCCTTATAGAAGAAGAATTTGCTTTAGAATACTTGATCAATTTAGTACGCAATAAAATACAAACAAAAAAGTATAACGCGCTTCCAACGACCAAAGCGAGAGTAAGTTATTTGCGCGCTTTGGCGATTAGTACTCTTATTGAAGATGCGGTTTCCGTATTTATAAAAAATGAAACGTCTCTTTTAGATGGAACTTTTGATGTTTCACTTTTAGAAAAAAGTCAATTTCAAGCACAAATTAATGACATTATTAAATTGAGTGTAGAACGAATTTATAATGCTGAAGAGGTGATAGACAAGGAAATTTCTGGTTTTGAAATCATCAATGAATTGCTTTTACGTTTCACAACGGCGGTAAATAATTCTTATACTAATAAAGCCAGCAGTTATGACACACTTCTAATGAAATTGTTGCCAGCTGAAATGGAACTTCAACACCAAAACTTGTACGACCGTTTAATGGGGGTATGTTCTGTGGTCGCTTCGTATTCAGATCGAAAAGCGATTTTAACTTACAAGAAACTCAAAGGGATGGTGTTTTAGGTTGAGAACAATCAGATAACCTACAGAGACAAAATAAACGTTTTCAAACTATCCGCATCCAGTTCCACTTCTTTTTGAAGCTCTTCTGTACTGCCATGTTCTATAAATTCATCTGGAATACCCTTGATATAAATCGTATTTTTATAGTTATGTTGTGCTGCAAACTCCAAAACAGCACTCCCAAACCCACCATGTTTTGTGCCATTTTCTACTGTAACAATTGTATCGTATGTTTTAAAAATATCTTTTAATAATGCCTCATCAAGAGGTTTAATAAAACGCATATCATAATGAGAAACAGAAAGTGATTCAATAGCATTTTGGACATTATTTGCAATAGCACCAACAGAGAGGATAGCAATTTTTTGGCCCGCTTTAAGTTGCTCGCCTTTTCCGATTGCAATCGATTCAAATTTGGATTTCCAGTTGGTTACCAATCCACGTCCTCTAGGATAACGGATAGCAATAGGGTGCTTCAATCCTTGCTGAGCCGAATACATTATATTTCGCAATTCTTGTTCGTTTCTAGGCGCAACAATGATAAGATTTGGAATACATCTCAAATAGGCCATATCAAAAACACCATGATGTGTTGCTCCGTCTTGCCCAACAAGTCCAGCCCGATCTAAACAAAAAACAACAGGAAGGTTTTGTAACGCTACATCATGAATCACTTGGTCATATGCACGTTGTAAAAAAGTTGAGTAAATGGCACAAAAAGGGATTAAGCCTTGCGTAGCCATTCCAGCTGCTAAAGTGACCGCATGTTGCTCAGCAATACCAACGTCAAAAGCACGTTTTGGAAAAGCTTCCATCATAAATTTAAGAGAGCTTCCAGTGGGCATAGCCGGGGTAATACCGACAATATTTTTATTTTTTGTGGCAAGTTCTACAAGAGTTTTACCAAAAACATCTTGAAATTTTGGAGGGCTATTTTCTTTGTTGGATGAAATCAAATCTCCAGTTTGAGCATTAAATTTTCCAGGAGCATGGTACACAACTTGATTGTCCTCGGCTTGTTTTAATCCTTTTCCTTTGGTGGTAATCACATGCAAAAACTTTGGGCCTTCAATTTTTTTGAGCCGCTTCAGTTCTAAGATTAAAGCTTCAATATCATGCCCATCAACTGGTCCAGAATATTCAAAATTTAAAGCTTCAAAAATATTATCTTCTTTTTGATTTCCTTTTTTAACATTCGTTAAATATTGCTTGAGTGCGCCAACACTAGGGTCAATTCCAATAGCGTTATCATTTAGAATGACCAATAAATTTGCATTGGTCACTCCTGCATGATTTAGGCCTTCAAAAGCCATTCCGCCAGCAATAGAGGCGTCTCCAATAATCGCAATATGATGTTTTTGAACTTCTTTGAGCTGACTTGCAATGGCCATTCCAAGTGCTGCAGAAATGGATGTTGATGCATGACCAGTACCAAAAATATCAAAAGGACTTTCGTCGCGTTTTGGAAACCCACTAAGTCCGCCATATTGCCTGTTGGTATGAAATTCTGCTTTACGTCCAGTCAATATTTTATGACCATAGGCCTGATGGCCTACGTCCCAAATCAGTACATCTTCAGGGGTTTGAAAAACATAGTGCAATGCAATGGTAAGCTCTACAACGCCTAAGCTTGCGCCCAAATGTCCTTCCTTAGAGGCCACGATTTCAATGATAAAATGTCTTAATTCTTGTGCAAGTCTTGGCAACTCTTCAACTTGAAGTGCCCGTACATCTTTGGGATGAATGATATGGTCAATTAATTTTTTTTGCACACTACAAAAATACAAGATTGAAATTGTATTTTTGCTCGATAATCGAGATTTAATACTTAGATGTTTATATAGATTGGCTAATTTGCTTCTTTTGAACGTTTTGAGTTTATCTAAGGGCAGTTGACTTTATGGAAGAACTATTTGATGACACCTATTTTATGAAAAAAGCTTTAACCGAAGCTGAATATGCTTTTAAGAGAGGTGAAGTTCCCGTAGGAGCTGTAATTGTTGTCAATAATCAAATTATTGCAAGAGCACATAATTTGACAGAACTTTTAAATGACGTTACGGCCCATGCCGAAATGCAAGCCATTACTGCTGCATCTAATTATTTAGGCGGAAAATTTTTACATGATTGCACATTATATGTTACTCTAGAACCTTGTCAAATGTGTGCTGGCGCATTGTATTGGAGTCAGATTTCACGGATTGTTTTTGCTGCAAAAGACCATGAGCGAGGGTGTGAAGTTATGGGAACAAAATTACACCCAAAAACAAAAATTACTGCAGGTGTTTTGGCTGATGAAGCGTCCACATTGCTGAAGCGTTTTTTTATTGAAAAACGAAACTTGTCCTAAGAATTTTAATCATCAAATTCGCGCATTTTCTCAATATTTTCTTTATTGAGCATATAATCAGATACGTTTTTGTCTTTCCAACGGTAGTATGAAAAAAGAGGGAAGACAACCAAAAAAAGACCTGCTACACCAAACCCAATGAGTTTTTCAGAAAGGGCAATTTCTTGCGCTTTTATGGTAGCATCTGTAGTATTTGAGTCGGGAAAACTAAAGCCAAAAAAAATACTTCCAATGGCAGAAATAAATAGTAACCAAATTAAATACTTCATCAGGATTGATTTGTTATTTTATTTTTAGTCCTAGCTCGTCCAATTGATGCTGATCAATTGGTGCAGGCGCATCAATCATGACATCTCGGCCAGAGTTGTTTTTTGGGAACGCAATAAAATCTCGTATGGTTTCTGCTCCACCTAATATAGCAACCAATCGATCTAAACCAAAAGCAATTCCGCCATGCGGTGGCGCTCCATACTCGAAGGCATTCATTAAGAATCCAAATTGTGCTTTTGCTTGTTCTTTTGTAAATCCTAAGTGGTCGAACATTAACGATTGGGTTTCTTTGTCGTGAATTCGGATAGATCCCCCTCCAATTTCGTTTCCGTTTAAAACTAAATCATAAGCATTGGCTTTTACGGCTCCTGGGTCTGTATCCAACAATTTGATGTCTTCTGGTTTTGGTGCTGTAAAAGGGTGGTGCATTGCATGATAGCGCTGCGTATCTTCGTCCCATTCTAATAAAGGAAAATCGGTTATCCACAGCGGTGCAAATTCTTTAGGATTTCTAAGATTAAGACGCTCTGCAAGTTCCATTCGAAGTGCGCTGAGCTGCGCACGAACTGCGCTGGTTTTTCCAGAAAGAACACAAATTAAATCTCCTGCTTTAGCATTTGTAGCCTTGGCCCATTGGCTCAAATCTGTTTGATCATAAAATTTATCTACAGATGATTTGTATGTGCCGTCATCATTGCAACGCACATACACCATACCAAGAGCGCCAATTTGAGGTCGTTTTACCCAATCAATGAGCTTATCAATTTCTTTTCGAGAATACGAATTACCACCCGGCACTGCAATACCAACAACGAGTTCTGCGCTATTAAAAACGTTAAAATCTTTGTGTTGCGCCATAGTGTTGAGCTCGCCAAATTTCATTCCAAAACGAATGTCTGGTTTGTCATTGCCATAGGTTTTCATCGCTTCATCATAGCTCATGCGTGGGAAAGCATCAACTTCAACGCCATTGATAGTTTTGAGCAAGTGGCGCGTAAGCCCCTCAAAACTTTGGAGTACATCTTCTTGTTGTACAAAAGCCATTTCGCAATCAATTTGCGTAAATTCTGGTTGACGATCGGCACGTAAATCTTCATCTCTAAAGCATTTTACAATTTGAAAATATTTGTCCATTCCTCCAACCATCAAAAGTTGTTTGAACGTTTGTGGCGATTGTGGAAGTGCATAAAACTGCCCTTCATTCATTCTGCTAGGAACAACAAAGTCTCGAGCACCTTCTGGTGTGGACTTTATTAAATAGGGCGTCTCTATTTCAATAAAATCTATTGAAGATAAATAATTGCGAACTTCTTGTGTGACCTTATGTCTAAAAATCAAGTTGTTTTTGACAGGATTTCGACGAATGTCCAAATAGCGGTATTTCATGCGAAGTTCTTCGCCGCCGTCTGTGTTGTCTTCAATGGTAAAAGGGGGTACTTCTGCGGGGTTTAGAATTTTAAGCGCTTCTACCAAAATTTCGATATCTCCAGTTTCAATATTTGGATTTTTTGAAGCACGCTCAATTACTTTTCCTGTAATTTGAATGACATATTCACGGCCTAAATTTCTGGCCACTTCCATCAGTTTTTCATCCGTACGATCCGCATCAAAAACAAGTTGTGTAATCCCATAGCGATCTCGTAGATCTACCCATGCTACAAATCCTTTGTCTCTAGATTTTTGAACCCAACCAGAAAGGGTTACTTTTTTGTTGATATGTGATGCTCTAAGTTCACCACAATGATGCGTTCTGTACATTTAATTCGTTTAGTTGGGCAAATTTAACATTATTATATTAAAAGAAAGGACTTCTAAGAGGCAACATTCACTTTTTTGGTTTTTATTTTATTGATTAAATAATACAAAATTGGGACAACAACCAGGGTAAGGAAGGTAGCAAAAGTAAGACCATAAATGATGGCCCAGCCCATTGGCCCCCAAAAAGCTACATTTTCTCCTCCTATATAAAAATTAGGGTTCAGTTCTGTCACCAGTGTTTTGAAATTGATATTAATTCCAAGTGCTAATGGCAAAAGTCCCAAAATTGTAGTCATTGCTGTAAGAAGCACCGGTCTAAGACGCGTTTTTCCGCCTTCAACCACACATTCCAAAAGCTGAGAAGAGCTGAGTTTTTCAGATGAATTGAGGTTCAATTCTTTTCGTTTTCTAGCAATAATCAAATTGATATAATCAATAAGAACTATGGCATTGTTTACCACAATTCCAGCCAATGAAATGATTCCAATCATTGTCATCAAAATCACAAAATCCATTCTAAAAATAAGTAAGCCAAATAGGACACCAATTAGACTTAAAAACACCGATATAGAAATAATAATTGGTGTTGTTGCAGAGTTGAATTGTGCCACCAAAATGAGAAATATAATTGAGACCGCAATAAGAAGGGCTTTGCTTAGAAAAGCCATTTCTTTGGCTTGCTTTTCTTGTTCGCCCGTAAAGTTGATATTGACGCCTTTTGGGATTTCAAAATCCGTTATCAATTCACGAATATTGTCATTGACTTGTGTGGGGTTATAGTCGTTAAGGACATTGGAGTAGAGCGTTACAACACGATCCAAATCAATACGTTTTACAGCACTAAAACTCGATTGGTTTTCGGTCGTGGCAATGGCCGAAATTGGGACTTGTTTTATCTGCCCACTGCCTTGATCTCTAAATGTTATTTTTTGATTTAACAATGCTGTTCTTTTATATCTGAATTTTTCATTTAAACGGATATTAATGGGATAGTCATCAGTTAGGTCTTTGTATGTAGACACTTCTTTTCCATAAAGCGCTGTTCTAAGGTTGGCACCAATTTGACCTGTTGAAACACCGAGTCGTCTTGCTTTTTGACGGTCAACACTGACTAATAGTTCGGGTTTCCCTTGATCAATATCGAGTTTTAGTTCTTCAATACCTGGAATATTGGCCGCATTTATAAATGCTTTTAAGTTGTTGGCCGTCTCTAGAATTAACTCATAATCATCGCCTTTAATTTCTAAATTAATAGGAGAGCCTGTTGGAGGGCCATCGGCAGGTTTATCTACAACGATACTTACACCAGGATAATTATTTATGACATTTCGAATATCAATCAAAACTTGCTCAGAATTAACGCCTTGGCGGTCTTGAAATTTTACAAAATCAACAGTAATTCTTGCTTTGTTTGGTGTATTTCCACCCGATTGCCCTTTACTCGGATCGGAAGTGCCTTCGCCAACTTGACCAATAACAGAAGTTACTAAAAAATTCTCCCCGTCTTTTTCATATTTTTTAAGATGATTTTCAATATCTGCTTCAATTCTTTTAGAAAGTAAATTGGTGTCTTCGATATCTGTACCAATAGGATATTCTATAAATACAAACACTTGTTTGGCTTCAGTATTTGGAAAAAACAAAACTTTGGGCGGAAAAGTACTCATAAGCCCAATGGCTACAAAAAGTAGCGCAAATGTGCCAACAACAATAGCATATGGCTTTTTGCCTTTCAAGTTTTTTATGAGGAATTTTTCATAAATATTTTCCAATTTATTGACGAAAGTTACCTTGTCTTTTTTTGGTGTAATTTTCATGTAAAGTGAAATCAACATAGGGTTGATGACCAATGCCACAAACAACGAAGAACTGAGTACAATAATAAGTGTTATGGGCAACCATTGCATAAATTTTCCAATAATACCGTCCCACAAAATAAGTGGAAAAAATGCAGCTAGGGTTGTAGCCGTTGAAGCAATAATAGGCAAAGCGACTTCGCCAACACCAAGTTTTGCAGCTTTCATTCTAGGCATGCCTTCGTCCATTAAACGATAGACGTTTTCTACAACCACAATACCATTATCTACCAACATCCCTAGTGCAATAACTAGCGAAAACAATACCATAGTGTTGAGGGTTACCCCTATTGAACTTAAGATAATAAAAGAAAGAAACATTGATAACGGAATTGCTATTCCTACAAATAAAGCATTTCTAAATCCTAAGAAAAAGTAAAGCACTGCAACGACCAAAATAACCCCAAGAACGATGCTGTTTTCCAAGTCGGCTACCATGGTTCTGGTATCGTTAGACTGATCGTTTGTTTTTGAAATTACCAGATTGTCCGGGAATACACTTGCTTTAGATTCTTCAATTATTGCATCTATTTTTGAGGAGGCTTTAAGTAAATTTTGTCCACTTCTTTTTTTGACATCTAACATCACAACAGGCTGTGAATATTCTCTGGCGTAACTTTGTTTTTCTTGCTCTTTAAATTGGACTTCTGCAATATCACGAAGGTAAACAATGTTGCCTTTTTCACTTTTGACAATAATATTTTTTACTCCAAGAGGATCTTTAAATTCTCCAACCACACGAACAGTTCGTCGTGTTCCATTTTCGAGAATATCGCCACCAGACACACTTCGGTTTTCAAAAGCAATTGCATTTTCTATATCATTAAAACTAATTTTTGAAGCTTCCATTTTATATAAATCAACAGCAACTTCCAGTTCTTTTTCTTGAATACCACGAATATCTACACTAGAAATTTCAGCTAATTTTTCAATCTCATCTTCCAAATGCTCACCATATTCTTTAAGTTGATCCATTGAAAAATCTCCAGAAAGATTGATGTTCATAATAGGCATTTGTTCACTAAAATTCATTTCGGTGATGCTAGGTTCTGTCGGTAAATCTTTTGGGAAATCCTTGTCTGCCATTGCAATATCGACCTTATCCTTGACCTTTTGTAAGGCCTCAGAGGGGGTGATATCAAAATTAAATTCAACATTAATACTCGAGTATCCTTGAATGGAGTTTGAGGTAATTTTATCAACTCCAGTAATGGAATTTATTTCTTTTTCAAATCGTTTTGTAATCAGTTTTTCGACATCTAATGCAGAATTTCCAGGGTATGGCGTTCCAACATAGATTTGTGGTACAATTATTTCTGGAAAATTCTCTCGAGGCATACTGGTATAAGAAAGTAACCCACCAAGAACAACAATTAATGTAATTACTGCGACTGTTGATTTATTTGAAATCGCCCAAGAAGAGAGCTTAAATTCTTTGTTTGTTTTTGTACTCATACCTATTTAATCAACAAGAGTTACTATTTCATCTGCTTTTATAAGTCGTGATCCTTTGTCTACCACAAGCGTATTTTTCGTTAACCCCTCCGTGATAAACGATTGATTGTTGTAGGTCATTTGTACATTTACATATGTTTTTTGAGTTGTATAAACTCCCCCCTCTTTTTTTAGTGTAAATACAAATGTTTTACCTAATCTATCTTTTTGTAAAATGGTTGTTGGTAGCACAATACCATTGGCCTGAAAGTCTTTTATTTTGACATCTGCAAGTAAATTTGCCTTGATGTCGTTATTAGTATTATTCAGATCTACACGTACCTTGAAACTCCGGTTGTTTGGATTGATAAAATTACCAACTTGAGTAACTTTGGAAATCATTGTTTTGTCTAAGGATGGAAAATTAAGTTCTACCTCAGTGCCTTTTTTTATAGATTTCAAATAAGTTTCTGTGACTTCACTCTCAACATGTATTTTATCTAGATTCACTAGTCGAAGTACAGGCATTTGAGGTACTGCAAGGCCTCCAACTTTTCCAAAAATTTCATCGATTATTCCTGAAAAAGGAGCAACAATTTTTAGTTTTTTTGCTTGTGCATTTATACTTTTCAAGCTGTTTTCTAGACCTTCTTTTTTGGCTTTTGCTTGAAGAAATTGCATTTCACTACCAATATTTTGATTCCATAAGCGTTGCTGACGCTCAAAAGTTGTTGTTGCTAAATCCAATTGAGTTTGTAGTTCAACAATTGAACTTTCAATAATGGAATTATCGATTTGCGCCAAAACAGCACCTTTAGCTACTTTTTGACCTTCTTTTACGTATATTTTTGTAATGTTACCGCCACTCTCTGGGTAGAGCTCAACACTTTGATCGGCCTCAATAGTTCCTTGAACTTCAATAAAATGATTGAAAATTTGTGTTTCGGTCATAAATGCGGTGACTGGAGTAAATCGCTTTAGAGTGTCCAATTTTGAAATTTCTACATCTACTGATTTGAGTACAAGACTCAAGCTGTCAATTTGTGCAATTAAATCACTTTTTTGTGCTTTCAGTTTTGTAAGCGACGCAGGTTCTTTGTTTGTTTTTCCACAAGCAATAAAGATTGCAAGAAAGGAAAATAATACTATATTTTTCATGACTATTTGAGTATTGATTTTAATCATTTTTTAAATTTTTAATTTTCGTTTAGGTTTACAAGTGCATCTAGGATGACATACTTATTAATAAGATTAAACATCCCTTGAATATATTGTTGTTGAGCAGAATAAAGTTGTGTTTGAGCTTGACTTAACTCAAAACTAGAAGCCATTCCTTCTGCGAATTTTATTTGATTTTTTTGTTCAATTCTTTCGGCGAGTTCTAGCGCCTGTTTTTTGGTGTCTAAATCTTGCGAAGCAAAATTAAAATCACTTTTCGCACGTTGTATTTCAAGCTCTATTTTTTGTTTAACATCGTTCAAATTTCTTTTTGACTTTTCTAAATTGATTTTTGCCTTTTGCGTTAATGATGTTCTCCCAAAAGAACTAAATAAAGGGATGGACATATTAACCCCAAACTGCGAAGCACCAAACCATTTTTGTGAACGGTTCAAGAAATCAAATTCGTTGCTATTGCCAGCATAAGACCCATTAATAAAAGCATTTATTGTTGGAAGTGCTTTACTTTTCTCGAGTTTAAGTAATAATTTTTTAGAACGAAAATCATTTTCAGCTATTTTAAAATCAATCACATCCTCAGCACTACTATCTACATTTTCTGAGTTTTTTAGTTGAGTTACCAAAACCAATTGTTCAAGCGAATCCGTAAGTTGAACTTTAGTATTAATGTCAAGCCCAACGGTCAAATTAAACATTTGATAGGCGATTTTTTTTAGATTAAGATTATAATTTCTACTGCTTTCAAGTCCAGACAAAGTAAGTTGGAGTTGCTCAATACTTTCTTGTTCAATCACCCCATTTTTGTACACCTCTCGTAATTCAGAAATATTTTCCTCTACCACCGTTATATTTGAATTGATGATTTTAAGATTTTCTTCTGTCATCAGGATATTTCCATAAGCATTTACAACAGCTTTTCTTATCTCAGACAAGGTTTTTTCTTTCGCGTTTTTAGAGATTTCCAAATACACTTTCGCGGCTTGTAATCCTACAAGGTAAGAACCGTCAAATATTTTTTGATTTAGTGTTACAGAACCATTCATTGTTTGTGTAGTACCAAAAGCAACTTCTGTAAATTGACCTGGTGTTCCACCAAAAAATTCAGCAGGAATTAGAGACACTTGCTGCTTGATCCAATTGTTGTAGGCCACATTGGCACTGATTTGAGGAAGTCCTGTTGAGGTTGTTTGCCATTTTTGAAGTTGTGCCAAACGCACATCACTTTCACTATTTTTTGCGGCTGTATTATTTTGAAAAGCATAGTCAATGGCATTTTCAAGTGATAATACAACAGGCTCGTTTTGAGCAATTATACCCATTGGTATCAGTAAAAGGGCGATTATTCTAAACATATTAGGATTTATTTTTTTTAACATAATTATTAAGTAGTTTGAGTCCATTTTCGGTCACAATAGCACGCAAGTGATATTCCAAATAACTTTCCATGAGGTAGTTTTTATCAAAAATTGATTCAGAAAATACACTGGTATCTCGAATTCCTGTCATCCCAACAAAATAAACTCTTGAAATAAATGCAGTGTCAATTTCTGGTCTAAAAAGCTGTAGCTCCACGCCTTTTTTTAGGCTATTTTCAACAGAAGAGTGCATTTTTTGAAATTTTTTGACCTGTAATTGATCAAAAATCTTTGGATAATATTTTTTGAGTTGATATTGAGCAGAAACACGTTCCTTTTTTAAAAAATTAATTAAAAACAACTTCGTGTTATACAATTCTTCAATGGGGTTGACGGCATTTTTTTTGATTTGTTCAATGCCTTTGTAGATGTACTCCAGTACAGAAAATGTTACTGCACTTACAAGCTCGGTTTTGTTTGAAAAGTGAGCATATATGGTTTTCTTCGAAATACCAAGTCCAGTTGCAATATCATCCATAGTCACATTCTTGAACCCAAGGGTCAAAAACAGTTCTTCAGATTTCTTTATAATTTTTTCTTTCATAATATAGGGAAGGCAAAGATACACTAGGAAACTTAAAACACAGTTAAAGTTTCCAAGGTTTTACAAAAATTTAACATTTGTTCAGACTTAGTCCATTTTATATGGGAAATCTGTTATTTTTGTTTAGATGAAAGCTATAGAACACTATCAAAAACAGTTTGTTACTCATTTGGAGCACTACAACAAGCCAAGAACTCCAAAAAATTTATACGACCCCATACAGTACATTCTCAATTTGGGAGGAAAGCGATTGAGGCCAACCCTTACTCTAATGTCTGCAGATTGTTTTAATGGTGATGTCTCCGCTTCGTTGGATGCTGCTTTAGCCATAGAAGTCTTTCACAATTTTTCATTGATTCACGATGATATTATGGATAAAGCCCCATTGCGTAGAGGCCAACAAACTGTACACGAAAAATGGGACTTAAATACTGGAATTTTATCTGGAGATGCCATGCTTATTTTGGCGTATCAATTGTTTGAATCTTACAACGCTAGCCAGTTTCAACAACTCACTACATTATTTAGTAAAACAGCTTTGGAAGTTTGTGAAGGACAGCAATATGATGTTGATTTTGAAACACGTTTTGATGTTACTATTCCAGAATACATAAAAATGATTGAATACAAAACTGCAGTTTTGGTAGGCGCTGCCATGCAAATGGGCGCTATAGTGGCAGAAGCATCTGTAGAAGATCAAAAAAAGGTGTATGATTTTGGACGGTATTTAGGCATTGCATTTCAGTTGCAAGACGACTATTTGGATGCTTTTGGAGACCCAAAATTGTTTGGAAAACAAGTTGGTGGTGATATTATTGAAAATAAAAAAACCTATTTATTTCTCAAAGCTATGGAGCTTGGAACAGATTCTTGTAAATCCACTTTGAAAAATTTGTTTAGCAAGACAAGTTTCTCCACCAATGAAAAAGTATCACAAGTTTTGGAACTTTTTGAAGATAGTGGCGCAGCCATTGCCACCAAAACAGCTATTGAAGACTACACAAAACGAGCGTTTAATGTCTTGGATGAACTTCAAATTGAATCTACAAAAAAACAGTTGCTTAAGAATTTTGGAATGCAATTGATGAATAGAGCCTCATAAATCCTAAAAAACACTAATATTTATCTAATATAAAACCATAAAAAGAGTTTTAGGTTTTGCTAAAAGTTGTATTTTTGAATTAAATTTTATATCGTTTAATTTTTTAAATCGATTCGAATAAATTAATGGACAAATATTCTTTTTTAAATGCAGCACACACCGCTTATTTTGCTGATTTGTACGAACAATATCAGCAAGATCCAGACAGCGTTGAGCCTAGTTGGAGAGCATTTTTTCAAGGATACGATTTTGGAAGCGACAATTATGGCCTCAATGGAGAAGTTGTAGAGGGTGTTAGTACTCAAGTCCCCGAGCATGTACAAAAAGAATTTCAAGTAGTAAAACTCATAGACGCTTACAGAACTAGAGGTCATCTTTTCACAAAAACCAATCCTGTACGTGAGCGCCGTAAATATGCACCAACATTAGAAATTGAAAATTTTGGACTTCATCAAAACGATTTAAATACCGTTTTTAATGCTGGTGAAATTTTGGGGATTGGACCACAAACCCTTCATCAAATTCGCAAGCATTTAGAAGCAATTTATTGTGATGCCATTGGAGTTGAATACATGTATATTCGTCAACCCGAAGAAATTCAATGGATACAAAATAAACTTAATCAGAATGATAATCATGGGCAATTTTCTGCTGATGAAAAAAAACATATTCTAAAAAAACTAAACGAAGCCGTTTCTTTTGAAAACTTTTTGCACACCAAATATGTAGGGCAAAAGCGATTTTCTCTGGAGGGTAATGAGTCCCTAATTCCTGCTCTTGATACGCTTGTAGAAAAAGCAGCTGCAATGGGAGTAAAAGAGTTTGTTATGGGGATGGCTCACAGAGGGCGATTGAATACTTTAACTAATATTTTCGGAAAATCTGCAAAAGATATTTTTAGCGAGTTTGATGGAAAAGACTACGAAGAAGAAGTCTTTGATGGTGATGTTAAATATCATTTAGGCTGGACTAGCGATCGTTTAACGGATAATGGTAATAAAATTAATTTAAGTATTGCACCAAATCCTTCACATTTGGAAACGGTTGGGGCGGTTGTTGAAGGGATTACACGAGCAAAACAAGACCAGTATTATGGCGATAATTTTAGTAAAGTTTTGCCTATTGTTGTACATGGAGATGCGGCCATAGCAGGGCAAGGACTTATTTATGAAGTGGTACAAATGGCCAAACTTGACGGCTACAAAACCAATGGAACCATTCATATTGTTGTTAATAATCAGATTGGATTTACAACAAATTATTTAGATGCTCGCTCAAGTACTTACTGCACAGATGTTGGAAAAGTTACACTTTCTCCAGTATTGCATGTCAATGCCGATGATGTGGAAGCCGTAGTACATGCTGTACGTTTTGCGCTAGATTTCAGAATGGAATTCAAACGCGATGTGTTTATTGATTTATTGGGCTACAGGAAGTATGGGCATAATGAAGGTGATGAACCACGTTTTACTCAACCTAAGCTGTATAAAGCCATTGCAAAGCACAAAAATCCACGAGATATTTATGCTGAAAAATTGATAGCAGAAGGAATTATTGACCGTGACTATATCAAGCAATCTGAGCAAAATTATAAAGCGAGCCTAGAATCAGAATTAGAAGATTCAAGAAAAGAAGACAAAACAGTCATTACCCCATTCATGCAAGAGGCATGGGCTAATTTTTCAAGAGCACGAGCAGATCATATGTTGGAAGTTGTGGACACAACCTATCCAAAAGAAAAACTCAAGCATATTGCAGGAATTATTTCCAACTTACCAAACGACAAAAAATTTATTCGTAAAATTGAACGATTGGTTCAATCTCGACAAACAATGTTTGATCAAGACAAACTAGATTGGGCCATGGCCGAGCATTTGGCCTATGGTTCCTTACTTCAAGAAGGATTTGATGTTCGAATTTCTGGTCAAGATGTAGAGCGAGGTACATTTTCACATCGTCATGCTGTTGTAAAAGTTGAAGACAGCGAGGAAGAAGTGATTCTTTTGAATAATATCAGTTCAGACCAAGGCAAATTTTATATCTATAATTCTTTATTATCTGAATATGGAGTACTGGGTTTTGATTATGGTTATGCCATGGCAAGCCCCAACACACTAGGAATTTGGGAAGCACAATTTGGAGACTTTAGTAATGGCGCTCAAATTATGATTGACCAGTACATTTCATGTGGTGAAGATAAATGGAAAACCCCCAACGGTATTGTAATGCTTTTGCCACATGGCTATGAGGGTCAAGGAGCAGAACATTCTTCTGGACGTATGGAGCGCTATTTACAACTCTGTGCCAAAGACAACATGTTTGTTGCGGACTGTACAACACCAGCCAATATGTTTCATATTTTAAGAAGACAATTAAAAGCAAAGTATAGAAAACCACTCATTGTATTTACACCAAAAAGCTTATTACGTCATCCAAAGGTAGTTTCAACAGTAGAAGACTTTTCAAATGGAAGTTTTAAACCATTAATTGATGATGATTTAGCATCTTCAAAGTCAACTAAAACACTTGTTTTTGTAACGGGAAAATTTTATTACGATCTTTTAGAAGCAAAAGAACAACAGAACAGAAACGATATTGCGTTAGTTCGAATAGAACAACTCTTTCCTCTCCCTGAAACAGAAATTCAAGAAATTTTAGATAAGTATAAAAACGCGGATGACATTGTTTGGGCGCAAGAAGAACCCAGAAACATGGGTGCTTATGCCCATATTTTGATGCATATTGACGCCTCAAAAAATTGGCGTGTAGCATCAAGAAGAAGCTATAGTGCACCAGCAGCAGGAAGTTCAACACGGTCGAAGCGAAGACATCAAGAAGTTATAGATTTTGTTTTTGATAAAACAAAAGACAATCAAAGAAAAAAGACTAAAATAAAATAGAATGATTTTAGAAATGAAAGTGCCTTCCCCAGGCGAGTCTATTACAGAAGTAGAAATTGCAGAGTGGCTAGTTCAAGACGGCGATTATGTCGAAAAAGACCAAGCCATTGCTGAGGTTGATAGCGATAAAGCTACACTAGAACTTCCTGCAGAAGTTAGTGGAACAATCACCCTTAAAGCAGAAGAAGGCGATGCTGTTGAGGTAGGAGCAGTTGTTTGCCTTATAGACACCAGTGCTACAAAACCCGAGGGTAATGATTCACCATCGACCAAAGTAGATACACCAAAACAAGCCCCTACAACTTCGGTTGCTGCACCTAGCAACGAGAATACCTATGCGACAGGGACTGCTAGTCCTGCTGCCAAAAAAATATTAGCAGAAAAAGGGATTGATACAACAACTATTTCTGGTACTGGAAAAGATGGGCGTATTACTAAAGAAGACGCTGTAAAAGCAGTGCCATCAATGGGACAAAAAGTTGATATTGAGGGAAGAGGAGTTACACGCTCAAAGCTTTCTATGTTACGTAGAAAAGTTGCAGAACGATTGGTGTCTGCCAAAAATGAAACGGCCATGCTAACGACTTTTAATGAAGTTGATATGTCGCCAATATTTGAACTTAGAAAACAATACAAAGAGACCTTTAAAGAAAAACACGAAGTAGGACTTGGATTTATGAGTTTCTTTACTTTAGCCGTTGTTCGTGCGCTTAAAATCTTTCCATCAGTAAATTCTATGATAGACGGAAAAGAAATGATTTCATATGATTTCTGTGATATTAGTATTGCTGTGTCTGGTCCAAAAGGACTTATGGTACCCGTTATAAGAAATGCTGAAAATTTAACATTTAGAGGGGTAGAATCTGAAGTAAAACGTCTGGCGATTCGTGCTAGAGATGGGCAAATTACTGTTGATGAAATGACAGGAGGGACATTTACGATTTCTAATGGAGGTGTGTTTGGAAGTATGTTATCTACACCAATTATCAACCCTCCACAAAGTGGAATTTTGGGGATGCATAATATTATTGAAAGACCTGTTGCTGTAGACGGTAAAGTAGAAATCCGCCCTATGATGTATGTTGCACTTTCGTACGATCACCGTATTATAGACGGAAAAGAATCGGTTGGATTTTTAGTTGCTGTAAAAGAAGCACTAGAAAATCCTCAAGAATTGCTAATGGATAATGACGTAAAGAAGGCATTGGAACTTTAGTGAGCTTCCAACCAATTTTTTCCAATATCTAGTTCAACATCTAATGGTACAACCATTGTGTGGGCATTTTCCATTTCTGTTTTAATTAGCGATTTAATCCTTTCTAATTCAGGTTTGTAAACATCAAAAACAAGTTCGTCATGCACTTGTAACAGCATCTTACTTTTAAAATCTCCTTCATTAAGATTTTTGTAAATATTAATCATTGCAATTTTGATGATGTCTGCGGCACTACCTTGAATAGGTGCATTTACAGAATTACGCTCAGCAGCACCCCGAACAACAGCATTTCTAGAATTGATATCTTTTAAATATCTACGCCGATTGGAAATTGTTTTTACATAACCATTATCTCGTGCAAAATCAATTTGATCAGCAATGTACGCTCGTAATTTTGGATAAGTCGCATAATAGGTATCAATAAGCGCTTTGGCTTCTGTTCTACTTAAATCTGTTTGATTGCTTAGTCCAAAAGCAGAAACACCATAAATAATTCCAAAATTGACGGTTTTTGCATTGCTGCGTTGTTCGCGATTAACCTCAGACAATGGCACATTAAATACTCTTGAAGCAGTAGAAGCATGAATGTCTTCTCCATTTTTAAACGCCTCAATCATGGTTTCTTCTTCGCTTAGGGCCGCAATCACACGTAATTCAATTTGAGAGTAATCTGCTGCAAGTAATATAAAGTCTTCATTTCGAGGAACAAATGCTTTTCGAACTTGTCGGCCACGCTCTGTTCGTATGGGAATATTTTGAAGATTTGGATTGATACTACTCAGCCGCCCAGTGGCTGCAACCGTTTGTAGATATTCTGTATGAATTCGTCCTGTATTTTGTAAAACTTGCTCAGGGAGAGCATCAACATACGTGCTTTTTAGCTTCGTCAACCCTCTATATTCTAAAATATTTCGGATGATTTCATGGTCTTTAGCCAGATAAGAAAGTACATCTTCTGCAGTGCTGTATTGCCCCGTTTTTGTTTTTTTAGGTTTATCAACGAGTTTTAATTTTTCAAATAAAATGACACCTAATTGTTTAGGTGATGCAATGTTAAAAACCTCCCCAGCTTTGTCAAAAATATTCTGTTCGAGGGTTTTGATGTCATTATTTAAATCTAAAGACAGACTTTTTAGAAAATCAACATCAAGTCGAATGCCTTCTAATTCCATAGAAGCCAGTACTTTGATTAAAGGAATTTCTATAGAATTGAAAAGATTTAGTGTATTTGCATCAGACATTTCTTTCTTGAAATGCTGAGCTAATTGATATGTAATATCGGCATCTTCAACAGCATACTCAGTAATCGTTTCTAAGCTTACGCTACGCATCGATTTTTGGTGTTTCCCTTTTTTCCCAATCAACTCTTCAATAGCCATAGGCGTATAGTTGAGGTAGGTTTCTGCCAAAATATTCATATTATGACGCATATCGGGGTTGATAAGATAATGTGCAATCATGGTATCAAACAAAGGGCCTTCAACAGAAAGATTGTATTTGTGCAACACCTTAATATCATATTTTAAATTTTGACCAATTTTTTCAATATTCTCATTTTCAAAAAAGGGTCTGAGCTTTTCAATTAATTGCTGAGCTTTTTCTTGTTCATCTGGGAAAGGAATATAAAAGCCTTTGTGTGCTTCCCAAGAAAAAGCAATTCCAACAAGCTTAGCTTCAAGAGGATTGAGGGATGTGGTTTCGGTATCAAAACACACCGATTTTTTTTCTAAAAGTTGTTTTAAAAACAAATCAAAAGCAAAATCACTTTCAATAAATTGATAAAAGTGTGCGACCGATTTTATAGTTGATCTTTCAAATATTGGAGCCACTGAATTTTCTTCAATAGGGGCATCAAAAAGTGAAAATTGACCTGTGCCCGCCGTTGTATTTTTTGTGATTTTTGGGGTTCCTTTTTCTGAAGTATTTTCATCAGCATTAGTAGTATCGGCCTTATTTGCTGCAAATGTTTTTTTGAAATTTTCTATTAAACGTCTGAATTCTAATTCTTGAAAAATTTCATTTACTTTTTCATGATTGGGCTCGTCTAGCTCAAAGTTTTTAGCATTAAAATCGACAGGGACATCTAATAAAATTGTGGCTAGTTTTTTCGAAAGCAGTCCGAGTTCTGCGTTGGCTTCAACCTTTTCTCTCATTTTGCCTTTGAGCTGGTGAGCATTTTCAATGAGCCCCTCCATACTTCCGTAGAGATTAATAAATTTTTTTGCTGTTTTGTCGCCTACTCCAGGAAGACCAGGGATATTATCAACCGCATCGCCTTTCATTCCTAAAAAATCTATGACTTGTTTTGGGTCTTGAACTTCAAACTTTTCTTTGACTTCTTCTACACCCCAAGTTTCATAACCACCACCAAACATTGGGCGATACATAAAAATATTTTCGCTGACGAGTTGAGCAAAATCTTTGTCGGGGGTAACCATATAAGTTTGATAGCCTTCTTTTTCTGCTTTTTTGGCCAATGTTCCAATGATATCGTCAGCTTCATATCCATCTTTAACCATAATTGGAATATGCATGGCTTCTAATATTTTATGGATATATGGAACAGCGACTTTTATTCCCTCTGGGGTTTCATCTCGATTTGCTTTGTACTCTGGAAAAACTTCGAGTCGATCTGTACTTCCTCCTTTATCAAAACAAACGGCCAAATGGTCTGGACGCTCTCTTTTTATTACATCCAATAGAGAGTTTGTAAATCCTAAAATAGCAGAAGTGTCAAGTCCTTTAGAATTGATTCTTGGGTTTTTGATAAATGCATAATAGCCTCTAAAAATAAGAGCATAAGCATCAAGAAGAAATAAACGTTTTTGCTGAGCCATTGTTTATACTTTAGCAATTTTTATTAAAATAATCGGATTGAATATTTTGATTTTCTCCATTTTGATATTTTGTCATGCTGAACCACTGATGAATAGAGTAGGCTCCTGTTTCACCTTGTTTATTTACAGCAATATATCCTACTTGAAAATTTTTGTATTGACTGTTGGGTTTGTCGACAATTCGCCGAATGGCTTCTTCGCAGGCTTGTTGAGGTGTTTTCCCTTGACGCATAAGTTCTACGATTAAGAAACTGCCAACGGTTTTTACAACTTCTTCTCCAAGCCCTGTTGCTACAGCACCTCCAACATTATTATCTACAAAAAGCCCTGACCCAATAATTGGGGAGTCTCCAACTCTACCGTTCATTTTGTAGGCCAGTCCGCTCGTGGTGCATGCCCCTGAAATATCACCGTTTTTATCAATGGCTAACACGCCTACAGTGTCGTGGTTTTCGATATTTATTATTGGACTATATTGACTTGTTTCTGCCCATTTTTTCCATGCTAATTTAGAGGCTTCAGTAAGTAAATTTTCTTTTTTAAATCCTTTTGAAATTGCAAATTTTTCTGCGCCTTTTCCTGCAAGCATTACATGTGGAGTGTCTTCCATTACTCTACGGGCCACAGATACGGCATGAGTTATATTTTGTAAAAAAACAACAGCACCACAATTTCCTTGTTCATTCATAATACATGCATCCAGAGTCACATTGCCGTCTCTGTCTGGAAGCCCGCCTTTCCCTACCGATTGTCCTTTTTCATTGGCTTCTTCTATTCGACATCCTTGCTCAACAGCATCTAGCGCACTTCCGCCATCAATTAATATTTTCCACGCTTCCGCCGTAGCAAATTTTACATTCCATGTTGCAATTACAACAGGAATTTGGGGTTTAATTTTTGGATTTACAAAAGTATTTTCAGAAGAATCAACACAACTATTCAACGTCCCAGCAACAGTTATTCCAAGACTTGTTAATGATGCATTTTTGATAAATTTTCTTCTCTTCATTTTCAAATCTTGAAATTAAAGTCCTTGTTTTTGCAATGCAGTTTTTGTTTTAAAAGTATAAAACAATAAATAAACAAAGCATATAACAGCAATCCAGTATGACGATTGTATGCTAAAAATATCTGCTAGTTTTCCTTGAAGCGGGGGAATAATGGCACCGCCTAAAATCATCATAATTAAAAATGCAGACCCTTGTGCAGTATACTTTCCTAGACCTGTAATACTGAGAGCAAAAATACATGGCCACATAATAGAACAAAATAATCCACCAGATAAAAGCGCAAATAAGGCCAATTGTCCAGAACCAAAAACCCCAATTAACATACTTAAAATACCAAGAATACTAAAGATTTTTAAAGTTGCAATTGGATTGTCTTTTGCTAAGAAAAATCCACCAATTTGAGTTGCAACACAAATGCTGAACAAAAGAATTTCATTTGAGGAGTATTTTCCAAAGTTCACTAAAAGTATAACTCCAAAAGCAACATAGGGAACAAGAATAAGCAACCATTTTTTGAGGCCTTTACTTGGATTAAAAACTGTAATTGCACCAACCCATCGCCCAATCATTAATCCACCCCAATATAGTGAAATGAATGGTGCAATTTCGGCATCATTCATTACTTTGAGACCTAGAGGGTTTAAGTTGTTAACTTTATCTGCAACAGATTTTAAAAGTTCTCCCAAGTTACTTTGAATAGTGACTTCCACGCCAACGTATGTAAATATAGCGAGCATACCCAAAACTAGTTGAGGATACTTCATCGCACCCCATCCTTTTGGGGTTTTAGAAGCCCTCGAATTGGCAAAGAATACACTTACTACAACCGCCAATAGAGCTACAAAGAGTAATATTAACCTTGTGTTTTCAACAGCTGCTGTAGCTTCTTTGCCGTTCGAATAAGTGTTAAAAATCACTCCAAAACAAACAGCAATTATAATAGTGAGTCCAACAAGTGTATTTTTGGCTTTGTTTGCAGGTTCAAAACTATCGTTTGATTTTGTGTTTTTTAATTTTTTTGAAAAGTGAAAAAGTGCCGCCGCTGCCAAAAATAAAACCCCAACTCCAATGTATAAAAGCTGAACAGTGTTTAATGTTATCTCATTATTTTTAATCATTTGATTTAGTTCATCTCCAGATAAAGGTGTAGATCCAAAAATAATAAGTGCAATCACAATGGGGCCAATGGTTGTTCCAAAAGAGTTAACTCCCCCCGCAAGATTTAAACGTTGTGAGCCTTTATTGGGATCTCCTAATGAATACACAAAAGGATTTGCAGCGGTTTGTTGTAATGAAAACCCTAGACCTACAATAAAGAGCGCTAATAGTACCAAATAAAAGACAGGCGTATCTCCTTGTTGTGCTTCATCAATAAAAGGATACATAAGCAATGCACCAAGGGCAGAAACGAGTAGCCCATAAATAATACCTTTTTTATAACCCCAATTATTCAAAACATCTTTTTTGATACTACTTGACATTACAAAAAGAAATAATGCGCCTAAATAATAGGCGCCATAAAATGCAAAATCGACCAATTGAGATTGGAATTGATCAATATTAAAATAGGTTTTACAAAAAGGTATAAAAACCCCGTTCGAAGCGGCGATAAATCCCCAAAAGAAAAAGACGGTTACTAAAGTTGTTAACGCGGATTGATTGTTTTTTGAACTCATTTCATATTGTATTAAATCTTTCTTTGAGGACAGTTGAAGCCTTATAGAAAGTAGGTCATGTTATTAGTGTGAAATATACTAACAATAAAAGAATTCTAAAACAATAGTTAAAAAATTTTATTCCACATTAGATGCTAAAGTTTTACACTATTTTTGCACCAAGTTTTTTAAAAATGATTAGACTTCTAATTTTTATTGGAATTGTTCTTGCCCTAGATTTTTACGCGCTTCAAAGCTTTAGGAGTGTTACAAAAAATCCTTGGGTAACTTCAATTTATGTTCTTTGTTCTATACTAGTGTTGGGCAATATTGTATATCAATCAGTTACATTTGATCGGTCTTCAGGGATAAATCATAGTTTTTATACAGCTTTTGCTTTATTTGTACTTTTGTATGTTCCAAAATTTATCCTAATTGTTGTTATGTTTGGTGAAGATGTTTTTCGTCTTTTCGAAGCAATTTTTAATAAAATCACTTCGCAAAGTAGTACAAGTGTTCCCTTTTTTAAAGGTCGTAGAAAGGTCTTAGGACAACTGGCTTTGGGGGTTGCGGCTATTCCTTTTTTGTCAATTTTATATGGAATTACAAAAGGGAAATATAATTTTAAAGTTCTTAAATATACTTTGTTTTTTGATGATTTACCTCACGAATTTGACGGCTATAAAATCACACAAATAAGCGATATCCACAGCGGAAGTTTTGACAAAAAAGCAAAAATTGAGTATGCCATTGACTTAATTAATGAACAAGAATCGGATGTGATTATGTTTACAGGCGACTTGGTCAATAGTAAAACTTCTGAAATGGAACCTTGGAAAGCAACATTTTCAAAATTAAGTGCCAAAGATGGAATATTTTCTGTTTTGGGGAATCACGATTATGGAGATTATACGCGCTGGCCATCAAAAGAAGACAAAGAAAAAAACTTTCAAGACATGCTGAAACTTCAAGAGCAGATGGGATTTCAATTACTTTTGGATGAAGCGAGATTTATAGAAAAGAAAGGTGCTCGAATTGCAGTGATTGGTGTAGAAAACTGGGGTAAAGGTTTTAAGCAAAAGGGGGATTTAAAAAAGGCAACCTCTCAAATTTCTGATGATGACTTTAAAATATTGTTGAGCCACGACCCTTCGCATTGGGAATATGAAGTTACAAAAGATAAGCTCCATTATCATCTAACTCTTAGTGGTCATACCCATGGAATGCAATTTGGCATTGAAATTCCTGGATTAGTTAAATGGAGTCCAATAAAATGGCGCTATAAATACTGGGCAGGATTATATGAACAAGATGGGGAATATCTTAATGTTAATCGTGGTTTTGGATTCTTGGCTTTTCCAGGGCGAGTTGGGATTTGGCCAGAAATCACGGTGATTACATTAAAAAAAGGCAAATACGAGGTTAAATAACCTGTAATTTCTTTAAATAAATAAAAAAATTACTCTGATTTAATTTTCTTTTTTTAATATTGTATTAGATGATTTAACAAAATTTATATCAAATCATTAAATTAATTGCAATATCATGTCCAAATTTGGAGAATTAATAGATGTTGAAGTTCCTGTTCTTTTCGATTTTTTTACAGAGTGGGACGAAGCTTCAAATGCCATGCACGATGTACTTCGAGACGTGGCTGCTGCACTTGGCGATAAAGCCAAAGTCATAAAAATAGATGTTGACAAAAATCAAGCCCTTTCTGAAGCCCTAAGAATCAAAGGATTGCCTACACTCATTATTTATAAGTCTGGTGATATGAAATGGCGACAAAGTGGAGAGCTTGATGCCAATACCATCATTGGTCTCATGCAAAATCACATGTAATTTTTTACACTTATATGCTGAGATTGGACTAGTCTTACAATTCTTCCCCCGTGAAAAGACGTAAATATCCATTGAATTTTTCCATTTCAGCTTTGATGAAATCTTTGTCTTCATACAAACTGATAGTGTCTACTAAACCTTTGTAGCGCTCAATATCGAAATAGACATTTTGAATATATTTGGATTGATTATCATTGGAAACTTGACCAAAATAGTTAAGATTTTCTTGATATTTCACGGCAACTTGTTGATAGAGTTCTCGTGCTTTTTCCTTTGCGTCTACTTCATAATAAGCTCCTATAAATGGTTCAAGGAAAGTGTAGTATCCAAAAATATCAACGGGCATTTTTTCCATTGCCAAATCCGTAATTTCTTCGGCTTTGTCTAGCTGTTTTTCATTAATGAGATCTTCAATCAATCGCGCCATATGCCCTCTGTATGTGATACTATTCCTACGTGTCTCAACATCGTGATACACCTCTGGATTACCACTATTGCCCCATTCCCAGTTTTTAATGAGGTCGTACATTTTTTCAGTATCAATTCGCCCCATAAAAGGACTTCCTTTTTGAATAGGTGTTTTTATAGGAACAAGTTTGTATGCAATTCCATCTAATTGCAAATAGTCTTTCATCCAAATATAATCGTCATCACCAAAGGCTCCACCACTAAAATATATGGGGCGTTCCCAGTTGTTTTGTGCAATGATATCGAGCATCATCATACGATTTTTCATAATGGCTTGCCCCGTAATTTTAATATCAATATAGTCCACAATTTTATCCGCATCTTTTGCTGCAACAATGCCATTTTTTAGGACGGCTTCTTTGTTTACAGGAATTCTGACATATTCTGTAGGGGCATAGTTTGCATTCAAATCTTGATTGCGTTGTCCTATTGTTTGATAACCTTGTTGTTCCAAAACATAGCCGTATTTGGTTCGCTCGTCATCACTAGAAATAAAATCCATAAATTGATTAATTTCTAGCGTGTCTTTAGTTACCACTTCTTTTATGATGTAATCACGAGTTCCCCATTTATATTGATCGTGTGTTAGTTTTGATGGTATTGGATCGCTATCATAGGCCTTTCGTTTCATTTGATCGATATACCAATCCACATTAAAAAGACTTGTACATACCACACGGACATCTCTTCGAATTCCTTCAATCTCTTGTGCATACCAAAGCGGAAATGTATCATTGTCTCCAATGGTAAAAATAATAGCATTTGGCGCACAGGATTCCAAATAATTTACGGCCATTGCATGAGCTGTTCTTCTATTGGAACGATCGTGATCATCCCAATTTTGACTAATTAAAATTCCAGGAACAGCAACAAGACATAAAACACTTATTGCTGGTGCAATAAGTTTGGATTTGCTAAATGTTTGGAATTTGTTACAAAGGGCATAAACTCCAATCCCTATCCAAAGCGCAAAGACATAAAATGAACCTACCAAAGAATAGTCTCTTTCCCGAGGTTCAAAGGGTCTAACGTTGGTATAGACCTGTATGGCTATTCCAGTGAATAAGAAAAACACCAACATGGTCCAAAATATTTTTTTGTCTCTGTTGAACACAAAAAACAAACCGATTAACCCCAATAATAATGGAAGTAAATAATACGTATTTCGAGCTTTGTTGTTTAGAACATCACTTGGGAGGTTTTTTTGAGAAATTCCTAAAAGATATTCATCAATAAAATTGATTCCTGTTAGCCAATTGCCATGCAAATCCATTTTTCCTTGAATATCATCTTGACGTCCAGAGAAATTCCACATAAAATAGCGCCAATACATATACCCAATTTGATAATCAAATAAGTAATAAATATTATCAATTAGTAACGGTTTTTCAATATCCAAATAACGGCCATAAGTTTTTAGAAATTCATGATAGCCTTCATAATCTATTTCGCCATCGGCTACAGCTTTTCTGAAGTTATTGACTAAACTTCGAAATTCATTTTGCATTTTGTACTCCGATTTAATGGAAAATTCCAAAGGCCCAGAATATATCATATAATTTTCGGCATGCTCTCCACTCCACATCCGCGGTAATAGTGAACCGTGATCGCTGTTGTAGTTTTGAATGGCGTTTTCATAATCATTGACTACAACATAGCACCCAGTTTTTTCATCCTTTTCGTATTTTGGTTTATCATCAACATAAGGTTGATTTTCATCCAACCCAGCATATTGATCGGTAAATTGTGGCCCGTAAAACAAGTGGGTTTCAGGATATTGTTCCAAGTTGTAATAGGCCAAAAGTTCTCGTGCACTGGAGGGGTTGTTTTCATTGACTGGAATATTGGCATTGGCACGAATGGGGAGCATCAACCAAGTTGTAAATCCGATAATGATAAAAGTTACACATAACAGGCCAGTATTAAGGAATATGTATCCTTTTTTCTTCGATAGTTTTAACCCATAATATACCAAAAGAACAAGTAAAATTAAGGCAATTATAGTTCCAGAATTAAAAGGTAATCCAACACTATTGACAAAGAAAATTTCAAGTGCACTGAAGTATCTCAAAATATTTGGCGCTAGGAGTTTAAAAACAAACAATAAAATGGCAATAACAACGATGTTTGCAAGAATAAAATTCTTTGGTGTAATGGTTTTATAGTTCTTGAAATAGTACAAAAGACCTATGGCTGGAATAGTTAAAAGCCCCATAAAATGAACACCAAATGAAAGTCCTACAATAAAAGAAATCAAAATCAGCCAGCGGTTGCCTCTTGGAGTATTCATTTCCTTTTCCCAGCGAAGTCCTAAATAAAACATTACGGCCATTATTAGAGTAGCCATTGCATACACTTCTGTTTCTACTGCATTGAACCAAAAAGAATCTGTAAATGCAAAAGATAGACTCCCCACAAAAGCAGCTCCCAAAATAGCGGCTTTTTTATTGCTATTAAGCTCAGTTTCTTTACCAGCTATGTTTTGTAACAACAAAACAATAGTCCAAAACATAAAAAGAATAGTAAAAGCACTAGCAGCAGCACTCATCATATTGAGAACAAGCCCGATTTGTGCAGGTTCTGAAGCAAAAATAGAGAAAAATGCACCTAACATTTGAAACAATGGCGCTCCAGGCGGGTGGCCAACTTCAAGTTTGGAAGAGGTTAAAATATACTCTCCTGTATCCCAAAATCCAACAGTCGGCTCTACAGTTAAAGCGTAGGTTAGAAATGCGATACCAAATGCAACCCATCCCAAAATGAGGTTCCATTGTTTAAAATTAAAATTCGCCATGGTCATAAATTTGTAGTACATGGCGAATTTAATAATAAAATCAAATAAGGCTAAATAATTTGAGGGATAGATTTACAATAAATATCCCAAAGATTGTTGTAATTTTTAAAATGAAACAAATCATAGGTCAAGATTTTGGTATTTTTTTAAGTTTTTGAAATGATTTTCAAAGGCCAAAACTCCTTTTTTTGTGATTTTAAGTTTTGTTTTTGGGTAATTGTTTTCGAAACTCTTGGCAATAGAAATGTATTCACTTTCTGCAAGTTTTTTTAGCTGAACACTCAAATTGCCTTGTGTACTGTTTGTGATTTTTTTTAAATAATTAAAATCACAATCACTCACTTTTATCAATACAGACATCACCATCAAACGAATGGGGTTTGTCAATAATTTGTCGAGCGGTTCAAACATGTTTTTTGCTTAAATAAAGTGAAAGCCCAGGAATGAAAAGCCCAACAAAAGTTGCCACAGCATTAATCAAAAGCACATTGACACCTGTTGAAAGAGTGATTAAAACACTACAAGCAATGACAGCGATTCCCCCAACTATGATAGGGCTAAAGCGAATAAGAAGCGCAGTGATAAGTAAAATAACACCAAGTAGAAATAAAATTTCTTCTACAGGATTTTGCTTTTTAAATATAGACAAAACTACGATCAAAAGCCAGGCAATATTAAATACTCCCCAAACAAGTTTTAGGGCACGCCCAATGTGTGTTTCAAATCCCAAACGCACACCAACTTTTATGTTATAAATAATGTTAATAATCATGCCAATAATCGGAATTATAGTCCAAAACAAAATCGAAGAATATGCTGTTTTTTGAATAAATTCGGGAAAAGAATAATGAATTAAACTCATCATTGAAATGAGTAGCCCCCAAAAAATAAAATTAATAGAAGTGGGTTTGAGTTGTTCTTTAGTCTTATTAATGGCCTCATTAATAAGATTTAATTGTTCAGAATGATTCATAATAAAATGGGTTTTAATTTTAAGCAAATGTAAACAAGTTTAAATTATAAACCAAATAATTAATGAATTATTTATTTTTAAAAAATATTTGTGCAACCAAAGTTTTGTTCTAAATTTGCATCCTCATTACGAGAATGGCCCATGGTGTAACTGGCAACACGTCTGGTTTTG
The DNA here is from genome assembly GCA_027620655.1 of Bacteroidota bacterium. Taxonomy (GTDB): domain Bacteria; phylum Bacteroidota; class Bacteroidia; order Flavobacteriales; family Flavobacteriaceae; genus UBA3537. Next base: position 30,611 of record JAQCDS010000006.1, on the reverse strand, counting down.
GTCCAGAAGAGTCTAGGTTCGAGCCCTAGTGGGCCAACAAAAAAAAGCTTCAACTCAGTTGAAGCTTTTTTATTTTGAAAAATAATTCAATAAAGTGTGCTAAAACTTGCATAAATCCTCTTTTATCCCTTATATTTGCAGCGTAGAACGGAAAAATTAAAGTGAGGGGACGAAAAGTCCCCTCTTTTTATACCAAATGTTTAGAGATAGTGTAAAAGAGTTTTTGGAGGAAGGCCTTGAAAAAAGACCCGATTTGTTTCTCATTGATTTTGAAATTTTGGAGGGAAACAAAATCCGTATTATTATCGATGGGGATAAGGGTGTTTTGGTAGAAGACTGTATGTATGTGAGTCGTTCCATAGAGCACAACCTTGATCGCGAGGAGCAAGACTTTTCATTAGAAGTTTCTTCGGCAGGAGCAACAACGCCTTTGGTACACCAACGCCAGTATAAAAAAAATATTGGCCGTACGCTAAAACTCAAAACAGTACAAAATGAAAAATATGAAGCAGTACTAACAGCTGCAGATACAAAAGAAATTGTTTTGGAATGGAAAGCCAGAGAGCCAAAACCCATTGGGAAAGGCAAAGAAACAGTTCATAAAATGGCAACAATACCGTACCAAAACATAGAAAAAGCGCAAGTAAAATTAGTATTTTAAGAGAAGAACTATATTATGGAAAATTTAGCATTAATCGATTCGTTTTCGGAGTTTAAAGATGATAAACTCATAGACCGTGTGACCCTTATGGCCATTTTAGAGGATGTTTTTAGAAATGCCTTAAAAAAGAAATTTGGAGACGATGACAACTTCGATATCATTATTAATCCCGACAAAGGAGATTTGGAAATATGGCGCAATAGAATTGTTGTTGCAGATGGCGAGGTTGAAAATGAAAACCAAGAAATTTCATTAAGTGAAGCACAGAAAATTGAACCTGATTTTGAAGTAGGTGAAGATGTTTCGGAAGAAGTAAAGCTATTTGATTTGGGAAGACGATCAATTTTGGCATTACGTCAAAACTTAATTTCCAAAATCCAAGAGCACGACAACACCAATATCTACAAGCAATTCAAGGATCTTGAAGGAGAAATATATACTGCTGAGGTGCACCATATTCGCCATCGTGCAGTAATTTTATTGGATGATGAAGGCAACGAATTAATTTTACCAAAAGACAAGCAAATTCCATCAGATTTTTTCAGAAAAGGAGAAAACGTACGTGGAATTATTGAAAGTGTAGAGCTGAAAGGTAACAAACCAAACATTGTTTTGTCAAGAACAGCACCAGCATTTTTGGAAAAATTATTTGAACAAGAAATTCCAGAAGTATTTGATGGGCTTATTTCTGTTAAAAATGTGGTTAGAATCCCTGGCGAAAAAGCAAAAGTTGCTGTGGACTCTTACGACGACAGAATTGACCCTGTTGGTGCCTGTGTTGGAATGAAAGGATCACGAATTCATGGTATTGTTAGAGAATTAGGCAATGAAAACATAGATGTGATAAATTATACAAACAATTTGCAGTTATATATTACCAGAGCTCTGAGTCCTGCACGTGTTACCTCTATAAAAATTGACGAAGAAAACAAACGCGCAGAGGTAATTCTCAAACCAGAAGAAGTTAGTAAAGCAATTGGCCGCGGAGGCCACAATATCCGTCTTGCAGGACGCCTTACGGGCTACGAAATAGATGTCTTTAGAGAAGGTGTTGAAGAAGATGTTGAGCTTTCAGAATTTTCTGATGAAATCGAAGCGTGGATTATTGATGAATTTGCAAAAGCAGGTTTGGATACTGCCAAAAGTGTTTTGGAACAAGATGTCAAAGACCTTGTAAAGCGTACAGATTTAGAAGAAGAAACAATAGACGATGTGATTCGAATTTTAAAAGAAGAATTCGAAGATTAAAATTTTAATTATATTGGCACCCAGATTACATCATCTGCGCCAAATTTTATAGAAAAAAATAACGAAGGCAATTTATGGCTGATATCATTAGATTAAGTAAAGTATTGAGGGAGTTGAACATTTCAATGGATCGTGCTATTGACTTTTTGGAGTCAAAAAACATTGAAATTGAAAAACGACCAACAACTAAAATTTCTGCTGAAGTATACGAATTACTTTCAGGGGAGTTTCAAACTGATGCCAGCAAAAAAGTTGCCTCCAAAGAAGTTGGTCAAGCAAAGCAAAAAGAAAAAGAAGCTTTACGTTTGCAAAGAGAAGAAGAGGAAGCTCGAAAAAAAGAAGAAGAGGCTAAAAAAGTAATCAAAGCTAAAACGACTTTTGAAGGGCCAAAAAAAGTTGGGAAAATTGATTTAAGCCCAGTAAAACCTAAATCTGAGCCAAAACCAAAACCCGAAGTGCCAAAAGCGGAAGAGAAACCAAAAAAAGATGAAGCAAAGAAAGTTGAAAAGTCTCCGCCAAAACCAACCAATGAAGAGCCTGCTAAGGAGACTTCAAAAGGGGATGTAGAATCTGGAAAAGTAGAAACCCAATACGCAAAATTATCAGGCCCAAAATCAACAGGTCAAACAATTGATTTATCTCAATTTAAAAAACCAAAAAACGCTTCATCAACAAAAGAATCTGATAAGTCTGGAACTTCAGATTCGAGGAAAAAACGTAAAAGAATTAGTAAAGTTGATGGAGGAAATCAAGACCAAAAACCTCGTTTAAATAAAGGAAGAAATCAAAAACCTAGTGTTCAAAAAGTTGAGCCAACAGCAGAAGAAGTTCAAAAACAAGTGCGAGAAACACTAGAAAAACTTCAAGGGAAATCGTCCAAAGGGAAAGGCGCAAAATACAGAAGAGATAAGCGTGACCAACACCGTCAGCAAACAGAAAAAGATTTAGAGCAACAAGCAATAGAAAGCAAAACACTAAAAGTTACCGAATTTGTAACCGCTAATGAAGTTGCAACCATGATGGACGTTTCAGTTACAGAAATTATATCTGCTTGTATGTCATTAGGAATGATGGTTACAATGAATCAAAGACTTGATGCAGAAACCCTATCAATTGTTGCAGAAGAATTTGGTTATACGGTTGATTTTGTAACCGCAGATATAGATGAAATTATTGAAGAGGTAGAAGATAAGAAGGAAGATTTACTAGGACGTGCTCCAATTGTTACAGTAATGGGACATGTAGATCATGGTAAAACATCACTACTCGATTATATCAGAGAAGAAAATGTAATTGCTGGAGAATCTGGAGGCATTACACAGCATATTGGTGCCTATGGAGTAACATTAGCCTCTGGACAAAAGATCGCATTTTTAGACACACCTGGTCACGAGGCCTTTACTGCAATGCGTGCAAGAGGTGCTCAAGTTACAGATATTGCCATTATTGTTATTGCCGCAGACGATAATATTAAGCCACAAACGAAAGAAGCAATTTCACATGCTCAAGCCGCTGGTGTTCCTATAGTTTTTGCAATAAATAAAGTTGATTTACCAACTTCAAATCCAGATAAAATAAAAGAAGGACTTGCCAACATGAACCTTATGGTTGAAGATTGGGGTGGAAAAATTCAATCTCATGACATCTCTGCAAAAAATGGAGACGGTGTACAAGAATTATTAGAAAAAGTACTTCTTGAAGCAGAATTATTAGAACTTAAAGCAAATCCAAATAAAGCTGCCGTTGGAACCATAGTTGAAGCCTTTTTGGATAAAGGGCGAGGTTATGTTTCAACAGTTTTAGTACAAGCAGGAACATTACGCATTGGAGATTATGTCCTTGCAGGGAAAAATAGTGGAAAAATCAAAGCCATGCAAGATGAACGAGGACATGAAGTCAGCGAAGCTGGCCCCTCTACACCAATCTCTATACTTGGCTTGGATGGTGCCCCACAAGCAGGGGACAAATTCAATGTCTTTAAAGACGAAAGAGAAGCCAAGCAAATTGCTGCAAAACGCACACAATTACAACGTGAACAATCAGTACGTACTCAACGACATATTACATTAGATGAAATTGGAAGACGTATTGCACTTGGTGATTTTAAAGAATTGAACATTATTTTAAAAGGAGATGTAGATGGTTCTGTTGAAGCACTTACAGATTCTTTCCAAAAATTATCCACAGAAGAAATTCAAGTTAATATCATACACAAAGCAGTAGGAGCAATTACTGAAAGTGACGTGCTCTTAGCCTCAGCTTCAGACGCCATAATTATCGGATTTAATGTTCGACCAATGGGTAACGCTCGACAAATTGCCGAAAAAGAAGAAATTGACATCCGAATGTACTCTATTATTTATGACGCTATAAATGATTTGAAAGACGCCATGGAAGGTATGTTATCTCCTGAATTTAAAGAAGAAATTACAGGCTCAGCAGAAATTAGAGAAACATTTAAAATCTCAAAAATTGGAACAATTGCTGGATGTATGGTTACCAATGGTAAAATCTTTAGAAATTCCAAAATTCGTATCATTAGAGAAGGTGTTGTAATTTACACAGGTGAATTAGCATCATTAAAACGTTTTAAAGATGATGCAAAAGAAGTGTCAAAAGGTTATGATTGTGGAATGCAAATTAAAAACTACAACGACATTCAACTAGGAGATGTGTTTGAAGCGTTTCAAGAAGTTGCTGTTAAAAAGAAATTGTAGGTCAACAATTTCAAATTCTTAAAACTTAATTTTGTTTTGGAGTGAAAGGGAACGCATTTGGATATTCTTTTTTAACAACTTTTAATGCACGGTCAGCTTCTATTTTAGTCCTGAAATTACCGATCCATATTTTATAGTTTGGAGTCTCGTATTTCATTTCCGAACTGTACCCTGCAAAATCAGACCGAAAAGAGGCCAAAGCATGCTCTGCGCCAGACCTTGGGCCACTGTAAATTTGAATTTTTATATAATTTTTAGAATTATTGACTTCCTTTTTTAAAGCCAGTAAGCGATTTAGCGCTTCACTTTTTTGAATCTTTACAATTCCCTCTTGTGCAAATAAAGGTGTTGAAAATAAAGTAGTTATAAAAAATAACTTATATAAATAACGTTTCATATTTCACTGTTGATTTTACAAATGTAAATGATTAAAATTAAAACAAAAATTGAATATTATTTAGAATGAATATAAATTAAAATTTAGCATAATCTATCATTTTAATAATCGTCCGTATGTCTTATTTTTGCATAAATTTTTGTTAATAGATTTTTGATCTTATTGCATGAAAAAATTGCGCCAAAGTTTAGAAACCACTCCAAACGTTGATATGAAGCAGGTAAACAACCTTCAGCCCCTCCAGAAACTCATCTTTTTGAGTCTTGTATTTTTTTCAATTTTTTGCACACCTTTACAGGCTCAAGAAGCAGACCCCACAAAAGGGAAATCGCTTTTTAATGCTAATTGTGCTGCGTGTCATCAACTGGACAAAAAAATGACAGGACCGGCACTTCGCTATGTTGAAACTCGATTGAGCGAAGATGAAGGCCTTGACCGTGACTGGCTCAATGCCTGGATACGAAACAGTGCTGCTGTAATTAAATCTGGTGATGCCTATGCCAACAAGATTTACAAGGAGTACAATGGAGCTGCAATGACAGCTTTTCCACAGCTTTCAGACCAAGACATTTCAAACATACTTGCATACACTGCACAAGACAAAGCCGCTCCAGCTGTAGCAACGGTAACGACTCAAGCACCTACAAGCACTGAAGGAGGACTTTCTAAAGATATTATTCTTGGTGCATTAGCCATTCTTTTTGCACTTCTTGCTCTAGGGCTATTCTTAGTAAATAAAACACTAAGACGTTTTGCTGAAGCAAATGAAGTAGAAATTCAAGAAGCTGTAAAGCGACCATCGCTGTGGAAAGCATTTTTAAAGAATCAATTTTTATTGTTGGCGACAGCAATTTTCTTTTTGCTTTCGAGCGCATATTTTGTTTATGGATACTTTATGCAAGTTGGAGTTGATCAAGGATATGAGCCGATTCAACCGATACACTATTCACATAAAATTCATGCAGGCGACAATGGTATTGATTGTAAATACTGTCATTCCTCTGCTCGAGTGAGTAAACATTCTGGAATTCCGTCTCTAAATGTTTGTATGAATTGTCATAAATCGATTTATGAAGTTGCACCATCAACTGCAACTGAAGAATACAGCAAAGAATTCTATGATGGAGAAATCCAAAAACTGTACGATGCTGTAGGATGGGATGATGCTGAGCAAAAGTATACAGGAAAAACAAAACCCGTAAAATGGGTTAGAATTCATAATCTTCCTGACTTTGCATATTTCAACCACTCGCAGCATGTTTCTGTTGCAGGTTTAGAGTGTCAAACATGTCATGGACCAGTGGAGGAGATGGAGATTATGTATCAATATTCACCGCTTACAATGGGGTGGTGTATCAATTGTCATAGAGAAACAAATGTGAAAGTAAAAGACAATGGCTATTATGAGAAAATTCATGAAGCACTTTCAAAAAAATATGGAGTAGAACAGCTTACAGCCGCCCAAATGGGAGGATTGGAATGTGGAAAATGCCATTATTAAAAATTATTAAAAGACTTAAGTAACACTATAATATATGTCATCAAACAAGAAATACTGGAAAAGTGTTGAGGAGCTAAATCCGAGCCAAAGCTCTGCTGTTGAGACGCTAAAACACAAGGAGTTTGTTCAAGAAATTCCTGTGGATGAGTTTTTGGGAGATAAATCCACATTGGAATCTTCAGAAACAACGCGTCGTGATTTCTTAAAATACGTTGGATTCAGCACAGCCGCAGCTTCTTTGGCGGCTTGTGAAGGACCTGTAATAAAGTCCATTCCGTATGTTGTTCAGCCAGAACAAATTATTCCAGGCGTTGCAAACTACTATGCAACAGCAATCTCAAACGGATACGATTTTGCAAGCTTATTGGTTAAAACTAGAGAAGGAAGACCAATAAAAGTGGAATCCAATTCATTAGCTAAAGCTAATGGGAGTATCAATGCAAGAGTGCAAGCTTCTGTTCTAGATTTGTATGATAATCAGCGTGTTGCTGGGCCTACCAAAGCAGGTAAAGCCATGACTTGGGACGCTTTCTATAAAGAAGTAGGAGAAAAACTTGAAGCTCTAAAAGGTTCAGAAAAACAAGTAGTGTTGTTGACTCAAACTTTTGCGAGTCCGAGTACTTCAAAATTGATTTCAGAATTTCAAGACAACTACGAGAATGTTACTCATGTAGTTTATGATGCCATTTCAGAATCTGCAGCAGCAGATGCCTATCAAGCTAAGTATGGCCGTAGAGGACTTGCAAATTATGATTTTGAAAAAGCAAAAACAATTGTTTCTATAGGTGCAGATTTCCTTGGCGACTGGCAAGGTGGAGGATTTGATGCTGCTTATGCCAAAGGACGTGTTCCAAAAAATGGAACCATGTCACGTCATATTCAATTTGAATCAAACATGACACTTTCTGGAGCTAATGCCGACAAACGTGTTCCATTAAAACCATCTCAGCAAAAGCGTGCACTAGCAAGACTTTATGGAAAACTTACAGGAACATCTGTAAATGTTACTTTACCAGCAAATATTGAATCTGCGGTAGATGCCGCAGCAAGAGAATTGCTAAAAGCAGGATCGAATGGTGTTGTTCTTACAGGAATTCAAGATGTTGATGCTCAGAGTTTGGTTTTAGAAATCAATGCATTTTTAAACAGTAAAGCATTTGATCCAAAAACAACAATTTTAACCCGTCAAGGTAACGATGCTGCAGTTACAAAACTTGTAGCTGATATGAACGCAGGAAAAGTTGGTGCAGTACTCATGACTGGAGTAAACCCAGCATATACTTTACCAAATGCAACAGCCTTTGTAGAAGGACTAAAAAAGACAAATCTTTCAGTTGTTTTTTCTATGAAAAATGATGAAACAGCATCTGTTTCTGAATATGTAGCAGCAGCGCCGCATTACTTAGAATCTTGGGGTGATTTGGAAACAAAATCTGGACATTATGGATTAGTTCAACCTACAATTCGACCATTATTTGACACCAAACAATTTCAAGATGTACTTTTGACACTTAATGGAAATACAAGTACATATCATGATTATCTAAAATCATATTGGAACTCAAATATTTTAGGCGGTGCTTCTTTCAATGATGCACTTCATGATGGTGTATTTACAGCTTCAAAATCTGTAACACTTGACACAACATCATCGGCTCATACAACTATTGCCATAGGCGATGCTGTAAAGAATTTAGCGCAAGCGAAATCTTCGGACTTTGAATTAACACTTTATCCTAAAACAGGAATGGGTGACGGACAACAGGCCAATAACCCTTGGCTACAAGAATTTCCAGATCCATTAACAAGAACAACTTGGGATAATTATCTTACTGTTTCTGAAGCAGATGCTAAAGAATTAGGATTACATTTAGAAGCAAGTAATTTCTTTAAAGAAAGCAGTCATGATGCTACTGGTGGCCTAAATGGAACCTACGCCAATGTAACTGTAAATGGAGCCACTGTAAAAGCACCAGTGATTATTCAACCAGGGCAAGCGCGAGGGACAGTAGGTTTATCTTTTGGGTATGGCCGAAGTGCAGGACTAAAAGAAGAAATGCAAACAGGTGTAAATGCTTATCCACTTTATCAAAATTTTGACTCAACACAATCCGTTTCAATAGAAGCAGTTGGTGGTAAACATGAATTTGCATGTGTGCAATTGCACAATACATTGATGGGACGTGGAGACATTATTAAAGAAACCACCTTAGAAATTTTCAATACAAAAGATGCTGAGCATTGGAATCCAACACCTGTTGTTTCTTTAAATCATATTGAAACCCCAGTGAGTTCTCCAGATGTTGATCTTTGGGATGAGTTTGATCGCTCCATTGGGCATCACTTCAATCTTTCTATCGATTTAAATTCTTGTACAGGTTGTGGTGCCTGTGTAATTGCATGTCACGCCGAAAACAATGTTCCAGTAGTTGGAAAAGAAGAAATCAGAAGAAGTCGTGATATGCATTGGTTGCGAATTGACCGCTACTATTCTTCAGATGAAACTTTTGAGGGGGACAATGAGACCAAAGATGGAATTAAAGGATTAGGAAGTTCATTAAGTACTTTTGGCGAAATGGAATCGCCATCTGAAAATCCTCAAGTGGCTTTTCAACCCATCATGTGTCAGCACTGTAATCATGCACCATGTGAAACTGTTTGTCCAGTTGCGGCTAGTTCGCATGGAAGACAAGGTCAAAACCATATGGCATACAACCGTTGTGTAGGGACACGCTATTGCGCAAATAACTGTCCTTATAAAGTACGCCGATTCAACTGGTTCCTTTATAATGGTAACGATGAGTTTGATTACCATATGAATAACGACTTAGGGCGCATGGTTATTAATCCAGATGTAACGGTACGTTCTAGAGGGGTTATGGAAAAATGTTCGATGTGTATTCAAATGACACAGAAAACCATTTTGGATGCCAAGCGTGACGGTAGACCTGTAGATGTGAATGAGTTCAAAACAGCTTGTTCATCGGCTTGTGATAGCGGCGCAATTGTTTTTGGCGATATCAACAATAAAAAAGATGATGTTACAAAACTTAAAGATGATGAGCGTGCTTATCACCTATTGGAGCATGTTGGTACAAAACCAAATGTGGTCTATCAAGTTAAAGTAAGAAATACAAAAGAAGCATAACTAACAAAGAAATAAAATTAAACTATGGCGTCTCATTACGAAGCACCGATAAGAAGACCACTCGTAACTGGTGAAAAATCATACCACGATGTCACTCTTGATGTAGTTGCACCTGTAGAAGGAAAAGCAAATAAGCAGTGGTGGATTGTATTCTCCATAGCTCTAGCCGCTTTTGGTTGGGGTCTTGGATGTATGATTTATACAATATCTACAGGAATAGGAACTTGGGGATTAAATAAAACCGTAGGTTGGGCATGGGATATCACCAACTTTGTATGGTGGGTAGGTATTGGTCATGCTGGAACACTTATTTCTGCAGTACTTCTTTTATTTAGACAAAAATGGCGTATGGCGATTAACAGATCTGCCGAGGCTATGACCATATTTTCAGTAATTCAAGCAGGATTATTTCCAATTATTCACATGGGACGACCTTGGTTGGCATATTGGGTACTACCAATTCCCAACCAATTTGGTTCACTTTGGGTAAACTTTAACTCACCACTATTGTGGGATGTATTTGCGATTTCAACGTATCTTTCCGTTTCATTAGTATTCTGGTGGACTGGACTTTTACCTGATTTTGCAATGATACGTGACCGTGCCGTTCGTCCTTTTCAAAAGAAAATTTATTCTCTATTAAGTTTTGGATGGTCTGGTAGAGCTAAGGATTGGCAACGTTTTGAAGAAGTTTCTTTGGTACTTGCAGGACTGGCAACTCCACTTGTACTTTCGGTACACACTATTGTATCATTTGACTTTGCGACTTCGGTAATTCCTGGATGGCATACAACTATCTTTCCGCCTTACTTTGTGGCAGGAGCGATTTTCTCTGGATTTGCTATGGTAAACACATTGCTTATCATTATGAGGAAAGTGTGTAACCTGGAAGATTATATTACTGTACAACATATTGAATTGATGAACATTGTCATCATGATTACAGGTTCAATTGTAGGGGTAGCCTATATCACAGAATTATTTATTGCATGGTATTCTGGAGTAGAATATGAGCAATACGCATTTTTGAACAGAGCAACAGGTCCTTATGCTTGGGCCTATTGGGCCATGATGTCTTGTAATGTATTCTCTCCACAATTTATGTGGTTCAAGAAATTAAGAACAAGCATCATGTTTTCATTCTTTATTTCGATAGTCGTAAATATTGGTATGTGGTTTGAACGTTTTGTAATTATTGTGACTTCATTGCACAGAGACTATTTACCATCGTCGTGGACCATGTTTTCACCAACGTTTGTAGATATTGGAATTTTTATTGGAACAATTGGTTTCTTCTTTGTGTTGTTCTTACTTTATTCAAGAACATTCCCAGTAATTGCACAAGCAGAAGTCAAAACAATTTTAAAATCCTCTGGGCAACGCTACAAAAATATTAGAGAGGCTGGAGACAGTTTGGTTGGTACTGGTTCGGACGAACGCACCTCCAAAAAGCTAAAAGCAAAAAGAACACCTAAAAAGAAAAAAGACTAAATATGGGAGCATCAAAAGTTATTCATGCCTTATATACAGATGATGATGTATTGATGTCTGCAGTAAAAACTGTAAAGGCAGAAAAGCATCATATCGAAGAAATTTATACACCATTCCCAGTACATGGATTGGACAAGGCCATGGGGCTTGCCCCAACACGTATTGCAATTGCAGCGTTTATGTACGGTTGTGTAGGACTTACTGTTGCTATCTTAATGATGAATTTCATTATGATTGAAGATTGGCCACAAAATATTGGTGGTAAACCAAGTTTTAGCTATATCGAAAATATGCCTGCATTTGTACCGATTATGTTTGAGCTAACCGTATTTTTTGCGGCGCATTTAATGGTAATTACATTTTATTTGAGAAGTAGAATGTGGCCATTCAAAAACGCTGAAAATCCAGACCCAAGAACAACTGATGACCATTTTTTGATGGAAATCCCTGTTCATGACAATGAGAAACAATTAAAAACGCTATTAACCAAAACAGGTGCAGTAGAAGTGCATGTGATTGAAAAAGAAGCACATTAGACCTATGAAAAGTGTATCAAAAATATTCATTTTAGTATTGATTGGTTCAACACTTTGGTCATGCCAAGACAACAGCAGACCGAACTACCAATTTTTTCCGAACATGTATGAGCCTGTTGGCTACGAGGCTTACGGCGAATACGAGGTATTCCCAAACAGTCAAGAAGCATTATTACCTGTTGAGGGAACCATTGCCAGAGGATATTCCTTATATGATTATGACAATACCAATGAAGGCTATGAAGCGGCATTAAAATCCTTAAAATCTCCTTTAGAAGTATCTGAGATTGACCCCAAAAGAGGCAAGGAGCTTTATGATATTTACTGTGGGATTTGTCATGGGAATAAAGGTGCTGGCCAAGGAACATTGGTAAAGCGTGAAAAAATATTAGGAGTACCAAGTTATGCAGACCGTGCGATAACAACAGGAAGTATTTACCACGTTATATATTATGGTAAAAACTCAATGGGGTCATATGCTAATCTATTAAACGAAGAAGAGCGTTGGCAAGTTACAGCATACGTTGAAGCACTTCGATCAGAATTAATAAAATAAAGAAAAACAAAACATAAATAAAACATGTATACGTTTTCAAAAAGATTAAAAATTACATCTCTTGTGCTCATCATCATTGGCGCAATCGGGTGGATTTCCAGTTATAATTCATCTCATCATTTGACTTTAGAGGATGTTAAAGTCTTATTAGCAGAAGAAAATGCACATCATGGTGCTGCCGAGTCGCATGATAATGGCGAGGCTCACGCTGCAATGATACACTCAGAAAGTAATGATGACCCTCATCATGAAGAGGCTCATCATGGTGACGAACATGCAGAACATGTTTTGCATCAAATGCACAACAGACCATATGCGGCATTGTATGTAGCAGCATTCTTTTTTATGATGATTTCACTAGGAGTACTTGCGTTTTATGGCATTCAGTATGCAGCACAAGCGGGTTGGTCGCCTGTTCTTTTTAGAGTAATGGAAGCTATAACTTATTATCTTTTGCCAGGGGCTATAATAGTTTTAGGAATTGCACTTTGGGCGGGAGATCATCTTTTTATTTGGATGGATCCAGAAGTTGTTGCACATGACGAACTTATTCAAGGAAAATCAGGATGGCTTAATAAAACTTGGTTTGCTATTAGAGGTTTAATATTTATAGCAGGGTGGAGTTTATACCGTTATTTTTCTAGAAAATTTTCATTGGCACAAGACCAAGCTGATGTAAATGATAATAGTAATTTCAAGAAAAACTTTAGAATATCTGCAGCCTTTTTAGTGTTTTATATTTACACAGAATCCATGATGTCTTGGGATTGGATTATGAGTGTAGACCCACACTGGTTCAGTACACTTTTTGGATGGTATGTGTTTGCAAGCATGTTTGTGAGTGGAATTACTGTTATTGCTCTGATAACCATTTACTTAAAATCAAAAGGGTTAATGGAATTTGTGAACGACAGTCACTTGCACGATCTGGCTAAATTTATGTTTGCAATTAGTGTGTTTTGGACCTATTTGTGGTTCTCGCAATTCATGCTGATTTGGTATGCAAATATTCCAGAAGAAGTTACCTATTTCATCACAAGAATAGAAGACTATAAATTACCATTCTTTGGGATGTTTGTTTTGAATTTTATTTTCCCATTCTTGGTACTCATGAACAGCGATTATAAGCGTGTACCATGGTTTATCGTCATGGCAGGTATCGTCATATTATTTGGACACTATATTGATGTGTTTAATATGATTATGCCAGCTACTGTAGGGGATCGTTGGTTTATTGGTGTTCCAGAAATTAGCGCAGTGTTGCTATTTCTTGGATTGTTCCTTTGGGTTGTGTTTTATGCACTATCCAAAGCACCACTATTGCCAAAAGGCAATCCATTTATAAAAGAAAGCGAACAGTTTCATTATTAATTAAATTTTAAAGATAGTATAGTACAATGACTGGCTTATTAACAATATTAATATTATTAGGAATTACCATCGCGATTTGGCAAATGGTTAAAATATTTGATTTAGCACAAGCAAATAAAGACAATTCCCAAATTGCAAATGATAAAGACAATTCTGTAAATGGCTATTTGATGCTAGCATTTTTAGGATTTATATACCTTATCACCATCATCTCTTTTGCGCTGTGGGGAGATTTACCACTCGTTTCAAATTCAGCCTCTGAGCATGGACCAGAAATAGACCGATTGATGATTATTTCGATGGTTGTGATCTTTATTGTACAAACCATCACTCAATTTTTGTTACATTATTTTGCTTTTAAATACAAAGGCGAAAAAGGAAGAAAAGCGCTTTTCTATGCCGATAATGACAAGTTAGAATTTATCTGGACGATTATTCCAGTAATTACCCTAGCGGGACTCATCATGTATGGATTATTTACTTGGAACGATATTATGAACATTGATGAAGAGGAAGATCCAATTGTCGTAGAATTGTATGCTCAACAGTTTAACTGGAAAGCACGCTATGCTGGCGAAGACAATGTTCTTGGTAAGGCCAATGTGAGATTAATTAACTTAGACAATGCTAATATTTTAGGGCTAGATGAGTCTGACCCTAATGCTCAAGATGACATCATCACCACTGAGCTCCATTTACCCGTTGGAAAGCCAATATTATTTAAAATGCGTTCCCAGGATGTATTGCATTCGGCATACATGCCACATTTTAGAGCACAAATGAATTGTGTACCAGGAATGATTACTCAATTTGCATTTACGCCAACCTTTACCACTGAGGAAATGCGATTGAACCCAGAGATTTATGAAAAAGTAAGAAATATCAACAAAATTCGAAACGAAAACAGTAAGAAGCTTCAAGCCAAAGGTGAAGAGCCGCTTGATCGCTATGAATTTGATTACCTGTTATTATGCAACAAAATTTGTGGAAAATCCCATTACAACATGCAAATGAAAATTATTGTTGAAACAGAAGAAGAATACAATGCATGGTTGCAAGAACAAAAAATATTTAAAAACTCATTAGTTCAAAACTAAATAGTAATACCAAAAGATTATGTCAGCACACGTAGACACCCATACACACGATGACGACCACGGGCATCATCACAAAGAAACCTTTGTAACAAAATACATTTTTAGTCAAGATCATAAAATGATTGCTAAACAGTATTTGATTACGGGTTTAATCATGGGGATAATTGGAATTTTAATGTCATTGCTAATGCGTATGCAAATTGCATGGCCAGAAAAACCAAATGTAATATTTGAAGCTCTATTAGGTAAGTGGGCACCAGGCGGCGTTATGGACGCAGATATTTATTTGGCATTGGTGACCATTCATGGAACAATCATGGTGTTTTTTGTATTGACAGCGGGGCTTAGTGGTACTTTTAGTAACCTTTTGATTCCACTACAAATTGGAGCAAGAGATATGGCCTCAGGATTTTTAAATATGATATCTTATTGGCTTTTCTTCTTATCAAGCGTGATAATGGTAATTTCATTGTTTGTTGAAGCAGGACCAGCTGCAGCAGGATGGACAATTTATCCACCTCTTAGTGCACTTCCGTTAGCACAAGGGGGGTCTGGAGCAGGGATGACACTTTGGCTCGTTTCAATGGCAATTTTTATTGCGTCTTCACTTCTTGGCTCATTGAACTATATAGTAACAGTATTAAACCTTAGAACAAAAGGAATGTCCATGACAAGGTTACCATTAACCATTTGGGCGTTTTTTATTACGGCTGTAATTGGTGTAGTTTCTTTCCCAGTTCTTTTATCTGCAGCATTGTTGTTAATAATGGATAGAAGTTTTGGAACATCTTTCTTCCTTTCAGATATTTTTATTCAAGGAGAGGTGTTGCATTATCAAGGCGGGTCACCAGTTTTATTTGAACATTTATTCTGGTTTCTTGGACACCCAGAAGTATACATTGTATTACTTCCAGCTTTAGGGATAACATCAGAAGTTATAGCAACAAACGCAAGAAAACCAATCTTTGGATACAGAGCAATGGTAGCTTCAATTATTGCCATTGCCTTTTTATCAACAATCGTGTGGGGACATCACATGTTTATCTCAGGGATGAACCCATTCTTAGGATCAGTATTTACATTTACAACATTACTTATTGCCATTCCATCGGCAGTAAAAGCATTTAATTATATTACAACACTTTGGAAAGGAAACCTTCAATTAAATCCTGCTATGTTGTTTTCAATTGGCTTAGTTTCAACATTTATAACAGGAGGTCTTACAGGAATTATTCTGGGGGATAGTGCACTTGATATCAATGTTCACGATACTTATTTTGTAGTCGCACATTTCCATTTAGTAATGGGGATATCTGCGTTATATGGATTATTTGCTGGTGTATACCATTGGTTCCCAAAAATGTTTGGACGAATGCTAAATAAAAATTTAGGTTATATACATTTTTGGGTGACAGCCGTATGTGCTTACGGTGTTTTCTTTCCAATGCATTTTATAGGCATGGCAGGATTACCAAGACGTTATTACACCAATAGTAATTTCCCACTTTTTGATGATACCCAAAACGTACAAGTTTTAATCACAATTTTTGCACTTGTTGCAGGACTTGTACAATTAGTCTTCCTATATAACTTTGTTCACAGCATGTTCTATGGAAAGAAAACAGAACAAAATCCATGGCGTTCAAACACTTTGGAGTGGACAGCACCTGTAGAGCATATGCATGGCAACTGGCCTGGAGAAATTCCACATGTTCACCGTTGGGCATACGATTATAGTAAACCTGGTCATGATGAAGACTTTGTGCCACAACATATTCCACTAAAAGACAGAGAAGAAGAGCTTCAACACTAAAAATTGTTAGTTACTTCTTAAATATATTAAAAAGCCTTTCTTAAACGAGAAAGGCTTTTTCTTTATATTTGTTATTATGAATCAGTACCTTGATCCAACAGACGAAAATTTATCTCCTGAGGAACACGACATCGAAAAAGCGTTAAGACCGCTAACCTTTGATGATTTTTCTGGGCAAGATCAAGTTTTGGAAAACTTGCAAATTTTTGTAAAAGCAGCTGTAGAGCGCAATGAAGCTTTAGATCACACCCTTTTTCATGGCCCTCCAGGATTGGGAAAAACTACCTTAGCACATATTTTAGCAAATGAATTGAATGTGGGGATTAAAGTCACCTCTGGTCCTGTTTTGGATAAGCCTGGAGATTTGGCAGGGTTGCTTACCAATTTAGAAGATAGAGATGTACTTTTTATTGATGAAATTCACCGTTTAAGCCCAATTGTAGAAGAATATTTATACTCTGCAATGGAAGATTATAAGATTGATATCATGATTGAATCTGGTCCCAATGCAAGAACTGTTCAGATCAATTTGAATCCTTTTACATTAGTTGGAGCCACTACGCGCTCGGGATTGCTTACAGCACCTATGCGCGCACGTTTTGGAATCAGTAGCCGACTTCAATATTATTCCACAGAATTGCTTTCGACTATTCTTCAACGAAGTGCTCAAATTTTGAATGTCCCCATAAGCTTTGATTCCGCTATAGAAATTGCAGGACGAAGTCGTGGAACCCCAAGAATTGCAAATGCACTATTGAGACGTGTTAGAGATTTTGCCCAAATAAAAGGCAATGGTAAAATAGATATTGAGATTGCAAAATTTGGGTTAAAAGCCCTTAATGTAGATGCTCATGGTTTGGATGAAATGGATAATAAAATCCTTACCACAATTATTGATAAATTCAAAGGAGGTCCTGTTGGTATTACAACAATAGCCACTGCGGTAAGTGAAAGTCCAGAAACCATAGAAGAAGTCTACGAGCCATTTTTAATTCAGCAAGGATTTATAATGCGTACCCCAAGAGGAAGAGAAGTTACAGAACTTGCCTACAAACACCTTGGTCGTCAAAAAGGAGATTACCAAACAGGATTGTTTTAGCATGTCAAAAAAAGTACAGTATGCACAACTTATTAAAACCGAAGCCAAACGCCTCGGTTTTTTATCTTGCGGCATAAGTAAAGCAGCATTTTTGGAAGATGAAGCGCCACGATTAGAAGCATGGCTCAATCAGAACAAACATGGCAAAATGCAATATATGGAAAATCATTTTGATAAGCGTTTGGATCCAACCCTGCTCGTTGAAGATTCAAAAAGTGTCGTGTCTTTGATATATAATTACTTTCCATCACAAACACAATTGGATCCAGAAGCACCAAAGATTAGTAAATATGCTTATGGCGTAGATTATCACTATGTCATAAAAGATAAATTAAAACATCTTTTAGAATATATAAGGGATGAAATCGGGGATGTATATGGTCGTGCTTTTGTAGACTCTGCGCCAATTTTAGAAAAAGCATGGGCGAAGAAATCTGGACTAGGGTGGATCGGTAAACACAGTAATTTACTTTCTCAAAAAGTAGGGTCATTTTATTTTATTGCAGAACTAATTATTGATTTGGATTTAGAACCAGATCATGCTGTTACAGATCATTGTGGAACCTGTACAGCATGTATTGATGCCTGTCCAACAGAAGCTATTACTGAACCCTATAAGGTTGATGGTAGTAAATGTATTTCATATTTTACCATTGAGCTCAAAGATAATATTCCAACAGAAATGAAAGGAAAATTTGACGATTGGATGTTTGGTTGTGATGTTTGTCAAGACGTATGCCCTTGGAACCGTTTTTCTAAAGCACACAATGAACCTTTATTTAATCCAAAACCAGAACTACTATCGATGACCAAGAAAGACTGGGAAGAAATCACACTTGAAACTTTCAATAAAGTATTTAAAAAATCTGCAGTCAAACGCACAAAATATACAGGACTAACTCGAAATATTAAGTTTTTAAAAGATTAAACAAAAATTTTCTCATTACAAGGATACTACTAACTTTGTAAACTTAAATAACAACTATATGTCAAAACTAACCAGACACGATTTAGAAGCTTTAGCATATCATGCTAAACCAAATCCAGGAAAAATTCAAGTTGTTCCAACAAAAAAGTATGCTACCCAACGTGACTTATCTTTGGCATATTCACCTGGTGTAGCAGCACCATGTTTAGAAATTGAAAAAAACCCATCTGAAGCATATAAATATACTTCCAAGGGTAATTTGGTTGCTGTAATATCCAATGGAACAGCAGTCTTGGGTCTTGGCAATATTGGGCCAGAAGCCTCTAAACCAGTAATGGAAGGTAAAGGACTTTTATTTAAAATTTTTGCAGATATTGATGTTTTTGATATTGAAGTTGATACGGAAAATGTTGATGAATTTATAAATACCGTAAAAAATATTGCGCCAACTTTTGGTGGGATTAACCTAGAAGATATAAAAGCCCCTGAAGCTTTTGAAATTGAAAAGCGTCTAAAAGAAGAGTTGAATATTCCTGTAATGCATGATGATCAGCACGGGACAGCCATAATTTCAGCTGCTGCTCTTTTGAATGCTTTAGAACTTGCTGAAAAAAACATTGAAGATGTACAAATAGTAGTGAGTGGCGCAGGAGCAGCTGCAATTTCTTGTACAAGACTATATATGTCTTTTGGTGCAAAACGAGAAAACATTGTGATGCTTGACAGTAGAGGAGTCATACGTCAAGATCGTGAAAATCTTACGTCACAAAAGTCTGAATTTGCTACAACAAAAAAAATAGACACTTTGGAAGAAGCAATGCGTGATGCCGATGTATTTATTGGTCTTTCAACTTCCAATATCGTTTCTCCAAAAATGCTAAAATCTATGGCCAAAAATCCAATTGTATTTGCAATGGCCAATCCAGACCCAGAAATTACATATGATTTAGCAATTCAAACAAGAGATGATATTATAATGGCCACAGGCCGAAGTGATAATCCAAATCAGGTTAATAATGTCTTAGGATTTCCTTTTATTTTTAGAGGGGCATTAGATGTTAGAGCAAAAACCATTAATGAAGCAATGAAAAAAGCTGCTGTTGTTGCCCTTGCAGAACTAGCTAAAGAGCCTGTACCAGAACAAGTGAATATTGCTTATGGAGAAATGCGTTTAACTTTTGGAAGTGATTATATCATTCCAAAGCCTTTTGATCCTCGTTTGATAGCAAAAATACCACCAGCCGTAGCCAAGGCAGCAATGGAAAGTGGTGTTGCACAAGCACCAATTTTGGATTGGGAAAAATATGAAGAAACCTTATTGGATCGTATGGGGGGAGACAACAAGATTGTTCGCTTGCTATTTAATAGAGCAAAACTAAACCCTAAGCGCGTTGTTTTTGCAGAAGCCGATCAATTGGATGTTTTAAAAGCGGCCCAAATTGTATATGAAGAAGGGATAGCACACCCTATTTTATTAGGCAATAAAAAACAAATAGAACACTTAAAAGAAGAACTCGAATTTGATGCAGATGTCCCAATAATTGACCCCAAAGATGAGGATCATTTTGAACAAAAAAATAAATACGCCGAAGTGTTTTGGAAACAACAAGAACGCCGTGGGCAAACGCTTTTATCCACTCAAAAACTCATGCGTGAAAGAAACTATTATGCTGCAATGATGGTCAATGAAGGAGATGCTGATGCTTTGATAACAGGATACTCAAGAAATTATCCATCAGTCGTAAAACCAATGCTCGATTTGATTGGTCTTGCACCAGGGTCAACAAGAATCGCCACAACCAATGTAATGATTACACACAGAGGCCCCATGTTTTTGAGTGATACTGCTATCAATATTAACCCAACCGCCCACGATTTGATAAAAATTACACAGATGACCTCTGGAGTGATGAAAATGTTTGGAATTACTCCAGTGTTGGCCATGTTATCATATTCAAATTTTGGATCTTCAAAAGATCAAACGGCGACCAAAGTTCGTGAAGCAGTATCCTATTTACACCGTAGACATCCAGATTTGTCTGTAGATGGAGAGTTGCAAACAGATTTTGCTTTAAATAGTGAAATGTTAAAAGCAAATTTTCCGTTTTCAAGATTAGCAAATAAAAAAGTAAATGGACTTATTTTTCCAAATTTAGAGTCGGCAAATATCACTTATAAATTGCTAAAAGAGCTCAACAAAGCAGAGTCTATAGGGCCAATTATTATGGGACTTAGAAAGCCTGTCCATATTATACAATTTGGCGCAAGTGTGGATGAAATTGTAAACATGACAGCAGTTGCAGTGATTGATGCACAACAAAAAGAAAAGGCTAATTTGATTTCCTAGTTTTTTTCTTCATTTAAAATACTATAATTTTAGTACATTTGGTACCTTAAGTTTTATGGTATGATTACGCATGTAAGTGGAAAATTAGTAGAAAAATCCCCAACTAGTGTTGTTGTTGATTGTAATGGTATAGGTTATTTTATACATATTTCTCTACACACATTTTCACAACTAACGGATGATGAGCATATTAAATTACTTACTCATTTTCAAGTCAAAGAAGACGCACAACAGCTATATGGTTTTGTAACTTCATCAGAACGAGAAATTTTTAGACTTCTAATATCAGTTAGCGGTATTGGTGCCAACACAGCACGTACGATGCTATCTTCTCTAACACCAAAACAAGTTCGAGAGGGCATTGCTTCAGAAGACGTTGCGCTAATTCAATCTGTAAAAGGCATAGGATTGAAAACAGCACAACGTGTTATCATTGATTTAAAAGATAAAGTCCTAAAAATTTACGATATTGACGGCTCAATTACTACCTCAAACAATACAAACAAAGATGAAGCGTTATCTGCATTAGAAGTACTAGGATTTGCCAAAAAACAGTCTGAAAGAGTGGTTGTTAAAATTTTATCTCAAACCCCAGATGCCTCTGTAGAGCTAATCATCAAAGAAGCCCTAAAAAATTTATAAAACTATTGAAACTATTTAACCCAAAAATGAAACTTAAACACTTTGCTTTAGTTGTACTCTACAGCTTCAGTTGCTTGTTATGGTCTCAACAAACACCTACAGTTCGTGATTCTACATCCACCACTTTTTCGTTTAGAGATTTAAACCCTCCTGACCCAAGTAGTGTTGTCAATAAATACACCTATGACCCTATAACAGATCGTTATTATTACACTTCAAAAGTTGGTGATTATGACATAAAATACCCCATATTTCTTACACCAAAAGAATTTCAAGCACTGATTCAAAAGGAGAATTTAAAACAATATTATAAAGAAAAATTAGACGCATTTGATGGAAAAAAAGAAGGTTCTGAAGATGCAAAAAAGAACTTGATCCCAGATTTGTATGTGAATTCTAAATTTTTTGAAACAATTTTTGGAGGCAATGTTATTTCAGTTGTGCCACAAGGATCTGTAGAAATGGATTTAGGAGTGATGTATACAAAACAAGAAAACCCAGCATTTTCACCTAGAAACCAAAGTAATTTAACTTTTGATTTTGATCAACGCATTAGTTTGAGTTTAATGGGAAAAGTAGGGACACGCTTACAAGTCAATGCAAATTATGATACACAATCTACGTTTGATTTTCAAAATTTAATAAAACTAGAATTCGACCCAACTATTGACGGCGGAGAAGATAATATTCTTCAAAAACTCGAAATAGGAAATGTGAGCATGCCTTTGAATAGCTCACTGATCTCTGGAGCTCAAAGTTTATTTGGTGTAAAGACGGAGCTGCAATTTGGAAAAACACGAATAACAGGAGTATTTTCTGAGCAACAATCAGAAACAAGAAACATTGTAGCACAAGGCGGCGGAACATTACAAGATTTTGACTTTTTTGGACTAGATTATGATGAAAATAGACACTTCTTCTTAGGGCAATATTTTAGAGAACATTATGATGAAGCTCTAGAAAACTATCCATTTATAAATTCTCAAGTTCAGATCACTCGAATAGAAGTTTGGATGACCAACCGAACAAATCAAACTCAAAATGTTAGAAATATTTTGGCTTTACAGGATTTAGGAGAATCCTCAAGAATAGGTTTAACAACCCCACCAGCAGGGTTTGTTAATGTTGGGCCAAATGCGTATCCAGACAATGCCAATAATGATTTTGATCCTACTAATATTGGGGGTGCTGGTTCTCAGCTTACAGAGGCTATTCGAGATATTGCAACCGCACAATCCGGATTTTTGGTTCCAGGGGTCAATGAAGGTTTTGATTATGGGAAGCTAGAAAATGCAAAAAAATTAACACAAGGCAATGAATATACTGTCAACACCCAACTGGGTTATATTTCTCTAAACCAGCGCCTACAAAATGATGAGGTCTTAGCAGTAGCCTACCAATTCACGGTTGGTGGCCAAGTGTATCAAGTTGGAGAATTTGCCAATGATGGATTAAATGCAACCGATGTAAGTACAGATATAAATACAGGAAATCAGGTTGTAAATAATCAAAGTCTTGTGTTGAAAATGCTAAAAAGCGCAGTTACAAATGTCAATCTTCCAATTTGGGATTTGATGATGAAAAACATTTATAACACAGGAGCGTATCAACTCTCTCAAGAAGATTTCAAATTGAATATATTTTACAATGAAACCTCTTCTTTGAATTTTATAACTCCAGTTTCTGGAACACCTTTTCCAGCCCCAACAGGAAATGAAGACCCTATAAATGAAATACCTCTTATACGTCTTTTTAATTTTGATCGATTAAATTATAACAATGACCCTCAAAATAAGGGGGATGGATTTTTTGATTTTGTGCCTGGTTTAACGGTCATCCCTCAAAACGGAAAAATTGTCTTTACAAAAGTTGAACCTTTTGGAAGTTATCTATTTGAGACCTTGCGTTTGAATCCTACAGAAGATTATCAAGCCGATGAAACAATTCCTGGAACTTATAATGCAAATCAAAAGAAGTATGTTTACAAATCTTTGTATACAAGTACAAAAACTGCTGCACTTCAGGACAGTGAAAAAAATAAATTTCAAATTCGAGGGCGCTACAAATCTACAGGGGGTTCAGGGATTCCAATAGGTGCATTTAATGTGCCAAGAGGCTCTGTAAAAGTTACTGCAGGAGGGCGTGTGCTGGTAGAAGGAATCGATTATACTGTGAACTATCAAATTGGAACCGTTCAAATTTTAGACCCTTCTCTTCAATCTTCAAACACTCCAATTCAAGTTTCTGTAGAAAATAATGCAGTTTTTGGACAACAAACAAAGCGTTTTACGGGAGTAAATGTTGAACATCAATTCAATGAAAATTTCGTTCTAGGAGCAACACTTTTGAATTTGAATGAACGTCCAATAACTCAGAAAGCGAATTATGGTACAGAGCCCATCAATAACACAATTTTTGGAGTCAATGGAAATTACTCAACAGAAGTCCCTTTCCTTACTCGAATGGCTAATAAATTACCCAATATTGATACCGATGCGATATCAAATTTATCCGTTCGCGGGGAATTTGCATACTTGAAGCCCGGTGCACCAAAAGGCACTGATTTTAATGGAGAAGTGACCTCATATGTTGATGATTTTGAAGGCACTCAAAACGGTATTAGCTTACTTACGCCACAATCATGGTTTTTATCGAGTAGACCAAAAGGATTAGGGCGTGTTTATGCGCAGGGGAATGAAGACGATAATGGCTATCAGAATGGCTTTGACAGAGCACTTTTGAATTGGTATACTGTTGATCCTATTTTCTACAGCTCCCAAAGACCAGGGGAAATTACAGACGATGATATTTCAGATTTATACACAAGACGTATTTTTATTGATGAACTTTTTCCAGAAATTGATTTGGTAACAGGGCAATACACAGTTATAAACTCTTTGGATTTGGTATATAGCCCCGCTGAAAGAGGACCATATAATTATCAACAAGGGGCGGAAGATGGAATTTTAGATAACCCACAAAATAGTTGGGCTGGAATTTCCAGACAATTAACTTCAACAGATTTTGAACAATCCAATGTAGAATATGTAGAGTTTTGGTTGATGGATCCATTTTTAAATAACCCAACAAATCCAGGAGGAAAACTCGTCCTCAACTTAGGTAATATTTCTGAAGATGTCATCAAAGATGGTAAAAAACAATATGAAAATGGACTTCCCGCGGATGGTAATATTAGTTTATTGCCTCAATCTGTGTGGGGAACAGTAACCCCTCAAAATCAATCATTAATCTATGCATTTTCTTCTCAAGGGCAAGAACGCACCAATCAAGATGTTGGTCTAGATGGATATGATGATTTGGAAGAAGCTAACACCACTGATCCTAGATTCTCAGCGTTTTCAAATTTGGCCGATCCAGCTAATGACAATTACACGTATTATTTGAATACTTCTGGAGATATTTTTGACAGATACAAACGATACAATGGTCTTGAAGGCAATTCTCCTGATGTTTTTAGTGAAACCAATAGAGGCTCTACAACACAACCCGATGTAGAAGATATCAATAGAGATAACACAATGAATACGATTGATAGTTATTATGAATATGAAATTGACATCAATGCGGCAGCTCTAAATAACCCAAATAGCCCATTTATTGTTGATCGAAAGACGGTTACTGGCATAACATTACCAAACGGTTCACAATCTGGAAATATAAACTGGTATCAATTTAGAATACCGCTAACACAATTTTCGGATGCTATTGGAGGGATTTCAGATTTTAGATCAATTCGTTTTACAAGATTGTATTTAAAAGATTTCACACAAAAAACAGTACTAAGATTTGGTACTTTTGATTTGGTACGCAGTGATTGGAGACGTTTTTTACAATCTTTGGACGATGATTCAGATGCTGCTACATTACTAGAACCCACAGATTTTAGTGTTGGTATTGTTGGAATTCAAGAAAATGATGGGAGCTATGTTTCACCGCCAAATGTTCAGCGCGAACAATTGAATAACAACAATACTGTTGTTCGTCAAAATGAACAATCACTTGTTGTTGATGTTTGTGATTTGGAGCGATTGGATTCTAGAGCTGTTTTCAAAAACATCAATGTAGATATGCGCCAATATAAAAAACTAAAAATGTTTATCCATGCAGAAGATGGTGAGTCAGATAGTTTTGAGCAAGGAAATTTGGTTGCCTTTGTGCGTATGGGGAATGATTTTACACAAAACTATTATCAATTAGAATTACCTCTTAGAAAATCCTCAGGCGCCACAGGCGCATCAGATTCTGAAGTATGGCCAGAGTATAATGAGCTCAATATTTCTTTAGAACTTTTAGAAAAAATTAAAGCCCTTGGCATTAGTCAAGGAACATTAACCAATGAAGATCCTACATTTTATAATGTTATTGATGGAGTTCTTCAAGAAACTCCAGTTGGAGAGTTTTCACCTTTTACATTGGATTTAAATTCAACCCAAACAGATGCCCCATTTGAGCAGCGTATTGCCATAAAAGGAAATCCAAATTTTGGAGATATTCGCACCCTTATGATAGGAATAAAAAATATAGGATCTACAAATCAATGTGCAGAAGTTTGGTTCAATGAACTTCGTCTAGCCGAAATGGATAATGAAGGCGGTTGGGCGGCAGTTATGAGTATGGATACCAACATTGCAGATTTTATGAATATCAATGCTACTGCAAAGCGAAGTACCACTGGTTTCGGGAATATAGATCAAGGACCAAATGAGCGTAGTAGAGAAGATTTGAAACAATATGACTTTGTTACAAACATGAACATTGGACAATTGTTACCTAAAAAATGGGGGCTTCAAATTCCTTTCAATTATGGACAAAGTGAAACATTAATCACTCCAGAATATGACCAACAATACAAAGATTTAAAGCTTCAAAATCGTTTGGATGCTGCAGAAACAACCGAAGAACGCGATCGTATTCGTATGCAGTCTGAGGATTATACAAAACGAAAAAGTATCAACTTTATAGGCGTTAAAAAACAACGTACAGGAAATGCTAAACCAAAGGTTTATGATGTTGAAAATTTAACCCTTAATTATTCTTATAACGAAATGACGCATAGAGATTTTGAAATTGAAAACTCTCTAGAACAAAATGTTCGCGTTGGAGCTAATTACAGTTATAGTTTTCAGCCTTTGAATTTTGAACCGTTCAAAAAAAATGACTCACTATTTAAAGGTAAGTATTGGAAGATTATAAAGGATTTCAACCTCAATTTAATGCCATCGAGCCTCACAATTGATTCTGATATAGTTCGTCAATTTAATAGTCAAAAATTTAGAGATGCTGAACTAGGAGCAAATAACATTTCTGTTGATGAATTAATTCGAAGAAACTATACTTTTGACTTACAATACACATTAAATTATCAGTTGACAAATGCGTTAAGTTTAAATTTTACGTCGTCCAATAATCATATTGTTCGAAATTATTTTATAAATGATGACCTAAATGGCGACCAAGATCCAACACTTGGGGTTTGGGATCGTTTCTTTGATTTTGGCGACCCCAACAGACATGCTCAGCAATTGGGTATAAATTATCAACTGCCTTTAAACAAAATCCCAACGCTTAGTTTCTTGACCGCCAATTATAGCTATACTGGTGATTTCTTGTGGACCAAGGGATCTGACTTATTCGGTCAGTTAAATATCAACGGGCAAACCTATGATTTGGGGAACTCTATTTCTAATGCAAATCAACACAATTTGAACACCTCTTTTGATATGCGCAAACTTTATCGATATGTTGGGATAAAAAAATCGAATTCGAGAAGACCATCGCGCGTACAAAGTAATGCCAATAATAGAACTCAGCGAACAAATTCAAAAAAGAAATTCAACTTAAAAGATTTTGGGATTGGATTGCTAACAAGTATTGATAGAATGCAAATAAATTATTCGGAAAACAACAGTTCATTTTTGCCGGGTTATTTACCAACTCCTGGATTTATAGGCACCATGAAACCTACTTTGGGGTACACTATGGGAAGCCAGCGCGATGTTCGTCATATTGCGGCTCAAAATGGTTGGCTAACAACATTCGATCAGTTTAATCAACAATATTCTGAAACACATAACGAAAATTTAGATTACTCCATTAATACCGAACCTATTTCAGATTTAAAAATTGATTTTACAGGGGGCAAAACCTATGCTACAAATTTTACAGAAAACTTCAATACAACAGACACCAATGGTGATGGCTTGAGCAACACCTATAATTCTTTGATTCAGAATACATTTGGTAATTTTAATATTTCTACATCATTGATTAAAACCGCCTTTAGCAAAAGTGATGAGGTTAGCTCTGCACCATTTGAAGATTTTAAAAGCAATCGATTAGAAATAGCAAATCGTTTGGCGCAGAATTTTTATGGTAATAGCACCTATGCAACAGATGCAGAAGGATACCCTCTTGGATTTGGAAAAAACAGTCAGTCTGTGTTGTTGCCCGCATTTTTGGCGGCGTATTCCGGGAAAAAGGCCAATAAAATAAGTTTGGATGCTTTTCGAGACATTCCTATTCCAAATTGGACCTTGAAATATACAGGATTTATGAGGAACAAATGGTTCAAAAAAAGGTTTAAACGATTTTCCATTACTCATGGATATCGATCATCTTATACCATAAATCAATTCCGCACAAATCTAGATTATGAAGCTGCAGATCCTACTCTGGATTATGCCAGTCAAAACCCGGATGTTTTAGATCAGTCTGGAAATTTTAAGGCTCAAACGCTTTTTAGTAATGTGAACTTAGTAGAGCAATTTAGTCCATTGGTTAAAGTTGATTTCGAAATGAAAAATTCAATCAAGGTTACAACAGAAATCAAAAAGGACAGAAGTCTTTCTGTAAGTTTTGATAATAATTTGTTGACTGAAATTCAAGGAAATGAATATATTTTTGGATTGGGTTATCGTATCAAAGATTTAAGAATTCGTTCGAAATTGGCTGGGCCAAAAAAAATTATTAAAAGTGATTTGAATATGAAAGCCGACTTGTCCATAAGAAATAACAAAACCATAATAAGATATTTGGATTTAGATAATAATCAAGTTAGTGCAGGTCAAACTATTTGGAGTCTCAAATATGCTGCAGACTATGCCTTTAGCAACAATTTGACAGCCATATTCTATTTTGACTATGCATTATCTGATTATGCTATTTCGACAGCTTTTCCACAAACCACTATTAGATCTGGATTTACGCTGCGCTACAATTTTGGAAATTAATACAATAATATAAAAACCAATATAATGAATATACCTGAAGAATTAAAATACACAAAAGACCACGAATGGGTTCGTGCAGAGGGCGAAATACTTACAATAGGAATCACAGATTTCGCACAAAGTGAACTAGGAGATATTGTTTATGTGGAAGTCGACACATTAGATGAAACACTAGAAGCTGAAGAAGTTTTTGGAACAGTTGAAGCCGTAAAAACAGTTTCAGATTTGTTTCTTCCAGTGGCAGGAGAAGTTATTGAATTTAATGAAGCTTTGGAAGACGAACCAGAAAAAGTAAATGATGATCCTTATGGAGAAGGATGGATGATTAAACTTAAATGTATAGACACCTCTGAGCTTAACGAATTACTTTCTGCGGAGGATTACAAAACATTGATAGGTGCTTAAAAAAAAGGCAATTCATGCGGTAGCAATTGGCTACATAATTCTTTTGATCGTTGGTAGTTTGGCAAAAATCAATCATCAATCTACATTTGATATTGAGTTTGAAGACAAGATTGTTCATTTTTTGGCTTATGCCATACTTTGTTTCTTAGTTTTTTTGTCTTTCTACACCAAAGGAATAAATAAAAGTTTGACCTATGCTGCTCTATTTTCGATTATTTTTGGCATAATCCTTGAGCTATTACAAAGCATAACGCCACAAGCAAGAGTTTCTGAGGGATTAGATGTTGTGGCAAACACACTAGGGATACTAGTGATGGTTGCTTTTATTAGTTGGAAAAAACAAACGCTTGTTAAAAAACTTCAAACGTTTATGTAGTTTTATTTTTTTTATTTAATTTAACCCCCCGTAAAAAACACACAATGGAATCAAAGAAAAACCCAAAAGCAGACGTCAGCAGAAATGGCTCTATCTATTTTGCTGTTGGATTAGCATTGATGTTATTTTTAACATATTCTACGCTGAACTACAAAACTTATGACAAATCTGATATTGATATCGGAAAACTTAATCTAGACGAAGAACTAGATGAAGAAATACCAATTATAGAACAAGTTATTCCGCCACCACCTCCGCCACCACCACCGGCTGCTCCAGAAGTAATTGAGGTTGTGGAAGATGAAGAGGAAATTGAAGAAACAGTAATAGAATCAACAGAAACAGATCAAGAAGAAGAAATTGTTGAGGTTGAAGATATAGAAGTTGAAGAAGTTGTAGAAGATGTTGAAGTTCCTTTTGCAGTGATTGAAAACGTACCAGAATATCCTGGTTGCGAACGTGGAACTAATGCCGAAAAGCGTAAGTGTATGTCTGATAAAATTGCCAAATTCGTTCAGCGTAAATTCAATACAGATTTAGCTGGAGATTTAGGGCTTACAGGAAGACAACGTATTAGCGTAATTTTTAAAATTGACAAAAACGGAAATGTTACTGGAGTACGCTCTAGAGCACCACACCCAAGGTTAGAAAAAGAGGCAGCACGAGTGATTAATATGTTGCCAAAAATGAAACCTGGTCGACAAAGAGGAAAACCAGTAATTGTACCGTATTCTTTACCTATTACTTTTCAAGTACAAGACTAGTTTTTTTACATTATATGATATAATCCCCGCAATGCGGGGATTTTTTTTGGCATATTTTTTGAATGATTTTTGTTGTTAAATCCCTAATAATCTTAATTATGAACAAGACCTCAAAAAATAATCAGCCGACCAAAGAATCTAATATTAAGAAAAACCCAAAAGCAGACGTCAGTAGAAATGGCTCTATCTATTTTGCTGTTGGATTAGCATTGATGTTATTTTTAACATATTCTACGCTGAACTACAAAACTTATGACAAATCTG
>JAQCDS010000014.1 GCA_027620655.1 Bacteroidota bacterium | reverse complement strand
GGATTACTGGTTCTTATTGGAATACAATGATTTAACAACAGGAGCACCCAAACAACTCCGAGCACATTTTAGCTTGAAGAGGTAGAAACACAATATTTTTTTATATTTGTTAGGTAATCTTATATCCCCATATTATGAAAAACCTACGATTTCTTATATTGTTTTGGCTTTTATCATTTTTTAGCTACGGACAAATTATTAGTGTTAATGATGCCTCGCATTCAGAATCTAGTTATGGCCCAGAACAACTTATAAAAGATGTTTTAATTTCAAGCGATTGCACTACAGCAACTAATTTTTCTAGTAAGGTAAAAGGGGCACCTACAGACCTTGCTAATAAGAGTTATGGTTATTTTAAAACACCCGTAGGAAGTCCTTTTCCTTTTACAAAAGGAATAATTCTTACAACAGGAAAAGCAAGATCCATCGGGAATACAACAATTACTAATACAATTAGTAGCGATAACGGTTTAACTGGAGATACCGACTTGGAAAATGCGCTTAATATCTCACAAACAAACGACGCCACATTTTTTAAGGTGGTTGCAGAAGGTCAAAATAAGTGTACTTCCACAGTAGAATTAGAGCTTAATATTATATTGTACGATATAATTAATAAAACTCCCGATTCTAATGAAGAATGTGAAATTGACAACAATGGTTTTGATGCATTTGATTTAACGATTCGTGAAACTCAAATTTTAAATAATTTGGATGCCACCAAGTTTGAATTTACATATTATGAAGACAAAGACGATGCAGAACATGGAAATACAAACAATATTAAAACCCCTAAAAACTTTATTAATACTATTAAATTTAAACAAACAATTTATGTTCGAATCAAACCAAAAGACAATGACTGTTTTCAGGTTGTTCCGTTAGAAATTATAGTCAATCAAGTTCCAGAAATTGATATTGAAGATCGCTATTTAATTTGTTTCGATTCTACAGATCAACTTATTGATGCAGAAGGGAACACCACTTTGGCCATTCCTCCGATTGATACAACTTTAGACCCTAATCACTATACTTTTCAGTGGTATGCAGGGACATCACAAGATGTAGAAAACGATCCTAATTCTGTTATTATTCCAGGTGAAACAGGGGCAACATTTAACCCAACAAAAGGAGGAGATTACACGGTTCTTGCCACCAATAAAGTAACATTATGTAGAATTCCTGCAAGTACTATAGTTATTGAATCTTTTCCCCCAGAAACAGTTTCGGCAGAGTTTTTACTACCAGAATTTTCAACTCCAAATAAACTAAAAGTCGAAGTCACAGGAAAAGGCGATTATGAATATGCTCTAGATGACGGCCCTTGGCAAAAAGAAAATATTTTAACAAATGTATATTATGGTAAACACTCAATTCATGTTCGTGATCGATATGGTTGTGCAGTTAAAACAATAAGAATTGTAAACATAGATTATCCTGAATATTTTACTCCAAATGGAGATGGTTATCACGATACGTGGAATATTAGCAGTTTAAAGTCGCAAGCTAACGCAAAAATTTATATATTTGACAGATATGGTAAAATGCTCAAAGAATTGAGTCCAACTAGCGATGGATGGAATGGCACTTTTAACGGACAGCCAATGCCAATATCAGATTATTGGTTTTTGGTGGAATATGAAAGTCCAACAACAAAAAAAAGGGAACAATTTAGAGCACATTTTACCTTGAAAAGATAAGATTTAATGAAATTAGCCAAAAAATTAATTCTTCTTGCCATACTTAGTTTTTGTTATAATGGCATAGAAGCACAGGAGGGTTTGCCAATATATTCAGATTATTTGACTGATAATTATTATTTAATTCACCCATCGATGGCTGGGGTGGCCAATTGTAATAAAGTACGATTAACAGGAAGACAGCAATGGTTTGGTCAGGACAATGCACCAAGTTTACAAACTTTTAGTATCAATGGTAGAATTGGCGACACTCAATCTGGAGTAGGCGCCATTGCTTTTAATGATCAGAATGGATATCACTCTCAAACAGGAGCTTATTTAACGTATGCACATCATTTGATGTTTTCAAGAAATACAATTGATTTGAATATGTTGTCTTTTGGACTAAGCGCTGGGATGATTCAATATAAGCTAGACGAAACAGCATTTGTGGAATTTGATCCTATTATTGCTGGAATTGAACAAAGCGCAACAAATTTCAATGTTGATTTTGGATTTTCTTATCACCTTATCAATTTTTATGCTCACGCCACAATAAAGAATCTTCTTAAAAATGAAGGCGTTAATATCAATGAACAAGGAGTTAGCTACGATAATCTAACAACCTATCTTTTTTCTGCAGGGAATGTGTTTTCAAAATTTGGAAGCGATTGGAGCTATGAACCATCAATTTTATATGCTTATAAAGACGCTACAAAAGAATCATTTATTGATGCTAATTTTAAGGCTTATAGAAAATTTGATTTTGGTAATATTTATGCTGGAGTTTCATACAGAAGGAGTTTTGATGGAGCACAATTCACAAACGGAAGTACGGTAAGCAGTCAAAAATTACAATATATCACACCTTTGGTAGGGATTGAGTACAATAATTTTATGTTTGCTTATACTTATTCTTACCAATCGAATTCTATTGTTCTTGATAATGGCGGATACCACCAGATTACTCTTGGCTTCAATTTTGGGTGTCGAAAAGAAAAGTATGATTGTGAGTGTCCTAGTGTAAATTAATTAAATTAGGTTTAATCCAATTTGTGGATCGTTGCTTTATCCCAATTCATCAAACTAGAAATCACTTCTTTTGAACCATTTGTATAGAATGCATGCTCGCCTTTTTTTGGGCTTTCTACGAGAAGATTATGCTTTTGAAGTATGGCTTTTGTTTGTTTCGCAACAGCTGGGCCTGAGTCTATAATTTTTATATTTTTTGGCAATATTTTTTCTAAAATAGGTTTTAAAAAATGATAATGTGTACAGCCTAAAACCAAACAATCCATATTGGCATCAAGCATAGGCGATAAGTATGATTTAAGTAACTGCTCCATCTCTATTGAAAATAGCGCTCCAGCTTCAATTAGTTCTACAATTCCATTACCTACTTGTTCAATGACATTTAAATCCTTTGTATAGAGTTGAGATGTTTCATGAAACAATGCACTACTCAGCGTTCCTTGTGTGGCTAAAATCCCAATACAGTTCGTTTTTGTATTAAGTGCTGCGGGTTTAATTGCGGGTTCAATTCCAATAAAAGGTACATCATATTTTTCTCTTAAAAATGAAATAGCATTTGTAGTAGCCGTATTACAAGCAACCACTACAATTTTAGCGCCTTTATTTAGTAGTATTTCTGTATTAATGATTGAGCGTTTCAAAATAGCTTTTTTGCCTTTTGTTCCATAAGGGGCATATTTTGCATCTGAAATATATAGTGTAGACTCGTATGGGAGCAATTCAGAAATCTCTTTCCAAATAGAAAGCCCTCCTGCGCCAGAATCAAATATGCCAATGGGTTTTGTGCTCATATTGATACAAAAATAAAAAAGCTACTCTTTATGAGTAGCTTTTTAAAAACTATTTTGGAAAATCTTTTAGAATCCTAATTCAGATTTTACGTCTGTTAATAGGTCTTTTCCATTAGCCATAATTACGCCTTGACCCTGTGAAGAGTCTAAGATGTAATCAAACCCTTGTGCGTTACCAACTTTTAGGATTGCATTTTTTGCTTTTTCTGTAATTGGTCTTAACAGGTCTAATTCTTTTTTTTGTAAATCTTGTTGTGCTTGTGCTTGGTACTGACGAATGCTTTGTTCCATACTTTGAACTTCTTGCAAACGTTTGCCATTTTCTTCATCAGTTTTTGTAGAAGATTCAGCATCATATTGCTTGATTTTGTTTTGAAGTTCAGTGGCCATTGCTTGAATATCAGTCTCGTATGTTTTTGCTAATTTTTCAAGCTCAGATTTTGCACTTTTCATTTCTGGCATAGATTCTACTAGTTCCTGTGTGTTAATATGTGCAACTTTAGATTGTGCTTGAGCATTAAAGCTACATACTAAAATGATTGCTGATGTTAAGAGTAGATTTTTTAAATGTTTCATTTTCAAATTATAATTAAAATTTATTTTTTATTGTTTTTTATGCTATCGCGTTTTCTTTTTTGTGCTTCTAGCCTTGCTTTTCGCTCCACTAAAATACGTTTTTTCTTTTCTTCTAATGCTTTTTTTCTTGCCTCTCTAGAGTTGGTGGTGGTTTTTGTTTCTTCTTCTTTTACAACTTCCTCTTCCTCCTCTGTTGCTGTTGAACTTTCTTCATCTTTTTTTCTGTTAGCTTTATTTAGCTTTTCTGCACGAGCTTTTTCTCTAGCTTCTTTTGCTTTTTGCTTTTTTTCTTCAATTTCTTTTTTTCGAGCAGCACGTTTTGCTTCCAATTCTTCTTTTCGCTTAGCTAGAGCTTCTGCACGTTTTGCATTGCGTTCGTCAATCAGTTTTTGACGCTCGTCTTTATCAGAGTCAACCTCTACAATATTGTCTTCTTCCTCTGCTGCCTTGCGTTCTTTTTTACTTTTTACTTGTTCTCGTTTTGCAGTTCTATTGATAGTTCTTAATACTTGCTCACTGATATCGTACCGATCAGCAGAATAGAGCATTACAACATCAGCAGATTTATCAAAAATAAAGTCAAATTTCTTTGTTGTTGCTATTTCTTGAACGGCGGCAAATATTTGATCTTGAATAGGTTGAATCAATTGTTTTTTTTGAATCATTAAATCCCCATTTGGACCAAATCGTTTTTGTTGATATTCTAGGATTTCATTTTCTATAATTTGAAGATCCTCTTCACGTTCTTCAATGAGTTCGTTTGTAAGTAAAACACGCTCGTTATTCAACTGTGTTTTTTGTGTTTCTAATTCGGCAATGCGTTGTTCAACCTCTGTTTTCCATTGTTGAACTTTAATTTCAAGTTGACTTTGAGCGTTTTGATACTCAGTGATATTTTCTAAAATATATTCTGTATCAATGTAACCAATTCTTACGCCTCTTTGTGCAAAAATAGAAGTGCAAAAAAACACAAGCATTAGTGTCAAGACAATTGTCTTTAATTCTTTGGTGGTAAAGTTATTTTTACTAAAATATTTCATATTATTTTAATTTCAGTTTTGGGACTAGTACTCAAATTAACGAAATTAATTTTAATTCATACACAATAATGAAATTACCGTGCCAAAAATTAAAATTGTTGTCCAAGAATGAAATGTGTTTCCCAACCATTTTTTCTTGTTTCACCTGGAATTGGATCAAATCCATGACCAAAATCAATTCCCAATAATCCAAATGCAGGCATAAATAAACGAATTCCAATTCCAGCAGAACGTTTAATATCAAATGGATTAAAGTCTTTAAAATCATTGTAAGACGAACCACCCTCCAAAAAGGCTAATGCAAAGATTTTTGTTTGGCCCTTTAGTGTTATTGGATGTCTAAGTTCAAGTGAGAACTTATTGTAGATGCTTCCACCGTCATTCGTAGATAACGTTTGATTTGCATATCCACGAAGTGCAACAGCTTCTCGTCCATCTAATCTATAGGTAATCATACCGTCACCACCCAAAAAGAAACGTTCAAAAGGAATGATTCCTCTATCATTATCATATGCCCCCAAAAACCCAAACTCAAATCTTGGTCTAAGCACCAATTTTCCTTTAATTCTGGTATACCAATCTCCTGTAAATTTAATTTTATAAAATTCTAACCACTTAAAGCGCTCTTGATCAATTTCACTAATTCTTTCACTTGCTTCTCTTCGTTCAACAATTTCATTATCATCTTGCGTATTACTTAATTCACCTATACGATCTGTCAATCTTTCTCTTTCTCTTTTTAGTGCAGTATAATCTACTTTGCTAAAAGAGGAGTATGGCAGTGTCAGCTTTGCTGTTAAGTTAAAATTTGACCCTCCTTCTGGGTAAATAGGATCGTTATAGGTGTTGTTTCTGCTCAAACCAATAGTGTAGGCCAAATTATTTGCATTACCATCGCCAAAAGTAAAAAGCCCTGTATTATAATTATTTAAGTCATAATATTGATAGCTCAAATTTTGAGAAAGTACAAAATAATCGTCTGGGACAGTTAGTTTTTTTGCAATTCCAACACTTATTCCTGTAATATTGAAGCTTCTACTTCTATCGGCAGAACGTGTGGCTCTGTTGAACAAGAATTGTTTTGTTTGTGAGATAGAAGTTGAAAATTGAACAGGTTTTTTACCACCTAGCCAAGGCTCAGTAAATGAAAAACTATATGTTTGAAAAAATCGACTTGATTGCAGTCTTAACGCCAAACTCTGTCCATCTCCCATGGGTACAGGGGTATAGGCTTCTTTATTAAACAAATCTTTAACTGCAAAGTTGTTAAACGATAGCCCTAGTGTTCCAATAAACCCACCACCACCATAACCGCCTTGCAGTTCAATTTGACTTGATCCTTTTTCTACAACGCTATATTCTACATCGAGTGTTCCATCATTGGGGTTAACATTTTTCAAGTCTGGCGAAATTTCTTGAGCATCAAAAAAGCCCAATTGTCCAAGTTCACGAAGGGTTCTAACAACATTACTTTTACTGTACAGTTGCCCTGGTCTTGTTCGTAATTCGCGATACACGACATGGTCGTTGGTTTTATTATTTCCTTTAACGGAAATATTTTTGAAATACGCAGGTTTCCCTTCGGTAATTCTAATTTCCATGTCAATAACATTGCCGTTGGTGCTGACTTCTACAGGTGTAATAGTTGAAAATAAATAACCATTGTTTTGATATAAATTTGTTAAATCAAAGGCATCAGGATCTGAACTATCAGCAATTCGTTTTTCTAGCTCCACACCATTGTAAGTATCACCTTCTTTGATTTTCAGCACTTGATTGAGTTGTTCATCAGAATATATTGTATTGCCCAAAAAGTTAATTTTACCATAGGTGTATTTTTCTCCTTCTTCGATATCAATATTGATACTTATTGTTTTGTCGTTATTTATGATTATGCTATCTGAAATAATACGCGCATCTCTAAATCCTTTTTCTTTTAATTTATCAACCACACTAACAAGGCCTTCTTTGTAATCTGCTTCTATAAACTTAGACCGCTTTAGTAATCGAACAGGATTGATTTGTTTTGTTTTTTTCATGGCTTTTCGCAGTCGTTTGCTGCTTAGTTTTTCATTGCCAGAAAATGTAATTTTCTTAATTTTTACCTTCTCACCCTTATCTATGCGAATTTGCATATTGACTCTAGATTTTTCTACAGAGTCTATAACTTTTGTTGTGCCAATAATTGTTTTAGCATTTAAAAATCCTTCTTTGCGATACTTATTTTCAAGGTAATTTTTTGTTGTTGTGATTAGATTTTCGGTAACTTTTGTTCCAGAAATTAGCTTGTTTTCTTCAATGATCTCACTAATTTTTCCTTTTTTAACTCCAGTAATTTTTACATCTTTAAGCTCTGGAAGATCATCTAGCTGAATTTCTAAGTAAATATCATTGCCATCAATTTTTGAAATAAAGACATCAATATTTGAGAAAAGATTTGAATCCCACAATTTTTTTATTCCATCACTAATTTTTGTACCTCCAGGGATGGTTACAGTTTCGCCTTTGACCAGTCCAGAATAGGTAATGATTGTTTCTGCACCGTACACAGTTTCACCTTTAACACTTATATCGGCAATGGTGTAGTCTTTTCTTTTGGACACATCTAATGCTTGCCCATGCGCGGTGTTGCTCATGAATATCATGAAACAAGCAATTATATATATAAATTTGTAGGTCTTTTTAGTTAAGTTGTTCACTTGTTTTTCCAAATCTTCGTTCTCTTTTTTGGTAACTGGCAATAGCTTTGTACAAATCTTCATTACTAAAGTCTGGCCAAAAGACTTTTGTAAAATACAATTCGGCGTAAGCAATTTGCCATAAAAGGAAATTACTCAGGCGTTGTTCTCCGCTAGTTCTAATCAATAAATCAACCTCTGGTAAATTTCGGGTGTAAAGATGCTGATTTATTATTGATTCATCAATTTTTTCGGGAGAAATTATATTATTTTTGATTTTTTCTCCAATTTCTTTCACAACATGTGTCAATTCGTCCCTAGAACCATAGCTAAGAGCAAGGTTCAAGGTCATTCTAGAATTCATTTTTGTGGCTTCAATCACATGTGATAATTCATCGAACACTTTTTTTGGAAGTGTTTCAATATTTCCAATTGCATTCAATCGAATATTATTCTTTTGAAGTGTATTCATTTCTTTTTTGAGTGAAGAAATCAACAACTGCATTAGTGTTTTTACTTCTAGTTTTGGGCGTTTCCAATTTTCTGTAGAAAAGGCATAAAGCGTAAGGTGTTCTATGCCCAATTTAGCACAGCTTTCAACGGTTGTTCTAACGGCTTTTGTTCCATTTTCATGTCCAAAAGCACGTATTCTCCCTCTGGATTTTGCCCAACGTCCATTGCCATCCATAATTATCGCAATATGTTTTGGAAGGGGGTGGTTGAGTATGTCTATTTCTAGATTCATTTAATAATCACAAAAACAAGGGTTTCGACCAAATGTGTAAGTTAAGGTAATTCCACTAAAAACATACCAGTCTGTGTTGTTAATATTTCCAAAGCGTAATTTTTTCAATTCTTTTGTGTCTGGGACACTACCGTCCAATTCATCAGAAAAAGTATACCTTGCCGCAACTTCCATACCAAAAATAATGTGATCAGTTAGGGTAACTTTTATGCCCAAAGCAATGGGAATCCCAAAAGCATTACTTCTTGTTTTTTCTGAAACGAGAATATTATTGGCATAATAAAAATTGGGGTGATTTAGCATACTAACGCCTGTGTATAAATAGGGGCTAAAGTTAAAACTTCTTCTGTGTAAATCGAAATCTAGAAAGGTAAACTCCATTCCTGCGGAGACTTCCAAAGATCGCGCATTGAAATAGTAGCCTCTTATTTCTCTTTTTGGATCACTAGAAAGATTGTCGTTTCCAAAAAGCGTTGTATAAATAACACTTGCCCTGTAGGAATGCCTAGGACTTCTATTCCATCGAATAATACCTCCAATTGCTAATTTTTTTGGCGCTACAAATGTCGTAGAACCAACATCACCAATAACATTTGTTCCTCCACCAAATACTCCAATTTCATAAATCTGGGAAATTCCAAGATTTGTGGAGAGTATAAATATTAGGGAGAAATATAAGGTCTTCATCAACTTTTCAAATGTGTGCAAATATAGCAAAATTGAACTCGCCTCAAAACGGCTATATCATGGACTAAGTAAACTAAAAAAACAACAAATTATTGTTTAGTTTCTTTGATCGGCGCCCCAAAGAAGTTTTTTTCGTAAGGTTTCAATAAAAGTTACATCTTCAAGCTCAATCATTTGAATGCTGTATGGTGCTTTTTTGATTGTAATTCCAATTGTATTTTCAAGAGAATTAATTCGAGAATCCAAGGATACCAAATATTCATCTTCTCGACCACTGACTTTAAGTCTAATTTCTCTTTTAGCGGAAATAACAAGAGGGCGAGCATTTAAGTTGTGAGGTGCAATAGGGGTAAGAACCAAGCTGTCAGATTCTGGCATAATCACCGGACCACCACAACTCAAGGAATAACCCGTTGATCCTGTTGGTGTTGAAATGATAAGCCCATCAGCCCAATAGGAAGTTAAATATTCATCGTCCAACCATGTTTCAATACTAATCATGGAAGTTGTATTTTTTCTGCTAATTGCAACTTCGTTTAGAGCAAAATCCAAATCAAAATTGGCCTCTTTTTTATCTGTTGTAACGGATAAAACACTGCGTTTTGAAATTCGATATTTTCCTTCAAAAATCTGATCCAAAGCACCAACAATTGAATCTTTTTTAATTGTTGCCAAAAATCCAAGCCGACCTGTATTGATGCCAACAATTGGGATATTTAAGTCTTTTACATATGTAATGGCTCGTAATGTGGTGCCATCGCCTCCGACACAAATGAGTAAATCAAAGGATGTGTCTAATTTTTTAAATGTTTGAAAACCAAAACGCTCAATTTTTATTGAAGATTGCTTTGCTATAGAATCATGAAAATTGTTTTCTACAGCAACTTCAACCGCCTTTTCACTCAAATATTCAGTAAGGGTAACAATAGCCGAATGCGATCGTTCATTAAAATCTGGTCCGTAAATAGCAATTTTCATAGTTGCAAAATTACAAATTTAAATAACGATCTAAGTATGCAGAACGATCTTTCAAAGTTTTTAGAAAACTATCGTCTTCATGACCAGAAATAATGGTGTATCCATACCTCCTCAACGTTTCAAAGATGGCACTCAAACCAGAGTTTTCAATTTTTATGGTGATTTGTGCCATGTCATTTTTAATTCTTGATACAAAAACACCCAAAACTTTGACATTATTCGACTCTACAATTTGACAAACTTCACTAAAGGAATAATCGTTGTAGGCTTTTTCAATGACAATTATACCTCCAGCCTCTGAAAAAAATGGCGTATTTCTAAACAATGAAATCACATCAATTAATTGATAATAACCAAGATAATTGTTCTCCTCATCAAGTACAGGCATAATATTAGAATCATTAAGTGCAAACGTATCCAAAACATCGAGCCAAATTGTGGATTGGTGGACATTAAAATGTTCTATAGCGTATAATACATCTTCAACTTTTTCATTGGCGTCAAAACAATACACATCTGTTTCGGACAAGCACCCAATATAAATTCCATCTTTTTGAATTGGAACATGAGAATAGGTCAATTGATTAAACACTTCTTGTAGCTCTCCTATAGGAGTATTTAAATCAAAAGGTTTTAGGTCATTTATGATGTACTGATCTAGTGGCATAACTTGTTTTATGAGTTGATGCAAAATAATTAAAAATAATATACTTTAAGCTATGGACTTTGTATTTTTGTAGTCTAAATATTCTGAGACATGACGAAGCTAAGTGTAAACATCAATAAAATAGCAACACTAAGAAATGCAAGAGGTGGAGATGTGCCAAATATTGTACAATTTGCAAAAGATGCACAGGAGTTTGGCGCTCAAGGTATTACCATTCACCCTCGTCCAGACGAACGCCATATTCGCTATCAAGATGCCTATGATTTAAAATCTGAGGTATATACAGAATACAATATTGAAGGCAATCCTATTCCAAAATTTATTGATTTGGTGATAGCTGTAAAACCCACACAAGTGACTCTTGTTCCAGATGCAGAAGATGCCATAACAAGCAATGCAGGTTGGGATTGTATTAAACATCAATCATTTCTTTCAGAAATCATTAATGAGTTTAAAAATAATGGCATTCGCACTTCAATTTTTTTAGACCCAGATTTACGTCAAGTTGAGGCAGCAAAAGCAACAGGGACCGATAGGATTGAACTCTACACCGAAAATTTTGCCCAACACTATGCACTTGAAAATTTTGATGCCGTAAAACCTTACTCCGATTGTGCCATACTTGCGCATAATTATGATTTAGGCGTAAATGCGGGCCATGATTTATCATTAGATAACATCAAATTCTTTAAGCAAAATGTTCCAAATTTATCAGAGGTTTCAATTGGTCATGCTCTAATTTCAGAAAGTTTGTATTTGGGTATAGAAAATGTCATTAACATGTATCTGAATCGATTAAAATAATGATATTACATTCAAAAATATTTGGGGAGGGGACTCCTTTTATAATATTACACGGATTTTTGGGCATGGGCGATAATTGGAAAACATTGGGGAAGCGTTTTTCTCAATTAGGCTATCAAATCCATTTTGTTGATCAAAGAAATCATGGAAGAAGTTTTCATTCAGAAGCATTTGATTATGAACTTTTAGCAGAGGATTTATTGACCTACTGCGCGCATTATAACATTAAAAAATGTATTATATTGGGGCATTCAATGGGAGGAAAAACCGCCATGCTATTTACGGCGCTTTATCCAGATTTGGTAAATAAACTTATTGTTGCAGATATTGCTCCACGTTTCTACCCCATTCATCACGATGCGATTTTGGAAGGCCTTTCGGCTCTAGACTTTACAACTCTAAAAAACAGAACACAAGCCGATGAACAACTTTCAAATTATATTTCTGAATTTGGCATAAGACAATTTTTACTAAAAAATCTGTATTGGGTTTCTCAAGGACAATTGGGGTTACGACTCAATTTAAATGCGCTGAAAAATAATGTAAGTGAAATTGGAGAAGCACTGCCTTCGCACCTTAAAGTTGAAACATCAACACTATTTTTAAGAGGAGACAAATCTGAATATATTGGTCCGGAAGATGAAAAACAGATTTCCGTTCAATTTCCAAATTCTGATGTCGTTACCATTTCAAATGCGGGCCATTGGCTTCATGCCGAAAACCCCAATGAATTTTTTACTGCCGTTACTCATTTTATTGATTGATTTTCAAAACATTAAAATATTTGTACTCCACTAAAAATGTTGTACTTTTGCCACCCAATTTTTAATTCATTACAATGAATATTACAAGAGAAAATAAAGATGCCCTAAATGCGGTTGTAAAAATCGATATCGACAAGAATGATTATTCTGGAAAAGTAGAGAAAATACTTACCGATTACCGAAAGTCTGCAAATATTCCTGGCTTTAGAAAAGGTCAAGTTCCATTGGGATTAATCAAAAAACAATATGGGAAAGCGGTATTAGTTGATGAGGTAAATAAACTACTTCAAGAATCTTTAGGAAAATATCTTAATGACGAAAAACTTGATGTTTTGGGCAATCCTTTACCAAAACAACAAGACGATATTGATTGGGATGCTGATGCATTTTCTTTTGAATTTGAAATTGGATTGAGTCCAGAATTTGATATTAAATTAAATGGACGTAAATCTATAAAACACTACACAATTGTTGCAGATGATAAAATGATTGATAATCAAATCTCAAACATTCAAAAGCAATATGGCCAATTGATTTCA
This sequence comes from Bacteroidota bacterium, assembly GCA_027620655.1. GTDB lineage: Bacteria > Bacteroidota > Bacteroidia > Flavobacteriales > Flavobacteriaceae > UBA3537. The sequence continues at coordinate 10,814 of JAQCDS010000014.1, read as the reverse complement.
AAATCTGTAGTCACTGATGGTGATGAGGTTACAGGAGTGTTTTTTAATGATGAGGAAGGTATAGAATCAACAACAACAATTTCTTTAGACAAAATCAAAGGCAAAGCTAATTTGAAAAAATTTGTTGGTGCTAAAGTTGGCGACATCATCACTGTAAAAACAAAAGGACTTTTTACAGATGATCACGACTTGATGACCTATCTAAAAGTTGATCATGATAAGGCCCACGATTTAAATGTTCAACTCACTTTTACTGTAAATGAAATTAATGAAAGAGGTTTGGCCGATTTGGATCAAGAGTTGTTCGATAAATTATTTGGCAAAGATGCCGTAAAAAGCGTTACTGAGCTTAAAGCAAGAATAAAAGCAGATGCTGAAAAACAATTTGTTCAACAGTCTGACCAAAAATTATTAAATGATGTTACAGAATATTTGGTAGAAAACACCAAGTTCGATTTACCATCCGAATTTTTACAAAAATGGTTACAAACTGTTGGTGAAGAGCCAATGAATGAAGCACAGGCCAAAGAAGAGTACGAAAAGTCTGAAAAAAGTATGCGCTACCAATTGATTGAAAGTAAGCTCATTGTAGACAATAATTTACAAGTTAATTTTGAAGAACTCAAAGCTTACGCTGGTGAGATGATAAAAGGTCAAATGGCACAATTTGGACAATTGAACCCAAGCGATAAAGAAGTAGAAGACATTGTGGCCAGAGTACTTTCAAATCAAGATGAAGTCAAACGTATGTCTGAACAACTTACAAGTCAAAAACTACTTAACTTTTATAAAGAAAATGCGAATCTAAAAGTCAAAAAATTGACTTATGATGCTTTTGTTAAAGAAGTTTATGGAAAGTAAATAATGACAAAAATGTTTTAAAAACACTTCTTCGGAAGTGTTTTTTGTTTTTAAACATATTCAAAAGATTTAAATAATATTATATTTACAGTCTTAAAACAAATAAGTATATGGACTACGGAAAGGAATTCAATAAATTTGCAATAAAAGATCAAGGCATTAGCAGTACTTACTACGATAAAATTGTGAGTAGTATGACTCCAATGGGGCTCACACCAAATATTATTGAAGAACGTCAAATGAATATTGCTATTTTTGATGTTTTTTCGAGATTGATGATGGATCGAATCATCTTTATGGGAACAGCCATAAATGATCAAGTAGCCAATATCATTCAAGCCCAATTATTGTTTTTGGAAAGTACGGATGCGTCCAAAGATATTCAAATTTATATCAACTCACCAGGCGGAAGTGTTTATGCAGGTCTAGGAATTTATGACACCATGCAACTTATAAAACCAGACGTAGCTACAATTTGTACAGGAATGGCGGCGTCTATGGGAGCTGTATTGTTATGTGCTGGAGCGAAAGGAAAACGAAGTGGATTAACACATTCCAGAGTGATGATACATCAACCATTGGGTGGCGCACAAGGTCAAGCCAGCGATATTGAAATTACTGCTCGTGAGATATTGACCTTGAAAGAAGAACTTTACAATATAATATCAAGTCACACTGGGCAAGACTACGATAAAGTATATGCCGACAGTGATCGTGACTATTGGATGAAAGCTGATAAGGCACTTGAATATGGTATGATTGACGAAATTCTTTCCAGAAAATAATTTTAATATCAACTCAACCTCAAACGACAATAATCGATGGCAAAAGAAGAATTAGAATGTTCATTTTGCGGCAAGCAAAAGGCAGATACAAACCTCCTAATTGCGGGTCTTGATGCACACATTTGTGATCGATGTATTGTGCAAGCACATGGTATTGTTGCTGAAGAATCAAAACATATAGGTCAGGAGTTAACACCTGAGGTCATGCTCAAAAAGCCTCAGGAAATTAAAGCGTTTTTGGACAGCTATATTATAGGTCAAGAACAAACTAAAAAAGTAATGTCTGTAGCGGTGTATAACCACTACAAAAGATTACTTCAACCTGTTTCTGAAGATGATATAGAAATCCAAAAGAGTAATATCATTATGGTAGGACAAACAGGGACAGGAAAAACCCTAATGGCCAAAACCATTGCCAAAATGCTTAATGTACCATTAGCCATTGTAGATGCAACAGTTTTAACCGAAGCAGGCTATGTAGGAGAAGATGTAGAAAGTATGCTAACGCGTTTATTGCAAGCTGCAGATTACAATCAAGAAAAAGCAGAACGAGGCATTGTATTTATTGATGAAATTGACAAAATTGCTCGAAAAAGCGACAATCCTTCCATTACTAGAGATGTCTCTGGCGAGGGGGTGCAGCAAGCTCTTTTAAAACTACTAGAAGGTACCGTTGTTAATGTCCCGCCAAAAGGCGGTAGAAAACACCCCGATCAAAAATTTATTGAAGTTGATACAGAGAATATATTATTTATCGCTGGAGGTGCTTTTGATGGTATAGAGCGACATATTTCAAAACGCTTAAACATGGCTGCCATAGGCTATAAATCTTCTCAGGAGGGTGAAAAAATTGATAGCCAAAACCTTTTACAATATATTACACCAAAGGATCTCAAGGATTTTGGATTGATTCCAGAAATTATTGGCCGCTTACCAGTACTCACCTATATGAATCCTTTAGACGCGTCATCACTAAAAGCGATTTTAACAGAACCTAAAAATGCTATTGTCAAACAGTATAAAAAATTGTTTGAAATGGATAATATAGCGCTAAGTTTTGAAGAAGAAGCTTTAGATTTTATCGTTCAAAAGGCCGTGGAATATAAGCTTGGCGCAAGAGGCCTACGCTCTTTGTGTGAAGAAATCCTAACAGATGCGATGTTTACTTTACCAGGAAGCAAAGAATCTTCACTTGTTGTGGATAAGGATTATGCTAAAAAGCACTTGAGTCGCACTCGCCTAAAACAACTAAAAGCGGTCTCTTAAAATACGCTCCTTATTGTTTATTTTTTAATAAAAATTTTGGACATCATAGTAGTCTAAATTTAGGGTTAAAATTATATTAAATATAACAAGATTATATCAATGTAAGCAACTTGTGTGCCACAAATTGGACTCTGAAACAAGTTTAAAGTCCAAGAAATTCACCCCAGTTTTATTAATTCTTCCAAAAGTTCTCTAGAGTTGGAGAGTCTAGGAACTTTGTGTTGCCCACCAAGTTTATTTTTACTTTTTAACCAATCATGAAACTGTTGAGGTCGTGCCACATTGATTTTTGGACGATTTAATGTCATATTGTTGTAGCGTTTGGCTTCATAATCGGAATTTAAAGCTTTAAGTGCGTTGTCCAATAGTTCTGTAAAATAATCGATGTCTTTTGGTGAGGTTTTAAATTCAATCAGCCATTCATGTGCGCCTTTTTGTTTGCCTTTCATAAAAATAGGGGCTACGGTGTAGTCTATTATTTCACAGCCTGTCTTTTTGGAGACATTTTTTAGGGCTTTATCCGTATTTTCAATAATGAGTTCTTCTCCAAAAACATTGATAAAATGTTTGGTTCGCCCTGTTACTTTAATGCGGTAAGGATCAATACATGTAAAACGTACTGTATCTCCAATTTTATAGCGCCACAACCCCGCATTGGTGGTAATGATGATGGCATAGTTTTTTCCTTTTTCTACTTCATGTAATGGAATTACTTTTTCATTTGTAGTTCCATAGGTATCCATTGGAATAAATTCATAAAATATACCATAGTCCAACATCAAAAGCAATTCATCAGAATCATTTTGATCTTGTATGGCAAAAAACCCCTCTGAAGCATTATAGGTTTCGTAGTATTTAAACGAGGACGATGGTATGATGTTTTTATATTGCTCAGCATAAGGCAAAAAACTGACCCCACCATGAAAATAAACTTCTAAATTAGGCCAAATTTCCAGAAGATTTGACTTCCCAGTACTTTCCAGTACATTATTAAGTAATACTAACATCCAAGAGGGGACACCCGCTAAACTTGTAACATTTTCATTTATAGTTTCGTCCACAATAGCTTGCATTTTTGATTCCCAGTCGCTCATCAAAGATACTTTGTTGCTAGGGGTGCTGCTAAACTCTGCCCAAAAAGGCATATTATCAATTAGGATTGCTGAAAGATCGCCAAAAACAGTCCCATTTTCCTCATATAATTCTTTACTTCCACCAAGGCGTAAATTTTTACCATTAAATAATTCAGAATCAGGGTTGTTGTTGAAATACATACACAATAAGTCTTTTCCAGCGGCATAGTGACAGTCTTCTAAAGAGGCGTTACTTACAGGGATAAATTTACTTTTAGCATTTGTTGTTCCACTAGATTTTGCAAACCATTTGATGGGTTTTGGCCAAAAAATATTTTGCTCACCCCTACGAGAGCGCTCAATGAATTCATGATAATTTTCGTAGGTTGAAACGGGAACTCTATTTGCAAATTCTCGATATGTTTTTATAGTCTTAAAATCGTACTGTTGTCCAAATTCTGTATTTTTTGCCGATTCCAAGAGATTTGTAAGTAGCTCATTTTGAACTTCATAGGGATATTTAAGAAACAAATCTATTTGATGAAATCGTTTCTTTAAAATCCAACTTGCAACGGAATTAACTAATGGAATTGGCATAAAATTATTTATATTTACGAGTTTAAAAGTAATAAAAAATCTCAATGCTTTATCAAGGTGTTCTTACTAAAATGCAAACGGAGTTTTCAAACCCTATTAATTATTATTTGAATTTGAACAATGACTTGATTCAGGTGCATCAATTGCTACAAAAAACAGTAACAATAGAGTTTGTGGGTTATGAATGTTTAAATTGTGGAAACGATGAAATAACTTTTCGACAAGGATTTTGTAAATCATGTTTTTTTGAACAACCACAAACCGCTGATTGGATCATGCATCCAGAGTTGAGTAAAGCCCATTTAGGTATTGAAGATCGTGATTTAGAATTTGAAAAAAAGGTGCAATTACAACCCCATATAGTTTATTTAGCAAATTCAAGTAATGTAAAAGTAGGGGTTACTCGAAAAACACAAGTTCCAACACGTTGGATAGATCAAGGGGCGCAGGAAGCTTTAGAAATTTTGGAAGTTCCAAATCGGTATTTGGCAGGGGTTGCTGAAGTAGCACTCAAAAAATTTGTTAGTGACAAAACCAATTGGCGCGAAATGCTCAAAGGGAATACCAATTTTGAGGACTTAAAGACATGGCGTCACCAACTCTCAAGCCAATTACCAAATGAAGTACAACCGTATTTTCTTGGAACTAAAGAACCGCTAATTTTAAAATTTCCAGTTCAAAAATATCCAGAAAAACCACAAAGTTTGAATCTCAGCAAAACACCACATTATAAAGGCACTCTTGTCGGTGTTAAAGGGCAGTATCTTATATTTGATGATGATACAGTTTTAAACATTAGAAGTAATGAAGGTTTAGTTATAAAACTTAATGTTGGTGCTTAATCCAATTTGATTTCTTCGTTGAGATCAAGCTTAAATCGTTTCCTGAAATAATAAACACCCAAATACAAAAAAGGAGTATCTAGCGCTGCTATAATAACTTTAAATAAAAAACCTGCGATTAAAAGTCCGCCAAACAAATCCCAGTCGATTTCACCAAATGAGCACAGTAACAATAAAACGGTTGCAGTATCTATAAATTGTGACAAAAAAGTAGAACAATTATTACGTAGCCAAAGGTGTTTGCCTTGTGTCAATTTTTTCCAAAAATGATAAATTTGGATGTCTACAAATTGTGCAAATAGATAGGCTAACATACTCGCCAAAACAGCAATTGCAGTGCTTCCAAAAACCGTTGAAAATAAATTATCTGTAACAGGTGACCAATCTGTAGCTGGAGCTGCATTGGCCACATAAATGATTCCCATTGCAAAAAAGGAGGCAAAAATTCCTCCAACTACCACTTCGTTAGCTTTTTTCTTTCCATAAATTTCACTAATTAGATCTGTAATTAGAAAGGTAATAGGGTAAGGCAGAATACCCACAGAAATTTCAAATATTTTGACACCAAAAATTGAAAAATCAAAGGGGTAGTAGTAAAAAAATTTTTTGAAAATCAAATTTGAAACCACCAAAGAGGTAACAAATAACAGACCCAGAATTAAATAAAGGCGTTGTGCTAAAACTTTTTCTTTTAGTGTCATTGGTTGTCAATAAATACTTTAGTAAAGATATAATTTTAATTTTTCTTTTACCTAAATTGCTGTTTTTATGAGTGATCAAAAGCGACTATATATAGGACTTGGAAGTAATGTAGGCAATCGGCTTTCCTATTTGCAATTGGCCATTGATTCTATCCATTGTGAAGTGGGAAGTGTGTTAAAAATATCATCCTGCTATGAAACCCCAGCAATGGGGTTTGTAGGCGATGCTTTTATCAATGCCTGTATTGAAGTCAGAACTTGTTTTTCAGCAGAACTAGTGCTTTCAAAACTTCTTCAAATTGAAGAACAGCATGGTCGCAGACGTTTTGATGATGGTCAATATCATGCTCGAACCATTGATCTCGACATCTTATTTTTTAATGAAGATGTCATTGAAAATAACATACTAGGTGTTCCTCACCCACGACTTGAACAACGACGCTTTGTGTTGCAACCCCTTAACGATATTGCGCCAGAATTGCTTCATCCAGTTCAGAAAAAAACAATATCAACGCTTTTGGCCTGTTGTAAAGATAATAGCACAATAATAAAACAAAAAGAAACATTACAAAACCCACTTGAAAGTTTTGATTTTTCTGCCTATAATTTTATTGCCATTGAAGGGAATATTGGTGCTGGAAAATCGAGTTTAACGCAAATGATGGCCAAAGATTTTAATGCGAAATCTATTTTTGAACGTTTTGCAGACAATCCATTTTTACCCAAATTTTATGAAGATGCAGAACGCTATGCATTTACCTTAGAAATGTCTTTTTTAGCCGACAGATACCAACAAATTTCTGAAGATTTATCACAACTAGATTTATTCAAAGATTTTATAATTGCCGACTATGATGTTTTTAAGTCACTTATATTTTCAAAAATCACTTTGCAAGAAGATGAGTTTTTGTTGTACAGAAAATTGTTTTATCAAGTTTATAAAGATATAAAACGTCCAGATTTGTACATTTATTTGCATCAAAATACTGAAAAATTACAACTGAATATCAAAAAGCGAGGAAGAGCATATGAAAGAAATTTGGAATCTGAGTATCTGGATAAAATTCATTTAGGGTATTTGGATTTTATCAAAAATACGCCACAGATTAAAGTGAAAATTATTGATATTTCAGATCGTGATTTTATTGAAAACCGCCACGATTATTTGTGGTTACTAGAACAAATTCAGGGTTGATTTATTTTTGAAAACAAATCCCAAAGCACTACGCCACAGCTCACAGCAATATTTAAAGAATGTTTGGTGCCAAATTGAGGAATTTCAATCACCTCATTACATTGACTTACAACCTCTTGTGAAACCCCTTTAACCTCATGCCCAAAAACAACGGCATAAATACGGTCATTGTTCGGATAAAAGTTTTGAAGCAAAGTAGCATTTTCGGCTTGCTCAATGGCTAGAACGTGTATACTTTTTTGTTGTAATTCTTTTACAATATCTAGGGTATTTTCAACATAAGACCAGCTTACAGATGCTGTACTTCCCAAAGCTGTTTTTTGAATATCTTTGTGAGGTGGTGTTGCAGTAATACCACAGAGATATATATGTTCAATCCGAAAAGCATCAGAGGTTCTAAAAACACTCCCCACATTGTTTAAACTTCGGATATTATCTAAAATAACAATTAGCGGTGTTTTTTCAACGGATTTGAATGCTTCTACACTCAATCGATCCAATTCGCTATTTTTCAATTTTCGCATGGGCAGAATTCTCTATTGTTAGGTTTTAAAACACACTAAAATTAGTTACATTAGCATCTTTATACACACCAACAAAAGTACTCTTTTAAAACAAAGATTCATTGGCCAAAAAAGTAAAAAAGGAAACTCCACTTATGAAACAGTACAATGCCATCAAGGCAAAGTACCCCGATACACTCTTATTGTTTCGTGTTGGAGATTTTTATGAAACTTTTGGAAGTGATGCAGTAAAAGCGGCCAAAATTTTAGATATTATCCTGACCAAACGCGGTGCTGGAAGTCAAAGCGAAACAGAACTTGCAGGGTTCCCTCACCATTCTTTGAATACCTATTTGCCAAAATTAGTCAAAGCTGGAGAACGTGTGGCCATTTGCGACCAGTTGGAAGATCCAAAACAAACCAAAAAGATAGTAAAACGTGGCGTTACAGAACTCATCACTCCAGGGGTATCGCTAAATGATGAGGTATTAAGTTCAAAATCAAATAATTTTTTAGCGGCTGTTTATTTTGGGAAAACTGTGGGAGTTTCGTTTTTGGATGTTTCTACAGGCGAGTTTTTAGTGGCTCAGGGAAGCGAAGCTTATGTGGCTAAGTTGCTTCAAAATTTTAGTCCTAGCGAAGTTCTTATTGAAAAACAAAAACGAGCTTTTTTTAATAAGACGTTTGGAGATGATTTTCATGTATTTTTTTTGGAAGATTGGGTATTTCATGACGATTATGCCATCGAATCCTTATGTAAACATTTTCAAACCAAAACTCTTAAGGGCTTTGGTGTAGATGCCCTAAATTATGGTCTTGTAGCTTCTGGTGCGATTCTTCATTACTTAGGAGAAACACAACATCACAAATTACAACACATTACGTCTATAGAGCGTATTTTAGAAGATGATTTTGTGTGGATGGATAAATTTACCATTAGAAATTTGGAATTGTACCATTCCACAAATCACAATGCAGTAACACTGATCCAAATTATCGATAAAACTCTTTCGCCTATGGGTGGTCGATTGTTGAAACGTTGGCTGGCATTGCCATTAAAATCTGTTGAAAAAATTCAGGCCCGCCACGAGGTGGTTCAGTTTTTTTATGATAATGATTTAGAACTTCAGCAATTGCAATCGAGCATCAAAGGTATTGGTGATTTGGAACGATTAATTTCAAAAGTTGCTACGGGTAAAGTTAATCCTCGTGAAGTTGTACAATTAAAAAATTCTTTAGAACAAATTTTGCCAATAAAAACACTAGCGCTTAATTGTGGGCATTCTACATTGGCGGCATTAGGGAATCGCATTAAGGATTGCGAGGAGTTAAGAGAAAAAATTTCAATCACTCTAAACGAAGAAGCACCAGTAAATATTCTAAAAGGAAACACTATTGCATCAACAGCATCAGAAGAATTGGAAGCATTGCGAGCTATTGCATTTTCTGGTATAGATTATTTGGATCAAATGTTGGCACGTGAGAGTGAAGCAACTGGAATTCCATCCTTAAAAATTGCTTCAAATAATGTTTTTGGCTATTACATTGAAGTTCGAAACACACACAAAGACAAGGTTCCAGAGCACTGGGTTCGCAAACAAACATTGGTCAATGCAGAGCGTTATATTACAGAAGAATTAAAAGAATATGAACAAAAAATATTAGGCGCAGAAGATCAAATTTTAGCCATTGAGCAACGTATATTTTCAGAGTTAATCAGTTGGATGCATGGCAATATCAAAGCGGTACAACAAAATGCATATTTAATTGCTCAATTGGATTGTTTGAGTGCTTTTGCACATTTGGCTAAGCAACACCATTATACTTCTCCACTATTAGATAATAGTTTTGATTTAGACATCAAAAAAGGTCGCCACCCTGTAATTGAACAGCAATTGCCACTGGGCGAAACCTATGTTGCCAATGATGTTTTTTTAGATCGTGAAACACAACAAATTATTATGATTACTGGACCAAATATGTCAGGAAAGTCAGCGATTTTACGCCAAACGGCCTTAATTGTTTTATTGGCACAAATAGGAAGTTTTGTTCCTGCCGAATATGCAAGAATTGGCGTGGTGGACAAACTTTTTACTAGAGTTGGTGCCAGTGATAATATATCTATGGGCGAATCTACTTTTATGGTAGAAATGAATGAAACTGCTTCAATTTTAAATAATATTTCAGAACGAAGTTTAGTGTTGTTAGATGAAATTGGACGAGGCACAAGTACTTACGATGGGATATCTATTGCTTGGGCAATTAGTGAGTATTTACATGAACATCCATCGCGTGCCAAGACGCTTTTTGCAACCCACTACCACGAGTTGAATGAAATGACCGAAACGTTTTCACGTATCAAAAATTATAATGTTGCTGTTAAAGAGTTGAAAGACAATGTGTTGTTTTTAAGGACTTTAGTTGCTGGTGGAAGTCAGCATAGCTTTGGAATTCATGTCGCAAAAATGGCAGGAATGCCACAGGCGGTGTTACAGCGTTCGAAGAAAATATTAAAACAACTCGAAAAATCACATTCTGGAGACGAACTAACCGCTAAAGTCAAAGATTTGAATTCTGACATGCAATTGAGTTTTTTCAATTTAGATGACCCATTATTGGAAGAATTAAAAACCGATATTTTAGATACAGATATTGATCGATTGACGCCTGTTGAGGCCTTGATGAAGCTGAATGAAATTAAGCGTATGCTTACAAAAAAGAAATGATGAAAAGCCAAAAAAAACTTTGGTATTATCAGAAATGTGTTAAATTTGCATCCCCTTTGTTTGTCAAAGGAACGTTCTTATAAATTGCGAAAGTAGCTCAGGGGTAGAGCATCACCTTGCCAAGGTGAGGGTCGCGGGTTCAAATCCCGTCTTTCGCTCATAATTTTTAAGTCTTAATGCTGAAGTGGTGGAATTGGTAGACACGTTGGACTTAAAATCCAATGGCCATTAGGCCGTACGGGTTCAAGTCCCGTCTTCAGTACAT
>JAQCDS010000013.1 GCA_027620655.1 Bacteroidota bacterium | reverse complement strand
TGACCAAGCCATCAGATCCAATGGGAACTTTAGACGCTTTCCTATTCATCGTTTCATAGGATTCTGCAGAACTTTGATTGCGTAACCAGCGGTACATGATTCCTGCACCATTTATACACAATAATTTACCGATTGTATGATTATTTTCAGAATAATTTACATGTGCGAAGTGATTAATTCTACTTGATTCCTTAGATTTTTTATTTTTGGTTACAGCATATATGACCCCAGAGGTTCCTCCAGTAGCTGCGACATCTCCGTCATTAAAAACGTTTAAGGAAAGGGCATTATTGGGTTGATCTCCTGCTCTGTATGTTACTGGTATACCTTCAGGTAAACCGGTCTCGGCAGAAGCTCTTTTTGTAATGTATCCTTGTGGACTAAAATTTTCTACAATGTTTGGAACTAAGTCAGAATTAAAACCAAAGTAATCCAATAACCAATCCGCTATATTATTCAATTTATAGTCCCAAAATATACCTTCTGAAAGACCATTTTTAGTGGTTGAAATTTCATCTGTTAGTTTAAATGCAATAAAATCACCGGGTAACATAAATTTATAAATTTTATCAAACAATTCAGGTTCGTTTTCTTTCACCCATTTGAGCTTAGAGGCTGTAAAATTTGCCGGTGAATTTAAGAGAGATTCTGAACATTTCAGCGGTGACATGTCCTCAAATGCTTTATTTCCAATTTCCACGGCTCTACTATCACACCAAATAATTGCATTTCGTAAAGGGTCTCCCTCTGAATCAACAAGCACCAAACCGTGCATTTGATAAGAAATTCCAACGGCTTGAATGGACGAAGGATCGATTTTTGATTCTTGTAAAATTCGTATTGTAGCTTGAGATAAATAGGTCCACCAATCGTTAGGGTCTTGTTCCGCCCAATCGCTTTGCTCTGAAAGAATGGACATTTCGTGTTGGGGTTCGTGAAGACTCAATATATTTTCACTTGTAGCTGCATCTACTAAAGCCGCTTTAACGGATGAACTTCCTAAGTCAAATCCTATATAATATTTACGACCCATTATTCATTAATTTAAATATATTCAAATTTGATTTAAACATTGCCATATGGATTCAGAGTAATAATTGAACCGTCCTCTCGATACTTAATTTCAGCCACTTTTATACAACGCAAATGCGTAATGCCTTTTGATAGGGACGAATCGTGATAAAATAAATATGTTTTATCTTCAATTTTACAAATAGAATGATGAGAAGTCCACCCTACAACAGGGTTCAAAATTCTACCTCTATAGGTGAAAGGGCCATAAGGGTTATTTCCAGTAGCATAACATATATAATGCGTATCACCAGTAGAATACGAAAAGTAATATGTATCGTTATGTTTATGCATCCATGCTGCCTCAAAAAAACGACGTTCGTGATCTCCTGAAAGAAGTAAATTACCATTTTCATCAAGAATTTGAAGTGCTTTAGGTTCTTCATCAAACTCAAGTAAATCCTCTGACATTTTTACTACAAATGGAAGCAATGCTGGTTCATTTTTTGCAGGTATAAAAGCTGTTGGACTTTCAGGTTGTTCAGCATTAAATTTACCTTTTTGCCATCGTTGTAATTGTCCACCCCATAGCCCACCAAAGTACATATAATAGGCGCCATTGTCGTCCTTGTAAACTGCTGGATCAATTGAAAAGCTACCCTTAATGGCATTGGGTTGTGCAATAAAAGGGCCAGTAGGCTTATCACTTACGGCAACTCCAATTCGGAAAATATCATCATAATCCTTTGCTGGGAAGAAAAGGTAAAATTTTCCATCTTTTTCGTTAGCATCTGGAGCCCACATTTGCTGTTTTGCCCAAGGTATATCGTCAACATGTAATGCTACTCCATGATCAATAGCTTCGCTTTCAATTGAATCCATAGAAATCACGTGATAATCTTCCATTGCAAAGTGACTACCTAAATCATCAAATGCCTCACCTGCATCAATGTCATGAGAAGGGTATATATATATTTTACCATTAAAATAATGAGCAGAGGGGTCTGCTGTGTATATATGAGTTACTAAAGGTGCAGACAGTGCCTTTTTATTTAATGCATCAAAATCTATATGATCGATATTGTCTTCAGGCATAATTGTTAGTTATTTCGTCTTTGTTTTAAGTCTAATTCAATTTGAGATTCCATACTTTTATTTATTTCGTAGAAAAATAAAAGAGCTACACCCATCAAAAATGGTATTGAGGGATAAACACTAACAAGAAGTTTAGTGCCTAATACTACCTCGGAAGATTGTCCCAATTCACTGTTTGCAACATAGCCATAAGATGAAAGTATTTGAGTTACCAATGAACTTCCAACAGTGAGTCCAAGTTTAAGTCCAACCATCATGGCAGAAAATATTATAGCAGTTGCTCTGCGGTTATTTTTCCACTCTGAAAAATCTGCCACATCAGCAATCATAGCCCATAACAACGGAATGGTGATTCCATAGAAAAAACCATGTAAAATTTGAGCTCCAAAAATAAATGCAATTGAAGTGGGTTTCAGGAAGTAAAAAAGAAGAATAAATAGGGTTGAGATAAATAAAAACCATCCAAAAACATTTCGTTTTCCATACTTGTCTGCCAAAGGTTTCGAAAAACCAATTCCAATAATCATAAAAATAATACCACCAGCATTAAATAAACCAAATCCAGCAGATACTGGATCGTTTCCAAAGAAATTAATCCCTACACTCGATAGAAATTCTAAAATTGGACTAATAAAATTGGTTAGATATGAAACATCAATAAAGTTTTCAAAGTAATACACATAGCTACCCCCTTTCATGGCTAATGATATGAAAGTCAGGGTGGTTAGAATCAACATTATTACCCAGGGTTTATTAGAAATCAAGTCTGCAAAATCTTCCCTAAGTGTTGACTCTTGTTCTTTTTTTGGAATAACACGTTCTTTAGTTGTGAAAAAAGTAATGAGCAATAAAATAGTACCAATGATGGCCAACCAAGTCATCACTATTTCAATTCCAACAGCTTTGTCGCCTTCACCTGCATAAATTATAATTGGAAGCATAAAGACCTGGACAAAAAATTGAGCAAACATAACTGCTACAAAACGAAATGATGAAATACTGTTGCGTTCTTTCATATTACCAGTGATTACGCCACTTAATGCGGAATAAGGCAAATTACTTGAGGCATAGAGCAGTAATAAAAGTGTATAGGTGACAACGGCATAAAGAACTTTACCCTTGTAACTAAAATCGGGTGTAGTAAATGCTAAAACTGAAATCACTCCAAGGGGTACGGCAGTCCACAAAATCCAAGGTCGAAATTTACCCCATTTGGATTTGGTACGGTCAGCAATAGCGCCCACAATGGGATTAAAACCAAATGCGGCTATGGTTCCCACAATAAACATAAGAGCAGTGGCATCATCGGCTTGTAAACCATAAATATCGGTATAGAAATAGGCTAAATAAGTCATTAGGGTTTGAAAAACTAGATTAGCAGCTAGATCTCCTAGACTATAACCTATTTTTTCTGTTATTGATAATTTTTTTGAAATGGATTTCATACAAACATTTTTAGTTTTGTTGTTTGGTTTCTACCTCTAAGATGCTTTGATAGGCGAGCTTTGGGTTGTAATTTCTATCAAACAATAATGGATAATTTGTACGCCCTTTAATAGGCCAATCATTGAGCCAAGAATGTTTGTCCATCACGCCCCAGAAGGTGACTCTTTCTATTTTATCACTATGCTTGACAAAAAGTTGGAAAATATCGTGATAGCGTTTTGCTAATTGTTTTTGAACTTTATTTGGGAGTTGATTTGGATAAGGACTCATTTTTGAGTCGCCCTCGAACTGAGAAAAATTTTGAGTCACCTCAGCACCAACCATTTCCCATGGATTCGGCAGAACAGAAATATCGAGCTCTGTAAAAGACACAGGGACACCAGCGGCATGAACATCCAAAATAATCTGTTCAATTTGGTCTAAACTAGGTGATGCTAAGTCCCAATGTGCCTGAACTCCAACACCATCAATCTTAACTCCACTTGATTTGAGTTTTTTAACCATATTTAAAATACCTGCCCTTTTTTCTTGTTTATAAAAATTATAATCATTGTAAATTAAGTTGGCCTCTGGGTCAGCTTTTTCAGCAAGTTTAAAAACATCGCTTATGTAATTTTCACCCAAATTATGAAAAAAAACAGATTTACGTAATGTTCCATCCTCATTAAAAGCTTCATTAACAACATCCCAAGCATCTATTTTTCCTCGATATCTTGAAACTACTGTATTAACATGATTTGTTACATATTCTTGCATTTCAACTGCATTATCAATGTTTTGCATAAAATCAGCCAATTGATTATGCCAAACTAATGCATGACCTACAATATACATGTCGTTTTTTAGTCCAAGCTCTACATAACGATCTGCAGTATTAAAATCAAATGTATTTGGTTTTGGATGAATAAACATCCATTTCAATGAATTCTCAGGGGTTATGGAGTTAAACTCAGAAGTTACAATGTTTTCAGATTTTTGATCATTTCCTAATATAATTTCTTCATTTATAGCTGCACCTAAATGAAATAGTCCTTTGAAGTGCGTTGCGAGAGTTGAATTGTTAGTTTTTGAAACTAATACTGTATTGGCACAGCCAATCGTACAAATTATCGCACTAACAATGCTTATGTAACTTATTTTTTTTATTCTTTTCATCTTAAAATCATTATTGTATAGCTAATAATTAATGCTTAATAAAGCGTAAGGTTTGTGTTTTATTTTTTGACGGATTTATAATTTTTAAAATATAAAGTCCTGTACTTAGATTTGAAACCTCAATTGTACGCGTTTTCTGATGGTGGGTTTGGGATAATTTATATGTTTTCCCAAAAAAATCATAAACTAAAACTATGTCTTTCTTCAAAAGATTTGAAATTTGTAATAGATCTGATGCTGGATTGGGGTACAAAATAAAATTGGAATTTGAATCAACAGGACTAATAGCACTTAGTGAGTTTCCAATAAACTCATATGCTCCAATGTCTACAATATCATCAACATTAGAAAAATCTACTGCTGGACTTCCTTGTGGCATCAATGAAAAATCGTCAATAAAATAATCCCCACCTCCATCATCCATTGTTGGTCCTTTGACACAAACAAATAAATTATCAGCAGAGCCATAGGTATAATCGCCCGTTAGTAGTGTCCATTCTTGATCCGAAGAATCAGTGACCGAAGTGAGATTGGTGTAAGTATTTAATGTAGTGTTTTTTATGGTCAACTGTGAAGTTCCAGAAACGCCTTGAGCTAGTCTTACCCAAACATAAAATGTGTAGGTTTCGCCCACAGTTAATAAGTTATCTAATACCAATTTTGGACTGTGCCAAGATTCACTTCTTTCAGTTGTTAACAAACTACTGTTTCCAGTTTGTGATGTATTTCCGATGGTTTGAATTGTGGCAGGACCAAAAGTAGACCACCCATCCACTGAGTTTTCAAAACTAGAGGATGAAATAGCATTTGCAGCTGGCCTTGAGTTGCCCAAAAAATCATTTTCGGGAGTATAGCTTGGATCACCTGCATCAATGGCAGGAGAGTTTGTAGTGATTGAAAAATCAGTAGCTGAAATATCAATTAGACCATTTACAACTGCCGGTGCAGAAATAAAAAGAGGGTCTTGATCAACAATATTATTATCTGAAGTTGCTGGCCAGGCATAAGTCCCATTCAAAAAAAGGTTATTATTTGCAATCCTACTAGCCGAAACCTCGTTCAATTGAAGTGCTGTAAATCCATTTTCGTAGGAAGATGGTGCATCTTCTAGTGGCCTTGTAATCACAATATTATTTACAACTGTTGAATTTAAAACTTTATTGGATTTAATACCAGCAACATTCTGGCCTCTATGTGAAGGATTACCCTCAGCAACGGAAAGGTCTTGAATGTATTCATGAACACCATTAAAATAAAGCGTATTATTTCTAATAATTGCTGATGCAGCTAAAGAATTATCAAAATTAATCCCATTCTTACCATTGTTAACACATATATTATTTTCAAACAAAAAGGTGCCATTATAACTAGGGTCGCTTCTTGTAACATATAAACCCTGACCATCCACTATACTGTTGTAATCAGCTGTTCCATAATTTGGGTTTTCATTTCCTGAATTATCGGGTAATTGGGTTACATAAAATGGGATTCTGTTCCAATTATTATACACCAAATTACCGCGTATGATCATTTTTATATTTGTTCCATTATCAGCTTCCGAGGAAGCAATAGTCTCTGCAAATACAACGGCACTTGAGGCCGAAGAAGTCCACCACGTAGTGTTGTAAACTGTATTATTTTCAATGGTAATGTGGTCACTGTCATTAAATCGAATTCCAGACCCAGGTGTATCATGAACAATATTGTTTCGAATTATAATATGGTGATGTGCACCATATCCACCCCAAATACCCTTTCCAGAAAAATAACTGTGATTGTAATTAGTAGAACTATCCCCATCTTCAGCGACTGCAACTTTATAAGCTCTATTGTCCATTGCCATATCATAATTAATGGCCTGTGATGGCCCGATGACCTCAAACCCTTCAACAATAATGTAGTTCATATCATTAGCGATTTGAATTCCGCCTTTCCCATCAAATTCGATTACAGGTGAATGGCCAGGATAATTTTTTAGGGTGATATAATTATTTTCTAAACCTGACTTGTTAATGGTAACAACATGTGGGTTACTCATGTTGGTGTTAGTTGAGGGATCAACTGTACCATAATTCTGGTTTCTATAAGTACCTTCCATAACATAGACTGTCCCACCAGCTTCAACTTCTGATATCGCTCTGTTTATAGTTTGAAAAGGAGATGTTTCTAAACCATTATTTCCATCAGAACCTAATTCATGAGAAACATAATAATCCTGCGCATGTAAAGACGTGGATAACAGTATTACAATAAAAAATATGTGCGTATAAAAATTGCTTGATTGTATTTTACAACTGCTAAATAAGTACATCTTATTATTCAATTTTGATATCATAAATGTAGTTTGGTAGATTTAAATTAATTGAAACATTTGGGTATATCAATGTAACATTTGAGGATAAAATATGCTAATACAGATTAAAATTTAGAGAATTAAAATGTTCTAATTCAATTATTATTTAATGGATCTTGATTTACAAAATCTCTCATAACTTTAAGTTTTTCGCTATACTTCTTAACCAATTCGGCATTTTCTACTCGTTTTGATATATCAATGTTTTGCTTTAAATCTTCTTTTAAGTTGTACAGCATATTTCCCAAATATTTCTCTCCTTGATAGAATTCTGTATAGGAAAAATTTTCATCCACTACAGCCTCCCCTTGTTTGTATCTTGTATATATTTCATCTTTTAATTGAAAAGATGGGTCTTTCATTACAGGAGTCAAACTTTTTCCGTGAATATAACTAGGTGGCTCAATACCTGTTAATTCGCAAAGCGTGGGATATACATCTATTAGTTCTGTGAATGAAGATGTAATTTGACCTTTAGCATATCCTGGGGAAGAAATAATAAATGGTATTTTTATGGCTTCATAAAAGGTGCTATGTTTACACCAAAAACCATGCTCTCCTAAAAAAAAGCCATGATCACTCCACAAAATTATTGTTGTATTATCTCTTAGCCCTAAATCATCTAATCCTTGAATTAAATCACCAATTAAAACATCCATATAACTAACACTTGCATAATAACCATGGACTAAATTTCTTGACATTTCGTCACTTAACAATCCTTCACTTGGAATATCTAAATACATATTTCTTAACTCAGCAGAATCGTGTTGTGCATGCATTGCAATAAAAGGGGAATTTTCGGGTTGATAAGTATTATCCGCAAGTTCTACTGAATCATGAGCATACATATCCCAGTACTTTTTGGGTTGTATGAAAGGAAGATGTGGAGAGACGTAACCAACAGCCATAAAAAATGGTTTGTCAGCATCTTTCATTTCTTTCATTTTTTGTAAGGCTCTTTTTGTAACCTTACCATCGTTATAGGCATAATCATCTACATCTGGATATTCAAATGCAGGTCCTTTAGGACCATGTGACCCCTTCTCGCCGTTGCGTTTTCGCTCTTGTGCGATGGGGTCTTGATAGTCGGCTTGGTCAGCTCCTCCGTCGTTTTCAGACCAATACTCTTTAGTATCATCTGGAAAATGATATATTTTCCCATAGGAAACAGTTTCATAACCATTTTCCATAAAAAGTTGATTTAGTGTAATTGCTTCTGGAGTATCAACTGAAGCACGAGAGGTGTAATCATTAAAGCGATCTTGACTTGGACGTATCCCTGTCATAATACTCGCGCGACTAGCCCCACAAACAGCAATGTTAGTAAAAGCATTATTAAATTGAAGTCCCTCAGATGCCAGTTTATCAATATTCGGGGTAATCATGTTTGACTCCCCATAAGAATTGATTTTAGGTCTAAAATCATCAACGGAAATAAATAAAATATTGTGTTTTTTTGTCCCTGTTTGAGCTGTTATAAATTGGGACGACAAAAACAATCCAAAAAGAACAATTGTTAAGGTATTAATGCATTTCATTTTTTTAAAAATTTAATTGTTTGATATATTTGAAGCTTTATAGCCAATTCTTATAGCTCTAGCTCTTATTTTTTCATTGGGTTTAATTTCAACAGGTTTTGTATATAGTTGCCAATATTTAGAACCAATATCATCTCCAAGTTGAAAGCCTATGGAAGCTCCTTCTGTTTTACAGCTGAGTATTAAATTTTGCTCATTAGTAATTATTAGAACATCATCTGTTTTTGGTTGTTTCATATTTGGCCAGAAGGTCTCGATCAATTCGTGTTCTGGAACAAACCCTTTATCGCCAATAGAAGTTTGCCATTTTTTCAACTGAAATCTTAACTCTTTTAATTTTTGACTGTATATTGAGTCCGTTGCTAAATTGTGAACTTCATAAGGGTCACTTTCAAGATCATACAACTCTTCTATTGGCTTTGATTTCATGAAAATATAAGCGGCATCTCCTTTAAGCATGTCCAGCGAATCAAGTTCTATCAAATGCTTATTCATTGGAATTTGTTCTCGATATTTATTTCTATAAATTAATGGGCGTTCAGGCATAAAATTTTTGATGTACACAAATCGACCATCCAATACAGAGCGTTGCATATCAGTACATTCATCAAAGCGATCTGCTGAACCAAAAATGTATTTTCTTGGGGGTTGCTCAAAAACGCCTTCAAAAGCCTTACCATCCATATGATCTGGTGGTTGAATACCTGTCATAGACAGCACTGTGGGGCCCAAATCCATCAAAGAAACCATTCGATTTTCAATTTCTCCAGCGCGATATCCATCTGGGTAACGTATAATTAGCGGAACATGAAGACCACTGTCCCCTACTGCTCTTTTTTGACGTAAAAGATTTCCACCGTGATCACTCCAAAAAAATATTACAGAATTTTCCAAAACACCATCGGCTTTTAATTGCTCAAGAAGTTGTCCAACCTCTTTGTCTAGAGCTTCAATATTTGAATATTTCCGAGCAATATCATTTCTTACCATTGGAATATCTGGATAATAATCAGGGACAGAAATATCATCTGGATTGACTGTTATAGGTTTGTCCTTTCGCATCCAAATCCGTGATTCATGAGTAGTGTAATAATTTTTAACGTAGAAAAAAGGTGCACCATATGGAGCATTATTGTAGGATCCCCCTCCAAACACATCGTCCCATGCTGTGAATGGGGCATTGAATTGGTAATCACACTTGTTGTCATTAACACAATAATACCCCTCTGCTCTAAGATACTCTGTAAAAGGCTTGACATAGCTTGGAGTAACAACCTCATAGTCAGGAATATTCACGCCAGATTTGTCTATAACCCCTTTCTCTTGCCTAAATTTTACATCCTCTGGCCACTTAAAGTTATTGTGATCACCAGTACGCATGTTGTGTGCCCCTAATCGTGTAGGATACATACCCGTTATGATTGAAAAGCGACTTGGAGCACATACCCCAACTGTAGCATAAGCATTGGTATATTTTACACCCTCTTTTGCCAGGCGATCAATATTAGGAGTATTTAAAGCCTCATTTCCATAAATACTTAAAACAGGTCCCATGTCCTCCACACTAATCCAAACAATATTCGGAGGTTTTATGTTGGTATTTTGACCATTTACTACATGGATAAAGCTGAGTGTAAAGATCAAATATTTTATTTTATTTAAATATCTCAAAATCAACAAATTAATAATGTAAAATTATATAGCTACTTTCATCTATTTTTCCAACTAAATCTTCATCAACCTTGTTCCATTTGGAATTTCGATCTAATGGATGAAGTGTTGGTTTAATCAAAGGCATTTTTTGATGAATTAAAAAATCATTTTGAGCTATCATCCAATTTTCTAATGCCGATGAAAGACGATTTTTTTGCTCCAAATATTCAGGATTATTTATCAAATTTTGTTCTTGATAAGGATCTAATTCTAAATCATAAAGTTCTTCGAAAGGGACGTTAGGAAAAGATTCTGCACCTTTTCTAATAAATGCATTGATCACAGAATTTGAACCATAATTAGATTCCACTACTTCAATTGAATTGTAGTTTCTAATGAATTTGAAACGTTTTCCTCGAATTGCTCTACTTGGAAATACTTTACATTTTTGAATATTTTGCTTGGTGGAAAGGGAAAAAATATAATCATGAATAGGATCAGTATTGCCTTTGAGCGTCGGTTGAAAACTATTACCATCTAGATCTTGTGGAATGTCTGCTCCAATTATATCTAAAAAAGTAGGAAGAATATCTACAAAATTTAAAATGGTTTCTGAAACACTATTGGCTTCCACAACGCCGGGCCATCTCACAATGAATGGCACTTTCAAACCTTGCTCTGAAACACCCCATTTTCCAGAGATTCCGTGATCTGATGCATAGATAAAAATTGAATTATCAACAAGGCCATTGGTTTCAACTATTTCTAAAACTCGTTCTAGTTGAGCATTATCATCACGAATATTTTGATAATAACCAGTTTTTAATTTTCTAATATTCCCACTATCATATGGCAATCGATAAATGTCCTCGTTGGTATAGTCTGATATTTTTGGATAAGGTCCATGAGGAAAGTCTGAAGTGATAAAAACACAGAACGGTTTTTTGATATTTTCTAAATAATTTTCAAGTTTATCAAGTGGTAAATAACGATTATCTACAGATTTAAAATATTTTGACCATTGAAAAACTGAATTTGGTTTGACATGTCCTTTCCCCGCTAAAACAACCTCATAGCCTTCAGCTTTCATATAATCAATAACTGTTTTTAAATTTGGCTTAACAGGCAGATGATTGGCCATGCAGCCATTTTTAAGTGGATACATTCCTGTAAAAATTTGAGAGCGACTTGGCGCACAAATGGCTTGTGAAGTATAAAAATTTGTGAAGCGCATCCCCTCTTTTGCAAGTGCGTCGACTGCAGGTGTATGTACTTTTGGATTTCCATATATTCCATAGTCTAACAAATCCTGATCGTCTGCCAAATAAAAAATAAAGTTTGGAGAAGTAGAACTATCTTGAGCTTGTAACCAAAAAAAAGAGAACAATACGATTAGATATAAATAATACTGACTTGTTTTCATTAGTTTTCGATTAAAAATTTAGTGATTTGTTGTCCACTGTTTGTAATTGATTTAATAAGGTACATCCCATCGGATAATGATTTTACATCTATTGTAATATGTTTTGTAGCTTGATATTTTTTATTAAAAACTTGAGTACCATTTAATTGATAGACTATAATTTCACGATTCTGAAGCCTTGGAAAGTACAACTCCAATTGAGCTTTTGCTGGATTGGGAAATACCAAGATTTTAGATTCTTCTAAGGAGTCATATTCATCTTGTGAACTGAGTGATGTATCTATTGTAAATACATAACTATGCATAGACATGGCAGAAATATTTGAGCTAATGTAATTTTCATTCAAGTCATAGGTTTCATTTGTTATTAATCTAAAGTTGTCGTTCACAACATCTGAGGTTATGTAATGTTCTATTGATGTTGTTCCCTGAGGGATTTCGATTTCAAAATTATCAACATTATTGTCTGAGAACAATTGCAGAGTAATTTTTGTTTCGTCTGGAGATTTAAAAGCAACTGCTTTTGGTCCTGAGTCAAAACTGCCTGTATGAATTCTTTGATAACCATTTTTGACCAAATTTGTAAAATGTTTGAAAATATAATAACGTTTTGGCAAAATTATATTCATATTAGAATCCCACAAAACTAAAGCCGATGAGCCGTAATTCTGGCCAACATTTACTTCATTTTGATAATCATGCTTTTCATAAAACAGGTGTAACATATATGCTGTTAGACCACCATAATTGAACCCATCCAGAATACGATTTATGTGATAACTTGCATCCTCCATATCCCAATTTGGACTATGTAAATTTCCTGCTTCTGTTACCCAAATAGGTTTTTCTAGAGCAGCTGTTTTAAGAGAAGACCAGTCTGTTGGATTTATAGGATTTTGATAAGTATGTGTGGCCACAACATCAGTTGCGACAACCACACTTGAATTTCCAAACATACTGTTGATGTAATTAGTTGTTGACTTTGTTGCATCGTTTGAAGTGACTCTAAAGGTTTCTGGGGATATGATTTTAACATCACTTAAATTTTCAGCATCTAAGCGGGAGTCAAGATTTGAAATGATTGATGATAGTTCCGAAGGTGTTGTATTCATTGACTCATAGCTTACATTATAATCAGGTTCATTGGTTGGTGAAATTGCTGTGACATTAATTCCATAACGAGATTGCATGCCATTAATAAATGCAACCAAGAATTCACTAAATTCATCTTCTCCTCCTGAAATTAGAGTTCCTCCATTGTTATGTGCCCCATTAGTTTTTAACCATGCAGGGGCACTATTACAATTTCCAATGACATGATCAAATCCATTTGTACTGAGATTAAAAGCATTATTAAGTGCTTCACCAATGTATCGTGTTGCATTTAAGTTCGAATTACTATTGTATCGCGTCCAATTCAATGATGAAAAATTTAAATTAAAAGGATCGTTATTATCATTTGGATCTTCCAAATCATGATACACGAAAAATCGAATCATATTCGGTTCTAAGTCTTGAAAAGCATAAGTTTCTATTTGTTCACGCATATTGTCTTCCAAAGCAAATAAATGCTCTGTTCTTCTCTTAATACCTGCACCAAAACCATCGACAGTTTGATAAGTCATATCTTTCAAAAATGAAATTGTATTTCCTCTAACAACTTCAACTTGATCCAAATAAAAAGTAACTCCAGAATCCAAATACCAAAAACTCAAACGATTTGAATCTGCAGCCTCTTGAACTGTAAAACTATGATTAAATTGCTGCCACTCTTGAGTAACAATTTTATCATTGCCTTGATAACTGTTTTGTATTTCAGACTGAAAAACAACTTTCATTGTAGCTGAACTAGCTCCACTAACTTTGGCCCAAAAACGAACCGTGTAGGTCTGTCCCGCCTCTACTTGAAACAAGTAATCACTTTGGGTTTTAACATGCCATCCACTAGTCCCTAATGAAATAATTTGACTTTTTTGTGCTTTTGTACTTCCAGGAATTAAATTTTCGGTTTCAATGGAGTAGTTTACCTGACCACCATTGGTTTGTAAATTGGACCAAAAACTAAAAGTATTTGTTTGTGAGTCAATGCTTTCCAATGCATCATTGGCAATTGGTAGTTGATTTTGGGCATTCATAATGAATGCCCAAAACATGTAAACTAATAATAAAAGTTTTTTCAACTTAAAAGAATTTAATCTTATTAATTAATCAATTCATTTGTATTGATTTCTGTGAGTGGGAGTGGTAAAAACATTACTTGAGACGGATCAGTACTTAAAGTCAAGTCTAAACTGTTGAAATTCAAACTTGGATTCGTGTTATGTGGAGTAATGACATTGTTTAAAAAATAATCAAAACCTCTACGGCGGTTGTTATGTGCATCTTCCCCTTCGCCCAAAAGTTCATATCGATACTCATTCATTATTTTATCCCGAAACTCTGTTTGACTAATACCAGCATATCCAGAACTATCAACGCCAGCTCTGTTTAAAACTTCAGTAACATAACCAAGTTGCTCTCCATTGCCAAGCTCATTTGATATTTCAGCAAGCATCAAAAGTAAATCTGCATATCTGTAAACTAAAACATTCTTATCATCATACTGATTACTGTGAGTTACATCTTTTACAGCAAATTTGAAAAGGAATGGATGTGAATTTGTGAAATTACCTCTTGATCTTGAAGGATATACTTTTGAAAGGCTACCAAACCAATTATTATTTGGATTGTTATTTGTATACTCGCTAATATAAGTTCCAGTTAGTCTACTGTCATTTGGATAGGTGTCTTCATGATCATCATAGATATCAGCATTTACTGTAAACCAACCAAAACTTTGAGCGGCTTTGTAATTATTTGGAGTATAGTTTCGACCCATTTGAGAGTTGGATGCAACCTGACTGATTTGTAATTCAAATATTGACTCAGAACTATTTTCATTTTCAAGAGTAAACAAAGATGCGTAGTCTGCGACTAGACTATATTGTCCATAAACCTGAATAGCTTGATCATAGGCCAATTGCCAAAAGTTAGATTCTGCAATGTCATCAGGAACAAGTTGTGGATTGGTTGCCAGAGTCATATAGACTTTTGCTAATAACATATTTGCAGCATATTTTTGAATATACCCCTCGCCTGTTGTGCCATTTACTAAGTTGGTTGCTATATTAGCATCCGAAATAATTTGAGAATAAACATCTTTAGCAGAAGATAATCCAATCATAAAATTATCTGAAGATGGAAGCTCTGTCCAAAGTGGGATATCACCAAACAGACGTACCAATGAAAAATAGGACCATGCACGAATAAAATGAGCTTGACCGGATACATCATTAAAAGTCATTTCTTCATTCGCTACTGTTGAATTGTCATACGTTGGGACATTAGTAATAGCAGCATTTGCCCTGGCAATTGTTGTATACAATCCAGCCCACATCGCTGCAACATCAGCTTCATTTGGCCTGGGTTTTAGTGAAAATAAATTTTTATTATTGGGATTATTAATATTTCCACCTTGTTTTCTGGTATTAAAAAAACCAGAATAACCATTAATTACAAAAAGTCTTCTCTCTTGAGCGTCGTAAGTCGTTAATGCTGCGTAAATTCCATCAAGTGTTGAAACAACAACTTCTGGATCACTATAAACACTTTCATCTAAAAATGGTGGATCTTCATCTAAATCACACGAGGAAAAAATTGCTAGGGCAAAAACAAATAATATTTTTAAATCTTTCATCATTAATTAATTTTAAAAGTTAATATTTACACCAAATGAAATGTTTTTGGCGTCAGGTGAACCGTTCCAATCGACTCCATTTCGCAACCCATCATAAGAGAAGCTTGAAATTTCTGGATTGTATCCACTATAGTTAGTCCAAACATGCAAATTTTGCGCTGTAACAAAAATATTAAAGCGTTCAAATAACTTACTGTTTTCTACAGGTAAATCATAACCAATTGTTATGTTATTCAGACGAAGAAAGCTACCATCTTCGATGATACGGTCTGTGATAGCAGTATCACCAACAGTATTGTAGCCAATTCTAGGATGCGTATTGGATGGTGCGTCTGGACGCCATGCATTGTAATAGGCATCTTTCGTTATGTTTTGAAATTGACCAGGAGCGTTTCCAATCGTTAACAGATTTCCATTAGCAATATCATTCCCACTAACACCGTTTAGTAAAACGCTTGCATTGAATCTCTTGTATCTAAAGTTTAAATTGATTCCATATATATAGTCTGGATTAGGATTACCTATAAAAGTTCGATCCAAATCATCAATTACGCCGTCTTCATTTTGATCAACAATTCTGACATCACCTGGTTCAGCATCACTAGGAATATCTGCATCGTCTGTTTGATAAATTCCATCTGTTTCAAAGCCATAAAATAAACTTGATTCTTCACCCTCTACAAAAACATTGGCTGGGGATTGAAAAATTTGTCCACGACTGATATTATTCCCAAAAAAGAAAGAACGTTGTTCGGCAACACCGTCAATGTAAAAATCATCAGCTGGAACTCCGATAGATTCAATTTTTGTCCTATTGAAGGCAATGTTACCACCAATTGATAGTTCCATATTATCGTTGGAAATAACATCAAAATTTAAGGCTAATTCTACGCCCTTGTTAGAAATATTTCCCTTATTAATTAATAAGTTACTGTATCCTGAAGATGTAGGAATTGGAATGTTTTGAAGCAGATCTTTAGTTGTTTTATCATATACATCAATGGTTCCTGATATTCTCTCATCCAAAACTGAAAAATCTAATCCAAAGTTAAGTTGCTCGGTGGTTTCCCACTTTAAATCTGGATTTGCAATATTATTCAAAAGTACAGGAATGGAAATTCCATTTGTTGGAGTACCATATTGAACATCTGAGCTTATACCATAATTTGAAATTGTTCCATAAGGACGAATTCCATGATTTCCAATTTGGCCCCAACCTGTTCTCAATTTAAGATTATCAATAAAATCTACGTTTTTCATAAAACTTTCATTGCTGATATTCCAAGCTATAGCAAATGATGGAAAGAAACTAAATCGATTTTCTCTAGAAAATTTGGACACCCCATCACGTCTAAAGGAGGCTGTGAATACATATCGATTCGCAAATGAATAATTCAATCGTCCAAGAAATGAATATACTTGTTGTTTGGAGTCTAGATATGTTAATGGTGTCGTTATAACTGATCCAATATAGGGTTGTTCAGTAGTTAAAGCTGTTGTGAAAAAGTCTTCAACTGCATAAACACTATTTTGAATATCTCTAACATCGTAAGTAACCCCAACTGTGGCATTAATTCTATGTTTTCTGTTAAACGTTCTATTATATCTTAATAAATTGTTGACTTGAAATGTTTTTGCATCTAATCCAGAGAGTTGTAATGCACCATTGGCATTGTTACCTTGAAAGGTTGTTTTACCATAAAAGCGTCTTCTGTCTTTTGTTCTTACATTACCCCCCGCTCTAAATTGATAACTTAATCCTTTTACTGGAAGGGTGTAAGTCAACGCCAATGAACCAATAAAACGTTTTTCTTTAGAAATATCAGAAAAATCATTAATCCATGAATATGGATTAGAAATTCCTAAATCTTCAACAAAATCGTCTACAAAAGATGAAACAAGAGGTCTAAAAACAATAGCACTACTAACAAAACTTTGATTTGAACTTCCAATTAAATCACCAGATTCTGCAAAATCTGTCTCAGTAAAGAAAGCAGTAGCCCTTGCTTGTAGTTTTAAATTTTTATTTAAATCCTGATTTAAGTTAATTCTTAAATCTCCTGATTTAACACTGGAATTTGCAACAATACCGCGTTCATCAGCAATACCACCAGAAATATAATAATTTCCATTATCGCTTCCACCTGATGCTGATACTCCAAATCTATGGCTTGTAGATTCTTGGTAAACTATGTCTTGCCAATCAAATGACTTTAGAGGGGTATCCCCAATTGTTTGAGTATCAGTTAATGTTGGATTGGTATTTGTACCCCCACCAACAGTAGTATATTGTACTGGATACACTTGATTGCCGTCTATAAAGTAAGGAACTCTGTCTTCAATTTCAGGGTTACTAGCACTATTAGAATTATTAATCGGCCAAGATTCATTTTGATACATCGCATAACCAACACCATCAAGCATATCATACTTTTTTCGAATGCTACGGACTGAAGTGTTATAAAATGTATTTATTTTAACTTTACCTTTCTCACCTTTTTTGGTTGTAATTAATACAACGCCATTTGCACCTCTGGATCCATAAATAGCAGTTGCAGAGGCATCTTTAAGAATTTCAATACTTTCAATATCCCTTGGGTTAATACCAGTCAATCCATTTTGAGCCTCTTGACCAGAATTTCCAACCCCACCAGCTGGCAAAACGTCTTCTCCAGCCGAGGCAATAATAATTCCATCAACTACATATAGGGGTTCATTATTACCTCTCAAACTGTTTGATCCCCTTATGCGTACACTGACGCCAGAGCCTAAAGCACTCGAATTTTGTTGCACTTGAACACCAGCCGCTCTACCTTGTAGAAGCTGATCAATCCCTGTGGTCTGGTTTGCAATATTGTCCTCTACTTTAACAGTACTTATGGATCCTGTTACATCTTTTTTAAGGACAGACCCATAACCAATGACTACAACCTCATCCAATTCGGCAGTATCAACTTCCATGGATAAGTTAACAACTGTTGTGTTGGTGACGTCAAATTCAACTGTTTGAAATCCTACGTAAGAAAAAACTAGAACTTGCTTGGTATTTGAGTCTACATTGATTGTAAACTCACCATCAAAGTTTGTGATAGCTCCTAAGTTTTGAGTCCCTTTTACTTGTACAGTAACACCAGGTAATGGTAAACTTTGGTCATCATTAATCACCCCGGTAACGGTTTTTGTTTGTGCTAAAACTGCTAACGGAAATAGCAAAATTGCAATAGAAATTTTAATTTTATTTTTCATTAGTGATAAATTGGTTGGTAAATAATTTTATTTATATTTATTTTCAATTATATCAAACTTATTTAAATCACTTCAAAACAAATAACACAAATGTGCAATTTCATATAAACTTTGAAGCATATATAAAAATATTTCAATAACATTCAATTCATTTAATATTTAAAAAATTTATTTCGCCCTTCTTCCCTGCCATTGATTTCCTAGAAAATTTAATCCATGCGAATAATAAAAATATTCTTCCTTATTGTTTTTTTGATATTTAGTTTAAACTCAGTTTTTGCTCAAATAAATTATGAAACCTTAAATTTTGAGCCACTAGAAACAAATATTGGAACAAGGGCTATTTCTTGTATTGTAAAAGATCATAAAGGCATAATATGGATTGGCACTCAAGGTAATGGATTGAGTTCATTTAATGGATACGAAATCACAAACTACAAGCACAGATGGAATGACAAGAAGACAATAAACAATTCTGTTATCAATGTCATTTTTATAGATAAACAAAATAATATTTGGGTTGGAACTGAAGAAGGATTAAACCTCTACAATAGAGATTTAGACGAATTTATCCATATACCATTAAATGAATTAGACTCAAAAATTCAAGTAAAAGCAATAAATGAAACTGATGACAACACTATTTTAGTTGGAACTCATGGTTTTGGTATTTTCAAAGTTGATATAGAAACTCATTTGAGTACAAATGTCTTGATAAACGTATCAAAAAACATTAACAGTTTTCAAGTTAATAGCATTAAAACAACAGCAAGAGGTGCTGTATTGATCGGCTCAAATATTGGATTGCTTAGATATAAAACTGCAACCCAAAGCATAGATTATGCTCAATTCACAACACTTAAGGGGACAGAAATTATTAAAAATCATATACAAACTATTTTAACTGAAAACGATGATATAATTTGGATCGGAACTGTAAATGATGGACTTATTGAAATTTTAACAACACCCACAAATTATTATGAATTTAAATTTCACCCAATAACCAATAAAAGAGTTCTGGCATTAGAAACTGATCGAAGTGGTACTATTTTTTGTGGTACTGAAAACGATGGTCTTTTTGTTTTCGGAGGTGACAAAAAATTTATTTCATTAAAATATAATAAATCAGAACCAAAAGGAATTAAATCCAACTCTATATGGTCTGTGTTTATTGATGAAAATAATAGAATCTGGCTTGGGTACTTTAATCAGGGTGTTGATATTTATGATGAGGAAAAAGAAAGCTTTAAATCTATCGAAAGTATTCCAAACAAAGATCAATCTCTTTACTCAAAATCTGTTACTGCTATTACCATGGATAATGAAGACCGTTTTTGGTTTGGAATTGCGGATGGAGGCGTAGATGTCTACAATTCAAAAACTCAAGAGTTTACTCATCTTATTGATCAAAACAACCCGATTGCAAAAGGTCTTACTAGCAGCGATATTGTTAGTGTATTTATAGATTCGAAAGGAAATGTATGGGTAGGAACTTGGAATTCTGGGATTTTCTTTTTGGAAAAAGGAAAAAAGAGATTTAAAAATATACAGCCTGAAAACAGTAATGGTATTTTTAAGTCAAGTAGAATTATGTCTTTTGCTGAAGATTCTGAAGGTACTATTTGGATTGGAAGTTTTTTGAGTGGCTTATATTCTTTTAATCCCTATACTAGGGATTTTGTGCATCATCAAGAAAAGGCACTTAGAGAGCAATATATTGATTCTAAAAATATTCGGAAAGTTTTGGTGGATTACAAGGATAACATCTGGCTTGGTACTAGGACTGGATTGTTTAAAGTGTCTAATATTAAAACTCAACCTAAAGTTGAATCTTATAATGCGCTAATTAGTAAAGATTTAAATACAACCACAAAATTCAATATAATAACAACATTATACGAAGATAAAAAGAAGAATATATGGATTGGTACAGAAGGCTATGGACTTTGCCAATTAAACACAAAAAACAACACTACAAAATGGTACAATACTTCTAAAAATTTTATTCATCAATCTATCACCTCAATTGTCGAAACTGAGCCCGGAATTTTTTGGTTTACGGGGAATAATGGAATGACAAAATTCAATCTCAAAAAAAATAGTTTTACCAATTACAATACTGAAGATGGAATATTGGCAAATAATTTCAACAAAAATTCAGTTTTTCGATCAAAAGAAGGAATACTTTATTTTGGATGTCATAAGGGAATAAATTTTTTCAATCCTGAGGACATTACAATAAATTTTGATACACCAAAGGTTTATCTTTCAGAATTTAAACTTTCAAATAAAAGTGTAAGACCAAACGAAGAAAACTCTCCATTACAAAAAGTTATAAAAGAATCCAATACTATTGAATTAAAATATAATCAAAGTTTTTTTACAATAGATTATTATGGATTAAGTTACACACATTCAAAAAATTTAGAATATGCTTACTTTCTTGAAGGAGTTGAGTCTGATTGGAATTACGTTGGAAAAACACGAAATGCAACGTATACAAACATCCCGCCTGGCGATTATAACTTCAAGGTTAAAGCCGCAAATTCAGATGGAGTTTGGAGCGATAGTCCAACCACATTAAACATAAAAATTTTACCACCATGGTGGGAAACAAATTTAGCCTCTTTTTTGTTCTTGTTTGTTTTTTTGATTGTCATATATAATATATACAAGTTTATAAATATTCGCGTTAAAGAACGACTTGAAATAAAAACAGAAAGAGAAGAAAGAAAACAATTAGAAGGACTAAATGCAAAAAAAATACAGTTCTTTACGAACATATCTCACGAGTTTCGAACACCTTTGACATTAATACTTAATCCACTAGAAGACATCATAGCTGATGAAAATTTAAAACTTCCTAAAAATATTAAAGAAAAACATAAAATCATATACAAAAATTCAAAACGACTTTCACGTTTGATAAATGAATTAATGGATTTTAGGAAACTTCAGTTTAATAAAATGGAGGTAAATGTATCCAAATTTAATTTAATTCCTTTTGTCAAAGAAGTTACAAGTCATTTTGAAGAAGAGGCCATGCAACGAAATATTCACTTAGAAGTTGAAAATAAAGTAGACACAATAGATATTTGGGCAGATCCATCAATGCTTGAAAAAATAATATTTAACTTATTATCAAATGCATTTAAAGCTACAAAAAACAGTGGTAGAGTTTCTTTGAAAATATATGAAACAAAAAAAGAAATGTACTTTCCGTTGATTAAAGACAACAAATTATGTTCGGGAATCTGTATATCAATTTCTGATAGTGGAATTGGAATAAAAGAAGATGAATTAAATAATATATTTTCTCGATTCTATCAAGTAAAGGAATTAGATAAACAATATTATGGGGGCACTGGAATCGGCTTAGAAGTTGTAAAAAGTTTTGTTGACTTACACAAAGGAAAAATTGATGTAAAAAGTCAAACTAACATTGGTACTCAATTTAAAATCTATTTTCCAAAAGGAAATCAGCATTTTAACAAAAAGTTATCCGCGCTGAAATCAAACTCAAATCATTCAAATTTTGAACAAATAGATGATAGTCTAGATCAAATTGATTTAAAGGATATTAAAAAAATAGAAACGAAAAAAACAATTCTTATCGTCGAAGATAATCCTGAACTCAAAAATTATTTACGAAATGAACTTAAGACTATTTATAAAATTAAAACAGCAGAAAACGGGCAGGAAGGGCTAGAAAAAGCACTAAAATTTATGCCAGATATCATTATTACAGATATAATGATGCCTATTATGGATGGATTTGAATTTTGTGAAAAAGTTAAAAATGACATTAGAATTAGTCATATACCATTAATGATGATGACCGCAAAAGGCATGCAAATTGACAAAATAAAAGGGATTGACTCCGGGGCAGATGTTTATATCACAAAACCATTTAATATGAGTGTGATGAAATCTCATATAAAACAACTTATAAAAAGTCGTCAAATTCTTTTTGAAAAATACTTTAACGGTATTAAAAATGAAGACTTGTCTAATACAACATCGGTTGATAAAGAATTTATTACCAAAATATTAGAATATATAAATAACAATATTAGTGATTCTAAATTGAGTGTAGAACATCTGGCAGATGAGCTATTGGTTAGTAGAAGTAAACTATACAGAAAAATAAAGGCATTGACAGGAGATACAGCAACTGAATTTATTAGAAAGATAAGGTTAGAAAAAGCTAATGAATTATTAGAAAAAACAGATTTGACAGTAAGTGAAATTGGATATAAAGTTGGGTTTTCTTCGCCATCCTATTTTACAAAGTGTTTCAAAAATCATTTTGGCATAATACCGAAAAATATTAGATTTCAAAAATAGATTAATTTTTTACAAATTTCTTTGTTTGAGTCGCTCCATTTTCTAATTTAATCTTTGCTAAATAAACCCCCTTGGAAAGATGACTAACATCAAGCAAATATGTTCGTTTTTTTGATAATATTACATGGCCTAACATATCGTATATGTTAATCCATAATATTTTATTATTGGTTTTAAAATTTAATTTTTCTTCAACTGGATTTGGAGATATTGATAATTCTGAAGTTAATATGTTAATATTTACACCTAGCGTATAATCCTCTACTAATACATTGAAAGTGTCCAAATAATAAATACC
Organism: Bacteroidota bacterium; assembly: GCA_027620655.1. Taxonomy (GTDB): domain Bacteria; phylum Bacteroidota; class Bacteroidia; order Flavobacteriales; family Flavobacteriaceae; genus UBA3537. Next base: position 588 of record JAQCDS010000013.1, on the reverse strand, counting down.
AACATCCTCACCCATCAAGACTTGAACCTGTGCACTAGTCGTGTTTTGAGGAACTACACATTCAAAAGAATAATATTCATAAGAAGTGGACAAAGAAAACGCTGAGGAAGGAGTGAAATAAGTGTTTGCCATGTTATCCTCAGATTTTATTCTAAGTTTAAATGATGTTCCTAAAGTTTGCGATTTTGCATAACAGCCGATTGTAATTTTTTTATTCGTTAAGTCTTGTTGATAATCAATGTTACTCAAAATGACTTTATTGTAGATCTCTGAAGTTGTGACCTCAATTTTAGCGGCAGAGCTTCCAGAAAAAACGGTATCAGAATGTTCTGAAATTGTGGCTACTGCACTACCCAATGTATTGAACGTCCAATTTGAAGTTACCCCGCATTCAAAATCAGGGTTTATAATGATGTAATCTGAAGTGGGGCCATAACATTCTGGCCAAGTTCCATCTGCTAGCAAAGCTTCCTTAACATCCTCAACCCAAACTCCTGTATCAGCATTTGACGTTGAGGGATTATCAGTCCTTAAATGAATCGTTTTGTTGGATTGATTTCCAGCGCACCACGCTGAAAAAGAAAATCC
>JAQCDS010000012.1 GCA_027620655.1 Bacteroidota bacterium | reverse complement strand
TTCTTTAACTAATTTATATCTCCACCAAACACCTGATCCAACTTCAATATCAATAATTGCAGTATTGGCATCTATAAGATCGACAAGATATGTTATTGTATCATTCACAGGGTTTCCATCTTCAGCAGTGTTATGCACTTTTGGTAAACCTAGGTAAGCGCCATCTCCTGTGATGGTTACTGTACCAGCTGTTTCATTATGCACGTAAGTTGCTGGATTTGTTCCATCGTGTGGTGCTACAGGTGTTCCACAACCATCTGCAGCTACACCCTGCCATGCTGCTTCTAGCCAAGTCTCACTTCCTAATACATTAGTAAAGCTTCCGTCTGCTCCAAACACATAAGTATCATCAAAGTAGCATGCTCTTGCAGTAAGTCCCGCGTCATCAATAGACCACCAATCGGCAGCTCCTTGCGTAGGCCCAACCGCTAATGAACCAACTTCAGAAGCAACATGCCACGTCCCTACAAGAGGTGATGGTGCAGATGGTGATTTATAAAAATAAACATTATCAACAAAAATTGTACCAGCCGCCCATGGATCACCAACAAGCTTAAGTTGACCAACCTGTGAAACTGTTAATCCTTGGTCTGTATAATCAGAAATAGGAATTTCAATACTAGTCCACTGTCCAGCTGTTAAAGAAGATGTGACTTGCTGTTCCGTAAAGTTTGGCCCTGGATTGTTAACTAAAAATGTTTGAAGATTTGATACGTCTCCATCATCTGAAGTCCAAACATCTAAATGAAGATATTCCATATTAGAAACATCAACTGTTGTACCATCGGCTAAAGCAATACCTTGGTAGCTTAAATTAATGTATTGTAGCATTTCATCACCAGCTAGGTCAAACATTGCCCATGAACTTCCTTGTCCTCCTTGTCCCCAATCTGGAAAATAGTTTGTTCCTGCAACATCAGTGTATGCAGAACTAAAAATTGAAATAACATCCTCAGGTTGTCTTGCAGGTGGCATAGGAGCAGATGCTATTGGTGCTAAAATTTCTGTAACTTCAAACTCTACAATTTGCGTTGTTGTTTGGATTGCGGCACCTTTTACTTCAATAGTGATGTCATAAATTCCTGCGTCATTATACTGTAGAATAGCAGTCTCGCCAATGTTGGCTGATACAGGGTCATTATTCCCTGACTCGCCTGAATAAACATCAAAAGTAATGGCAAAGTCGGCTGTAACTGTAACGTTAACTTGTTTTGATACAGCAGCATCATTTTCAATGGTGACCTGTAAATTTTCAGGCGCTTGAAAAGACACTACTAGTTCTTGACTCAAAGACGTTGAAAGTCCAGTAATTCCATATGCAGTTGCAGTAACTGTATAGGTTCCTTCTGCATAAGTATGAGAAGTGTTTTGACCATTTTCGAGCTCTACAGCCTCAGCAGTTCCGTCACCTAGTGCAATATCAAAAGATACTGCACCTTCAGCAGTTGGAGTAATAGTTACCAACCCTGTATTGTCTTGTGTCACATCAAACGCCATATCCAGTGCAGAAGGCGCTTGAACATTATTTAAGTTTACATTTTTTTCATCATCGACACAACTCCATAGGGTTGTAACAATAACAAGTAAACTAAGTATATTTTTTATTGATTTCATAGTTTAAATTTTAATAGTTTGGATTTTGACTCCAATTGCCATTTGAAAATTGAATTTCTTCAAAAGGAATTGGGAATAAATCATGTTTTCCAGGAACAAAGCCGTTAATGGCTTGAGCAGCTCTACCTGTTCTTACTAGGTCAAAGAAGCGGTGTCCTTCACCCATAAGTTCAAAGCGTCTTTCTTCAAGAATAGCATCTGTTAGTGCAGCCCCTGTTGCTGAGATATTGTGACTACTATCTCCAAAAGCACGTTCTCTAACCTGATTTAAGTAGTCTAATGCTTTCGTGTCGTTTGGTGTATTCTTTCTATTATGAGCTTCTGCAGCCATTAAGAGTACATCAGCATATCGAATAGATCTGTAGTTATTAGGGTTCGTTAAGTTTTGATCCCCAATATTTTGATCACCTTTTCTAGGTAAGTATTTACGATTAAAGAACCCTGTATGTTCATAACCTTCAACATATGTTGCCCCTGTTGTTGCAGCCCATGCTACGATATCTAAGATTGAAACATCTCGACGTAAATCATCGGCATCAAAAGCATCATAAGCAGATTGAACAGGAACGTTAAAGCTGTAACCAGAATCGTATAACGGACCTGTATGGTTACGAATTCCCATAAATCCAACAGCTACATTTCCTTCACTACATTGAAGACATCCAAATCCAGCACCTTCAGCATCTGTATATTGAACCTCAAAAACAGATTCTACCCCATTTTCTCCGTCATGCTCAAAAATTTCTGAATAATCATTAACCAATTGATAAGGACCATTGTTTATAAGATCTTCTAAAACAGTTGCAGCTTCTGTAAATTTGTCCTGATACAAATATGCTTTACCTAATAATGCTTGAGCAGCACCTTTGGTCACTCGGCCAACTTGTGGTGCGCTATATTCTAGGTTATTAACAGCAAAATTTAAATCGCTTTCAATAAGTGCATATACTTGATCAACAGAATAGCGTGGGATACTTGTTTCGTCTCCTGGAACAAAACGTGCTCCGCCTCCAGCTAGTGCGTCATTGTAATTTTTAATTGGTATTCCTCCAAACCATTTCACTAATTCAAAATGAAAATACGCTCTTAAGAAGCGAACCTCGGCAACCATTTGTACTCGGCCATCAAAGTCAATTTTATTTTGGAATTCTAAGAAGTAGTTTGTTCTTTTTACTCCTGCAAACATCCAGTTCCAAACATCTCTCAAATTGCTGTTTACTGGTGTATGGGTCATATCATCAATTTGTTGGAATCCAACAACGTCAGTAGCGCTTTCTCCTCCACATAATGTGTTATCAGAAGCAATCTCACCTAATAAGTTGTTGACATATGTTGCTTGTAGTAAATCATAAGCTCCAACAAGTGCCATGTAATAGTCATCTTCAGAATTAAAATAGCTTTCTGAATCTATAAGATAGTTCTCTTCCTCATCCAAGTATTTATCTGTACAAGAATAGAGTCCTAGTGCAAGTAGTGATCCCACTACTAAGGTAAATATGTTATTTTTTATTGTTTTCATCATGCTCTATTTTAAAATGAAATATTAAGTCCTAAAAGGTATTGTCTTGTGACTGGATAGAATCCTGGATCAATTCCACCACCAATAGCCTCACCAGTTGTGGCTGCAGGGTCAAATCCTTTATATTTTGAAAATGTAAAGGCATTATTTACAGAACCATAAATTCTAAATTTAGATATCCCTATTTTCTCCACAACATCAGCAGGTATACTGTATCCTAACTGAATGTTTTGAATACGTAAGAAAGAAGCATCTTCTACAAAGAAATCTGAGAATAATTTGTTTGAAGTTGCTCCTGTTGTAGCTCTTGGAACTTCATTGCTTGTCCCTGGGCCAGTCCAACGATCAAGATAGTAATCTAATCTATTTACGTTTTTCTGATCTCTTTCATAGTTACGTACCATTTCTTTACCTAGCTCTGCATATCCATAAGCAGAAAAATCAAAGTTTTTGTAGTTGATTCCAATATTGAATCCCATAATGTAATCTGCAATTGGCTTCCCTATAAAAGTACGGTCATTTGCATCAATTTCACCATCACCATTCACATCTACAAAGCGTAAATCTCCTGGTTGTGCTTCATTTCCTAAACCTGCTTGAGATGGGTGAGCATCAACTTCAGCTTGGGTTTGAAAAATACCATCAGTTTTTAGACCATAAAAATAGCCTATGGGCATTCCTACTTCCATTCGAGATGGTGCTAATTGACCAATCCCAAATGAACCACCTTCTAGAGCTACGTTACCTTGAATTTCTGTAACCTCTCCTTCAAGTTTTGTAACGTTATAACCAACATTATAAGACAAATTATCATTGATGTCTCCTCCATAGTTCAGCATTAACTCAATACCTTTTACTCGAGTTGTTCCAGCATTAACAGTTGGTGTTCCAGAACCTGGCGCTGTTGCTCCTAGTATCCCAGTAAATGGTAACCCAGGAATTAATAAGTCTACACGATCTTCAACGAAATAATCGGCAACAATTTCTAAACTGTTGTTAAACAATTTGGCATCAAGACCAACATCCAACTTCTCTGCAGTTTCCCAAGAGGCAACAGGGTTTGGTAATGGCCCTAAAGCAGTTCCGTTTGTTAATGAGTTATCGAAAACATAAGTGGCTTCTCCACTTAGGGTTGCTCTATATAAATCATTTCCTACCAGATTTCCTAGTGTTCCATAAGATGCTCTTAATTTCAAGAAATCAAGAAAACTAACATTTTCTAGAAAAGATTCTTCTGAAATTTTCCAACCTCCTGTAACAGATTTGAAGTAATCAACTCTGTAGTCTTTATCAAATGCAGATGATGCATCTCTACGCAACATTGCAGAAAGTAAGTACTTTCCTTTAAAATCATATTGCAAACGTGCAAAATAAGACAATAGTCTATTGTCATATGTATATGATCCCGTTTCTTTACCTTCATTAGTACCAGTGGTAAGGGCTATGTCTGCAAATTCCCAAGAATTGTTGGGAACATCGTAACCCGTAGCAAACAATCCATCACCCCAGTCTTTTCTTACCGCCATACCTAAAGTAACTTCTGCAGTATGATGTTTTAGGAATGATTTTTTGTAGTTTAAAAAGCTATCCCAAGTGTAAGAATTGTATTGTTGTTTGTTTTGACTTACAGTACTTCTGTCTGTATTAAAAACTTTACCTGCACCATAATTTACAATAGGTGAAAAAGTTTTTGCTTTATCGCTGTAGGTTTTAAATCCAATTCGCGAAGTTGCTGTCAATCCGTCAATTACTTCATATTCCAATTGGAAATTTCCTTCTATACTACTTCCAAAATAAGAGTTGTATGTGTCTCTAATTTGAGAAAATGGATTAATGATTTCATTTCCAAAACCGGCCCATCCTGTTGGAATGTTTGCAGTACCAGGAGTTATAATATCTTCCTGATCCAAGGCATATATTGGTGAATAACTAATGGCATTAAAAAGGACAGAGCCTAAACCTGATTCATTAATTGTTTTGCGTTCATTTGCAAAATAATTTAGGTTTAAAGTTGTTTTAAGTTTTTCAGTAACATCAATTCCTAAACTTAATTTAACATTATCTCTAACAAAATTTGATTTGTCGCTAGCAATAATCCCTTCTTGATCAAGATGCGAAGCACTTAAATAATATGTTACTGCATCCGTTCCACCAGAAAGACTAATGTTGTGATTTGTAATCATAGCATCACCAAATAGGTTATCTTGCCAATCGGTATTGTTTGAAAGATTAATTAAATTTGGAAAAGGTATTGATTCCCCATTAGCTGCATAACTTTCGTTTAATAAAGCAGCATATTCTACATTGTTAAGTAACGATAATTTTTTAGATGTTTCTTGTACACCTGAGTAAAAGTTGTAAGATACTTTTGGTGCAGCATTCTTGGATCCATTTTTTGTAGTTACTAAGATAACCCCATTTGCACCTTCAATACCATAAATGGCTGCTTGAGCATCTTTTAATACTGTTAATGATTCAATATCATCTGGATTTACACTATTCATCGATGCTACATAACCATCTACAACAACCAAAGGGTCATTACTTCCGTTACTACTAACACCACGAACTAAGACACGAAATCCACTACCAGGTGAACCAGAAGCTGTAGTTACAGAAACACCCGAAGATCTTCCTTGTAAGGCTTGTGCAACATCAACTGGTTTTAATTTTTCAATGGTTTCTGACTTTACCATGGAAACAGAACCCGTTAGATCTTTTCTGCTTTTCGATCCATATCCAATGAGTACAACTTCATCCAAAGACTCGTTGTCTTCTTTAAGTGATACTTGCATGTTTGCGGATGCCGAAAGCTCTTGAGTTTTGAAGCCAACGTATGTAAAGACAATTACAGAATTTTCAGAGACGTTGGTCAAAGAAAAGTTTCCGTCAAAGTCTGTTACAGTACCATTGTTTGTGTTTTTAACTAGGACGTTTACACCAGTTAATGGCATTCCATCCACGTTAGATTTTACTGTTCCAGAAACTGAAAACGTTTGCGATACTGCATATGAAGAGCACAAAACGACTAACAGCAAGGAAAAAATTATTCTTTTCATAAAATTTGGTTTGTTTTGTTTTTGTTAAAAATATCATAACAAACTGTAGAGGTGCAAAATTTCACCGCTACAAAAATTATACATCTTTAAAAAAAATGTAAAACAGGTAAAAAATATGCTACTTTTATGATAAGAAATGAGGTCTAAAAAAATTAGCTAAGGTTAAATGATGTGGTAGATCTAAATAATGTTGGGGTGGTGTATAGTTTTTTTTGGCAAATAATACATTCTATAAATCAAGAATATAATTTGCTAAGCTCGATTTTTGTGGCAAATTCATCTTTTTCCGCAAACGATATCGTTTTACTTCTACACTTCTTGGCGAAATATTGAGTAGTGGTGCAATCTCTTTTGATGATAAATTTAATCTAAGATACGCACATAGTTTTAAATCGTTGGGTGTTAGGTTTGGATGCTTTTGTTTTACAAGTTTCAAGAAGTCTTTATCAGCATTGTCAAAAGCTTCTTTAAATAACTTCCAGTCATCCGTGTTATTTATATTTTTATCAATAATTCTAATCACCTTATTTATACCTTGAGGTGTATTTTCTTGTTTAATTGCGGTTTTAATTGTGTTTAAAAACTCGTTTTTCTTGATTAAACTCATTGTTGAAATCGCCAATTCTCTATTTTTATTTTCAATATCAAGCTCTAGCTTTTCATTTTTTAGCTGCATCAATTTTTGATTATTTTCTAATTCATTTAATGCCATTTCTTTCTGTGATTTAATCAATAACTTTTGCTGCTGACGTTTGTAATACTTTCTATATATAGTATGTATAATCAAAGAAATAACTAAAATCAAAATTACATAAATCCCTATAGCTATATTGGATATGTACCATGGGCGCTTTATAATGAATGGAAATGAAGATACATTTATAGTTTCTGTATTTCCAATTTTACCTTTAACCTTAAAAATATATTTTCCATGAGGCAAATTTTCAAACGCTTGTGTGCTTTTTGATTCCCAAGAAGACCAGTTTTCAGAGCGCCCTTCTAATTTATAGCTATAATTAATATCAACAATATTGCCATACTGTGGAATGCTATAGTTAAAACTAAGGTTGTTGTTATTGTAATTTAAAGATGGAGATTCTAACAAACTCAAGTTAGTCTTCGGCTCATTGTTGATATTGGCCTCAATTGTATTTATATGAATTGTTTGTGAGTTGTCTTGTTTTGGAGCATCCCCTTTTAGAATATAATATCCGTTTGAGGAGCCTAACAAATAATCCGCGTCATTTATTTTTGTCAAATTTTCAAACCCAGCAACTACCTTCTTAAAATTATACAAAGAGACAGGGATTTCCTCGATATTTGGCTTACTACTCAAGCTCCCAGGACTCATAAGTAGAATATTATTGTCTGCAAAACACCATTTAATATGTTCGGTAGTATTAACATCTAATAATGTTGATGTGGTGTTATAATTATCTAGAATATTTGAAATTATTGGTGCTTTTACAAAATCCCCTGTTGATTCTGAAAGTTGATAAACTCCAGTTGAAGATGTGTAATAAAACTCATTAGAAAATTTTATGAAATTTGAACCATTACCTCTTGTAATAGACTTCACAAGATTAGTATCAACAACTTTTAAATAATCCTTAGAAATCTCCAACTCGTAGAGCCCCCTCAACTCGTGATTTACGAACAGTTTGTTATTGGAAAAATGAAAAAATCGACTTGATATGTCAAATCCTTCAATTTTGTTTCTGTAGCTCCATACACCTGATTTATTTTCCAACACATGAAGGCCGGAATAGTTGCCTTGAAGAACAAAATTTGATCCTTTTATTTTTTTAAAATCCCATGTGCCATTGGCCTCAGTAATTTTAGTTGTTACCTTTCCTTTTTCTATAATCATAGTTCCCAAATCATGACCACAAAAAAGTTGTCCATCAATTGCTTTCAAAGTCCAAACCTGTCCACTAGTTCCTTCAATAAAATTGAAATTTACTGAATTATTTCTTGACTTTACAAAAAGACCTTGGTTGGTTCCCAAATACAAATCTCCTTTATGAACAATAGAAGTATAAACAGTTCCTATTTGTCCTTTAGCATCATTATACATTCTAAATCTGGAAGAAAGATTTAAATGACTAATACCAATATCCATGCCTAACCAAAGGTTACCTTTTTTATCTTCATAAATTGAAAGTACAGTATTATTACTTAATCCTTTTTCATAATCTAGGCTATATTTTAATCGCCCATCCCTAGTAATGTGCATTAGACCATTGGATATGGTCCCCAAAATTAAACTTCCATCACTTAACTGAGTTGAACTGTATATTGTTAATTCATCAAAGTCTACCCCTAAGTCTATAATCCAAGGCTTTAGAATATTGTTTTCTATAAAATAAAATCCATTGTCTGCTGTAATAAAAAGTAAATTGTTATCAATGTTCGAAATCCCCACTAATCTAGAAGAGTTTAGCTTTGGGTGATTACTTACCAAAACTTCATCCCCGTTCACAATTTTATAAATTCCATTATTTCTTTTTGCAAAATAAATAATACCATTGACATTAAAAATGTTGAAAATTTCATAGTTAGATTCAATAATTTTTGTTTCATTAGAATCTCTATTTATCATATAAATTCTAGATAAGGATTGAAATAAAATCCAATCATCTAAAATTTCTATATTCCAAAATTGTTCTTCTTCTAAAATAGATAAGTTCAGCTTTTCAACTAAAGATTGATATTCAAGAATACCGAATTTATTTTGCTCCCAGAGACCAAAATCCATGTAGCTCCCACTATAAATTTTCATTCCATCAGCTTTTATAGAACGAACTATGGAATTGTCTGGGACAGAATATCGTTTCCATTTAGAGCCGTTAAATTCTAAAAGACCAGAATTATTAGCAAAATACATCTTTTGATCCTCTGTTTGTGTAACGCTCCAGTTTTGATTTTCTGCACCATAGGTTTCAGGGAAAAAAGCCAGAACAGGGGGATGCTCTTGTGCATTCAAAAAAATTATAAAGTGTAAAAGAAATATGGTAATAAATAATCTCATTATTAAATAGATTATTGTTTTATAAGTTCAACATGTTAATTTTAATAAACGCAAAATACAAATTTTAGGTAATGTGTTCATAAAATTTAACATCCAAAAATATACAAATATGAAAATATGCCTATACAACATAGAAATCTATTTTGCTCTACTGCACATATTTTAGTGATGTAATTCTAACAACAGATTAAAAAGAGGTATACAAATCGAATTCAAAATAAATTATCAGGATTTTTTTATTAATCTTAGCGCTACATACTTTATTATAAGTATTACATTTTGTGTGCATAATAAAGTTTTTAAAATTTGAGTAAAAAAAGATCTGAAAATGACGAAAAATAATGTTGCAAAAAAAAACACTGCCCGAAAGCAGTGTTTTCACCAAAAATTAACCAATTTAACTTTAAATAAGATATTTAAATTACATTGTAAATATAAGACAGGTTTTTCGTCATTGCAAGGGTCATGTAACAAACGGCCATTTGACGTAATATTCGGGAAATTTTGTCCAAAAAAAACGCGTGTGTTTTGAAAAATTTTTGTGAAAATTTTATGAATTTTTAATAGTATTGCTATTATATTTGCAGCGCAATACTATGGAAAACTTAAATCTTCAAATAAAAATTAGCAGTACTTTTTATGTCAAAGATCCCGAATCTTCGACGCTTGGGAGGCATATTATATCCAAAAGTATTGAAATGATAAATGCACTCGGATTTGAAGCATTTACATTCAAAAAACTAGGAAATGCTATTGGCTCTAATGAAAGCTCTGTTTATCGTTATTTTTCCAATAAACACATGTTATTGGTTTACCTTTTAAATTGGTACTGGAGTTGGATGGATTATAAAATTGTTTTGCAAACTTCTAATCTAAACAACGCAAAAGACAAAATAAATAAAGCGGTAGAATTGCTAGTCGCTGATGTAAAACAAGACAGTGATTTTTCTTTTATTAATGAAATTATACTTCATAGAATTATCATTACTGAATCTTCTAAAATTTATCACAATAAAGATGTAGATAATGAAAATGAAAAAGGATTTTATAAAACCTACAAACAAGTCGTACAACGTGTAAGTGATTTTATATTGGATTTCAATCCAATATATAAATACCCACATATGCTTGTATCTACTATAATTGAAGGCGCTCATCATCAACGTTACTTTGCAGAACACCTTCCATCGCTGACAGATGTAGAAGAAGGTCAAAACAATATCATTCGATTTTATACAAACCTTGTTTTTAATACCTTAAAATAATGCTAAAGCTGTTTTCAAAAATCAACTTTTTTCGAGTCATTATTTGTGGAATATTGGCAATAACCATTGGTTTTCAAACGCTATCACAAGCATTTGTATTAAATTTTGATTTGGATTACAATATAGAATGGAATGATACGTCTGACTCTAGTGAGACAGACAAATTTGACAGTGAAGAAAACGAACAAGAAAAGCAATTCAAACAGTATTATTTTATAGGGTCTAAACTAGCATTAATTCCTATAAATTATACCCCCTATAAAATAAAAAAACAATCTATTGTCAGTATTGATATCAATCTTCCGCCTCCAGAAGACGATAATGTCTAATTACTGTGGAAGAAAAGCCCTTCCCTCAAAACCATCGTGCTTATTCGAAGCACAATCAATTATTAATCCTTTCTTTCTTATTTATTATACAGGTATTTTAGAAAGACAAACTTTTATTTAAAATGAATCATTTAAGTCCTTTTAAAAATTTAAAATCAGATATCCCTGCAAGTATAGTTGTATTTTTTGTTGCACTCCCCTTATGTTTGGGAATAGCACTTGCGAGTGGAGCACCTTTGTTTTCTGGCCTAATTGCTGGAATCGTTGGGGGTATTGTTGTCGGCGCACTTAGTGGCTCTGCCATTGGTGTTAGTGGCCCTGCTGCAGGCTTAGCTGCTATTGTTTTGGTAGCTATAAGCACCTTAGGAAGTTTTGAAAACTTTCTTTTAGCAGTTGTTCTTGGTGGAATTATTCAAGTTGCCTTTGGTGTTTTAAAAGCAGGAGTTATTGGCTATTACTTCCCGTCGTCTGTCATCAAAGGAATGCTTACAGGTATTGGAATAATTATTGTGATTAAACAAATTCCTTATTTTTTTGGTTATGATAAGACTCTTGCTGCAAATGCGAGTTTTACAGAAATGTTTAACTACATAAGTCCAGGAGCAACTCTTGTTGCTTGTGTTGGCCTAGCTATACTCATCATTTGGAATGTATGGTTATCTAAATTACATAAAGTATTTCAAATTGTTCAAGGCCCTTTGGTTGCTGTAGCTGTTGGAATAATATACTACATAATGACTAAAGACAATAGCACATGGTCAATTGATCAGAGCATGCTAGTAAGTGTTCCTGTACCAGAAGATTTATCATCCTTTTTAGGGCAATTCAGTTCTCCAAACTTTGATCAAATCACCAACCCACAAATTTGGGTTACTGCGTTTACGATTGCCCTTGTTGCAAGTTTAGAAACCCTACTGTGTGTTGAAGCCACTGATAAATTAGATCCTAGAAAACGTGTAACTCCGACCAATAGAGAGCTTATCGCTCAAGGTTCAGGAAATATTATTTCTGGACTCATTGGAGGGTTGCCTATAACACAAGTGATTGTACGAAGTTCTGCAAATATTCAATCAGGAGGTCGTACCAAAGCTTCGGCCATTATACATGGGTTTTTACTTCTAATTTCAGTTTTAATCATCCCTACATTACTCAATAAAATTCCACTCGCTGTTTTGGCAGCAGTGTTATTTATAGTAGGTTATAAATTGGCAAAGCCAACTTTATTTGTTACTATTTACAAGCAAGGATGGAAGCAATTTATCCCCTTTATTGTAACTGTATTAGGTATTATTTTTACAGATCTGTTAGTAGGAATTGGATTGGGGTTAGCCGTTGGAATTATTATAGTCTTAACTGAAAGCTACCAAAACTCACATTTTCTTCATATGGAAGACAAAAGTAATGGGGCACAAAAACTAAAAATGATCCTAGCAGAAGAAGTAACTTTTATTAATAAAGGCGCTATTCTGAATGAGCTAGAGCACATCGCCGCTGATACCAAGTTAGAAATTGATGTACGAAAAACACGATTTTTAGATTATGATATTATTGAAATTTTAGATGATTTTTCATTAAAAGCTAAAAACCGAAATATTAATATCACATTAATTTCTGAACGAGGTACAGTTAACAACCCAGAAAGCTTTTCAGATTTTTTTAAATTACAGCCTAAAGTTTAAGAGAAAGTAAAATAACTCAAAACATAAAACAATGAACGCACACACAAAAGATACACAAGATCAAATGACACCTCAACTTGCAAAAAATGCATTGGTTGATGGAAACACACGTTTTGTCCAAGGACAACAAATAAATCGAAACCTTATGACGCAAGTTAATCAAACAAGTACTGGGCAATTTCCATTTGCTACTATACTTAGCTGTATTGATTCTAGAGTCTCATCTGAACTTATTTTTGACCAAGGCATCGGCGATATATTTAGTGTAAGGATTGCTGGAAATTTTGTAAACGAAGACATTCTTGGAAGCATGGAATTTGCATGTAAATTAGCAGGCACAAAACTAGTTGTTGTATTGGGACATACGGCTTGTGGCGCTGTAAAAGGTGCATGTGATCATGCCCGTCTTGGAAACCTAACAACTTTAATCAACAAAATTGAACCTGCTGTTGAAGCAGTGACTGAACCACAAGACGAAAGTTTAAGAAATTCAGCAAATATCGATTTTGTTAATGATGTAGCAAAAAAGAATGTTTACATGACTATTGATAATATTCGTAAATCAAGTCAAGTCCTTAAAGATATGGAAGACGCCGGCGAGATTGAAATCGTTGGTGGAATGTATGACATCAAAACTGGTGAAGTCACATTTTATTAATTTATGAAAATCAAATTTAACTATAGCATTGGCCTCCTTTTTTGGGGGTCAATGTTTTTATCGGCTCAAAATGATACAGGCAATTGGCTCATGTATTTTGGCACCAATAAAATCAGTGATAAGTTTAGTATTCACACTGAAGCACAGTACCGAAATCATACCATTAGCCCAACCAATATTGAACAACTTTTACTTCGAACTGGATTGAATTATCATTTTAGACCCAACGCTTCGGCAACGTTTGGATATGCACATATTGGAAACTATGTTTATAAATCTGAACAAAAAAGCCCAGAAGTTGAAGAACACCGAATTTGGCAACAATTTTTGACCACAAACACCATAGGTCGTGTCAAATTTGAACATCGTTATCGAGTGGAAGAACGCTTTATTGAGGATGACTTTAAAATGCGTTTTCGATACCGCTTAATGGTTTTTGTCCCCCTGAATAAACAAAAAATTGAAACAGGGACATTATACTTAGGTATTTATGACGAACTATTTATCAATGATAAACGCAGTTTTTTTGATCGCAACAGACTCTATGGAGGATTGGGGTATCAATATGCAAATAGCATCCACTTTCAAGTGGGATTATTGCGTCAAGAAGTACAAACTACTGCCAAAACATTTTTACAGTTCGGCTTGATTTACAATACAGATTTAAGGAATACTAAAGATTAGTAACAATTTGGAAACTTGGCCTTGATTTTGTCCAAGGCCAAGTTATCTATACCCCCAATATGCGTGTGATAATGTCGTGTTTCACATTTATAAGATCCGTCTTGAACCTGAGCACCAATTATTTGGTAAGCCTCTCTAAATGTTGCTCCATTTTGCACTAATGAGTTGATACTATCTACAGTAAACAAATACTTATATTTTTCATCTTTCAAATCAACAGATTTGACTTCAACTTGTTGTAATCCATAATCAAAAACAGATAATACTGTTTTTAGCGTTTCAAATGCAGTAACCATAGGGGATTTTAACAATTGAAAATCGCGATGATAACCACTCGGTAAATTATTAGTCATCATTTGTATTTGAGATGATAACCCTTGTATACTATTGCATTTTCCACGAATCAATTCAAACACATCCGGGTTTTTTTTGTGAGGCATAATACTACTCCCAGTTGTAAGATTTTCTGGAAAGCTGATAAAATCAAAATTCTGACTCATATACAAGCAAATATCCATTGCGAACTTAGACAGTGTAAATGCTAAATTTCCTAAGGCAGAAGCTATAATTTGTTCATTTTTGCCTCGCATCATTTGAGCAGCGACTACATTATATTTTAAATCTGAAAAGTTCAGTAAATTAGTAGTCATTTCGCGGTCAATAGGAAAAGAGCTCCCATAACCAGCTGCAGAACCTAATGGATTTTGGTTTACAATTTTTTGTGCAGATTGAAGCAGTATAACATCATCAATCAAGGCTTCAGCATAGGCAGAAAACCAAAGTCCAAATGACGAAGGCATCGCAACTTGAAGATGTGTATAGCCTGGCAATAATTCTGATTTGTACTGCTCTGCTAAATTCAACAATGTATCAAATAAGGCTCTAACTTGCTTTTTAAGAACCATCAAATTGTCTTTATAATACAATTGTAAAGCCACCAAAACTTGATCATTTCTTGATCGTGCAGTATGAATTTTTTTCCCTGCGTCTCCTAGGCGCTGAATTAATTCAAACTCTATTTTAGAATGAACATCTTCAAAATCATCTTCAATCTTAAAGGTTTTGTTCTCAACTTCATTTTGTAAATGTTGAATAGATTGTTCAATTTGCAGTAACTCATTTTGATCCAGAATTCCTATTTTGGCCAGCATTTTTGCATGTGCCAAAGAAGCCTGCAAATCATACTGAGCGATATACAAATCAATTTCACGATCGTCTCCTATCGTAAATGCTTCGATAGTTTTATCAATAGAAAAGCCTTTGTCCCAAAGTTTCATATGTTTATATTTTTTAATATTTGAATATATATTGCTATACCTTCTTCGATTTCATGGACATAAATAAACTCATCAGCAGTATGGGATCTTGTACTGTCTCCAGGCCCCAATTTTAAAGAAGGACAGCTTAACACCGCCTGATCTGAAAGCGTAGGGGAACCGTAAGTTTTTCTACCTAATGCTGTACCAGCAACAACTAATGGGTGGTTTTTTGGAATAGAAGAAGAATTTAAATTTGTACTTCTTGGAGAAACCTCAGCATTCGGTAACTGTTCCTTTATAATATCTACTACCTCTTGATTAGAATAGCAATCATTCACACGAACATCAACTACCATAGATAATTTTGCTGGAACAGCATTGTGTTGTTGTCCAGCATTGATTTGCGTAAGTGTCATTTTTACTTTTCCTAGAGTGTCAGAGGTTTTTTCAAATTCATAATTCTGAATCCACTGCATAATAGGTATTGTATTGTAAAGTACATTATCAGAATTGGGGTGAGCGGCATGACTTGGTGTTCCAAAAACATTAATATCAAAAACAACCAACCCTTTTTCGGCAATGGCCAAATGCATTTGAGTAGGTTCCCCTACAATAGCAACATCAATTTTTGGAATAATACTAAGCATACTATTAAGGCCATTTGAGCCACTACTTTCTTCTTCTGCTGAACCAACAAAAACTAAATTATAGGCCAATGATTCCTTATGATAGAAATAAGTAAAGGCCGCCAACAACGATACCAAACATCCCCCTGCATCATTGCTGCCAAGACCATAGAGCTTTCCATCTTCAATGTGTGCATCAAATGGATTTTTAGTGTACCCGCTATTCGGCTTAACAGTGTCATGATGAGAGTTTAATAGAAGAGTTAGTTTCGAATCATCAAAAGTTTTATTGGTGGCCCAAACATTATTTTGATGACGATTGTATGGAATATCAAAAGATTGAAACCACTGCTCCAAAAGCAATGCGGTTGCGTCTTCTTCAGATGAAAAAGAAGGTGTTTGAATTAAGTTTTTTAATAACTCAATAGCTGAATGAGTAAGAGAATCTATAGTCATCATAGCGTTAATGTTGTATAATTATTTGAATGATCCGAAAGCATGCTTGGCTGACCGATACAAACTTTTGAAACTTGATTTTCGAGGGCATCAAAGCAATTTTGCAATTTTGGTAACATACCGTCAGAAACGACTCCAGATTTTACAAGGTCTTTGTATTTAACTTTGTCAATTATTTTTATGACTGAATTGTCATTGTTCTTATCTTCTAAAACGCCTGTTTTTTCGAAACAATAATATAGTGTAACATCAAAAACATCTGCTAAGGATTTTGCGAGTGAAGCGGCAATTGTATCTGCATTGGTATTGAGTAATTGCCCTTTTTTATTGTGCGTAATAGCAGAAAAAACAGGAGTTAAACCTGCAGTTAACAATATTGAAATATAGTTCGAATTCACTTTTTGAATATCCCCCACAAAGCCATAGTCAACCTCTGAAACGGGTCGTTTTACAGATTGAATTGAATTTGCATCAGCGCCAGAACACCCTACAGAATTACAGTTCAATGCTTGCAACATAGCGACAATTGAAGTGTTAATTTTTCCCGCATAAACCATAGTAATGATCTCTAGTGTTTGAGCATCAGTTATCCGACGTCCATTAACCGTTTGAACATCCAATTGCATTTTTTTTGATAATGCAGTCGCTGATTTTCCACCACCATGAACCAGAAGTTTTAACCCATCAATTGCAGCAAATTGAGTTAAAAATTCTTTTTTTGCTCTTGAATCATCAAGAATATGACCCCCTATTTTTACAATTTTTAATGACTGCTTCATAAGGATTCTAAAATTTGTTTCAGTACAATTTGTGCAGCATATGTTCGATTGTTGGATTGCTCTATACATAAGGATTGAGAGCTATCCAAAACAGCATCTTCCACAACTACGTTTCGGCGAACAGGAAGACAATGCATAAATTTGGCCTCACCAATTTTATCTTTAGTAATTATCCAATCAGATGTTGGCGTTAAAATTTTTCCATAATCATTGAAGCTGCTCCAATTTTTTGCATAAACAAAATCTGCATTTTGAAGCGCCTCTTCTTGATTGTAAAAAACTGGCGTATCCTTAACTATTTTTGGGTCTAAATCGTAGCCTGCGGGATGAGTGATACACAAGTCAACATCCTGTAACTGCATCGTTTGTATAAAAGAATTTGCAACAGCATGTGGAAGCGCCTTTGGATGTGGCGCCCAAGATAGAACTACTTTTGGTTTTTTTTGTTGGCGTTGCTCTTCGATAGTGATAGCATCAGCCAAGCCTTGCAATGGATGTGCAGTTGCACTTTCCATATTGATTACAGGAACTGAAGCCAAACTAGAAAACGCATTTAAAATCCATTCCGATTGATCTTTTGCCTTATTCGTTAAGGTTGGAAACGCTCTAACTCCAATAATTGTAGCATATTGAGAAATCACCTGAGCAGCTTCTTTTATGTGTTCCGAGGTATCAAGATTCATAACAACTCCTTCTTCAAACTCCAATTTCCACGCATCGCTAACATTTAGGACAATAACATTCATACCTAAATTTTTAGCCGCCAATTCTGTACTCATACGGGTACGTAAACTAGCGTTGAAAAAAAGCAGTACCAATGTCTTTTGTTTCCCTATTGAATGGAACGCAAAAGGGTTGTTTTTTAAAGCAATAGCATCTTGAACTGTTGTGTTCAAATTTGAAATATCTCCAATATTTAAAAATTGATTCATAATTCTTGTTTTAATGCATTAAAAAAGGTGTCAATATGTTCTTTTTTAATGGTTAGAGGTGGAAGTATGCGAATTAAGTTTGGATTCTTAGAGCTCCCCGTAAATATTTTATGTTTAAAAAGAAGTGCTTTCCTTAGTTCTGCCACAGGAAAATCAAACGCTAAACCAAGCATCAACCCTCGTCCTTTAAGTTGAAGAATTTGAGGAACTTCTTTGGCTTTTTCTCTAAAATAAATCTCCATGTGTTGTGCATTTTGCATTAAATTTTGAGTTTCTAAAACCTCCAAAACACTAAGAGTCGCAGCGCAAGCCAAATGATTTCCTCCAAAGGTTGTTCCCAAAAGTCCATAAGAGGCCTGAATTTCTGGATGAATTAAAATTCCACCAACAGGAAATCCGTTACCCATACCTTTGGCCATGGAAATAATGTGTGGCGTAATTCCATGTTTTTGAAAAGCAAAAAAATCACCGCTTCGCCCAAATCCAGATTGTACCTCATCAGCAATCAGTACGGCGCCATAAGTTTTGCAAAGTGTTTCTAGTCCTTGATAAAACGCTGTCGTACTTTGATCTAATCCACCTACCCCTTGAATACATTCAATAATAATGGCGCAAGTATTTCCTTTTTGAAGAGTTGTTTCTACAGCTTTTAAATCCCCTAAAGCCAAAAATTGAACGTCTTGTTGTGCGTTTAATGGTGCTACAATTTTGGGGTTATCCGTACTTGCAACAGCTGCTGAAGTACGCCCGTGAAATGAATTTTCAAAAGCAATAATTGAAGGTTTATTAGTGTGAAACGAGGCTAACTTTAAGGCATTTTCATTTGCCTCTGCACCTGAACTACACATGAATAATTCATAATTATTACAATTAGAAGCTATTGCTAGTTTTTTTGCTAATTGGATTTGTAATGGGTTTTTAACGGCATTACTATAAAATCCTATTTGATTTAATTGTTCTGATAAATTTTGAACATAGGTTGGGTGAGAATGCCCAATAGAAATCACTGCATGACCACCATACAAATCTAAATACTCAACTCCATTTTCGTCAAAAACATTGACGTCTTTTGCTCGAACTGGTGTGACATCAAACAATGGATAAACATCAAATAATTTCATACCTGATTGGTTTTAATAGCATTAATTTTTTGAAATGACGCCACCATTCCTTGAATCAAAGAAGAGCTCAAACCCTTGTGTTCCATTTCATTTAATCCTTCAATAGTACATCCCATGGGAGTCGTCACTTTATCAATTTCTTGCTCTGGATGATTTCCATTTTTGATTAATAATTGAGCTGCACCTTCGCTGGTGTACATGGCCAAACGTTGTGCATCCTCGGCATCAAAACCAAGTTGAATGGCCGCTTGTGTAGTAGCTCGAATTAAACGCATCCAAAAGGCAATTCCACTAGCACAAACTACAGTTGCCGCTTGCATCTGTTCTTCTGGAATGCATATTGTTGCTCCCAACCTATTAAAAATAGCTTCCGCTACAGAAATTCTTGCTTTTCCAGAAGTATTACAACACAAACAAGTCATGGATTTACCAACAGCAATTGCTGTATTGGGCATTGCTCTAATGATATGATGTTGTGCACCAACAATGCTTTCAATTTTAGAAATTGGAAATCCGGTTATGGTTGAAATCACAATGTGTTTTTCTGTGAGATGTGGCGCGACTGATTCTAAAATAGATTGTAAGTGTGCTGGCTGTACTGCAAAAATCAAAATATCGGATTGTTGTACGGCTAAGTTGTTATCCGTTGTCAAGTGCACGTTGTTATAGCCATCAAATTCTTTTATATTATCCAAACTACGTCGTGTCAAATACAACGACGTAATGGCATTGTTTATAATTAGCCCTTTGGCAATGGATCGCCCTAAATTTCCTGTTCCTATAATTGCGATTTTCATATTAAAATTGATTAAAAATAATTCGCCTTTAGCTTCAATCCTTCCTGTTCTTCAAAGCCAAACATCAAATTCATATTTTGAATGGCTTGTCCTGATGCCCCTTTTAAAAGATTGTCTATGGCACTGGTTATGAGTAATTTATTGTTGTGTTTTGTAAGATGAAGTAAACATTTATTGGTGTTTACAACTTGTTTGAGATGAACCTCATTTTTTGAAATAATGGTAAATGGTGCATTCTTGTAATATGATTTATAAAGTGATATAATGTCCTCCAAACTTTCTTCTAGTTCCAAATATAAGGTTGCGAAAATTCCACGAGAGAAATTTCCTCGATTTGGTATAAAATTGAGCTCAGAATCAAAAGTATCTTGTAGTGCAATCAAGGACTCTTTAATTTCCGACAAATGTTGATGTTCAAAAGCTTTATAATGTGAAAAATTATTGTCACGCCATGTAAAATGAGTTGTTGCAGAAGGTTTGGTTCCTGCGCCAGTAGCCCCTGTAACTGCATTAATATGAACTGAACTTTGAATCATATTTTGAGCCGCTAACGGCAAAAGTGCTAATTGAATAGCTGTTGCAAAACAGCCGGGATTAGCAATGTAATTTGCATTTGTAATTTTATTTTTATTCAATTCTGGAAGTCCGTATATGAATTGTTTAGCTTGAAAATTAGCAGACGCATTTAATCTAAAATCATGACTCAAATCAATAATCTTTGTATGATCTGAAAATGTATTGTTTTCCAAAAATGTTTTAGAATTTCCATGCCCTAAACACAAAAACAAAACATCAACACTTGAATTAATTTGATTAGAAAACTTAAACTCTGTTTCTCCTACCAAATCATGATGAATCGCACTTAAATTTTGCCCAGAACTAGAGGTGCTATACACAAAGTTAAGTGTTACTTTTGGATGATTTAATAGTAATCGAATCAACTCGCCTGCAGTGTATCCTGCGCCACCAATAATACCAACTTCTATCATGATTTTGAATTTACGTTTTGAATAATTTTGTTTTGATTAGCCGTGATTTTGATAAACCCTTTGGCATCATCTGCGGTCCAAGCCGTGTTTTTTTCGCCATAACTTCCAAACTCCGACTTCATAAGATCATAGGGAGAAGAAACCCCATTAAGCGTAAAATGATAAGGTTTTAAAACAACTTCAACATCACCAGTAACATGAGCTTGACTGGACTCAAAAAAGGACTCCATATCGCGCATCACTGGGTCTAAATATTGTCCTTCATGAAGATGCATCCCATAGTAACTAGCCATACCATCTTTGTGTTGCAACTGCCATTTTGAAAGCGTATGTTTTTCTAACAAATGGTGTGCTTTAATGATAATTAAAGCCGCAGCCGCTTCAAAACCTACTCGCCCTTTAATGCCAACAATAGTATCGCCAACATGAATATCTCTTCCAATAGCATATGTTGATGCCAATTCGTTAAGCTTTTGAATATTTTCGATTGGAGTATTTTTAATACCATCAATAGCCACCAACTCGCCTTTTATAAAACTGAGTTTTACCAGAGTTTCATTATTATTTTTAATTGCTGAAGGATAAGCTTCTTCTGGCAAAGCCAAATGGGAAGTTAAGGTTTCATCTCCGCCTACACTTGTACCCCAGAGTCCCTTATTAATGGAATATTTTGCCTTGTCCCAAGACAGATCAATCCCTTTAGAATTCAAATAAGAAATCTCTTCTTCTCTACTCAAAGTATTGTCACGGATTGGTGTAATGATTTCAATTTCTGGCGCTAAAATTTGAAAAATCATATCAAAACGAACCTGGTCATTTCCTGCCCCCGTACTTCCGTGTGCAATATATTTGGCATTTATAGATTTTGCATATTCTACAATTTCAATGGCTTGAATGATTCGTTCGGCACTAACAGAAAGAGGGTAAGTATTGTTTTTCAATACATTCCCGAAAATTAAATACTTTACTACCTTTTGATAAAATTGTGCTGTTGCCTCGATATTTTTATATACAGAAACGCCCATTTTGTAGGCTTTAGATTCTATAGATTGAATTTCATTTTGAGTAAAACCCCCTGTATTGACACTTACAGCATGTACCTCAAAATCGAGGTCTTGAGAAAGATGAACCGCACAATACGAAGTGTCAAGTCCTCCACTATAGGCCAATACTAATTTATTTTTAAGATTCATTGTTTTGTTTTTTAAGAAAAAGCGCTTGCTTGATACTTTTTAGACGTTTAAAAGTTGCTGCTTTAAATTTTGTTTTACTTTTCTTTTTTTGCTGTTTTGGGTCAAACAACATCCCTGTGCACAAGCACATCGATTGGGAAGTACGCTGCAAGACATCATAGTTTTTACATGTTTGACACCCTTTCCAAAAAGAGGGCTCTTTGGTGAGTTCAGAAAAAGTAACAGGCTTGTAACCCAAAGCTGTATTCAATTTCATAACGGCCAACCCTGTAGTGATGCTAAATACTTTTGCCTCTGGATATTTTTTTCTGGAGTGTTCAAAAATGACCTTTTTGATTTTTTTTGCTAAACCTTGATTTCTATAATCAGGGTGTACAATAAGTCCCGAATTGGCTACAAACTTACCGTGATCCCAGGTTTCGATATAACAAAACCCAGCAAAGTTATCGCCATCTAAAGCAATAATAGCATCGCCCTGTTCCATTTTGGAACAAATATAATCTGGAGAGCGTTTTGCAATTCCAGTACCCCTAACTTGTGCAGCATCTTCAATGGTAGCACAAATCGCATGAGCATAAATATGATGTGATTTATCTGTGATAATTATTTTCATTATCAATAGATTTTTAAAATTAGTTTTGAAAAAAAGTTGTTGAAAAAAAGAACCGGACTCACCTAAGTTCCAAAAATTATAAATACACCCTAAGGGCGACGGCGGTTGGAGCGCGGACTCAAAGGAGCATTACTCGGTAAAGTATGCGATGGCGTTAGAATTAGTATCGATTGAAGTGCAATCATCATTCATTTATAATTGGCGTAAAACTATAAATTAATTTTTTAATAAAAACACAAGCTTTAATTTTTTTACAAAAATTAAAGATTTATCAATAGTTGATTAAATAAATAAATAATTATTAAAAAATAATGCTTAAAATCATTTAAACCCTAAATCTAAAAAAATAAATCTTTGTATTGAGCTATTGTTTTGAAGCTGGAAGTCGCTGATACACATAAAATTTATTCACTTTTCCATTCTCAATATATATATCTGATAAGTGAATAACATTCATTTCTTGACCCTCAACGGTCATTGTAACTTGTGCTCCAGTGACTACCCATTGCCCGTCTTTTTGAGCTTCCAAATCATTAACTTTCATTGGAAACGAGAAAAATGTATTCCATTTTGGGTTTGCTCCATCAAACCATTGTGTCAAAAATGTTGTATGCGCCTCTTTCCCTTTAATATATTCTCCATTTGGTCCCCAAATTTGAATGTTATCGGATTCCATTTCCATAATTGCATCAATATTTCTGTTGTTATGAACTTCTATGTATTTGTCCCACAATTCTACTACAGAATTATCTCCAGAAGAAGCCGTGTAAGTTTTGTTTGGCGTTTTTAAATAGCCAACTTCTCTATCCACTTCTACAATTTTTTCTGGAGTTGGAGGTGGTAGTGGTGTTTTTTTTGAGTTTCCGATACTAATGGCACACGAAGTCATTAAAATCAAAGACATACTTATCAATGCTGTTTTTTTCATTTCTTAAAGTTTTTATTTTTGGTTAATAACATAAATATATAAAAAATTAGTTGTAAATTACAAGTTAATTTAATAGATTTAATCCTTTATTAACCAATACTTTAAATTATGAAAAGAATCTTTTTATTGTTCATGGCAACTATTTTTGTTACAAGTTGTATGCAACAACATCCTGATTATGCAAAGAATCTTGAAACTGCAAAAAAAATGTTTGCGTTACACGAGGTTGAAGATTACGATGGACAAGCGGCACTAATTAGTAAAGATATCATTGCCGAAACGTCTATGTATGGTTCAGAAAAAATGGGTTATGACCAATTTATGGCCAATATTAAAGGATATCATATGGCCTTTGACAATGTCAAGTATACTCCAGAAGTATGGCTCCCAGGGTGCGATACATTAGGAAACTTAAATGGAAGTGTTCGTACCTATGGTGTATGGACAGGGACACAAGTTAAAACCAAAAAAGAATTAAGCTTAAAAGGCTATTGGTATTTTGGTTTTGATGAGGATGGATTAATTAATGCACAAGGCGACTTTTTTGATTTTGGGGGCATGCTTGATGCGGTTTATCCAAAAAATTTAGTGATCGTTTCATTAAAAGTTAAAGACGGTAAACTAGACAATGTTCTTGAAATTTTAAATAGTGATGGTGGCCTTCCTACCACAAAAGCATACGACGGCTGTCTTTCATTAGAAATGACGATCAATGAGAAAACCAACACAATTTGGGTTGTTTCTAATTGGGAAACCAATGATAAATATGCTGCTTATTTAAATTGGAGACAAACCGAAGACACTGTAATTGGTGCAATGGTTCCTTTCCTTGATGGAGGTACAGATGGTATTAATATTATACACCCAAATACAGGATATTCAGCTTACTAAACTTTAACCAACAACTAATCAAAAACAAAAAAACCCACAACGATCGTTGTGGGTTTTGTACACCCCATTGAGCTATTTTCGAAACAAAATTTAACTTTATTGTCTCGAATTACTTCGATATCTTAGTGCTATGGAGAAACAGGATTTACATACAGTCTACCAAAAAACAATGGCTTATGCCGCTTTAAAACATGCTGAACAAAAAATGCCAACTGGACTCCCTTATGTTGTGCATTTATCTAATGTGGCTATGGAAGTAGTTTTAGCACACCAACAAGAACCTAATTTTAATTTAAAAGAGGCTCTTCAGCTTGCCTTATTACATGATACTTTAGAGGATACTGATACAAGTTTTGAAGATATAGAATACGAATTTGGCAAAACCATTGCTGATGGTGTATTGGCTTTGACTAAAAACCAAAACCTTGAAAAACAAGAACAAATGGCTGATAGTCTTCATCGGATTTTGATGAAAAAAAATGAAGTAGCCATCGTGAAACTTTGTGACAGAATTACCAACCTTCAACCCCCTCCGCCAAAGTGGGAAAAAGAAAAAATTAAAAACTATTATTTACAAGCTAAAACTATTGCCGATATTCTAAAAGGGAAAAATAGTTTTTTAGACCAGCGTATAAAAGAAAAAATTGAAGATTACAGCTCACACTTCTAAAAAGCGGATAAATCTACAAGGTGATTTATGATTTCATAGTTGCCGTTTGGCTTAACGTATAAAATATAAATGTCTTTACCATCTACATCTTGAATGTTTTTTAGATTGTTTAACCAGGGCGCAAAAACATCTGTATTTATAACGTCAGTAACAATTACTGCTGTTTTGGTTGTTTTTTGACAAGCACCTTGCATGTGCTGAACAACATGTTGTAACATTTGGTCTAAGGGGACAAATTCCTTTCTTCGGAGTTTTTGTGCGTGCTTGGGTTTTTTAGATAAACTCATAAAAATAGCTTCCTCATGACAACGCCCTTTAGAATCGCTTGGATAAAAATTTATACGCCCACCGCCTGCAAATTCTTCGAAAATTTCTACTAAGGTTGTAGGAGATCTTGCATAGTCTTTGGAAATTCCATCTATCATTAACTCTTTAATGGAACTCTTAAACAAAATTGCCAAAAGTCTTTCTACTTTTTCTAATGTTCTATTCATATAAATTTATTTATGCGCGGAGGAATTCAAACCAAAGTATATATGGTAACCATTGGAGGATTTGACACTCACAATGCCCAAAACCAAGCTTCCAATGACATCAACGGTCGTCATACTTCGCTTCTCAATGAGTTATCGGCAGCTGTGGATGCATTTGTAGCTGACATAAATTCCGATTCATTAGGAGATGAAGTCGTTGGACTCACTTTTTCTGAATTTGGTCGAAAAGCCATTCAAAATGGAAATTTAGGAACTGATCACGGTGAAATAGCACCTATGTTTGTTTTTGGAAAACCCGTTCAGAGAGGTATTTCCGGGGAGAATGTAAACCTACGCGAAGCAACATCCAGTAACAATTGGCAGTTGAAAACCGTTCAGCACGATTATCGTCAGGTTTTCGCAACCTTAATGCAAGATTTTCTTGGAGCTTCAGACAGCGTGGTTGATAAGGCCTTTTTTGATCAAACCAATCAACAAAGTTTTGCTAATAATAAGATTGAAAATTTAATCAAGGGTTCTCATTATGTTGACAACTCCTGCTATTCCTTGAATGTTTCTCCACCCGATACGGAAACACTTTGGGCCGCATATCCTAACCCTGTCTTTGATAAATTATTTATCAACCCCATTTCAGAGGCTTCCTCTGTCGAATACCGATTGCATTATACCAATGGTCGATTGATTGAGAAAGGTCAAATAGATCTTAGTAACGGCTATGGGATAATTGAAATGGCTTCTTTATCTTCAGGAATGTATATAGTTCATATTTCAGATGGGGTGTATTCAGAAAACAAAAAGATTATAAAAAGTTAGTTTAACAAAAACGCTTACTTTAGCCTACAGATTGGCCTTAAATTTAATGTGTATAAAATTCACTTACATGAAAGTTGTTTGTCTTTTGAGCTTGTTGCTGGCAACCAGTTGTTATCAAACTTCCAAAACGAGTACCGCTACAGGACATAGTTGTACGCCTACACAATCCCGATTCACTTCCTCGGAATCCAATACCGACTCAATTAGTGGGAACAATCACCAAGGCATGGTATTAATTCCCGAAGGATCCTTTGTGATGGGTGCTGACGATGACCAAGCATGGCGCGACGAATATCCAGAACACGAAGTGCAAGTGAACGCTTTTTGGATGGATATTCACGAAGTAACCAATGCTCAGTTCGAAGCTTTTGTGGAAGCTACAGGATATATTACTACTGCTGAAAAAGCGGTTGACTGGGAAGAGGTAAAAAAAGAATTACCTCCAAATACTCCCAAACCCGATGAGAGTTTATTGGCTCCAGCCTCGCTAGTTTTCGTAGCAACTGAAGGACCTACTCCCCTTAATGACGTAAGTCGGTGGTGGCAATGGCGCAAAGGTGCCAATTGGCGAAACCCCGAAGGGCCCGACAGCAATATTGATGGAAAAGAAGATCATCCCGTAGTACATGTCAGTTGGTACGATGCTAATGCGTATTGCCAGTGGGCAGGAAAACGACTTCCCACCGAGGCAGAGTGGGAATATGCTAGTAGGGGAGGCCTTAAAGATGCGGTTTATGCTTGGGGAGATGAAGATTTGTTAGCCGGTAAGCCCAAAGCCAATACGTGGGAGGGTGTTTTTCCATACAACAATAGACTCTTGGACGGATTTTACTTAACAGCACCTGTCAAAAGCTTTCAGCCCAACGGATATGGCTTGTTTGATATGTCTGGAAATGTTTGGGAATGGTGTGCTGATTGGTACGGAGATTATCCTGGGGGCAG
>JAQCDS010000011.1 GCA_027620655.1 Bacteroidota bacterium | reverse complement strand
AATTGAAAACGTACCAGAATATCCTGGTTGCGATCGTGGATCCAATGCTGATAAGCGTAAGTGTATGTCTGATAAAATTGCCAAATTCGTTCAGCGTAAATTCAATACAGATTTAGCTGGAGATTTAGGGCTTTCAGGGAGACAGGTTATAAATGTTATTTTTAAAATAGATAAATCTGGAAATGTCACTGGAATACAATCAAGAGCACCACACCCAAGGTTAGTGAAAGAAGCAGCACGAGTGATTAATATGTTGCCAAAAATGAAACCTGGTCGACAAAGAGGAAAACCAGTTATTGTACAATATACTTTGCCAATTGTTTTCCAAGTACAAGACTAGTTTTTTACATTATATGATATAATCCCCGCATTGCGGGGATTTTTATTTTAAATACAAATAGTTTTTGTTGTAATCAATAATGGCTTTGCCTTTCTTTAGAACATCTGCACCAATAATACCATCAACCGCCACCAAATCTGCAGCGACAAAAGCAGTATTAATAGGGTCTAAATCTATCAGGGCAATAGTGCATTGTTCCAAACGCCATTGTCCAAATTTCAATTGATTTTTCTTTGAAACAAACGCATCAATTTGCTCTGGGCCAGCACCACTAGCTTTTATTTGCGATGCTTCAGAAATTAGCTTGAATTTTTCTTTTAAATTTTTGTCTACAAAAGTTGTAGAAGCTCCAGTGTCCAAAATAAAGTGCCCTTTTACGCTATTTATTTTTGCAATTACTTTGTAATGATTACTTTTAATAAAATGCAATTTCACCTTATGAAATTGATTTTTTGATAAAAACTGCATTAAAGAACTATTATTTTTCAAGGCATTAATTTTTTAACAAAGATACTACACAAAATAGTACTTTTGTATCATGATCATAACCGATACACACACACATCTCTATAGCGAAGCATTTGACGAAGATCGAGATGAAATGATTTCTAGAGCACTCGCCGCTGGTATTACACGTTTTTTTGTCCCTGCCATAGACTCTACATATTCCGAAAGTATGTATGCTTTGGAACGCAAATATCCCACGCATGTGTTTTTGATGATGGGCGTACATCCTACTCATATAAAAGACAACTATAAAGAGGAATTAGACTTTCTAACAGAGGCTTTAGAAACTCGAAAATTTGTAGCCATTGGAGAAATAGGAATTGATTTGTATTGGGATAAATCTACCTTAAAAAAGCAACAAGAAGCATTTCGAATTCAAATACAGCTGGCCAAACGCTATAAACTCCCTATTGTGATTCATTGTAGAGATGCTTTTGATGAAGTTTTTGAAATTTTAGAAGAAGAAAAATCTGAGGACTTATTTGGGATTTTTCATTGTTTTACCGGGACACTAGAACAAGCCCAGCAAGCGATATCATACAATATGAAACTTGGTATTGGAGGTGTTGTTACGTTTAAAAATGGAAAAATAGATCAGTTTTTATCACAAATTGATTTAAAACACATTGTATTGGAAACAGATGCACCATATTTGGCTCCTGTGCCATACAGAGGAAAGCGAAATGAAAGTGTCTACATTATTGAAGTATTGGAAAAACTTTCTTCAATTTATGGTCTAAGCGCAAAAAATATTGCCGAAATTACAACCAAAAACTCAAAAGATATTTTTAATATTTAACCCAATGCACACAAAAATATTATTGATTTATACAGGGGGCACTATTGGCATGGTAAAGGCGGCTCATTCGGAATCGCTTCAGGCATTTGATTTTCAAAATTTATTAAAAAATATACCAGAGCTTAAGCTTTTGAACTGTGAAATTGATACTATTTCATTTGAAGTTCCACTTGATTCTTCAAATATGAACCCAACACATTGGGTAACTTTAGCAGAAATTATTGAAAAGCACTATGACACACACCATGGATTTGTAGTGCTTCATGGTAGCGACACCATGAGTTATTCTGCATCGGCGCTTAGTTTTATGCTTGAGAATTTAAATAAACCAGTAATTTTCACAGGCTCTCAACTTCCTATTGGCGATTTGCGAACTGATGCTAAAGAAAATCTCATTACTTCAATTCAATTGGCAAGTTTACGTCAGAATAATGCTGCAGTCATTAAAGAAGTTGGTTTGTATTTTGAGTACAAATTATATCGAGGAAATAGAACTACAAAAATCAATGCCGATCATTTTGAGGCCTTTGCTTCAAGTAATTTTCCACCTTTGGTAACATCTGGAGTTCAACTTCAAGTACAACATGATTTGTTGCAAAAGAATTTTACTCAAAATCAATTGAAGGTTCACAAATCGTTAGACACAAATGTTGTAATTATTAAGCTCTTTCCTGGCATTCAAACTTCTGTTTTAAGCGCTATTTTTGAAACTCCAAATCTAAAAGGGGTTGTTTTGGAAACTTACGGATCTGGGAATGCAACAACAGAAAGCTGGTTTTTAGAGTTAATCAAAGCAGCCATTTCAAAAGGAATTTATATTGTCAATGTCACTCAATGTTCAGGGGGAATGGTGCATATGGGGCATTATGAAACAAGTAAAAAAATGCGTGAATTAGGAATTATTTCTGCTAAGGATATGACAACCGAAGCGGCAATTACAAAACTAATGTACCTTCTTGGCAAAGGCACATCAAAAAATACTTTTAAAGTTGTTTTTGAAACTTCAATTCGAGGGGAATTAACGGAAAATTAAGAGCGATTTTCTTTCACAAGTAAACATTTTTTTATTTATTTGACCTCTTTGTAAAAAAGAAACTAGAGAGGTGGCCGAGTGGTCGAAGGCGCACGCCTGGAAAGTGTGTATACGCCAAAAGCGTATCGAGGGTTCGAATCCCTTCCTCTCTGCTAAACTTTTGGTATAAATAACTGTTAATCAGCACTTAAATTAGGTTAGTGTTGTTTTAATCATCATCACTGCTAAATTTTATTTTTGTAGTGTAATTTTTTTTATATATTTTTAGCAACCTATAAACAATTCAAATATTTATAAATTTTAAGAATAGAACAATGAAAAAATTATTTCCAATTCTAGCAATCACACTAATGATGGCATTCGGGTCTGTAAATGCAAGTACAAACACGAACATGAACACTACAGTAACCACAATTGTTAGCCCAGTACAGGATGATACAGATGGAGAACAAGTGGAGTCTTTAGGGTTTCATCAAGAACTAAAAAAGCGTTTTATTGAAGGTGGACCAGGGTTCATGGGTATCGTTTTGTTATGTCTAATATTAGGATTAGCTATTGCTATTGAAAGAATTATTTTCTTAAATCTTTCAACAACAAATTCAAAAAAATTAACTGAAGATGTAGAAGAAGCGCTTGCTTCTGGAGGCGTAGAAGCAGCAAAGGAAGTGTGTAGAAACACTAAAGGACCTATTGCTTCAATCTTTTACCAAGGTCTTGACCGTGCCAATGAAGATTTAGATGCTGCCGAAAAAGCAGTAGTTGCTTATGGTGGTGTACAAATGGGACAATTAGAAAAAAATGTGTCTTGGATTTCTCTTTTTATCGCTTTGGCACCAATGCTTGGTTTCATGGGAACAGTAATTGGAATGATTCAAGCTTTCGATAAAATTGAAGCCGCTGGAGATATGCAACCGTCACTTGTTGCAGGGGGTATTAAAGTAGCCCTTCTAACCACAGTATTTGGTCTGATTGTTGCAATTATCTTACAAATTTTTTACAACTATATTATTGCAAAAATTGACAGCATTGTAAACAATATGGAAGATGCTTCTATCTCATTGATGGACATCCTTGTAAAAAATAAAAAATAATACTTCTTAACTCAAACTAAATCAAATAATTATGGATTTACAAAAATTATTAAAGATTGTAGCTGCAGTTGTAGGAGTCATTTCAATTGTTTTTCTTGTGAGCATTATTTCTACCGGAGACGATGCCATCAAAGCTGGAGAAGGTGCGTCAAGTGTTAGTACACTTATGTATGTTGCTTATTTTATCTTAGCTGTTGCAGTTTTGGCTGTAATACTTTTTACAGTACTCAACCTAATCTCTAATGCAGCTGGATTAAAAAACACCCTAGTGTCCATAGGAGCTTTCTTAGTTCTCGCTCTTATATGCTACTTTGTTTTAGCTTCAGGAACGGAAACCGTTTTAAAAGACGGTTCAATTCTTACAGAGGGCCAGTCAAAACTTGTTGGTGCTGGACTGTACTTGTTTTATGCTCTTGCTATTGTAGCGGGGGGAACAATGTTAGGATTTGGAATCAAAAAAATGTTGAAATAATATGGCCAAACGATCTGCACCAGAGGTTAATGCAGGCTCTATGGCCGACATTGCCTTCCTACTGTTAATATTTTTCTTGGTGACTACAACCATCGAAAAAGATTCGGGCATCAACCGTAAGCTTCCTCCTATGGAAGAAATTGAACCGCCAGTCATCAAACAGAAAAATATTTTTACGGTATTACTCAATGGAAAAGATCAATTGCTAGTGGAAGATGAACTTATGGAAATAGCCGATTTGCGCGCTGCAGCCGTAGAGTTCTTGGATAATAACGGAGATAAAACTTGTGATTATTGCCAAGGAAAAAAAGACCCATCTTCATCTGATAATCCAGAAAAAGCAATTATATCTTTGAAGAACGAACGCGAAACATCATATGCTGCATACATTTCCGTACAAAATGAATTGGTAGCAGCCTATAATGTTTTAAGAAATAGACGTGCCTTTGAACTAGGTCCATCAAAAGGATTTAGAGATATGGACTTTGTAGAAATGCAAAAAAATTACAAAGACGCACGATTTATTGGAAATAAAGAGAAACTCAAAGCAGTAATTGATCAAATCAAACTAGAGTTTCCACAAAAACTCTCTGAAGTTCAGTAGTTTATTGATTTAAAAGAAAACAAAAATGTCAAAATTTAAAAAGAAAAAAGACGGAGGGCTCCCTGCAATATCCACAGCCTCTTTGCCAGATATTGTATTTATGTTATTGTTCTTTTTTATGGTTGCTACCGTTATGCGAGAAAATTCATTAAAAATACAAAACTCATTACCAGTAGCAAATCAAGTTGAAAAACTGGATAAGAAAAACCCTGTAAGTTATATTTATATGGGAAAACCAAGCTCTGGATATGAAAAATTCGGAACTGAAGCAAGAATTCAACTTAACGATCAATTTGCATCACTTTCAGATGTAAGTGCATTTATCAGTTCAGAAAGGGCTGCACTGCGTGAAGAATTGATTCCATTTTTGACGGTAGCTTTAAAAGTAGATAGAGATGCAAATATGGGTATCGTTGGAGATGTTAAACAAGAGCTTAGAAAAGTTAACGCATTGAAAATCAACTATACAACAGGGGTTGGAGATGTGACTACAAATATGAATTAATTTTTTTTCAGAACTCTATTCAAATAAAAAGGCATTCAAATTTGAATGCCTTTTTTTGTACATTTAATTTCTGTAAACTTTTTCATTATGAAAAATATCATTATTGTCATCGTTTTTCTGCTGCAATTTGTTGACGTTCTGGCTCAAAATTCTCTAGAAGATTTCGATTCAAACTATCGGGAAGATCAATTTTATTTTGGCCTTACCTATAACAGTTTTACTAATACTCCTGAAAATTTTAATCAAACAGGGTTTTCACCAGGGCTTAAAGTTGGTTTTATTCGTGATTTCCCCATCAATCTTCAGCGTAATTTCGCCATAGGTATTGGTGTGGGGTATGCTTTTAATAGCTACTCTGGAAACATTAAAATTTCACCCATATCTTCAGAGGTTTATAATTATGAAATTGTTTCAAATAATTCTTTTCAAAAGAATAGATTTTCTCATCAATCCATAGAAATTCCAATTGAATTTCGTTGGCGCACTTCTACCGCAGAAACCTATAAATTTTGGAGAGTATATGCGGGGTTTAAGGCCAGTTATATTTTTGCATCCTCATATGTTTATCAAAACCAAGAGGTGTCAACTAAACTAAAAAATATTGACCTTAATAATTGGCAATATGGATTGACGTTAAGTTTGGGATACAATAACTGGAATGGGTTTGTTTATTATGGATTAAATCCTATGTTTAATAACGCTGCTATTAATCAAAATTCTATAGAATCAAAAAGCTTTAAAATAGGGTTGATGTTTTATTTCTTATAAAACATAGAGATCTTAACTTTATTCGTTTATTAATTATGTTTGAGTTTGAAGTCAAAACAAATTATTGTTGAACATACTCATCTTATAATTTACACATTTTTCCGCACCGCTATTATCCTAAAATTTAGTAATTTTGCGGACTAATTGAGTAAAGATGAGCGCATTATTTCCAGAGTACAAAGGATTAAACTTACCAAATGTAGCAGAAGAACTGCTAGATTACTGGAAAGAGCA
Source organism: Bacteroidota bacterium (assembly GCA_027620655.1). Classification (GTDB taxonomy): domain Bacteria; phylum Bacteroidota; class Bacteroidia; order Flavobacteriales; family Flavobacteriaceae; genus UBA3537. Next base: position 26,017 of record JAQCDS010000011.1, on the reverse strand, counting down.
CCATATTTTTGAGGAAAGTATCACTTCAAGAGATGGACAAACGCCTTATGTTTTTTTTGAAGGGCCACCATCTGCAAATGGTTTACCAGGCGTACATCATGTTTTGGCGCGAGCTATAAAAGATATTTTTCCAAGATATAAAACCATGAAAGGCTTTCAGGTTAAGCGAAAAGCAGGCTGGGACACACACGGTCTTCCTATTGAACTTGGCGTTGAAAAAGAGCTTGGAATCACTAAAGAAGATATTGGAAAAAGTATTTCAGTAGAAGACTATAATGCAGCGTGTAGAAAAGCCGTTATGCGCTATACTGACGTTTGGAACGACCTTACCGAAAAAATGGGGTATTGGGTCAATATGGACGATCCCTATGTCACGTATGACTCAAAATATATGGAAAGTGTATGGTGGTTACTCAAACAGATTTACAATAAAAAGTTATTATACAAAGGCTATACAATACAACCATATTCGCCAAAGGCAGGAACGGGTTTGAGCTCACATGAATTAAATCAACCTGGAACCTATCAAGACGTAACAGATACTACTGTGGTGGCTCAGTTTCAAACTGTTCAAGACTCTTTGCCAGAATTTTTACAAAATGAAGGTACAATTCATTTTTTGGCATGGACTACAACGCCTTGGACTTTGCCAAGTAATACTGCACTTACCGTAGGGCCGAAAATTGAATATGTTCTTGTAAAAACCTTTAATCAATATACATTTGAACCCATTAATGTTGTTTTAGCAAAAGCATTAATTGGAAAACAATTCTCTGGGAAGTTTGCACAAGTTGAAACAATTCAAGAATTAGACAACTTCAAAAAAGACGATAAAACTATTCCATTTTTTGTTCAAAAATCATTTGTTGGTACCGATTTAGTTGGGATAAAATATGAGCAACTGCTTCAATATGCTTTGCCAAATGATCATCCAGAAAATGCATTTCGAGTTATTGCAGGAGATTTTGTAACAACAGAAGATGGAACAGGAATTGTACATACTGCACCAACTTTTGGTGCCGATGATGCTATTGCTGCCAAACAAGCAACGCCGGAAGTTCCACCATTTTTAGTAAAAGATGAAGACAACAACTTGGTGCCATTGGTTGATTTTCAGGGACGTTTTCGAAAAGAAGTTTCAGACTTTGCAGGGCGTTATGTAAAAAATGAATACTATCCCGATGGAGAAGCGCCAGAGAAATCTGTCGATGTAGAGCTAGCCATTAAACTTAAAATTGAAAATAAAGCCTTTAAGGTTGAAAAATACAAACACAGCTATCCAAACTGTTGGCGTACCGACAAACCTATTTTGTACTATCCACTAGACTCATGGTTTATAAAAATTAGTGATGTTAAAGAGCGCATGTTTGAGCTGAATCAAAGCATAAATTGGAAACCAAAAAGTACAGGAGAAGGACGTTTTGGGAATTGGCTTGCCAATGCCAATGACTGGAACTTATCGCGGTCGCGCTACTGGGGTATTCCACTACCGATTTGGCGTACAGAAGACGGAAAAGAAGAAATTTGTATTGGTTCAGTTGAAGAATTAAAGCTGGAAATTCAAAAATCTGTTGCTGCAGGATTAATGTCAAAAGATATTTTTGAAGATTTTGTAGTTGGAGATTTTTCAGATGAAAATTATTTAAAAATAGATTTACACAAAAATATTGTTGATGCCATTGTATTAGTTTCTTCAACAGGAAACCCTATGCATCGTGAAATTGATCTTATTGACGTATGGTTTGACTCTGGAAGTATGCCCTACGCACAATGGCATTATCCTTTTGAAAATAAAGAGCTTATAGATCAAAATAAGGCATTTCCAGCAGATTTTATTGCCGAAGGTGTAGATCAGACACGAGGATGGTTTTATACACTTCATGCCATTGGAACAATGGTTTTTGACTCTGTAGCCTACAAGAATGTAGTTTCAAACGGCTTAGTATTAGATAAAAATGGACAAAAAATGTCCAAACGCTTGGGGAATGCCACTGATCCTTTCGAGACTTTAGCCACTTTTGGACCAGATGCCACCCGTTGGTATATGATTAGTAATGCTAATCCTTGGGATAATTTAAAATTTGACATTGAAGGCATTGAGGAAGTTAAACGTAAGTTTTTTGGCACTTTGTACAATACCTATTCTTTCTTTACACTTTATGCAAATATTGATAAATTTAATTATTCAGAGGCTGATATTAGTTTTGAAAAACGACCAGAAATTGACCGTTGGATTTTATCAGAGCTCAATACATTAATCACAAAAGTGGATAATTATTTTGCTGATTATGAGCCCACTAAGGCCGCAAGAGTCATCTCAGAATTTACACAAGAGTTCTTGAGTAATTGGTACGTACGCTTGAGTAGAAGACGATTTTGGAAAGGCGATTATCAAGCCGATAAAATTTCAGCATACCAAACGCTATATACCTGTATGCTTACTATTGCAAAGTTAGGCGCACCTATTGCGCCATTCTTTATGGATCGTCTTTATTTAGATCTTGTAAAACATACTAAAAAAGAACCTTACAAAAGTGTTCACTTAGCAGAATTTCCCAAAGCCAACCCAGAGTTAATCGATAAAACATTGGAGCAAAAAATGGCACAAGCACAATTAATTTCTTCTTTGGTGCTATCGCTTAGAGCAAAAGAAAAAATTAAGGTACGCCAGCCACTGCAAAAAATTATGATTCCAGTTTCATCACCAGAACAAAAAGAAGAAATTTTGGCCATATCAGATCTTATTAAACACGAGGTAAATGTGAAAGAAATTGAACTTTTGGAAGATGCTTCAGATATTTTAGTTAAACAGATTAAGCCAAATTTTAAGGTGCTGGGGCCAAGATTTGGAAAGGATATGAGGGTTATAGCAACAGCAATTCAGAAGCTTGATGCTAATGGTATAAAAGAAATTGAAAAACAAGGAAGTTTGGATGTTGAAATTAATGGAAAAATTAGTACATTGACCCTCGATGATGTAGAAATTACATCACAAGATATTGAAGGATGGCTAGTAGCCAATCAAGGTGCGATGACTGTGGCATTGGATGTTACCATTTCAGAGTCATTAAAGGAGGAAGGGATTGCTCGTGAACTTGTGAATAGGATTCAAAATTTAAGAAAAGATTCAGGGTTTGAAGTAACAGATAATATTGATGTTTTTCTTTTGCCCCATGAAAATATGCACAAAGCCATTCAAAACAATATAGATTATATTAAATTAGAAACTTTAACAAAAACATTACATGAAGTCCATCAACTTGATAAGGGAATTGAAATAAATTTTGATGATATTTCCACCAAGTTATTTATTCAACAACACTCATAAAAACGATGTCTATGGAAACAACCAAACGATACTCAGACAAAGATTTAGAAGAATTCAAAGCATTGATTCAGCAAAAAATTGAAAAGGCACAACATGATTTGGAACTTATAAAAAGTGCCTACATGAACGACTTAAATAATGGTACAGAAGATACTTCTCCAACATTTAAAGCGTTTGATGAAGGCAGTCAAGTGATGAGTAAAGAGTCTAATGCACAGCTCGCAATTCGTCAAGAGAAATTCATCAGAGACCTAAAAAATGCACTTATTAGAATACAAAACAAAACCTATGGTGTATGTAGGGTTACAGGGAAACTAATTAATAAAAAACGATTGGAGCTTGTACCTCATGCTACTCTAAGTATTGAAGCAAAAAACATGCAAAAATAGGATGTCTAAAAAGCATGTCTTTTATCTTATTTTATCTGTTTTATTTTTTGATCAACTTTCCAAGTTTTATGTAAAAACCCATTTTGAAATAGGTCAGGAGTGGGTTATTCTTAGCTGGTTCAAAATTCTTTTTATTGAGAATGATGGTATGGCTTGGGGGGCAAAACTTAGTGATATTTTCTCTTTTATTTCAGATGAATCAGCAAAATTATTTCTAACACTATTTAGATTAGTTGCCGTTTTAGGGATTGGTTATTGGCTTTTCGATTCTATAAAAAAGCACGCCTCTAAGTTACTGACTTGCGCCATTGCACTCATTTTTTCTGGTGCGCTTGGCAACATCATTGACTCTGTTTTTTATGGTGTTATTTTTAATCACAGTTATGGTCAAAAAGCTACAATTTTTGCAGAAAACAACTATAGCGGATTATTTTATGGAAAAGTTGTAGACATGTTACATTTTCCATTATTTTCTGGCTATTTTCCAAACTGGATGCCTTATGTTGGAGGGGATTATTTTACATTTTTCAACCCAGTTTTTAATATTGCTGATATTGCAATCAGCAATGGTGTTGGACTTCTTTTGTTATACAATAGTAAGAACGCCACTTCAAAACAAGCTCTTACTGAAAATGATAAATCCGATTTGGAGTAATACAATAATCCAAAGGAATGTCATATGCTTTAGGGTCTTCTATTTCAGCTTCAGCTTCAAAAAAAGAAAGTCCTATTTTAATCGCATTTGGACAATTTTTTAAAAAGGTATCATAAAATCCTTTTCCATAGCCTACTCGATGTCCTTTTTCATCAAAAACCAATAAAGGTATAAATACAACCTCAATTTGATTGTCTTGAATTTGCACACCGCCTTCAGGTTCTGGAATATTCCAAATATTGGGTTTAATTACTGTGCTGTCGGTGAGTAAAAAGTGAGTCATTTTTCCTGTTGAAATATTGCTTTTTGGAATGACTACATTTTTATCTTTTCCAAACAAAATACTTATTAGTGGCTCTGTCTCTATTTCTTTTAAGTGTTTGATTGTCAAAAAGATATGATAGAAGCTAGCGTCCCAAATGGGAAGATTCAGCGCTTGATTTGCGATTTGTAAACTTAATGATTGAATAGAGGATTCACCAAGTGTTTTGCGCTTTTGTTTGTAGGTTGTTCTCAGATCTTTTTTGTTCATAAATTATATTTTGTAGAACATCGAAAAAGGGCATCGCCTTTATACACAATAGGGGCTTCATTGATATTTAAAATATAACCTTCACAATCTGCTTTTACCGATTGATTAAATTTCCCATAAGCATCAGTTATATATCCCAAAATAGTGTCTTTTTCCACTTTAGAATTGAGTTTTATAGTGGCACGAAACATCCCAGAAGATTTGGCTCTAATCCATTTACTTTCTTCAATAAAAATTATTTCTTTTTTGGGTGAAGTCACCTTAAATTTTGACCCCAACATTCCAAGATGATTCAAAATTCGTTTGGCTCCATTGACTCCCGTATTGGTAACTTGAGCATCAATATGATAAGATTTTCCACCTTCAAAAAGTAAAATAGGAATCTTATGCTTATCACAAGCACTTCGGAATGATTTCGGGATTTTTTTAGAATAAATTACAAATGGTGCGCCATAGGCCTTGGCCCATTTTTTGAGTTTAGGGGATTTATTAATAATTCTAATTTGAGGGGCATTGAAACGCCCTGCACCGCCAGTATGATGATCAATAATAAAATCGACTTGTGGTATAATTTCGTGCATGAGTTTATAGGCCACTTGACTCGCCAATGATCCAGATTTAGAGCCTGGGAATACACGATTTAAATCACGTCCATCAGGGAGCTCACGAGTTTTATTGAGAAATCCAAAAATATTTAAAACAGGAATGCAAATGATAGTGCCTTTTTTTGGCTTATTGATTCCTTTTGCAATCACTTGTCGAACAATTTCTACACCATTCACTTCGTCTCCATGAATACCTGCTGTAAATAAAACAACAGGCCCTGGTTTTTTGGAACGATTGATAATTACTGGAACATCTACTCTTGTTCGAGTGTGTAGTTTTGCAACGTGAAAATTAATTTCTCGTGATTCGCCAAGAGCAATGTCTTCGCCAAGAATATTTAATATAGAATTATTATTCGTCATTAACGTCTATTTCTTTCGATGAAAGTTATAATAGCTTTTGCAATATTTTTCTTTGAGGCGCCTTCAATCCCTTCAAGACCTGGTGTAGAATTGATTTCCATAATTAGTGGCCCACGGTTTGATTGCAAAATATCTACTCCACAAACTGGGAGTTTGAGTTGCCGCGCAGATTTAATGGCAATTTTTAGTTCTGGCTCGGACATGCGATAGTACTCAAATGTGCCACCACGATGCAAATTTGATCTAAATTCTCCTTCTTTTCCTTTGCGCTTCATGGCTCCGATGACTTGACCATCCACTATAAAAGCACGAATATCAACCCCTTTTGCTTCGGCGATATATTCTTGAACCAACGCCCTTGCTTGTAGTCCATTAAAAGCTTCCAAAACAGATTCTGCAGCATTTTTACTTTCTGCTAATACAACACCAAGACCTTGAGTTCCTTCTAATAATTTGATAACCACTGGAGTTCCTCCAACGTGTTCTATAACTTCTTCAACATCTTTTGAATAGTTTGTAAATACAGTTTTTGGCATATCAATTCCACCTTTTGAAAGGCGTTGAAAACTACGTAGTTTATCTCTAGAACGAATAATAGCATCCGATGAAACTGTGGAAAATACATTCATCATTTCAAATTGTCGCACTACTGCACACCCATAAAAAGTAACTGATGCTCCAATTCTTGGAATAATAGCATCAACATAATCAAGATATTTGCCCTTGTAATAGACTGTTGGTTTTTCTTTTTCAATAATTAAATCACAGCTCAAAGGATCAATAACTTCGACATCATGGCTTCTACTTTCGGCCTCTTCAATAAGTCTTCTTGTTGAGTATAAATTTTTGTTCCGTGATAAGATAACAATATTCATAGCAAAAATTATAGCTAATTTTAAAGCAATATACTAAAAAACTATAATGGATTTTTACAATACTAGGAATTAATCTACCTTTGGAAAGATGTCATCTTCAAGATTAGAAATACAACTAAAAACACTTCCGAGTACGCCCGGGGTGTATCAATTTTTTGATACTAAGGGAGCAGTGATTTATGTTGGGAAAGCCAAAAATTTAAAAAATCGGGTACGTTCGTATTTTAATAAAGTTCATGATTATGGCAAAACGAATGTTTTAGTTAAGAAAATTCATGATATAAAACACATTGTTGTTGATACCGAAACGGATGCTTTGTTGCTTGAAAATAACCTTATAAAAAAATATCAACCACGATATAATGTTCTCCTAAAAGATGATAAGTCATACCCATGGATTTGTATAAAAAAAGAGCGCTTTCCACGAGTTTTTCAAACACGACGCGTCATAAAAGATGGATCGGAATATTTTGGCCCATATACGAGTATCAAAACGGTTTCAACGCTTTTAGATTTGATAAAAGGACTTTTCCCAATCCGCACCTGCAATTATGATTTGTCTGAAGAAAAAATCAAAAATCAAAAATATAAAGTTTGTTTGGAGTATCATTTAGGTAATTGTAAAGGGGCTTGTGAGGCAAAAGAAACCGAACAGATATATTTGGAAAATATTTCTGCTATTCGTGATATTTTAAAAGGAAATTTCAAAAACTCTTTATCGCTTTTCAAAAGTCAAATGCAAGATTTAGCAGCAAATTTACAGTTTGAAGACGCACAAGTTTTAAAAGAAAAAATTACCATTTTAGAAAATTATCAATCAAAATCTACAATTGTAAATCCTAAAATCAGCGATGTTGAAGTTTACGCAATTGTTAGCGATGAAAGCTATGCCTATGTGAACTTTCTTCAATTATCTTATGGGGCAATCATTAGAGCACATACAATGGAAATCAAAAAGAAACTTCAAGAAAGTGATGTTGAATTATTGGAATTGGCAATCACAGAATTGAGACAACGTTTTCAACTCCTTTCAAAAGAAATTTATGTACCATTTCAAGTTGAGCTCGGTGAGGCCGTTAAAATTACAATTCCAAAAGTTGGTGACAAAAAGCAGTTGTTAGATTTGTCTTTGCGTAATGCTAAATATTACAGATTGGAGCAATTGAAACAGGTTAAAATAACTGATCCAGATCGTCATGTAAAGCGCATTATGGCACAAATGAAGTCTGATTTGCGGCTTACAGAACTTCCAACCCATATAGAATGCTTTGATAATTCTAACATACAAGGCACACATCCTGTTGCAGCTTGTGCTGTCTTTAAAAATGGTAAACCAAGCAAAAAAGATTACCGTCATTTTATTATAAAAACCGTAGAAGGTCCAGATGATTTTGCTTCTATGACAGAAGTGGTTTATAGAAGATATAAAAGACTTTTGGACGAAAAACAAGATTTACCACAACTTATTGTTATAGATGGAGGAAAAGGACAATTGTCTGCTGCGCTAAAAAGTCTAGATCAATTAAATTTACGCGGTAAAATCGCTATTGTTGGTATTGCAAAACGTTTGGAAGAATTATTTTATCCAAATGATCCAATTCCATTATATTTAGACAAGAAAAGTGAAACATTGAAAATTATTCAACAATTGAGAAATGAGGCCCATCGTTTTGGGATAGAACATCATCGCAATAGACGAAGCAAATCTGCATTACATTCAGAGTTGGAATCTATTCCAGGAATTGGAGAAAAAACTAGGGTACAATTATTGAAAGAATTTAAGTCGGCACAAAGGGTGTCTTTCGCCAAATTGGACGAATTAGAACAAATTGTAGGCGTATCTAAGGCTCAAAAAATTTATAAATTTTATCATAAAGAAAATGAGATTTAACCCCAAATTTATATTATCCATATGTTTATTCAGTCTTTTTGGATTTGCTCAAGAGCCTTTGCCAGAAAACCCAAAAATAGGATTGGTTTTAAGTGGAGGGGGTGCCAAAGGATTGGCTCATATTGGGGTTTTAAAAGTGATTGATAGTCTAGGTATTCGTATTGATTACATTGGCGGATCTAGTATGGGAGCAGTAGTTGGCGGGTTATATGCTACTGGTTATTCTGGGCAACAGTTAGACTCTATTTTTAGAGACATTGATTTTGATGTTCTTCTTGGAGACAAAGTACCGCGACCTTCCAAAACGTTTCAAGAACGAAAAAACGCAGAAAAATACGCTGCATCACTTCCTCTAAATGATTTCAAACTTAAATTACCATCTTCAATTTCTAGAGGTCAAAACGTTTTTAACTTACTAACAAAACTTACAAAAGACGAGTGGGATATAAATGATTTTAGTAAGTTATCCATTCCATTTTATTGCATCGCAACAAACATGGAAACAGGTGAAGCTATCGTTTTGGACAAAGGAAATCTGGCAGAAGCGATGTCCATAAGTAGTATACTTCCAACACTTTTTCAACCCATAGAAAAAGATGGAATTCTGTTAATGGACGGTGGAATTGCAAATAATTATCCTGTTGAAATCTTAAAAGCAAAAAATCTAGATTATATTATTGGGGTAAATGTTCAAGAAGATCTATTAACAAAAGATGAAATTAAATCTGTTTCCGAAATTCTTTCACAAATTAATAGTTTTAGATCATCAGAGGCAATGAAAGCCAAAAAGGAAATGACAGATCTCTTTATAGAGCCTAATGTTGAGGGGTATAATGTAATCTCTTTTAATAAAGGCTCAGAGATTATTGAAAAAGGCAAAAAAGCAGTTACCCCATTTTTAAATGAACTTAAGCGATTGAAGATCTCGCAAAACTTCACAAAGAAAAATAAAAAAGTAAACGACATTGACACCCTAAAAATTAATGGGATTGATATTCTAGGAAATGAAAAATATACGGACTCTTATGTTTTAGGTAAGTTGCGTTTTCGTCGAGGAGAAACATTAAGTTTTGAGGATTTTAATAATGGTGTCAATAACCTATTAGCGACCAATAATTTTGATAGTTTTCGCTATAAATTTTTATCAAGCGAAAATCAAGAGTATGATTTTATTGGAACTGTTAGAGAAACAGCAAATACAAGTTTTTTAAAGCTAGGTGTTCATTATGATCAAGTTCTTAAAAGTTCGGTACTATTAAATTTTACTAAAAAACAATTACTACTTAAAAATGACGTGTTGTCTTTAGATTTTATATTAGGGGATAATTCTCGTTTTAATTTTGATTATTATATAGATAAAGGATTTTATTGGAGCATTGGACTAAATGCAAACTATAAGCGGTTCCGTTATGATATCAATCCCCTATTTTTTGATGCATCTCTTCCAGAAATGTTAAGTAGTAGAATTCCAACAACACTATCAGATTTTACAGGCAGTTTTTTTGTCGAAACTCTCATAAAAAAAGATTTTTCACTCAAAATTGGCGCAACATTTAAACGCCTCAATATGTACGCCTCAAGCCCCTCTTTAGTCACAACCTTTCAAGACGTAAAATACCAAATTGTAGAAAGTGATTTTTCCAGCACAAATGCAACATTGAAGTATGATACATTAGATGATGTTTACTTTCCATCCAGTGGTTTCTTGTTTGAAGGAAGTGGAGATTTGTACTTGACCGGATCAAAATATGACAACTTTAGCCAGTTTTTAATTTTAAAAGCCAATATTGCAAAGGCTTTTTCAATTAATGACAGAATATCCATTTTAGCAGGAACTGAAGGTGGATTTATGGTTGGAGACGATAAAATTTCCTCACTTCATTTTGGTCTAGGAGGCTATGCACATAATCACTTAAATAATTATAGCTCTTTTTTTGGGTATGACTTTTTTAGTTTAACGGGGAATAGTTTTGTAAAAGCCTATTTTTCAGCCGATTATGAATTCTATAAGCGTCATCACATCAATATTTCTGGAAATTTTACCAATATTGGCAATGATATTTTCCTCGAAAAAGAATGGTTTACTTTACCAAGCTATAAAGGTTTTGCAATTGGATATGGCCTTGAAACTATTTTTGGCCCAATAGAACTCAAATTTCACTGGTCTCCTGAGAATGATTATAGTGGGGCTTTTGTAAATTTGGGATATTGGTTCTAACAGTATAATTTTTTTATTAAATTTGTGTATGACACTTTATTGGAAAGATCTTTTATTGTTGCTTCATTTTCTTATTAAAAGAAATCCTGAATAAGCTAAGTTCTTGATTTATATCACGAACCAATTTCTCTTTGAGCTTATTTTGTTTAACATAAAAAATTTTTTAAAATGCCGTTTTATCACAAACTTGGAAAAATTCCTCACAAGAGGCATATTCAATTCAAAAAACCCAATGGAGAGTTCTACTATGAACAGCTCTTTGGAACCATAGGATTTGATGGAATGTCCACAAATTCCTATCACGAACAACGCCCAACTCAAGTCAAATCCATTCAAAAGCAATATTCTATTGCCCCTAAAATTGCCAAAACAAATAATATTCAGTCCTATAAACTGCACGGTTTCAAGGTACAACCAGAGTTAGATTTTTTGGAAAGTCGAAAGGTGGTTCTAACAAACTCAGATTGTAACATCATATTGGCTGCACCAAAATCATCTTTGACAGACTATTTTTATAAAAATACTGATGCAGATGAATTGCTATTTATTCACAAGGGGTCTGGAAAATTACGGACCATGTTTGGAAATATAAATTTTAAATATGGCGACTATTTAATTATCCCTAGAGGGATTATATATCAAATACAATTTGATACAGAAGATAATAGACTTTTTATTGTAGAGTCCTACAGTCCAATTTATACGCCAAAACGCTACAGAAATTGGTTTGGCCAATTGCAAGAACATTCCCCTTTTTGTGAACGCGATATTCGTAGGCCAGAAGAACTTGAGACCTATAATGAAAGTGGAGATTTTACAATAAAATTAAAAAAACAAAATGAAATCATAGAAATGATTTATGCCTCTCATCCTTTTGATGTTGTTGGTTATGATGGATTTAATTATCCTTATGCTTTTTCAATTCATGATTTTGAGCCCCTTACAGGTAGAATTCATCAGCCCCCACCAGTACATCAAACATTTGAGACTAATGCATTGGTCGTCTGTAGCTTTGTACCAAGGCTTTATGATTATCATCCAGAGGCAGTTCCAGCGCCATACAACCACAGTAATATTGATAGTGATGAGGTATTGTATTATGTAGATGGCGACTTTATGAGCCGAAATGATATTGAACCAGGGCACATATCTTTACACCCAGCGGGGATTCCACATGGGCCACATCCTGGAGCAATGGAGCGTAGTATTGGTCAAAAAGACACCCAAGAATTGGCCGTAATGGTCGATACCTTCAAACCTCTTCAGGTTACTGAAGAGGCCCTTAAAATTTCTGATGAAGATTATTTCAAATCTTGGTTAGAACAATAATATTAACCTTAAAAAACTGAGTTATGAGCAAAACATTAAAATCCGTAGATTATGGACTTGAGAAAATTTTCGATGGTGCCCAAGATTTTCTACCTCTTCTTGGGACAGACTTTGTAGAATTTTATGTTGGCAATGCCAAACAAGCAGCACACTTTTATAAAACAGCTTTTGGATTTCAATCACTAGCGTATAAAGGCCTTGAAACAGGTTCAAAAGATGAGGTAAGCTACGTTCTTCAACAGGGAAAAATAAAATTAGTGCTTACAACACCACTCAACAGTAAATCACCAATAAACGACCACTTACGTAAACACGGCGATGGTGTTAAAGTCATAGCGCTTTGGGTAGAAGATGCTCACAAAGCTTATGAAGAAACCACAAAGCGAGGAGCAAAATCATATTATGAGCCCAAAGTACATCGCGATAAATATGGTGAGATTGTCACCTCGGGGATTTACACCTATGGTGAAACGGTACATGTGTTTGTAGAACGCAAAAACTATAATGGTGTATTTTTTCCAGGATACGTTGCATGGAAATCTGATTATAATCCACCAAGTGCAGGGCTAAAATATATTGACCATATGGTAGGAAATGTAGGATGGGGAGAAATGGATATATGGGTAAAATGGTATGAAGAAGTTATGGGATTTGTTAATTTTTTATCCTTTGATGACAAGCAAATCCATACAGAATACTCTGCACTTATGAGTAAAGTAATGAGCAATGGAAATGGAAGAATTAAATTTCCAATTAACGAACCTGCAAAAGCCGAAAAACGTTCTCAAATAGAAGAATATCTTGACTTTTATGAGGACTGTGGAGTTCAGCATTTAGCTGTAGCTACAGATGATATAATAGCCACAGTACGACAATTGCGTGCCAATGGTGTGGAATTTTTACCACCTCCACCACAAACATATTATGATGCTATTCCAAAACGATTGGGTTCTCATATGGAGCTTATGAAAGAAGATATTTCTGTACTTAGAGAACTTTCAATTTTGGTAGATGCTGATGAAGAGGGTTATTTGTTGCAAATTTTCACAAAACCTGTAGAAGATCGACCAACACTCTTTTTTGAGATCATTCAACGTATGGGTGCAAAAGGTTTTGGCGCAGGAAATTTCAAAGCATTATTTGAATCTATTGAACGCGAACAGGCCAATAGGGGAACGCTCTAAATCACTAGAAATGAAATAGATTTGTAGTTGCTTTCAGTTTTGGAATAATAATTGCAAATTTGCATGTACATCAAAATAAAAGATGTTCACATGATGAAGAAATTTTTAGTATTCGCTCTTTTTTTAATAAATATAAGTTTTGCTTTAGGACAAGAAAATTCATCTTATCAAGCTGGCGAATGGCTTAAATTTAAGCTTAGCTATAGCGGTTGGATGAAAGCAGGAAATGCAACTCTAGAAATTAGAGACGCTCAACACAAAGACAAGTCAGTTTTTCATGTTATTGGAAAAGGATGGACCACCGGTGCAATCAAATGGTTTTTTAAAGTCGAGGATCGATACGAGAGTTATTTTGATAAAATTTCTGGACAACCCTATAAATTTATAAGAGATATATACGAAGGAGGGTATACTAAAAATCGAATCGTCGAATTTGATTACAAGAAAAATCAAGCATACGTCGATGATTTAAAAGAGAAAAAGAAAACAACCGTTCCTATTCAAGCTGATATTCAAGATATCATTTCCGCCTATTATTATTTGAGGAATAATTATGAAACAGAATCCATAAAAGAAGGAGAAGTTGTAAAACTCAATATGTTTTTTGACAGTGAAATTTTTGGATTTAAATTAAAGTTTTTAGGTCGAGAAACAATAAAAACAAAATTTGGAAATGTAAAATGCTTAAAGTTTCGACCTTACGTTATGGCAGGGCGTGTGTTTAACGAAGAGGAAAGTGTCACGCTTTGGGTAAGCGCCGATGAAAATAAAATCCCATTAAAAATAAAAGCAGACCTCCGAGTAGGATCTTTAAGGTCTGATTTGGAGGCCTTTAAAGGATTAAAACACCCTTTTGAAATTCAATTATAATCTCAAACTTATACCTATGAAAAACAAAACCACCAAAAACTTGATTGAAGCAATAGATGAAAAGTACAATGCTATAAATCAAGATAAAAATGTCTATTTAGAAGGGCTTTTACACAGCAAAACCATTAATTATTGGGATTACATTCATACAGACGCACTTTTGAATCTACAAATTCAACGCACCAATCTTCCCGATGAAATGGTCTTTATTGGATATCATCAAATCAATGAACTCATTTTTAAAATGATTTTGTGGGAACTACAACAAGTTGCAGAAACAGAACTATTGGATGTAGATTTCTTTACGGACAAACTTATGCGAGTGAGTCGCTATTTTGATATGCTAATCTCTTCTTTTAGCATTATGCAAGAAGGTATGGATGTTGAGCAATACAATAAATTTAGACATACGCTTACTCCAGCAAGTGGATTCCAGAGTGCACAATACAGAAAAATTGAGTTTGCTTCAACAGAACTGATTAATTTAATCGATGCACGTTTTCGTAAAACAATTGATAGAGATACACCATTTGAGCATGCACTAGAGCATTTGTATTGGCAAGCCGCTGGCAAAGATTATAAAACAGGGGAAAAATCCATTTTGCTAATAAATTTTGAAAACCGATACAAAGAAGAGTTTATCACTTTTATGAAAGTTTATAACACCAAAAACCTATGGTCGCGATACAAAGAATTATCACAAGAAGATCAAAGCAATAAAGCGCTTGTTGCTGCGATGCGTCACTACGATTATACGGTTAATATAACTTGGGTAATTGCTCATTTTAATGCTGCAAAACATTATATTTTGGCAACTTCTGGAGATGGAGAGGCAACAGGGGGAAGCAACTGGCAAAAATATATGCATCCAAAGTATCAAAAAAGAATATTTTTTCCAGAACTTTGGACATCAGAAGAAATTAAAAATTGGGGACAAAATTTAGATTAGTGTACACACCAAGGAATTACCATTCGGGCATTATTAAAAAACTATTAATTATCATTGGACTCGGAGTTTTGACGCTACAATGTGCAACTGAAGAAAAAAAAATCTCCAATGTTCAAGAACTGAAAGAAGACATAAAATTTGGATATAATCTAAACAACTTTTATGTTATTCAAGATACAATCCAGCGGGGTGAAAGTTTTGGCGAAATACTTTCTCGATATAACGTAGACTTTTCGGACATTTATAAAATTGCGAATCAGGCCAAAGATACTTTTGACATACGACAACTGCGTGCGGGCAAACCCTACATGCTTTTGTGCTCTAAAGACGAATCAAGAACACCACAGAGTTTTATTTATCAACCCAACAAAATTGAGTATGTTGTTCTTGAATTTTGTGATTCAATAGTTGCCTACAAACAACAAAAACCTGTAAAGATTGTTGAAAAAGAAGCTTTTGGGGTCATAGAAAACACACTTTCAGAAACGATGGAAAAACAAGGTCTTCCTATTCAACTGATTTATGATATGTCTGATGATATTTATGCTTGGACTATTGACTTTTTTAGATTACAAGAAGGCGATAATTTCAAAGTTATTTATAAACAGCGTTTTGTTGAAGATAGTATTTATGCTGGAATAGAAAGTATAGATGCTGCATATTTTGAGCATAAAGGCGAGCCTATTTATGCCTTTAATTACATTACCCCAGACTCAAAAAACACTACAGACTATTATGATGATTCAGGTAAAAGTTTACAAAAAGCGTTTTTAAAAAGTCCAGTAAAATTTAGTAGAATATCATCGCGGTATAATAAAAATCGAAGAATTGCTTACTATGGCAATAAAGTACGCCCCCATAAAGGCACCGATTTTGCAGCACCAGTAGGCACCTCAATTTTTGCCACAGCTAGTGGTACTGTTATAGAGTCTACCCGTCGTGGAGGTAATGGAAAATATGTTAAAATCCGCCACAATGCGACATATTCTACACAATATTTACACATGAGTAAACGCTTAGTTAGTGTTGGTGATTTTGTGAAACAAGGAGATGTTATTGGAAAAGTTGGAATGACAGGAAATACAAGTGGTCCACATGTCTGTTATCGTTTTTGGAAAAATGGTCGTCAAGTAGACCCATTTCGTCAAAAATTACCCGATGCAAAAGCACTTTCAGAAGTTTATAAATCCGATTTTCTTGAGTATATTGCACCGCTAAAACAAAGACTAGATTCGATAAACTAACCATATTTAATATAAACTAATGAGTTTAAAATCCATTAACCCTACTTCAACAACCGCTTGGAAAAATTTACATAAGCATTTTGAATCAATAAAAGATAAACATATGACTACTTGGTTTGAAAAAAATCCAAGTCGTGTTTCAGAAATGAGTATCAAATGGGATGATTTTTTTGTTGATTTTTCTAAAAATAGAATAACATCTGAAACACTAGATTTGCTCAAAGATTTGGCAGATGAGGTTCAATTGACTGATGCAATATCAAAATATTTTGGTGGAGAAAAAATCAACAAAACAGAAGGTAGGGCCGTATTGCATACAGCGCTAAGAGCTCCAAAAAATGCTAAGGTTTTCTATGATGGAGAAAATGTAATTCCAGAAATTTTTCAGGTAAAAAATAAAATAAAACACTTTTCTGAAGACGTTATTAGTGGAAACAAAAAAGGGTTTACAAACAAATCGTTTACAGATATTGTCAATATCGGTATTGGAGGTTCTGACCTTGGCCCAGCCATGGTAGTTGATGCATTATCGTTCTATAAAAACCATTTGAATGTACATTTTGTAAGTAATGTTGATGGAGATCATGTCAATGAAGTTCTTAAAAAATTAAATCCAGAAACAACACTTTTTGTAATTGTTTCAAAAACATTTACAACTCAAGAAACTCTTTCTAATGCGACAACCATTAAAGAGTGGTTTTTACAACATGCAAAACAAGAGGATATTGCGAAGCAATTTGTAGCAGTTTCTACCAATATTGAAAAGGTTGAAGCTTTTGGAATAGATAATCAAAACATCTTCCCCATGTGGGATTGGGTAGGTGGGCGCTTTTCTTTATGGAGTGCCGTTGGACTTAGCATTAGTTTGGCTGTTGGATATAAAAATTTTGAAACGTTGCTGAGTGGAGCTCATAAAATGGATATTCACTTTAAAGAAGCAAAATTTGAACAAAACATTCCAGTCCTATTGGCCTTTTTAAGCATTTGGTACAATAATTTTTTTAAAGCTGAAAGTGAAGCCATTATACCATACACTCAATATTTAAATCAATTTGCAACGTATCTACAGCAAGCCATAATGGAAAGTAATGGCAAAAGTATTGATAGAGAGGGGAATAAAGTAAACTACCAAACAGGAAATTTGATTTGGGGAGAGCCAGGGACTAATTCACAGCATGCTTTTTTTCAATTAATTCATCAAGGTACAAAATTAATTCCAGCGGATTTTATAGGTTTTGGAACATCATTACATGGCAATCAAGATCATCAAGACAAACTGATGTCTAACTTCTTTGCACAAACTGAAGCACTGCTCAATGGAAAAACAAAAGCTGAGGTAATAGACGAAGGAACAAATGAATCTATAATTCCATATAAAATATTTGAGGGCAATCGACCAACCAATACTATTTTAATTGAGAAACTTACCCCCGAGAGCCTAGGTAAATTGATTGCCATGTATGAACACAAAATTTTTGTGCAAGGCATAGTTTGGAATGTCTTTAGTTATGATCAATTTGGGGTAGAGTTAGGGAAGCAGTTAGCGGGTAAAATTCTTAAGGAATTTACTGAAAATAGTGATGCAAAACACGATGCTTCGACTTCTAATCTAATTGCATTGTATAAAAGCATGCGCTAATCATTTTTACGATTGAGGCTGTTAGTGTATGGCTGAAATCTTGTACTTTTGTATAACTTAAAATCAAAATATAATGATTAAAACCGTACATTCATATTGGGCTTACCTTGTTTTAGTAGTTTTACTTCTTGCTGTTATTAAAGTCCTTTCTGGAGTTATTTCAAAAAAAGAATACGACCCAAAAACATTTCGAGTGGCTTTATTTACACTAATTGTATCACATATACAATTATTAATTGGTCTTGTGTTATATTTTACTTCAAGTCGTTTTTCATTGTGGTCAGAGCTTGGAGTTGGAGAAGTCATGAAGACTGCCGTTCATCGCCTATACTTGGTGGAACATCCTACTATCAATATTTTGGCAGTTGCACTAATCACTATTGGATATTCTAAACACAAGAAGAAGCGTTTGTCGTCGCCAAAATATAAAACATTGGCTATATTTTACACTATTGCATTAGTGCTAATACTCTCTAGAATACCATGGGAGGTTTGGCCTAACTAGAAGTTATTTAATTTCTTTTATTACATGAACATAAACAGGAAAGTGATCGCTGTAGCCTCCTGTGAACTTACCCCAGGGAATAATGATGGGACATTTGAGATTGATGATTTTCAAGTCTTAGGTCAAAATTAAATTCAAGGTTTTTGTACATTTAAAGCATGAATTTTTTTGATAGATTATATCTTTCTGTTTTTCATCAAGTAAAGCAATTCAAACCCAAGCTGGCTGCACGTTGGGCACGTTTGTATGTCTCTTTTTTTCAACTTGCTTTATTTTTATTGTTTGGTATTTTTTTTATGAAATTCTCCAAACAAATGAAACTTAATATTTTAGATGATACTAGTTTGTGGATTGTTTCTTTAGGGATTATAGTTTTTATTTTTTTTAAAAACTGGATGAGTTACAACGGAAAAAAAAGAAACATTTTAATTTCAAGGAATACAAAAGGAACAAAACCATACTCTGCAATTACTTTGATTGTATTTATACTTGCTCTATTTGCCTTGTCTTTTATTCTTTCTAAAGCAGTATAAAAAAACCCCCACAAATTGTGGAGGTTTTTAAACTTAAATTCAAAATCTATTCATCATTCGGATTGCCTTCAAGAATTATAAATTCTGAGCGTCTATTCAATTGATGTTCATCTTCATTACATTTGGACCCGCAATCATTTACAGGACTGGTTTCACCCATGCCTATACCAGTTATTCTACTGGCATCAATTCCTTTTGAAACCACATATTGAGCGGTAGTCAAAGCTCGTCTTTCTGATAAACTTTGATTGTATTTTTCACTTCCTCTAGAATCTGTGTGTGATTCTGCTCGGATTACAATAGATTCGTACTTATTCATGAGTTGTACTAATTTATCCAACTCAAAAGCCGCTTGCGCTGTGATGTTAGATTTGTCAAAGTCGAAATAAATTGGATTTAGTATGACTTTGTTAGCAATTATAATCTCATCTATAGGATCCAATAAAATTTCTGTAGAAACTTCTTCTTCACTAGTGCCTTCAATGCTTCCAGTACCACTTTCGTACTCATCCATTGTAGCACTTAAACTTAGATCAGTGTTACATTCAATAATGTAGTTGACTTCACCCTTATCAGAAGTGATTTTTGTACCAATAACATTACCTTCAGAGTCTAATACATTTACAGAAGCTCCTGCAAGAATAAGTCCAGTTTCGCTGTCTTTCACTGTTACATTAACTAAAACATCACAAATTGGTTGTAATACTTTAATAGCATATACATCGTCACTACCAGCACCGCCTTCACGGTTGGAAGATACAAAACCTTCGCCTGTTTCGTCATCAATGCTAAAAGCAAAGTCATCCGCATTACCATTAACAGGAATTCCAACATTTCTGATTGGGCCAACTTTTCCATCTACAAGTTTAGCAAAAAAGACATCCATTCCTCCAAGGCCCAAATGACCATCGGATGAGAAGTATAGTGTATTGTCTGAACTGACAAATGGGAACATTTCTTGCCCTTCAGTATTAAGTTTTTGCCCCAAGTTTGTGGCCTCTCCAACGTTGCCATCATCATTTATTGGAGCAGACCAAATATCAAATTGCCCCATTCCACCGGCCATATCTGAAGCGAAAAACAAGGTTTTTCCATCAGGGCTTACCGCTGGATTTTTTACAGAATAATTTTCAGAATTCAATGATAGCGCTTCAGCTTTACCCCAGTTTCCATCCTCTTCTTTGGTTGATTTATATAAATTTAGGACACTAAACTTATTTCTTGATAAAGAATCTCTTTCAAAAATTTTATCAAAATAACTCTCCCTAGAGAAATATACAGTGTTTCCGTCTGGAGAGAAAGAAACTACACCTTCATGGTATTTTGTGTTTAGAGCCTCTACTGCAACAGCTGCCTGAAAAGAACCGTCATTGTTTTTTGTTGCTGTGTAAATATCTAAAAAAGGTTCTTTGTTCCATCCATAACTTACACCTTCATCATTTCGGCTAGAGGTAATATATAATTTACCATCTTTTAGTGTTCCCCCAAAATCGGAGTATGCTGTATTTATACCTGCATCTTGAAGGTTGAATTTTTTTCCTTTTTCAAGAATCTTAGGCAAGTAGTTAGGATTCTCAACAAATGCAATTGCTCTGTGATCCGCAGGTCGCATAGACGCAAATTTTGCCATTTGAGTGTTGGAGTCTTCATACTTTCCATTGGCTTTCAACATCTGTGCATATTTGTAAATGGTTTCTGGTGCTTCAGATGATTCCAAAGTTTTTGCATACCATTTTTCTGCTTCAACAGTATTGAAAACATTATAATAGGCCTCTGCTAGTTTTCCATACACATACGCATCTCCATCTCCTTTAGAGATTAAATCTTCGTAGGCCTTGGCAGCTTCCACAAACTCAAATTTGGAGAAGAGTTTATCGGCTCTTTTGGTAGCATTAGATTGTGCATTGGCAAATAAGCCAGTGACTAAAATGATTATAAAAATTGAATTATATTTTTTCATGATAATAATATACTTAGCTTAAATTTTAGAAATAACGAGGTGATCTTGAAACTTTGGATGAAAAATTGAAATCAAAATTGATAAAAACTTCATGTGAAGAATTTGTTACAATATCCAAATCGGACTGAATAGCATCGTAAGCATATCCAATGCGAAGGTTTTCCATGATTTGGAAATTAATCATCCCACTAAATGAATCTTCAAGACGATAACCTACACCAACTTCAACCAAATCAAACATGAATAAATTGGCATTAATATCGTAACTCAACGGCGCATCAAATGCATATTTAAGCAAAGCATGTGGTTTTAACTTAAAGTTTTCAGATAAATCAAAAACATATCCAGCAGCTGCAAATAAGTGCTCTGATTCTGAACCTATTTTTGTTCCATTGGCATCCAAATGAACACCGTTAAGAATATTAGGGACAGAAACAGAAATATAATATTTGTTTGGTTTATAAAAATAAACCCCAGCTCCAATATTTGGTGTTGTTTCGTTGATGGCACTCGCAAAGAATGGGTCTCCTTGATCAATGACATTAATTTGCGTTTCAGCAATAGCAATATCATGAAAAGTAAACCCTCCTTTTACTCCAAACGCAAGACGTGTTTCCATTCCAGTAGGAATAGTGTAAGATGCGTCTACATAAGCATTGGTTTCTTTTACAGGCCCAATTTTATCAGATATTACAGAAAACCCTAGAGCCAATTGTTTGCCAACTGGTGAATGCATATTGAACGTGTAAGTTTCTGGCCCTCCATCTAGCCCAACCCATTGACTGCGGTAAAGTGCTCCAATAGCTAGTCCTTCAGAAATGCCTGCATAAGCCGGATTTATAATATTCATATTGTACATATATTGCGTATACTGTGGATCCTGCTGAGCAGTAACTTGCTGTGCAATGAGTACGGTAAAAAATATTAGAATTAATTTTTTCATTGTTTTATTATTAGTTGTTATTGGTTAGTAATTAAGATAAATCCAACTGATGGTTGGCTCACGTTCAGACGCATATTGTATGACATAAAAGTATGTTCCTACTGGCAATAATTCGTCAGAGTCTAAATTTCCATCACTCGCATCTTGTCCACACCAGTGATCAACGTAGTCATTTAATTCAAAGACTTTTACACCATATCTATTATAAATTTCAGCTTTTATAATGTCTTCTTGCGCTTCCAAATGATCAAGAATCAAACAATCGTTATACCCATCACCATTAGGCGAAATTCCTTGTGGGATATCAACACAGTTTTGATTTAGATATGTTGATGAGAAGATTGTTGTACTTGAAAAACATCCTGTTTCTTCATTAAATGCAGTAACAGTATATTCTCCATATAGATCAGAATATGCAGGAATTGTATATGTGTTATCTGGTCCAATTTGAACGTCTTCATTGTTATATGACCAATAATAAACTAATGAAGTTGACTCTTGTGTAGGATCAACATTAACTTCCAAAATAAGATCTTCATTAATACAACCTTGGAATTCATCACTAACTGGTACAGGAACTGGTGTTGGTGCAAGCTCAACCACTACAGTATCTGTAACCGTTGCTGTATCTCCATTACAAAGGTTGTAAGTTACAGCTGCAGTATATGTCGTTGTTACATCAGGAGTTACAGTTATTGTATCTTCATGACTTACAAAAGTATCACCATCATACCAACCAAAAGTATAGTTAGCTTCTCCAACCGATGGGGAGAATCTCCAGAATTCATTTGAAGTTTCCCATGCGCTGGTATTTCTATCTGGCGCAACAAATGCAACAGTATCATCGATATTTTGAATACCAACAACCGCCAGACCATCATTCCATTCTGTACAGAGTGGTTTGTCTATAATATTTACATCAATCACATTTGATGATTCATATAAGATGATTTGTGATGTAGAGGTGTTGTCCGAACATTCAAAACCAAAGTGACATACTTCGTTATAATTGACTACAAATTGTCGTGCAGGAGCACTTCCCAAAATCATATAGTTGATGTCACCACATTCCGAAGGATCAATATCATGACCAACCCCAAAAATGTTTCCTTCCGAAAGCGTTGGATTAGAGCTGTTTGGAAGTGTGTCAGGAGATGTACTAAACCAAGATTGTAAATTCCAACCATTATTAGTTTCAGCATTTTCAAGTTCAAATGATAATACACCGTTCGAACCTATAAGGACTTGACTGTAAGTTTCACCAAAGAAACAGAATTCAAATCCTAAATCAATGACTTCAGACCATATATCATCTGTATTTACACTAGTTGGTGATCCACCACTCAAATTTGGTGCTGGACAGTTTTCCTGAACTGTAACATCATAGGATGTTGTGTCTTGTCCAAATACATGGTAAGACGCTGATAAAGTCACAGGCGTACTTCCATCACTACAGAAATATGTATCCTCTCCAGCATATACAATTGAACAATCGTTTGGTGGTGGTGGACATAGGAATGTCAATGGATCACTATCTACAGAACAACTCGTGTCGTCGCTATTGACCACAGTGATAACAACTTGCTGGTTTGCAGGGTAAGGTCCAAAAGTAACAATACCTGTTTGAGTTGTAGTTTGAGCAGGACTTCCTTGATTGTCTGTCAATTCTAAGTTAATGGCATCACCCATATCTGCGACGTTGGCGTTGATGTAAAACTCTTGAATAGGTTCACAAGCTCCATCAATAGAAAATTCAACGGTTTGAGTGATACATGTTTTACAAGATACATCAAAATCCCATGGGATGTAAGAGCCAGACCAGCTCGATTCACAACTTGCAGAACCATCAGAGTCTACTTCCACATAAACTGCTGGAAATGTTGATTCTACAACTAATCCTGTAAAATCTTCAATATCTGCATCGTTATTATTGAATAGAACAGGGAATGTATTGTCTGGACCATCATAAATTGTAAGATCATCCCAGAACCCTTCAATAGTTCCTGCATTAAATTCTATCTTAAGAGGAAATCCATCAGTGGAGGTGAATAACCAATATGTAGTATCATTGTTAGTATAACAGTAATTTATATTAACGGGCTCACCTAGAGAACAATCAATAGTATAATCTGTTTGTTGCGTTGTTGTAAAGGTCACTGGACCAGACCAAACAGAGTAGCCATCTTCTTCACCACAAAATGCTCTTACATAAACATCATATGTGGTAAGGAATTCCAAATCGGTTAGGGTTGTTGAATTTATTGCAGAGAATGTACCACTAGTAGTTGGTGCAGGGTCTCCAGTTGGTACTACCACATACTCCCAAGACTGATTGCCGTCAAATGCATTCCAATCAAAATCAGCTGTAGTACCACCAATATTTGATATTGCAAGTCCCGTAGGTGCCGAGCAAGTTGGTGGTGGTGCACAAGTGACAAGGATTTCATAACCATCTCTAGTTACACCTGAATCACTAACAAAAACAAAGGTTAGAGCTCCTGAAATGTGTGTGGATATAATAGGATCTGGTATTGCAGTTCCAGCATAGGTTCCAACAACAGTTGAAGTTGTATCAGGTCCATCATATACTGTCAAATCATCACAACAACTTTCAGTATTAAAACTTAAAAAAGTAAAGGTAACTACATCACCAGGATTTTCTGGAAATACTGTAACTGTTATTAATTCATTATTACTATAGTTATCGTTAGCACCGCCAGTATCATAAATTGTATCCCCACAAGCAGGGCTTGTAGTAAAACTCATTGCAACCCAGCTGCTGTAAACTCCACCGCAGTCAGTCCTAACATATAAGTCGTAAGCTGTATTTGAGTAACAACCTGTAATTGTTAGTGGATTAGTTGTTGTAGCTATTCCAACACCAGTTGGAGTTTCTCCAGCTATAACGAGTTCATATTCCCAAGATGTTGCATCTCCTCCGGTCCATGAAACAACTGCACCTGTTGTAGACACACTGTCTAAGGTAAGGCCAGTCGGAGGTAAGCAATCAGGACAATTTCCTGTTCCACCATTGGTAGTTGAAGTATTACCGCTTGATATCTGAGTGCCTCCACCATCAGTTATAGTCCAGCTTATTTCGCTTGCCCAACTTCCTGTAGTCCAGCTTAATTCAATGGAATCGCCTGTGGCTGCTTGAAATTCAGCAGTTCCAGCCGCTCCATCAGTAATAGTTGCACTTTCTAGAACAACTACTCCGTTGACAAGGATATCAGCAGCAAATCCGTTCCAGCCATCACCGAATGAGTCAGCCATGTTGAAAGTGTGGGTACAAGGAGTTGGTGGTGGGCAAAATGCTGTTCCACCATTAGTATTTGATGTATTGCCACTAGAAATCTGAGTGCCTTCACCATCAGTTATAGTCCAGCTTATTTCGCTTGCCCAACTTCCTGTAGTCCAGCTTAATTCGATGGAATCGCCTGTGGCTGCTTGAAATTCAGCAGTTCCAGCCGCTCCATCAGTAATAGTTGCACTTTCTAGAACAACTACTCCGTTGACAAGGATATCAGCAGCAAATCCGTTCCAGCCATCCCCAAAAGAGTCAAACATATTAAATGTATGTGTACAAGACGGTCCAGAAGTTGTTTCAGTAGGGCAAAATGCTGTTCCACCATTAGTATTTGATGTATTACCACTAGAAATCTCAGTGCCTTCACCATCATCGATAGTCCAGGAAATTTCACTAGGCCAAGACCCAGTATTGGTCCAATCAAGTTCAATAGTGTCTCCAGTCGCCGCTTCAAAAGTTTCCGACCCAGAACTTCCTCCAGTGATGGTAGCTCCTTCCAAAGCAATTACTCCATTAACAATAATATTTACTGTAGCTCCATTCCACCCGTCGCCGAATGAGTCGGCCATGTTAAAGGTGTGGGAACAAGGTGTTGGTGGTGGTGGGCAAAATGCTGTTCCACCATTAGTATTTGATGTATTACCACTAGAAATCTCAGTGCCTTCACCATCATCGATAGTCCAGGAAATTTCACTAGG
>JAQCDS010000002.1 GCA_027620655.1 Bacteroidota bacterium | reverse complement strand
AAAAAATTGGTTTCAGTATTTTTAAGAACTTGAGCCGATGGAGGGACTCGAACCCACGACCTGCTGATTACAAATCAGCTGCTCTAGCCAGCTGAGCTACATCGGCTTTTTAATGTTTTTTCACACTAAAAAAGCCCGATATTTCTAACGGACTGCAAATGTATATATATTTTTTTGGTTTCAAAACATTTTTTAAAAATTTTTATGAGGTTTGATGACATATTTTTTCTTTTCGTTTTTTTAGTTGACGTTCCAAGATATGAACTGCGGTATCTACCCCTTCCTCAAAGCTTTTACATTTCTTCTTTACAACCAAACTATCGCCTGGCACAGAAAGCTTGGCTTCAAATACTTTATTTTCTTTTTCTGATGTGTTTTCCACCTTTAGAAATACATCGGCCATGATTATTTTATCGTAAAACAAATCAAGTTTATTCATTCGCTTTTGAATGAAATTAACGAGCTTCTGGTCAATATTAAAATTGATGGATTGTGTGTTTACTTTCATAATTTCAAGATTTTATGAGTTATACTTTTGTTTGTCTAGGGTGTGATTTTGCATATACTTTTTTTAGTTCTGCAATGTTATTGTGGGTATAAACTTGTGTGGCTGCCAAACTGGAGTGCCCCAAAAGTTCTTTAACAGCGTTCAAATCTGCACCGTGATTCAATAAATGGGTTGCAAATGAATGCCTAAGTATGTGAGGACTTTTCTTGACTTTACTAGAAACCTCAGAAAAATAGGTATAGATGATTCTATACACAAGCGTTCCATATATTTTTGCACCTTTTTGAGTTAAAAAAAGAAAGTCTGGTACCAAAATTTGTTTTAAAGTGTTTCTCATATCTAGGTATAATTTGAGAGTATCTTGTACTGTATAGATCAACGGAATGTAGCGTTCTTTATTTCGTTTACCCAACACTTTTATTTGTTGTTGAGCAAGATCTACATCACTAATTTTTAAATTTATAAGTTCCGATCGACGGATTCCAGTAGAATAAAACAACTCTACTATAAGTTTGTTCCTAAGGGCTTCAAAATCATGAGTGGCAGCACCGCTTAAAACTGTATTAATTTCTTCTTCCGAAAATGGAATATGCACCTTCTTTTGCACTTTTAGCGCTTTGTGCTTTGCCAAAGGAGAATGTTTCAAATCTCCTATTTTAATTAAAAATTTATAATAACTATTTAAGGAAGATACCTTTCGATTTATAGACCTATTAGTCAAACCACCATCAACAAGTTGAATAATCCAACTGCGAATTTGTGTGTAATTAATGGCTTTTAAATCACCATCAGAAAATTCATCTAACAAATAGTTTTGAAATACTTCCAAGTCTTTCTGATACGCCGTTATGGTGTGTTCAGCATAATTTTTTTCTAAAGAAAGATAATCGACAAAAGACTGAATAGACATAGTATACAATTGGTATTCCTAAGATACAAAATTTATCAATATCTTTTGCCGAATTATCTATACTTTGTCTTAACTCTTCTTATTAAAGAAACCACACATATAGCCCACAACGCCACCAACAACAGCTAGAGTTATAGACTCAATGGCTAGTAGAGTAAAGAAGCTTGTATCTATTTCTTTACTTGAATACATGAAAAAATTCATGCTCAAAGTGTAAAGAAGTCCAATAACAAAACCTGCTTTTAATCCCGTAGAAAAAGTGGTGATACTTGCCCAGCGGTTATAAATTAATGACAATAATAGTGACATAAATAAACAGCCAAGAAAGATCATCAACAAACATGGCTCAACGTTAGTTCCATGAATTTCTGGAAATAAAACGTCATAAAACAACCAGCCAAGTAAAAAATAAACAATGGCACCAACGATGCCCGATAAGAAAAATGATTTGGTATTCATATCAATTTAGATTTAGGTTAGAACTCAAATATAGCAAAAAAAAAGCACCTTTGACAAGGTGCTTAATATTTTAACAAATTGAGCGATTATAGATTCTCAGCGTCTCTTAGGCTTTGAATGTATTGTGCTTTTTGAATTTCTGCTCTTCTTTTTACGGAGGGTTTCGTAAATTGTTTACGTGTTTGCAATGAACGTTTTGTTCCTGTTCGGTCAAACTTACGTTTGTAGCGTTTCAGTGCTCTATCTATGTTTTCTCCTTCTTTTATTGGTATTATTAGCATAAATTTAAACCTCCTTTCTTTAGAATTAGGCTGCAAATATAATCTTAATTATGATAATGCAATAATTTATTTTAAAATATTTCTAGCAATGACTAGCTTTTGTATTTCTGTAGTCCCCTCACCTATGGTACAAAGCTTTGAATCTCTGTAAAACTTTTCTACAGGATATTCTTTTATATACCCATATCCGCCATGAATTTGTACGGCTTCATTTGATATTCTTACACAAGCTTCACTAGCATACATTTTGGCCATTGCACCCATGGTCGTCACTTTTTCGCCGTTGTTTTTCATAGACGCCGCTTTGTGAATTAATAATTCTGAAGCTTGAATTTCTGTTGCCATATCAGAAAGTTTAAAAGAAATACCTTGAAAACTTGAAATTGGTTTTCCAAATTGTACACGCGCTTTGGAGTATTTAAGGGCTGCTTCGTACGCCCCTTTGGAAATCCCTTGCGATAGGGCTGCAATAGAAATACGCCCTCCATCCAATATTTTTAGAGATTGAATAAATCCTTCTCCTTCTTGACCTAAAAGATTATCTTTGTGTATTCTACAATTATCAAAAATAAGTTCTGCGGTTTCGCTAGCCCTCATGCCTAGTTTATCTTCTTTTTTTCCAGAACTGAATCCAGGAGTTCCTTTTTCTATAACAAAGGCAGACATACCATGAGAATCGCCTTTTTCGCCAGTGCGTGCAATGACTACTGCTATATGTCCACTAATACCATGTGTAATAAAATTCTTTGAACCATTCAAAATATAATAATCTCCATCTTTTGTGGCCGTTGTATTCATGCCTCCAGCATCACTTCCTGTATTATGTTCTGTAAGTCCCCAAGCACCAATCCACTCCCCTGAAGCTAATTTTGGAAGCCATTTTTTCTTTTGTTCTTCATTTCCAAAATAGTAAATATGACCAGTACATAATGAATTATGTGCTGCAACAGAAAGCCCTATTGAGGGGTCCACCTTTGCAATTTCTTCAATAATCGCAGCATATTCGTGATAACCCAAACCAGAACCTCCATATTCTTCTGGGATAAAAATTCCCATAAAACCCATGTCGCCCGCTTTTTGTAGAACATCTTTTGGAAAATGTTGCGATTCATCCCACGCCATAATGTGTGGTCGAATGTACTGCTCTGCAAAGTCTCGTGCTGAAGCTGCAATTAATTCTTGTTCTTCTGAAAATTTAAAGTTCATATTTGGTTTAATTTACGTACAAATATAGACTAATTATGTCTAATTTTTCAACTGGAAAATCTTTAAGTTTTGTTAATTCCTCTATAGAATTGTAGGTTTCTTTTAACGTTCTCATCTCTACAATGTTATGTGCCAATTCATAGTCTATAAATGAAATTTTTACAAAATCTTCTTGACCGGCGGTGTTTAGATTTAAACGTTGAATTGGTCTTGGATGTTCTATTTTGAATATCTCTCTGATGTTTTCAATAACCTCTTGAGACAAGCCATAAACGGCTTTGAGCTCCACCATATCTGCAAAACCACCATTAAATTTTTCTCTGTAGCGAATGATACGTTCAGATAATTTTGGACCAATACCATACACTTTTTCAAGTTGCTGAGCTGTTGCAGAATTCAAATCCAGTTTAGATTTTTTTTGGGGTTTAGATTTGATTTGTTTTTGAGATTGTGTTACCCATTTTGGAAACTTAAAATAGGGTGAAATAGCCGCAAGCAAAGAATCTGAAACTCCTGTAATCCGCTGAAAATCTTGAGCTGAATTAATCCAATTATTAACTGTCCTAAAGTTATGCAAAAGTTCAATTTCTTTCAAAGACATACCTAGTTCATAGCCTTTGTATGAGGATATAAAATTGGGATTAAACGGAAAGCGTTTTGGCGTTTTCTTTTTTAAGTGATTTTGTTGTAAACTGTCGTATTCTTGTTCTAGATTTGTAAATGTGTTTTTATCTAATTGATGGGTAATAAATTCGTTGTTCGAAGCAAAAATCAATATGATTTGCATCAAAAAAACAAAGAAAAATAGACTCATAATTCCTATTCGTTGTCGTTTTGTAAAATAACGAAGCAATGGGGCTTTTGATTTAAGGTTTACTTTTTTATGACTTTTAAATATTTTTCAAGTTCATTTTTAACTTTTGGAGCAAGAATAACAATTCCTACCATATTGGGTACCATCATAGCAAAAATCATCGCATCTGAAAATCCAATAACTGAGCCCAAACTTGCTGCTGATCCTACAATCACAAAAAGACAAAACACAATTTTATAGGTATATTCCATTTTTTTGGAACGCCCAAAGAGATAGGCCCACCCTTGAAAGCCATAATAAGACCACGAAATCATAGTACTAAATGCAAATAAAACGACTGCAATGGTTAGCACATATGGAAACCATGAGATTGCAGATTCAAAAGCACCTGATGTTAGTAGAATGGCTTGAGCATCATTTAAAGAGGCATTGGCCGCATTTACATTTCCAGTGATAATAAGCAC
Organism: Bacteroidota bacterium; assembly: GCA_027620655.1. GTDB lineage: Bacteria > Bacteroidota > Bacteroidia > Flavobacteriales > Flavobacteriaceae > UBA3537. The sequence continues at coordinate 314,976 of JAQCDS010000002.1, read as the reverse complement.
CAAAGCCGTCATGGTACACACCACAACAGTGTCAATAAAAGGCTCCAAAAGTGCAACCATACCTTCAGATGCTGCGTATTTTGTTTTTACAGCAGAATGCGCAATGGATGCAGATCCAATACCAGCTTCATTGGAAAATGCTGCTCTTCTAAATCCTTGAACTAAAACGCCAATGGCACCACCTGCTACACCTTCTGGGCTAAATGCTCCTGTAAATATTTGTGAAAACGCATCGCCAATCATATTAAGATTTGAAAAGATAACAAATAAGGAGGCAACAACATAAATAACTACCATAAATGGTACAATCTTGTCGGTAACTTTAGCGATTTTTTTAATTCCACCAATAATTACAATACCTACCAAAGCGGCCATCACCACACCAAACAACCAGCCTTTGCCATGCAGGAAAGAAGCCTCACCACCAGTAATGTTTTCTACCAATTGAAACGCTTGGTTAACTTGGAACATGTTGCCCCCACCAAATGATCCACCAATTACAAAAATGGCAAAAAGGACCGCCAAAACTTTCCCTAATTTCTCTAGGCCTTTAGATTTTAAGCCTTTTGTAAGATAGTACATTGGACCGCCATAGACTACACCATTTTCATCGATATCTCTATACTTTACTCCAAGTGTACACTCCACAAATTTTGAAGCCATTCCCAAAAGTCCAGCAATAATCATCCAAAAGGTAGCTCCTGCTCCACCAATAGAAACAGCGATAGCCACACCAGCAATATTTCCTAGTCCAACCGTTGCCGAAAGTGCTGCTGTAAGTGCCTGAAAATGAGAAACTTCCCCTTCATGACCTTCCACTGCAATGGTTTCTATACTATCACCCCCTGGGGTGGCATCACCTGCAGCTTTCATAGTTTCGTGGTGGTCTACACTATCGTATTTTCCACGAACTATATTGATGGAAGTTCGTATCCCACGAAGATTAATAAACTTAAAATAAATCGTAAAATATGTTGCCCCTATAATAAGCGGAAATAACACCCAAAACACTTTGATGTCGTCTGTAAATTGGATTTGATAAAAAATAAAATTGACAAACCAAGCTGTGGCATCTCCAAATTTTTCATCAATAATTTGATCAATGCCTTTGTCTTGAGCAAATGAAAAAATGGGAAGTAGTAAAGCTAAAAGTGTATGTGTTTTGAGTTTCATAAAAACGTTTTTTGTGTGTTTATAAGTGGCAACAAGATGACAAAAAAAATCGAGTTATGCAACAGATGAAATTAAAGTTCAGATATTAATCGAAACATCTAACTCACTTCAATATTATACATCGAATTAAGGGTTTGTATTTGTTCTGGTCGTCCCAAAACAATCACTTTTGAGCCTGGAACTAGTTTTTGGTCTGCTTCTGGATTGATATGATAATTACCATTTTCGTCTTTGTAACCAATCACATTACAGCCCGTTTTTTTACGTAAATCCAGCTCCAAAATGGTTTTTTGTTTGGAAGTATCATAAAGTTGTTCAACAGCAACTTCCTCAATATTAATAGATTGATTACCAATGATTGAAAGATTATCTACAAATTCCAATAAATCAGGTACTACCACCAGCGACGCCATATGGTCGCCACCAATACGATCTGGTAAAATTACATTGTTTGCTCCTGCTAGTTTGAGCTTACTGTAGGTGGTTTCTTGCGAAGCACGACTGATAATTCTGATATCAGGATTCATTTGACGGGCAGAAAGTACCACAAAAACATTTTCAGAATCGTTAGGCAGTGCAGAAATTAAACAACAAGCCCTGTTGATCCCCGCACGCAACAATACCTCATCTTCATTGGCATTACCAAGAATAAATAATGTAGAGGTGTCCTTGTGTTTCTGTACAATTTGTTCATCTTTTTCAATCACCACAAAATCGCGATGGTGTGTGGCCAATTTGTTTGCCGCTTGTTTTCCATTTCTACCATAGCCACAAATTATGACATGGTCTGAAAGTGCATCAATTTTCTTTTGCATTTTCTTTTGTTTTAATTCGTTGATATCATTTTTTGAAATGATATATTCTGTAATAATTTTTAAGGCATATCCAACAATAATCACACTCATGAGTATGAGAATAATTGTAAATAATTTTGATTCCTGATCCAAAGGTTGAACCTCTCCAAATCCAACTGTTGTGACGGTAATTACGGTCATATACACCGCATCTAGCCAAGAAAAATCAGAAATAATTTTGAATCCAAAAACGCCTATGATTAGAACCAAAATTAGCAATACAACAGCGGTGTTGAGTTTGGATCGAAAGATTTTTACAATGGGGTTGGTCATAGATTTATATATCAAAAACTGAGGTGCGTTTGGAAAAAATCAAATCTTTTATTCGAAGCCAAAACGCTATAAACAAATACAGTGCAAAACCGAAGCCAACAGTTACAAAAGTAACATAAATAAAAGAAGTTCGAACCACTTTGGCACGCATCCCAAAACGGTCGGCAATACGCTGACAAACATGAAAACCATAGCGTTGCAAATAGAATAAAAGCTGATAAAATAACTTCATACTGCAAGTTAAGCATTTCGATTTAAAAGAACACTACCTATTCCACATTGAAGGCATTTCATGTTGTCGCAATACTTGTTTTTTAATTCAATTAAGGCTTGTGAATCTAGTGCTGTTTTTGAAATTGGTTTTAGAGCATTAAACCCTTTTACAATAGCATTTTGCTCTGATGGAATGGATTTTAATATCGAAATTATAGAGTCCTGATCTTGACCATTAATATGTTGATAGGCATATTTTATGGGTAAAACAGAGTTGATAATAAGCAAATCAACAAAGGGTTTTGAAAGTGGTTTTATTCGTTTTGCAGAGGATTTTTTAAACGTATAGTGGGTGTGCCAATAATCTGATGTACTGCATTGAAAAATTCTTTGTAATTCTATATAAGAATTGGCTTGTATAATTTTTGAAAACAAATGTGCGTTTTTGTGATACAGTTGTACTAATTGTGCCAATCGAATGGTAGGAAAATTGGGGGGTCTTAGACGAAAAAACTGGATTGGAAGTACCCCAAAATTTAAAAGTTGATGCTTTTGTTTTAAAAAATAATATGCAGATTTCAGTTCTCTAAAATAAGGATCTTCAATATCGTCTTCGAGCAACCCCGACTGGCCAAACAATATAGCTTCCATTTGTATAGGATCATTTTGAAGTTTTCGAAACACAGAAAATGGGAATGATTTGGCCAAACTCCAAAAAGCATCACCATTGACTTTTGCGCCAAAACCTCGTGCCAATTGCCAAAACATTACAGCTTCCCAATCTTGCTTTGTAGCCAAAAGTTGCTTTTGAATGGGGTTATATTTTTGTTCCAATCGCTCAAAATAAAGACGCTCCAGCCAATTGGAAATCTGAAAATCACTCACCGCAGAAAACTGTGACGCACAGGCGATCCATTTATTTTTACTCGCTTTTAATTTTTTGTAGTTAATTAAAATTTGAGGATGTACAAAAGGTTGCAAAACCAGAGTAGGAATCCTAGAATTATCGGCTCGAAATACTTCTGATTTATGCTCCCAAACAACATGCAAAATAACGTTGTCATAGGCAGGGTCTTTTTCATGATGATGGGTATACCAATCAGATGATTGCAGATGAATTTCCACTGTGCCTACCCACAATTGATTATCAATATAAATTTGTGCATTAAAAAAATCGGGGCCTGAATTGACATTAGGCAAACCAACCGATTTTATTGTAATGGGTTGATTTTCTGTTGTTTGCAACGATTCTAGGGCGAATTTTTTATGCAACCAGACATGATGTAAAAAGTCTTCTTGCATGGTATAAATTTAACCAATACAAAGAAAAAACAAAAATAAAAGATAAAGGTTTTAGAAAAATATAGAAAAAGGTTAGTCTATATACCCCATTTTACGCATCCACTCCTCATTAAACATTTTGCCAACATAACGACTACCGTGATCGTGAAACAAAACCACCACGACGTCATCTGGGCCAAAATGTTCTTTAAGTTGCAATACGCCTTTTATAGCGGCTCCTGCAGAATTTCCTAAAAACATCCCTTCTTCTTTAGCCAATCGTTGTGTATAGACTGCTGCGTCCTTATCTGTTACCTTTGTAAATCCATCAATTAGACCAAAATTGACATTTGCAGGGAGAATATCTTCGCCAATCCCCTCGGTAACATAGGGGTAGATTTCATTTTCATCAAAAATTCCTGTTTCATGGTATTTTTTAAATACACTTCCGTAAGTGTCAATTCCCCAAACTTTTACATTCGGATTTTTCATTTTCAAATAGCTCCCTACTCCAGAAATAGTACCTCCAGTTCCTACACCGACCACAAAATGAGTTACTTTTCCATCAGTTTGTTCCCAAATTTCTGGACCTGTGCTTTTAAAATGTGCCTTGCAATTACTTGGATTGTCATATTGATTAACATACCAAGAGTTTGGTGTTTCTTCGGATAGTCGTTTAGAAACAGAATAATATGAGCGAGGATCTTCAGGTGCTACATCAGTTGGACACACCACCACCTTTGCTCCAACAGCTCTTAGAATATCCATTTTTTCTTTGGATTGTTTGTCTGATAAAACAAAAATACATTTATACCCTTTTACAATGGCTGCAAGTGCCAACCCCATACCTGTATTTCCAGATGTTCCCTCAATGATTGTTCCTCCTGGTTTTAATCGGCCATCGGCCTCTGCATCCTCAATCATCTGTAATGCCATTCGATCTTTTACTGAGTTTCCGGGATTGAAGGTTTCGTACTTTGCAAGGACTAAACATGGCAATTCTTTGGTCAGTTTATTTATTTTCACAAGCGGCGTTTCCCCAATAGTTTCAAGAATATTTTTGGCGTATTTCATCTAGAAAAATTTAAGCAAATTTACATCAAATAAAAAGGTGTTGCAAGCGTAAACCAATGAAGTTGAACTAGTTAAATTTAATGGCTTGTACTGGATTGATTTTTGTAATCAAATAAGATGGAATGATGAGTACGAAAAAGCATATAGAAAAAGTCATCAAATTCAAACCAATGATATATCCAAAATCAATGTGTACAGGAGCACTAGTCACATAATATACTGATGGATCTAAAGAAATTGGATGCCAATATTTTTGAATAAATAACACCAACAACCCTATTCCATTTCCAATAATCAGACCTACAATTGCTAAATAACTAGCGGTATATAAAAACACTTTTTGAATGCTCCAATTGGTACAACCCAATGCTTTTAGAATACCAATCATATGGGTTCTTTCCAGAATCAAAACAAGCAGTGCAGTAATCATATTAATCACCCCAACGAGAATCATCATCCCAATAATACCATAAGTGTTTTTGTCAAAAATGGAAATCCATTCGAAAATAAGAGCATATTTTTGTTTGATGGTTTCTGCATTGAGGGTGGATGGGGTTTGTGCATAGACTTCCAAACCTTTGTCATCTAAGGAGTTAAAATCTTCAACAAAAACTTCAAATTGTCCCACTTGATCTTTTTTCCAACGGTTGAGACGTTTGACATGATTTATATCCCCTATTAAAAATGTTTTATCCAATTCTTCAAATCCTGAATTATAAATCCCTACAACAGAAAATTTTATAATACTGGGGGGACGACTGGCATCAGATTTAAGAAAATACATTTGAAATGTTTGCCCTACTTTTAAATGAAGTCTACGACTTAAATATTCTGAAATAAGCACCTCTTCGCTGTAGGTGTTTGAATAATTTGGTAATCGTCCTTCAATTAAAAAATCTTCAAAATAACGCCAATTGTAATCCTCTCCAACCCCTTTAACAAAAAGACCTTCAAAGTCTGTCGCGGTTCTAATGATTCCAAATTTATGGGCCACCGCCTGAATATGATTTATCCCATCAACAGACGAAAACTCTGGATAAAACGTTTGATCTAATGCAATAGGAACTTGTGCGCCTTGAGAGGCATTACTGTCAAAATTTGAAATGGTAATATGTCCGTTGAAAGCAACTGCCTTATCACGAATTTTATGTTGTAATCCAATACTAACGGCGACAGCAACTAGCATTACAATCATACTTATTGCAATTGCTGCAATTCCTATTTTTATAATTGGTGCCGAAACACTACTTTTATAGGACTTTGCGCTGATTAGACGTTTTGCAATAAAAAATTCGAAATTCAAATCTAAAAAATGAAATTAAAGTTTATCAAAAATACAGTTTTATTATTTGTTGTGGTACTTCTTTCTTGTGGAAATCGATCAACTGTTAAAAACGAAAGTTTCCCCATTGTGGGCGCCAATCAGTTGGCACTTTATTTGCCATTTCTCAATGGAAAAAATATTGGTGTTGTTGCCAATCAAACTACGGTAATTTTTAAAAATAATAAAGAGTCAAGTGGAGCGCATACACACTTGGTAGATTCACTATTAAAATTAGGAATTAAGATTAAAAAAGTATTTGCACCAGAGCATGGATATAGAGGAAAAGCTGATGCAGGCGAATATGTAAAAGATGGTCTAGATATCAAAACGGGACTCCCCATAGTATCACTTTATGGTGCTAATAGAAAACCAAACCCTGAAATTTTAAGAGATCTTGATGTTGTAATTTTTGATGTTCAGGATGTTGGCGCACGGTTTTACACTTTTGTTTCCACACTGCATTATATGATGGAAACCTGTGCCACGATGAATATTCCTATTTTGATTTTAGATCGCCCCAATCCTAATGGTCACTATATTGATGGGCCTATTTTAGATTTAAATTACAAAAGTTTTGTTGGGATGCATCCTGTACCAGTAGTGTATGGAATGACTATTGGAGAATATGCAAAAATGATTAATGGTGAAGGTTGGCTTGAAAATGGTATTCAATGTGAATTAAAAATTATTCCTGTTGTTAATTATCACCATAAAAAAACCTATCACTTACCCATAAAACCATCGCCTAACATTCCAAATGCTAAAGCAGTAAATTTATACTCTAGCTTATGTTTTTTTGAGGGTACTAACGTGAGTTCTGGGCGAGGTACAAGCACTCAATTTCAAGTTTATGGAAGCCCTTTTCTAAATTCAGAAAAATACAACTATGTGTTTACTCCAAAACCAAATCTTGGGGCAAAAAACCCCATGCACAATGGTGTAAAATGTTTTGGAAAAGACCTTACAGACTCAGAGTTTTTGAGTTCTATTAATTTAGAATGGCTTATTGATGCATACAACAATACATCCAATAAATCTGATTTTTTTAATCCATTTTTTACAAAACTAGCAGGTCAAACTCAACTACAACAACAAATCGAAAGCGGAAGGAGTGCCAATGATATTCGTGAAAGTTGGCAAAAAGATCTAGAAGCGTTCAAAAAAATTAGAGCAAATTACCTTCTGTATCCGTAGTGGGTTTTCTGTAGGGTTGAAAGGGTTGTTTGAGTAAAGATTTCAAACTGCTATTTTCAATTTCATCTGGAAATGTATCCACCCCATAGACAAGTGCATCACGATCCAAATAGCTGTAAGTTCCAAAAAATCGATCCCAAATCGAAAAAATATTTCCATAATTAGAATCCGTATGCGGTAATTTGTAATGATGATGTGTTTTGTGCATATCAGGAGAGACCAAAATATAACTCAATGCTTTGTCCACAGCTTTTGGAAGTTTTATGTTGGCATGACTAAACTGAGTGGCTACCAAAGAAAGTGATTGATACAACATTACGATAGCAATGGGTGTACCAATAATAAAAACACCAAAAAGTGTAAACACATAACGCACCACACTTTCGAGTGGATGATGTCTATTGGCGGTTGTGGTATCCACTTTGTGATCTGAATGATGTACCAAATGAATCATCCACAGCGGTTTGATTTTGTGTTCAGTAAAGTGAGGAAGATAAGCTCCTACTAAATCCATGAGCAATATTCCTAAAACAGTAAATAACCACAAGGGCATTTCTGGAAGCCAGTACAATAGTCCAATCTCATTTTGAACCACCCAATCGGCAGAGGCAAGAAGTAAAAATGCTAAACTAAAATTGATAACAATTGTAGTCCCCGTAAAAAACAAATTGGGCCATGCGTGGCGCCATTTTTTATAATCAAATTGAAATAATGGCACAGACCCTTCTAAAATCCAAAAAAAAGTCAATCCGCCAACAAGAATGATACTCCTGTGCAAAGAAGGAATGGTTTCAAAATAATTTAAAATGTGTTCCATGATTAACTTGATTCAAAGATACTAATTTATTTTTTTCATCATGGCTTCTACTATATTGAACGCCGCTGGGCAAATTTTTACATTTTTTAGAGTAAGATTTGAAATTTGCTGAAATTTTCTGCGGTCAGTATGCGGAAATTCACGACATGCTTTTGGACGAATATCATATATACTACACTTGTTATCTTGACTCAAAAAAACACATGGGACAGCTTGCAAAACGTAATCATTGTCTTCATCTATTTTTAAATAATCCGCAATGAATTTTGAGGGTTTCATTCGAAATGATTTTGAAATGCGTTCAATGTCTTTCGGGGTAAACAACGGCCCTGTAGTTTTGCAACAATTGGCACATTTTAAACAGTCTGTCCGTTGAAATTCCTCTTCGTGTAATTCTTGCATTAAGTAGTCCAACTGCTTTGGAGATTTCTTTTTTAGCTTTGCTAGAAAAGTTTTGTGTGCCTTATGCTTATCTTTGGTACGCTTGGGCAAATCATTCAATTGGTCTTGCATGGTGCAAAAATACAATAAAAAATAATTTATGAACGATGTTTTTGGGGAGGCAATTTTAGACTATCAACTTGGGAAATGCAAAGAAGATATCATCACATCTACAAGTATTTCCGATGATGAACCTCTAAAAGTATCCTATTTATTTCGAACTTTTGATGACATGCCATTGTTGGAACAAACAGCACTAAATATGGCTAAAGGAACAATTTTAGATATTGGCTGTGGTGCTGGAAGTCATAGTTTATTCTTACAAGAAAAAGGATTTGAGATAAAATCTATTGATATCTCTCCAAAAGCTATTTCATGTTGTCGCCTAAGAGGTTTGAAAAATGTAGACGTTTTGAATGTATTAAATGAAACCGATTCTTTCGATACATTGCTGCTTTTGATGAATGGTTCTGGGATTTTTAAATCCTTAGAACAGACCCCAGAAGTTTTGGCGTACCTCAAAACATTACTTAATAAAAACGGTCAAATTCTAGTAGATTCTTCAGATATAAAATACATGTACGAAGATGACGATGGCGGATTTTGGGTGGATGCGCATAGCGCTTATTATGGAGAATTAGAATATAGGGTGCGCTACAAAAATAAAGAGGATTCTTTTCTTTGGATGTATTTAGATTTTGAACGGCTAAAAACGGCTTGTACAAGTGTTGACCTAAATTGTAAAAAAGTGATGGACGGACCTCATCACGATTTTTTAGCACAAATCACTCTGAAAGACTAATACTAAAGGTCAAATTTATATAAAGCTCCTGCTGAAATTTGAAATCCTTGCACAGGGAAATGCATCCAGCGCTGGTAGTTTTGCCCTAAAATATTATTCAATTTTAAGGTTGTAGACCATCGGTTATTTATCACATAAGACGCATCAAAATTTAAGTCAAAAAAGGCTTCTAGATTAGTGATTTTATTCAAATAAACATTTGCAATTGAGGAAGATTCAATTTTTTGAAAATCAAATCTCTCACCTGTAAAAAACCCTTGAACACCAAAAGATAATCGATCTGTGGGATAATAGCGCATCATTACTGTTGATTCGATTTGTGGCAAGTTCCATGCTTTATCTTGAGTATCTAAGATATAGGAATTAAAAATTGCTGTGCCGCTAAAATTAAACTTATCATTCAATTCAAAATTAAGTGATCCTCTAACTGATATCGTCTGTAAGTTGTCATATACTAAACCAAAAGAATTTCCGTTGGCATAAGCTGTTGAGTTAAAAGTACTGTTTGAGCTATTTTTTTGAAAAAATAAGGCATCGTTTTTTTGCATTAAAGCACCTTTTATGTCATAGGCCAAACTGTTGGTTAACTTTCCTTTTGTTCCTAAAAATAATTTATATGGCATGGATGTTGGCTTGATGTCAAGCGTAGGTGACACAAAAGCGTTTTCTGTATATAAATTTCTATAAGTGTTCTGAAAAAGGTCACCATCTACCCCACCATAGACGATTAAAATGGAGTTTACCACAGCAATACTAGCTTTGATTTTTGGGTAGATATAAAATTTTTGTTTTGAATGCTCTAAATCATTAAAATAAATTGTTTTCAATCCAATATTCAAATTAAAATTTGAAGGATTTAAATTGTAGCTTGGGGAAATTGACGCTGTTAAATTTCCATATTTTTCAGAATTTTCTTGAATAAAATTTTGTACGAATGATCCTTTAAGGAAATCTAAACCAAAACTAGTTTTAATTGGTGAATTAAATAACTCAAAGTTCAATTTCGAATCCAATTGACCTCTTATTTCCTTAGACTCAAAATCATCTGAAAGGAAATAAAACTTGGCATCGACTGATTCAAAAATGCCTTCGTTTGTATTTAAACCGCCTTTTGTTTCATACACCGATACCATTTGTTTTGAATCAAATAATTGCTGTTGACTTGTGTCAAAATCTGGAAATAATCCATAAAAATTAGAAACAAATCGTTGGGCTCCAGCCCTTACATTCCAATTCATATTACGGTTTGAAACTTCATATTTTAACTGAGCAGTGTTTGTGGAAAAATTATCGTTTAGAAATAAATCTTTGATCCCGCCTTGTGAAGAATGATGACTTAAATAGGCTGCAAAGTCTCTCCCTTTTGAAATGGATGTATTTAAAAATAAATGACCTTGAATCGTAGTATAATTACCACCAGAAAGTGACGCTACATTACTGAATTTTTTTTCTCTTTTAAGTTGTTCTAAAGCCACAGATTTTGATTTCGAAGGCGTAAAAACAGAGGCCACAGGTACCGAAAAAATAGTATAGTCTATAGGTCTTTTCGTAGAGTTTTCTTGATCATCTTTTGATGGAGATTGTTTTATTTTAAAAGCATCGGAAATTTTTGGCGTATAAGGCTTCACCACTTTAACCAGCTGCGTATCTAAAGAATCTTTTGTGCTTTCGGATTGTCCCAAAATTTGACCACAATTAAGTGAAGCGACAAATAAAAAAACGATATGTATAAATTTATTCTTCATCTATATTTGTTTTTTCTTGTTCTGCTTCAATAGATGCATTGGATTTTGAAAGTTCACGCTCATAGTTTTCTAGCAACTGCGTTGCTTCAGTTTTTAATTCAACAAAATTTGAGAAATTTTTTACTACATTTTCCAAAATATATGTCGCTTGGAAAGCATCATTTAAAGCATAATAATTTTTGGCCATCAAAATCAATCCTTTTGCCGCAAATTCTTTTTGACTAGGAAATTGCTGAATCAGTTGTTGAATACTCTTATTTGAAACTTCAAAATTATGGTCTTTATTGTGAAAAAAAGCAGCATAATATTGGGCCTCTGCACCATAATTAGACGAACCAAATGATGCCACTGTTGAATAGGATGTCCTAGCCAAATTTTCATCACCCAAAGCAATGGCAGATCGGGCTGTAATGATGTGTGCATCATTTTTAATGTAGTCATCGGTACTTGGGTTGTCTAGTATAATTTTTGCATAATCTAGAGCAGAAGAATAGGTTTTATTTTTAAACGCTATTTTCATTAAATTGGATTGCGCAAAAAGAATATTTTGAGGAGATTTTGCCTCAAGTTCTAAGCGTTTCAAATCTGATTCGGCATCCTCTTTATTTTGAAGTTTTATGGCACATACTTTTTGAAGGGCTTGTTCTGTAAATTCATTTGCTGATTGCTGCACAACATATTCATAATGTGGCAAAGCATTTTGTTTCAAATCCTGTTTGAAATACAAAGCAGCCAAATAAAAATGGGCTTTTATAATTTGAGTCCCAATAGGAAACTTTGAAATATAGCCATTGAAAAGTGAAATAGCTTTGCCTGTATTGTTATCAAGGTATTGTTTTTCAGCAGATTCATATGTTGTTTTTTCTAAATTGGCGTCCGTAATAGCAACATACTTCAAGGTGCCTATCCATTTGGCGTAATCTTCTACATTTCCATTATCTACATAAATAGAACGCGCAGAGCCTATGGCTTGATACGACTCTGGTGTCGAAGGATATTCTTTGGCTACTCTTTTAAATACTTCTAGTGCTTTTTTGGTGTTATTGGCATTATAAAGTAATAATCCTTTACGCAATAATGCCTTGGAAACCAATGCGCTTTTGCTGAAATTATTGATGACAATATCATATTCTGTAAGTGCACCCTGAGAATCATTTTGATTGCTGTAGGTATTGGCTAACTCAAAATGAACTTGATCTAAATATGTTGATTTTTTATACTTAAGAACTTTTTTAAGATGACTTAATTTAGCTTCCGTTTGGCCTAAAAAACCATAGCTTACAGCAGTTTGAAACGTCGCATAATCTGAAGATGGTGCGTTGTTATTAACAACTTTAGTATATGCATCTATTGCTTTATTGTATAATTTGCTAACATAATAGGCATCGGCCATACGAAGAAAAGCATCGTTTATATAAGATATATTTTCATCACTATTTGAAACATAAGACTGAAAAGCTGTAATGGCTTTTGGATATTGTTTTAATTTAAAGTAAGTGTACCCCAAATTATAGTTCAAATGGTTTTGTTCTGGAGATTGTGATGCAGCACTACTATTTTTAAAGATTAAAAAATACTGAAGTGCGTTTTCAAAATTTAAATTCAAAAATTCAATTTCTGCATTCCAATACGCAGCTCTAGCCGTAATTACAGGATCAACTCCTATTGTAATTGCCTTTTTGAAAAGGGGTTGCGCTTCAGAATAATCAGCGCTATTATATAATTCTAATGCTCTAAAAAATGCCACCTTTTGATAACTCGGCTTTAAAGCATTTCGCATATTAGATTCCAAAAGCAAAAGCGCTTCTTTATAATTTTTGGAAGAAATATAGGAATCAACCAAAAGGGATTCGATGGTTTCTTTAAAGGGCGACTTTGGGTAAGCACTCAAAAAATCACTCAATACTTGAGGCGTAGACATATATGGGTTTCCAATATCATAACTTAACTTGGCATAATTTAACCATGCATCTTCTTTGATATTGGCATTAAAATCCATTTCAGAAGCACTTCTAAATGCATTAAGAGACTCTTGTTTTTTATCTAAATTGATATAACTTTCACCCAAATGATAATAAGCATTTTGAGCAATGGCATTGTTTCCGTTGATAATTTTATTGAACTCACCAATTGCATTTTCAAAGTCATTTTGCTTAAAATAGGCATACCCCAACTGATAAAAATCAACGTTGATACACTTCCCGTTTTTTCCTTTGTATGCTTTTAAATAAGGAATGGCTTCGTTGTATTGTTTTAAGTTGAAATAACTTTCTCCAATTATTTTTGAAAGTTCCGAAGTTTCTTCTTTATTGGCATTTTCTAGTGCTTTTTTGGCCATTTCCAATGCTTTTTGAAACGCTCCAATTTTAAAATTCAAATCGGCCTGAAAATAATTCAACTCATTTTTGTAACGCTCTTGATTTGAAACTTGACCTAGATATTTTGAGGCACTATCATAATCGTCAACTTCGTAGGACATAAAACCCATATAATATTTTGCCTGAGCGCCATACACATCAGAATATTCAACTTTAGATAAATTTTGTTGGGCTTCTTTGTAGTTTTTGGTTACATAGTTGACATAACCATTATTAAAGTAAAATTGTTCTTTTTTTGGAGCTGGTAATGTATTGATTTTTACATTTTTATACCATTTTTGGGCACGAACATATTTGGCATTCGCAAAATAATAATCCCCCGCATCAAGATAAATAGTGTTTTGTCTTGGGCTAGTAGGATAGTTTTCCAAAAATTGCTCAATAGATTGTTCTGCATTGGATTGATTTAACCTAATGGAACATACAACAAAATAATATGCAGCCTCATAAGCCATTTGAGGTGATTTTGATTGCTGTTGTAAGTCATCAAATATATCTTGAGCAGAAACATAGGCGCCATTATCAAAAAGAGAAATAGCTTTCTGATATGATTTTTGAAGTTGATACTGGGCTTCCGTTTTTTGAGCATATAGTGAAAGAGTAAAACATAAAATGAAAAAAGAAAAAAATAGACTTTTATAATTCATACGAATTGTTCTCGATTTGTATTCAAATATAAAATTTATACTATTTATAACGTTGGGTTTGCAAATAAATTATAGCTAAAAATTTAAGTTTTGAGAAACTGAAGAAGTTTAATGCTAATGAAATTTGATTATTGCTTTGAATAGTAATACTTTTATAAAATAATTTTAATATCAATTCATGTCCGAATCCGTTTTAAAACTACAAAATGCTTCAATTTTTCAAGATAAAAATTTAATCCTTAACGAAGTCAATATTGATGTAAAAAAAGGGGAATTTGTTTACTTAATTGGAAAAACTGGCTCAGGAAAAAGTAGTCTTTTAAAAACACTTTATGGCGATTTGGGACTTGCGCATGGTAAAGGAGAAATCGTTGGTTTTGATTTGAATGCAATGAAAGACAAAAACATTCCTTTTTTGAGAAGAAAGTTAGGCATTGTTTTTCAAGATTTTAAGCTGCTCAATGAACGTACAATAAACAATAATTTAGATTTTGTTTTACGTGCCACAGGATGGAAGGATAAGGCAAAAATTAAACAAAAAATAGAAGACGTATTGACTAAAGTGAGTATTCAAAACAAAGGCCATAAATTTCCTTATGAATTATCCGGTGGCGAGCAACAACGCGTAGCTATTGCCAGGGCATTATTGAATGACCCTGAACTTATTTTAGCAGATGAACCTACTGGAAATCTAGATCCAGAAACGAGTATTGAAGTCATGGAAGTTTTACAAGATTTAAATAAAAAAGGAAATACAATTCTTATGGCTACACACGACTATGGCCTATTGCTGAAGTACCCAAGTAAGACCCTAAAATGCGAAAACAACAGAGTATTTGAAGTGGTACAAAGAAAAGAATAAGAATGCTTTCAATTTTAATTCCAACATTTAATTATGATATAACAGCTTTAGTTGTTGAAGTTCATAAACAATCAAAGTCGTGTAACATTGTGTTTGAAATTCTTGTTTTTGATGATGCTTCGACAGATTTAGAAGTCAGAAAAAAAAACGCCTCAATCAATGCTTTAGAAAACACCTCCTACACCACTTTGAAATCTAACATTGGAAGAAGTGCCATTCGCAACAAACTTGCAAAAAGTGCACAATACAACTGGCTTTTGTTTTTGGATGCCGATGTGATGCCTGTAAATAATCATTTTGTATTCAATTATATAAAATCATTATCAGACTCTAAACCAATAATTTATGGGGGAATTTCATATCAAGAAGAAAGGCCAAATCAAACGCAATTACTACGATGGGTGTATGGAAGAGAACGAGAGGCTCTGAGTTCAGAAATAAGAAAAAAAGATATATATGTGAGCTTTTTAACATTAAATTTTATAATTCAAAAAGACACATTTGAGAAGGCTATATTTAATGAAAATATCCCAAATTTAAGATATGAAGACACTTTATTTTCTTATGATTTAAAACGAAAAAAAATTCCAATAACACACATCGAAAACCCTGTTTGTCATCTTGGTTTAGAAAGTAGTGAAATTTTCTTAAGTAAATCAAAAGAATCTTTAGAGGCTTTGAATTTGTTTTTAAAACAAAAATTAATTAATGCCAATTACATCAGAATTTCGAGGGTAAAAAATAGACTTCAAAAATTTAAACTTGATTTACTCCTTTCAACAATTTATCCATCATTGAAAACAAGATTTGAAAAAAATCTTTTGTCCAATACACCATCTTTGTTCATTTTTGATTTATATCGATTGAGTTATCTTTGTTATATATCTAGAAAGTAAATGCCAGTTTTTTCTATCATCATACCACTTTATAATAAAGAAAAGCATATTCAAAACACTATTGAAAGTGTTCTTAATCAAACCTTTAAAGATTTTGAAATTATTGTGGTGAATGATGGCTCTACAGATGATAGTTTAATGGTTGTTGAACAGAATTTTAGTCAAAATTCAAATATTAGACTATTTAATCGTAAGAATTTTGGATTAAGTGCTACAAGAAATTTTGGAATAAAAAAAGCTAAGGGTGATATCATTGCTCTTTTAGATGCAGACGATTTTTGGAATTCAAATTATTTATTTTCAATATATGAACTTCAAAAAAAATTTCCTAGTGCTGATTTATTTGGAACTGATTATATTGAGCTATACTCAAAGGAAAATTTTTTAAAACCAAAAAAAAATATTTCAAAAGAATTAAAAAACACCTCTTTTTTAGTTGATAATTACTTTAAAATAAGTCTATATCAACCCATATTTACATCCAGTAATTTTGCCTTTAAAAAGTCCATTTATGAAATAGTTAAATTCAATGAAAAAACCCAGTTTGGCGAAGATATTGAGTTTTTTATAAAGTGTAATTTAAACTACAAACTTGCATACTGTTACAAATCACTTGTGAAGATTCAATTTAATATTCCAAACCAAATGACCAGAGCGGGTTTTAAAGGAAAAACTATTATTGATTTTAACCAATTTGAAAAATTTTGCACAAAAAACATATCATTAAAAAAATACATTGATCGTTACCGTTACTATTTTATTATTGATTGTAAAATAAATAGAGATTTAGTGAATCTTCAAAAGTTAAAAGAGAATTTGATAGTTTCAAATCTAACTATGAAACAGCGATTTTTACTTAAATGTCCTTTAGTTATTATTAAACTTTTTAAAAAAATTAAAATTTATTTTCTCAGAAAGAATATCCGACTAACATCCTACTGAAGTAAATCTAACCATTTTGGTGAAATATTTGGAAAGGAAAATTTCTCAACTGAGCTTTTGGAGTTAGATTTGCATTTTTTATAAAGTTCTTTGTCCTCATACAGAAGGCTCATAGCTTTTGATAAAGCTTCAAAGTTTTGTGATTTTACCAAAAGTCCGTTTGATTTATTTTTGACAATTTCTGAGGGACCAGAGTGGCAATCAAAGGAAATTACAGGAGTTCCAACAGATAATGCCTCTGTTAGAACCAACGGAAAGCCTTCAAATCGGCTTGATAATATCAAAAATTTAGCAGATTTCATAAAATTTATGACATTGGATTTGAACCCCAATAATTTAACATGATTTTCTAATTCTAATAATTCTATTTGAAGTCTCAATGGTTCTTCATCAGGGCCTCTACCAAGAATAAATAGTGGTATATTTTGAATAAATAGCTTAGAATTTTTGTATGCAATAATTAACTGATCAAACTGCTTTACGTGATTATCTAAACGTCCAACGGCGATGACATAATCATACTCAGGAATTGATTCCACAACCAAATCTGGATGTGATGAGGAGGTTATAAAATTTGGTATATATTTTAAATTTTGAAATTGATATATAGAATACATATTATCTTTCATTGCTTTTGACACACATACGATAGCACGAGCTTTGGCATATTGAGCGTAAAACCATTTATTTTTCGGAATATGATAAAAAACATTAGAGCTATGAATTGTAAAAATCATTTTTGAAAGATCAAAAACGAATGCATGCAATAAACGCTCAAGTAAAGATCGATTTCGCATTCGAAAATCAATGTAGATATCCGCATTGGTATTGTTAAAGGCATTTTTAAATTTTAAAAACTTAGAAACTTGTTTTACTATCTTAATAATAGAAGTATTCAATCCTAAATTATACAACTCCCCTTGAAAAGAATAACTAATCTCATCTCTCAAACAAATTATAGAAACTTGATAATCTAATTTATCTAGCTCAACTGACAACAAAGCTGCAACTTTTTCGGCACCACCCGTAGACAAACTGTCAACAATTAAACATACTTTCTTTTTTAAATTTTGCACGATGCCTTAAAAACTATTAAATTACAAAACAAATATAAATTTTGATGCGGATACTTTTATTTGGGGAATATAGTAACTTTCACAGTACCCTAAAAGCTGCGCTAGAAAAAAATGGCCATAGTGTTCTTTTGTCTGGCAGAAAGGATGGTTTCAAAGAATTCAAATTGGATATTAGCTTAGAACCAAAACTATTTATGTTGTATCCTTTCAGGAAATTAAAAAACTTATTATACCTACTTTTTAAATTTGATCTTTCAGTTTTAGAAATCTTTATAAATTTTTTAATAAACCGGAATCACTTTAAGGGTTTTGATGTTGTTCAATTAATTAATGAATACCCTTTAAAAACAACCCCCTTTTTAGAAATGTTGATTTTGAAATTTATTTTTAAACATAATAAAAAAGTAATGTTATCGGCTTGCGGAGATGATGTAACCTATTTAAACTATTTGATCGACTCCGATTTACCTCACCATATTCTAACTCCGTTACTGAACAATAAAAAATTAAGGCCTTATTTTAATTACAGCCTTGACTATTTAAAACCTTCCTTTAAAAAATTAAGTGAATTTGTTAAAAAAAATGTTGCTTATATTATTCCTGGAGATTTTGATTATGAAATGGCATATAAAAATCTTCCTAAAGCAAAACCACTTATTCCTTTTCCTGTAAACATTGAAAAAATTAAATTTAAATCTTTACACATCAATGGGAAGATTAAAATTTTTCACGGCATCAATCGTAGCAATTATTTCAAGAAAGGAAATGATGTATTTGTTCAATCCTTAAAACAAGTTCAAGAGAAATATGCTCATAAAATCGAGATCGTTCAAGTAGAAAATATATCATATTTGGACTACATCAAACTCTATGAAGAATCTCATATTTTATTGGATCAAGCATATGCTTATGACCAAGGGTACAATGCCTTAGAAGCAATGGCACAAGGAAAAGTAGTATTTAGCGGATTTAGCGATGGATTTAAAGCGCATTATGCTATTACAAAAAAAATTGGAATTCACGCCACGCCTGATGTAGGTGAAATTGTCAAAAACTTGAGTTGGTTAATTGAAAATCCAAAAGAAATTATAGAAATTAGTAATAACGCAAGAGCTTATATTGAAACGTATCATGACTATAAAAAAGTGGCTCAAACCTATTTAGACACTTGGAATTCATAGCTAGGAATAACGTATTTTAAATGTTTCAAAATCTCGGATATAATCTGTTTCATCAAACTCATCAGAGGCCAAGACAAGACATACTGCTCCAGATGAAAAATTATCTAGTTCACGCCATACACCTTTTTCAATAAGCAATCCTTTATCGGGTTTATTAAGCCTTACCAAAGTTTCTGATTTACCATCGTGTAGCTTGACGTCAAAACTACCGCTAAGCGCCACCAATAACTCCAATTGATCTATATGTGCATGTCCTCCACGATACGCAGAGCTAGGGACATCAAATAAATAGTACACGCGTTTTATATCAAATGGAACGGTCTCTTTTTCAAGGACACCAAGATTTCCGCGTGTGTCAGTGATTTTAGGAATATTGATAATTTTAGACATAATATTCAATCAACTAAAAGTTAATAATTAAGTTTTTTTCTAGTGATTTTTTTTCCCCTACCCAATCTCTACTAATATTTTCTTTGAGCAGCTTGGCAGGTAGCCCTCCTATAAGCGTATTTTGTCCCAATGAAACATAATTTTTATTAGTTAAACTATTAGAGGCAATTGTACAAAAATCTGGTGTTAAAGTGTTAGACATTATCGAAACTCTATTTGAAATAAAATTGTAATTTCCAATCGCTATGGTATTAGTAGTGTGAATTTTTTCATCATTCTTTGTGTCAATCATTTGATGGAAGTTAGTGTCTATTAACTGAGATTCAGAACCTATACGAGCCCAAGTACCAAGAGTGATAGAATTGGTACATATAATTTTTCCTAGACTTGCCAAAGAAGCCATATGGCCCATTTGCAGTTGAGCATCCTTTTTGACATACACAAAACAATCTTTACCAAATTGAATATGCCCATTGATAATTATTCTTCCTTCCAAAAATAATTCAGCAATTCCGCGAGATCTCGTAGTCATTTCATATGGCTGTCCAAAACCAATCATACCAGATTTGATAGGTGCAATGATTTTAATTTCTCCTTTTAGCGACGTAAACTTTACACTGCCATAAAAGAATACAGGTATTTTTTTAGCAATCGGAAATGGAAACATCTTGAAATTAAAATAAAGTGTTTTGACCCAATTAACTTTACGCGCAATTTCAAACTTTCTTTTTATGTTTCGCAAGCTTTGTATCATTAAGTTTAATCTTTTTTGCACCTCTTAAACACAGAATTCAATAATTGTTTTAAATCCATTTTTTGTTGAAATTTAACTATTGAATACCCAGCAGAAACTCCAACTAAAATTAGCAATAAACTGTAACGAAGATACAGAGATTCTACTAATGATGCACCATAACACGAAGCACAAATTAAAGCGCATATTATAAGAGTCTCATACAAAGATTTTGTGAAACTAATTCCATATAACTGCTTGGTCAAAATTTTTAAAGTCACAAAGTGTAAAAAATAATAAAGCAGATACCCTAGCCCAATTCCCGTTAGGCCACCACTACTGTAAGATAGAACACAAATGACCAAAAAGGATGTATTAAATAGTATCGAAAGTATAATAAATACTTTTGAATGCCCTTTGGCTATAATGACATAGCCCATTGAAAATGAAACAGCTTTAAAAAAAGTACCTAACACACCAAAGGTAACAAAACCAATAATTACATTAAATTTACTTGAATATAACAATTCAACGATAAAAGGTGTAAAAGTTATAAACAACACAATCACGGGCGTAATCAAAAGGATGGCTACATCTGCTTGTTGATTGACAGCTATGTTCATTTTTTCATTATCCGTATTAATAGCCGCAAGTCTTGGGAAATAATCTGTAGACATCGCCGAAAAAATCATCCCCACATAAGCATTAACAATTAAAAAACCAGCACTGTAAAACCCAACAGCATCTAACCCATCTGTTGAACGTATGAATAC
The DNA here is from genome assembly GCA_027620655.1 of Bacteroidota bacterium. Lineage (GTDB taxonomy): Bacteria > Bacteroidota > Bacteroidia > Flavobacteriales > Flavobacteriaceae > UBA3537. Next base: position 293,907 of record JAQCDS010000002.1, on the reverse strand, counting down.
TTGAACTAAAAACGCTGACAAGGCCACAACCATCGAAGTAAAACTCATTGTAGCTCCCAGAGTTAACATGGCTTTACTTTTGTGAAATAGCTCCGATTTAGAAAAACTAAAACGTGGAATGTCTATATCTTTAGTAAAAAGTTTAAAAACAATAAATGTAATTATAGCTGAAGCAATCAAAGCAGGTACAATCCCTTTTAATTCAAAAATATAATAGAGTGGCAGCGTTAATAAAAGAGAAACCGTGCTCGCTGTTAAATTTGCAGATGCTAATTTTTTAAGGCGACGAGTCCCTTGAAGAATTGCTATTTTACCTTTGGCCAATTGAGTAAAAAAAACTGCTATTGACAACCAAACAAAAGCAAAAGTATATTCAGTGTTTCCAAAAGTAAATTGACTAACATATTTAGAAAAAAGAAGCGTTAATAGTGCTCCAGCGGATCCTGTAAACCAAATTAATTTCTCTAATACGAATATTATTTCAGTTACTTTTGAAGAATTTTTATCAGAATTTTTTTCTGAAATTTCTTTAACAGCACTAGTATCAAGTCCTATTTTAGTGAAATCTCCAATAATACGAAGTGTTGAGTTTAAAAGACCTATAACTCCAAACCCTACAGGCCCAATAAGAATTGCAATGGCTTTAGAACGAATCACAGAAATCAAAGTATTAAAAACCTGAACACCTCCAAAAAGAGACGTCGATTTCATAATTTGAATATAGGATTTTTTCTGTTGAGACATTTACTAATTAATAGGCGTTTAAAGTTTCAATGATCGATTTAACTTCTTCATGTTTAAGCACAGGACTCATCGGAATACTCACTAACTGTTGGTGAATTTTCTCTGTAAGAGGGAGATGTAAGTCGCGATAAGATATTAGGGCTTCCTGTTTATGAGGCGGAATTGGATAATGAATCAGGGATTCAATAGAACAATCCTTCAGATAGGTCATGAAATGATTTCGATCTTCAACTAAAACTACAAATAAGTGAAACACATGATCTTTAGTCCCTGAGTAATAAGGGAGTTTAATTTTAATGTTTTTGATTCCGTTTAAATACTGCTTAGCAACAGAGCGTCTTTTGGCGTTGTCTTCATCTAAATTGGAAAGTTTAAGATTCAAAAAAGCGGCCTGTAATTCATCTAACCGACTATTAAACCCAACGACTGAATTCACATATTTTTTAGGACTTCCGTAATTTCTTAATTTTTTAATAAGGTCCGCCAATACAGAATCGTTAGTTGTTATGGCACCTGCATCTCCAAGAGCACCAAGATTTTTGGACGGATAAAAACTAAATGCTGCAGCATGACTTAAACTACCTGCTTTTTGTCCTTTGGCATCTATAGCGCCATGTGCTTGTGCAGCATCTTCAATGACTAATAAATTATGACGATCTGCTATCTTATGAAGCTCTTCCATAGCCGCTAATTGTCCATATAAATGAACAACTAAAATGGCTTTGACCTCAGAAGATATAGCTTCTTTAATGAGTTTTGGAGAAATATTATAGGTCTCTGAATCAGGTTCAATGAAAACGGGTTTTAGACCTGAAATAATAATAGATAAAATGCTTGCTATATAGGTGTTTGCAGGGACTAAAACTGAATCGCCGAATGAAAGTTTGCCCAATTGTATATAAGCTTTGAATATCAGTGTTAACGCATCTAGCCCATTGGCAACACCGATACAATATTGAGTATTACAATAAGAAGCATAATTAGTTTCAAACCTTGACACTTCAGAACCTAAAATATAATAACCCTCTGACAGAAAATGATCAAAACGGTTTTTAAAGGCAGTTTTATATCTTTTATTGATTCTTTGAAGGTCTAGGAATTTAATCATGCCATGAGAAATTAATAATCTGTTGTTCATAGATACTACAACCGAGTTCTTGCTTTTGTTTAAGTAAACCAGGGCTATATCCTAACGAATCATTAGTTGTAACTGTACCCATGCAAAAAAATTGTGTGCCACAATTTTTATAATGCTCTATTAAATTCATAAACAAAACATCTATTGCGTAATTATGTTGCCCTTCAAGCGTTGTTCCGCTGTATTGAGATTTAACAATTGCACCTTTATTATAAATCGTAATTCCACCTAAAATTTTGTCTTTTAAATACACATTAAATTGCAGAATTTTATCAGGAAAAAATGAGTGAAGTAGTTCAATTTCTTCAAGTGAATGAACCGGTTTTGCTTGAAACCGATCTTTAAGCATTGGGGTTAGAACTTTATCCCAAAAAGCTTTAAAATCATTATCTAAACGAACTTCTAATCCGCGCTCTAATCCTTTTCGTTGGTGTTTTAATTTTGTCTTATGAAACTTAAATCCTTTAGAATAATCAATTGCCAGACTTTTATGTGTAGTTATGATTTTAGCTTTAGAATTTTTGAAAATAGAAAAATATGGTATGACATGGCATTGTGGATAACTACTTGGATATGCCTTTAGCTGAAAACCATTGACGCCATTGTCCTTGTAAAATTCCATTACAGACCTCATCATCTCCTCCAAAAATGTAGTTTTAAAATTAGTTTCCAATAGAAGTCCTCCGTATGAGAGTCCTTGATGCGAATAAACGGAATTTTCAAAAATGTTAGCTGGAATAAGTCCTACTAAAGATTTATTCTTATAAATTAGAATAGAAAAATCGTTAAAGCGATCACTATGATAGTCCATGTAATCGCGATAAAACAAAAATGTAGCATTTTTAGATTTTGATACAAATTCATTCCAAGACGCTCTTAAATCAGATCGGTATTTTTTTACTAAAAAAATAATGGCAATTATTTAATTTATGTTGTGAAGTTACTAATTTTTCTTTACAAATAAATAGTAGAAATTTATTGTAAAAATGGCCGCATTGGAAATAATAATAGGCCATGCATTGGATAACATAATTCCATATACAACAAAAAGCAAACACGCTATGGAATTTATAATTCTTAATGACTTCAAGCGTTTCATTGTAAAGGAAGTCAGCAAAACTAAAGTCGCAATATACCCCACCCATTCTGCTATTTCAATCCCAAAAAACTCCATTTTACAATGCTTTATTGCGTTTGCGATCGACTTCTTTAAGATAAATTTTTCTTAATCTTAAATGGCTTGGTGTAACCTCTACATATTCGTCTTTTTGGATATATTCAAGAGCTTCTTCCAAAGAAAATTTTATAGCAGGTACAATTTTTGCCTTATCGTCTGCACCCGCGCTACGAACGTTACTTAGTTTTTTTGTTTTAGTAACATTCACAACCATGTCATCACCACGAGAATTTTCTCCAATCACTTGGCCTTCATAAATAGACTCTCCTGGATCAACAAAAAACTTTCCACGCTCCTGAAGTTTATCAATAGAATATGGAATTGCAGTTCCATTTTCCATAGATACCAATGAGCCATTTTGACGTTCTGGAATACCACCTTTTAGAGGTTGATATTCTTTGAAACGATGTGCCATTATAGCTTCTCCTGCTGTTGCGGTAAGCAATTGATTTCTAAGTCCAATAATGCCACGTGATGGTATGATGAATTGGCAAACCATACGCTGACCTTTGATTTCCATACTCAAAAGTTCTCCTTTTCGCATAGTAACCATCTCTACTGCTTTTCCCGAAATATGTTCTGGTAAATCAATAGTCATTTCTTCTATAGGTTCACATTTTACACCATCTATTTCTTTGATAATAACCTGAGGTTGACCAATTTGTAGCTCATAGCCTTCTCTTCGCATGGTTTCAATCAAAACAGACAAATGCAAAACCCCACGACCAAAAACCATAAATTTATCGGCACTGTTGGTGTCTTCCACACGAAGTGCTAAGTTTTTTTCAAGCTCTTTTTCCAGACGTTCTTTCAAATGTCTAGATGTTACAAATTTTCCATCTTTTCCAAAAAATGGAGAATCGTTTATAGTAAAAAGCATACTCATTGTAGGCTCATCTATTGCAATGGTTTCTAATGCCTCAGGACTCTCTGCATCGGCAATTGTATCGCCAATTTCAAAACCATCCAAACCAACAAGCGCACATATTTCTCCAGCAGAAATAGTATCTACTTTTTTTCTTCCTAAACCTTCAAAAATATGAAGCTCTTTTATTTTTGATTTTAATATTGAACCATCTCTTTTTATTAGAGATACTGTTTGATTTGTACTCAAGGTACCTCTTTGAAGACGACCAATCGCTATTCTCCCTGTAAATGACGAATAATCCAAAGATGTGATTAGCATTTGTGTAGTGCCTTCATCAAATTTTGGGGCAGGTATATGATCTATCACCATATCCAAAAGTGGTGCAATAGAATCTGTTTCTGATTTCCAATCTTCGCTCATCCAATTGTTTTTGGCAGAGCCATATACGGTTGGAAAATCCAATTGCCATTCTTCGGCTTCCAATTCAAACATTAAATCAAAAACAGCTTCATGAACCTCATCAGGGGTACAATTTTCTTTATCAACTTTATTGATTACCACACATGGTTTTAGTCCCATTTGAATGGCTTTTTGAAGAACAAAGCGCGTTTGTGGCATTGGACCTTCAAAAGCATCAACAAGAAGTAAAACGCCGTCTGCCATATTAAGTACACGCTCGACTTCACCACCAAAATCTGCGTGACCAGGCGTATCAATAATATTGATTTTTGTATTTTTATAAACTACAGATACATTCTTGGAAGTGATGGTAATTCCACGCTCACGCTCTAGATCATTATTATCTAAAATTAAATCTCCTGTATTTTCATTTTCACGAAATAATTGACAGTGGTATAAAATTTTATCAACTAACGTTGTTTTACCATGATCGACATGGGCAATAATAGCAATATTTTTAACTTGGTTCATTTATTCACCTTTTTGAGCGTGCAAAGGTACACTTAATTTTAGGATTATTGAGAATTATTAATGTATAGTAGCCCTGCAAAATTGTTTATATTTGCATCATAAATAAAAATCAATGCAACTTCAGTCCATACCAAAGTTAAAACACACCAGTTCAAATCAGTTTTTTTTACTTGCAGGCCCCTGTGCCATAGAAGGAGAAACAATGGCGCTTCAAATTGCAGAACGCATTTGTGAGATTACAAATAAACTGGAAATCCCTTTTGTTTTTAAAGGTAGTTTTAAGAAAGCAAACCGCAGTCGAATTGATAGTTTTACCGGCATTGGTGATGAAAAAGCATTAAAAATTCTTCAAAAAGTTTCAAAAACATTTGATATTCCAACCATTACAGACATTCATGAAATAAGCGATGCCGTTTTGGCAGCACAATATGTTGATGTTTTGCAAATCCCAGCATTTCTTGTACGTCAAACGGACTTGGTAGTAGCGGCTGCAAAAACTGGAAAAGTGGTTAATCTTAAAAAAGGACAATTTATGAGTCCTGAAGCGATGAAACATGCGGTACAAAAAGTGAAAGACTCAGGCAACGAAAAAGTTTGGATTACAGATCGTGGAACAATGTTTGGATACCAAGATATGATTGTAGATTTTAGAGGGATTCCAACTATGAAACAGTTTGCACCAACAGTTTTGGATGTTACACATTCATTGCAGCAACCCAATCAAAATAGTGGTGTAACAGGTGGTCGCCCAGAAATGATCGAAACCATTGCTAGAGCGGGTGTTGTCAATCATGTTGATGGCTTATTTATTGAAACTCACTTTGACCCTGCAAATGCCAAAAGTGATGGTGCTAATATGTTGGATTTAAATCACTTAGAAAAACTTCTAACTAATCTTTCTGCGATTAGAAAGACAATAAATAGTCTTTAAATTAAACTAAAATATCTTTAATCTTTCAGTTGATTTTGACTTTGAATCGCATTTAATCCATATCTATCGATAAGATAAATTAGCGAAGTCATGGTTGCTGCACCCAATTCCAATTCGCGTTTATTTACCGCATTGAAAGTATCATTTGAAGCATGGTGATGATCGAAATAACGTTGAGAATCTGGACGTAATCCTGCCAAAACAATAGCATCATTCTTCAGCGGTCCAATATCCGCTCCACTTCCTCCTTTTTTGAAATAATGAATTAAATAGGGTTCAAAAAGAGGTTTCCATATTAAAATTTGATTGATTTTGTAATCTGGTCCGCTAAATGAAAACCCTCTTGGCGTGAATCCACCTGAATCGCTTTCTAAAGCAAAAATATGTTTTTCACCTTTTTTCTTGGCAACTTCTGCGTATTTTCGACCGCCCCGTAATCCGTTTTCCTCATTCATAAATAGCACAACTCGTATGGTGCGTTTTGGACGAATTCCAGTTTCTTTCAAAAGTCGTAATACATCCATAGACTGTACACATCCTGCGCCATCATCGTGTGAGCCATCGCCCAAATCCCAGGAGTCTAAATGACCGCCAACTACAATAATTTCATTTGGAAATTGACTGCCTTTAATTTCGCCAATAACATTATAAGATTGAACATCTTTGAGTTGTTTGCAATTTTGTTTGAAATAAAATTTAATATTTGGGTCAATTTTTAACATACCACTCAAGCGTTCTGCATCATTTGTACTGATGGCCGCCGATGGAATACGTTGGTTTACTGGTGTGTCTCCATATGACATTGAACCAGTATGAGGTAAATCATCCAAGCGCAAATTCATCGATCGGACTATAGTACCCGCCGCACCAAGTTTGCCAGCTTCTTTAGCGCCATCATAACGTTGGTCCACACATCCTCCATATGCTTCAAAGGTTTGAATTAAATCGGCTTGCATGGGACGGTTGTAAAATACTATTTTTCCTTCAACCTCTGAACGATTCATCAATTTTAAATCTTCAATCCCCTGAACTTCAACCACTTGAGCTTTAATGCCTTGAAGTGGTGTAGATACTGAGCCTCCTAAAGCACAAAGATTTACTGGAATTGTTTTTCCAGGGGCGGTTTCTATATATGCAAATTCAGGATTACCACGCACCCACTTTGGTACCATTACAGGTTGAAGCCAAACTTTATCTAATCCGATTGATTCTAATTCCTTTTTGGTGTATTCTACGGCAAGTTCTGCATTTAATGAACCCGACAAACGCCCTCCTATTTCATTTGATAAATAGGACAACCACTCATAACTTTTTCCATTGGTAAGTGATGTTTTATAAATTTTTTCAAGTTGTTTTGTATCGTCTTGTGAAAAAGAAAAAAAACTCAGACTTAAAAGTGTTGCTAAAATTTTAAATTTCATAATAAAGGATTTGGGTGTAAATATAAAATTACTAAGTTCTTAGTTTTATAATTAAATCATAAAATATTTAAGATTTACTGGCAAAAGAAATTACATCATTTTCTGAGATTTCATCAGAACCAAGTATAATTAGACGCTCAACTACATTGCGCAATTCTCTGATGTTACCCGTCCAATTGTAACCCTTTAAAAGCTCTAGAGCAGCTCCTGAAAATTGTTTTTTTGCAGTCCCTTGTTCCGATGCAATTTTGGTACTAAAAAAGTCAACCAATAGCGGAATATCATCTCGTCTGTCATTTAATGCAGGTACTTTTATTAGAATTACAGCAAGCCGATGGTATAAATCTTCTCTAAAACGACCTTCAGCAATTTCCTTTTTTAAATCTTTATTGGTCGCTGCAACAACTCTTACGTCTACTTTAATATCTTTATCGTTTCCTACACGCTGAATTTTATTTTCTTGAAGTGCACGCAGCACTTTGGCTTGAGCAGACAAGCTCATATCTCCAATTTCATCCAAAAATAGAGTGCCTTTGTTCGCAGCCTCAAATTTTCCAGCACGGTCTTTATGAGCACTTGTAAAAGCGCCTTTGATATGTCCAAAAAGCTCACTTTCAATAAGTTCTGCTGGAATAGCCGCACAATTGACTTCTACCATAGGTCCTCTAGAACGTTCACTTTTTTGATGCAACCAATGTGCAACCAACTCTTTTCCTGTTCCGTTTGGCCCTGTAATAAGCACACGAGCTTCAGTAGGCGCTACTTTTTCAATGATTGACTTTATGTTTGACATAGGTGCACTTTCGCCAATCATTTTATAGTTTTGACTTATTTTTCGTTTCAGACGTTTGTTTTCTACAACCAATTCTTTTCTGTCGAGTGCATTTCTAATGGTATTCAAAAGGCGATTTAAGTCTGGTGGTTTTGAAATATAGTCATAGGCACCCAAACGCATGGTGTTAACGGCAGTGTCCAAATCACCATGACCAGATATCATTACAATTGGAATTTCTGGTTTTATCTTTTTAACAGCCTCTAAGACTTCAACACCGTCCATCTTTGGCATTTTAATATCACATAATATTAAATCAAAATCTGATGCTTTAATCAATTCAATTCCAGCGAGTCCATCTTCAGATTCAGAAACTTGATAATCCTTATTTTCTTCCGTTAAGATTTTTACCAAAACACGGCGAATCGCTTCTTCGTCTTCTATGATTAATATTTTTGACATCTTTTTTTTAGGTTTAAACGCTAATATTTTAATATTTCAACCACTTTATAAGCTCTTTATAACTTGGTTTTTTTCCGTACATCAAAATTCCAACACGATAAATTTTGGCAGCAATCCAAACTGTGATCACAAATGTAAATATCAAAATTGCAAAGGACAAAGCTTGCTCCCAAATTGGAACACCAAAAGGAATACGAATTAGCATTACAATTGGTGATGTGAATGGAATATAAGAAAAAACTTTTGAAATGGTACCATGAGGGTCTTCTAATGAGGTAAAGAAACCAACATAAAACCCAACCACCAAAAGCATCACAATAGGCATTAAAAATTGTTGTGTATCAGTTTCATTATCGACTGCTGCGCCAATGGCGGCATAAAGTGAACTGTACAGTAAATACCCCCCAGCAAAAAATAAAATAAAAGCAACTACTAAATTCAACAATGGTAATGAATGAAATTCTGAGATGATTGCCTGAAGTTCAGCATTGGTATTCACATCAGCAACAGCACCTGACATTAGTTCTTGTTGTGGTGTAGCAGAAATATCTACCCCAAAAATATAAGAGGATACTACAGATAAAACACCTATTAAAACAATCCAAATGGCAAATTGAGTAATTCCTGCTAGTGAAGTTCCAAAGATTTTACCCAGCATCAATTGCATGGGTTTTACAGAAGAAATTATGACTTCAATAATTCGACTTGTTTTTTCTTCAATAACGCTACGCATTATCAAGTTTCCATAAATTATAATAAACATAAAAAGCAAATAGCCCGCAGCACCACCAAAAATTAACTTTAAGAAACTTCCAGTCTTTGACGTTTTTACGCCTTGATAGTCTTCCTGATTTATATCTACATAGGTTTTTGCGGCTTTAATTTTACTCAAATCAACGCCTAATTTCTTTAGTTTGAGTTCACCAAGACGTTTTTCAATTTTTGATTCCAAATTTGAAATCAAAGTTAAGGATGGAGATTCTTTTGAATAAAATTTAATTTGACTTGAAACCTCATCAATGGCTAAATTGGGTACGTGCAACAATCCATAAGAATTATTCTCATTTGATAATTTTTTAGCCTCTTCCAAACTGATATCAGTAAGGTTTTCATAAATCATTTGATCTGTAGAAACAAGTGCTTCATTTAAAAATCCAGCTTCGTCTAATACGGCAATTGTACGGACTTTTTCATTATTTACACTTGTTAAATAGGCAACTAGTGATAGAAGTCCTACCAAAATAAGAGGACTCAAAAATGTCATCAAAATAAACGACTTGTTCTTCACTTTAGCTAAATATTCTCTTTTAATGATTAAAGGTAAGTGGTTCATAATGAGTTGTTTTTTACAGTTTGAATAAAAATATCGTTGGCATTTGGAATCACTTCCACAAAATGATTGATATATGCATTAGCATTTAAAAAAGTTAACAAATCATTTGGGGTTTCGGATGCCTTTAAATTTATCTTTAATTTTAAATCATCCTCCAGAGATCTAAAATCTGCAGGAGAAATATCAAAACGCGCTGAAATTTGTTTTTCTAAGTCGCTCAAATTACTAGAAGATAAGCCAACTTCAAAAGTATTTGTTTTGTGTTTACGTTTTATGTCGATAAGGTTGCCATCTAATATTTTTTTTGATTGATGAATCAATGCAATATGATCGCATAATTCTTCAACGGATTCCATACGGTGTGTAGAAAAAATAACCGTTGCGCCCTCGTCTCTAAGTTGCAAGATTTCATCCTTAATAAGATTAGCATTTATAGGATCAAAACCAGAGAATGGTTCGTCAAAAATTAAAAGCTTTGGTTGATGCAAGACAGTTACAATAAATTGTATTTTTTGCGCCATTCCTTTAGAAAGTTCTTCAATTTTTTTATCCCACCAATGACTAATTTCAAATTTTTCAAACCAATGATTAAGTCTCTGTTTTGCTTGCCTATAACTTAACCCTTTGAGCTGCGCCAAGTACAAGGCCTGTTCGCCAACTTTCATTGATTTGTAGAGCCCTCGCTCTTCGGGTAAATATCCAATATATTGGACATGCTCTGGTTTTAGTGGCTCACCATCTAAAATCACATGACCAACATCTGGCATGATTATTTGATTAATGATGCGAATAAGGGTTGTTTTTCCAGCCCCATTTGGGCCTAAAAGCCCAAAAATACTATGTTTTGGAACTTGAATTGAAACATCGGAAAGTGCTTTGAATTCACCGAAGTTTTTGGAAATATTAGTTGCTTCAAGGAGAGTACTCATTTTTGATTTTAGATTTTATTTAGGACGTGCAATGGAGCTTTTTGTTACACTGTAAATCTAAAAAAATTTGTTAGAAATCAACCTCTAACAACAAGAAAAAAAAATCTCTGTTATGAAAACATATCTTTTACTTTTTCAAAAAAGGATTTATCAGAGTGTTCTGGTTTAGGTTCAAAATGCTCATTGTTACGCATTTTTTCAAAGAATGATTTTTGTTCTTTATTCAGAGTTTTTGGTGTCCAAACATTGATATGAACCAATAAATCTCCTTTGTTGTATCCATTGATATTTGGAATTCCTTTACCACGTAAGCGTAGTATTTTACCAGACTGAACACCAGCTTCAATTTTAAGTCTAACATTACCTGAGACCGTTTCAATTTCTACAGATGAGCCCAGAACAGCATCGGACAAACTAACATATAAATCGTAGTGTAAATTATCGCCTTCTCGCTGTAATTTTGGATGTGCTTCTTCTGAAATAGCAACCAACAAATCCCCTGAAATACCATTTCCTGGTGCTGCATTGCCTTTTCCCGAAACTTTGAGTTGCATCCCATCTTCTACACCCGCTGGAATTTTGATAGATACTGTTTCTTCTTCCACCACAAAACCATTGGCATCAGCATTGGCTGGACGATGATCTATAATTTGACCAGAGCCACCACAAGTAGTACATGGTGTAGCTGTTTGCATTCGTCCCAAAATCGTGTTTGTAATGCGTGTTATCTGGCCTGTTCCATTACAAGTACCACAAGTTTTATAAGTAACCCCTTTGGCTTGCTTTTTTCGTTTTACTTTTATTTTTTTCTCAACACCATTAGCAATTTCTTCAAGTGTAAGTTTGACACGAATTCTAAGATTTGTTCCTCTAGCGGTTCTTTGTCTGCGCTGACCGCCAAAACCACCGCCGCCAAAAGCACCACCAAATATGTCGCCAAATTGACTAAAAATATCATCCATATTCATGGAACCACCACCAAATCCACCAGCACCTTCAAATGCCTGGTGTCCAAATTGATCGTATCGTGCCTTTTTATCGGGGTCACTTAAAACTTCGTAAGCTTCAGCAGCAACTTTAAATTTTTCTTCTGCAGATTTATCATCTGGATTTTTATCCGGATGATACTTAATAGCCATTTTTCTATACGCTTTTTTAATTTCTGCTGCAGAAGCATTTTTGCTTACCCCCAATACTTCATAATAATCCTGCTTTGCCATGTGTTAATTGGATTTATTTTTTTATTGCCCTATGACTACTTTTGGGAAACGAATCACTTTTTCCCCAAGTTTATATCCTTGCTCTATAACGTCTATAATTTTTCCTTTTAAATCATCGGTAGGTGCAGGAATTTGTGTTACTGCCTCATGATTGTCGGCATTAAAATCATCGCCTTTATTAACTTCAACAAGACTTAATCCTTTTTGTTGTAAGGTATTGTTGAGCTTATTTTTTATGAGTTCAACGCCTTTAGAAAGCTCCGATTCTTCGTGTTTTGATAGTTCTACCATTGCACGATCAAAATCGTCCAAAACTGGTAATAATGCCTGAATCACATCTTGACTTGCTGTAGAAAACAATTCTATACGCTCTTTTGAGGTGCGGCGTTTGTAGTTTTCAAATTCTGCGAAAAGGCGTAAAAATTTATCTTTTTCTTGCGCTAGTTCTGATTGGAGTTGTTCCTCAACAGAGATTTCAACTTCTGGCGCTTTTGATTCTTCTTCTTTTACTTTTTGCTTTGTTGCCTTTTTGGTCATTTTAAAAAGAAATTAATTATTTGATTTAATTGATGGCAAAAGTACTGCCATTCTAGATAAAATGTCAAAATGTCACGAAAAAAATTTTAAAAAGATGACGTTTGAGGTTTTAAATTACTTTTTCAGAAGATCATTTAGTGCCGCTGAAAGCTCATGATATTCAAATTTAAACCCTATGGATTGAATTTTTTTTGAAGATACGCGTTGACTTTCAAGCACAACCGCACTCATACCTCCAAGCATCAGTTTTAGCATGAACTCTGGAACATTGGGTAAAAAAATCGGCTTTTTTATAACATGCCCTATTGTTTTTGTCAGTTCTGATTGACGTACTGGGTTTGGTGCTACAGCGTTATACACACCTTCTTTTTTGGATTCCAAAATATAAACAAACATGGCTACTAGATCATCACTATGAATCCATGATTGCCATTGCTCACCAGATGCCAAAACGGCACCAAAATAGTTTTGAATGGGTGTCATTATTTTTGGAAGAGCACCTCCATTATTATCTAAAACAATCCCAATACGAAGTATTGTTATTTTAATATTTAATGCTTCAAATTGTTGGGCTGCAGCTTCCCATTTCTGAACTACTGTTCTTAAAAACGAACAGTTTTCTGAAACAACATCCTCCTCCTGATAATAATTCGTTTTTGAATCAGGATAAATCCCAATGGCACTTGCAGAGATTAAATGTTGTATTGGAAACTTATTTTCTTTAATGGCACTGGCCAAAACATTCAATGCTTGTACACGACTATTCAAAATAGACGCTTTGGCTGATTTTGTCCAGCGTTGTGCTATTGGGCTTCCTGCAAGGTTAATTACAACTTCAACACCTTTAAAACAAGAAATATCGATCTTATTATTTTGAGGATTCCAATAAAAATATTGAATGTTTGTTTCAGTGGATGATAACGCCTTTTGAGTGGTTAGGATATGAACTCTATACCCTTTGTCCAAAAGGTGTTGTGTGAGTTTTTTACCCACTAAACCCGTTGCGCCTGTTATCAATACTGTAGCTACCATTTAGCAAAATTATTGAATACTGTTGCAGCCCTATGTTAAAATCGTGTTGTTTAACAATTATTTATGCTTATTTTAATAAAAAACAACAAAAAGAGTGCGAATCTAGCTAATTTTTGTGGCGCGAAGCATTTCTCTTTTGCCTGGTGGTCCTGCCAAACGTTTCACCTCAAAACCAACCTCTTGCATGGCACGTCTAACACTGCCTTTGGCAGAGTAAGTCACCAAAATACCACCAAAACGCATGGCAGTATACATCATTTTAAAAATAGATGGTATCCAAAGGTCTGGTTGTACACGTGGGCTAAAGGCATCAAAATAAACAATATCAAAAGTGTTTACATCTTTTATATCTGCAAAAAACTCCTGACGCTTTTTCAAAACAAAGTGCTTTATAATTTGGCTTTCTTTGTTCCATGATGCACTATGGAGTTGGTCAAAAATTTCTGACTTTAGAGTCAATAAAGACGAATAATTAAGGGCTTGAAGTTCATCGCTTGAAACTGGATAGGCCTCTATGCTATGATATAAAATTGATTTTTGCAATGCCAATTCATCTGTAGCGCTAAGCATTGCATTAAGTCCAGTACCAAAACCGATTTCTAAAATGTTGATTTGCTTTTGATTTGGTTGTCGTTGTAAAAATTCATGCAAACCATTTTCAATATAAACATGTTTTGCTTCCTGAAGTGCACCATGTATGGAGTGGTATTGTTCGTTCCAATCTTCAATTTGAATGGTTTTACTTCCGTCTGCCGTAGTGATTATGGAGCGTTTCAAGTGTGAATTATTGTGAAATTAAAACGCCATCAGCTTCAAAATTATAGCTTGTTTTTGGTGTAGTTATCGCTGCAATTTCATCATCAGATGCGCCAGCATCTTCTGCATAGTGCCGTAAATCATCAACAGAAGTTTCAGATATAAACGCTTTCCCATGAATTAAAACTTCGCCACTTGCATCAAGTGGAACAAAAAATCCATAATCTTTAAAACGGACCATCATTTCTGAGTCATTTTCCATAGAAAGTGTCATCCAACATCCTTTTTTGGTACATACTTCTTTGATTGTTCCCTTAAGGGTAAGCTGCAGTGTATCTCCAATTTTTTCAATTTTTTGGGACAGTTCGTCAAGCGATAAAACGGCATCAGTTTCAAACGCATCACCATACAAATTATAGGTCATTGATTGGACTTGAACAGGCGTTCGGCTCGAATGTTTTTCTTTACAAGAAAATAAAAATATTAAGGTAAAGAGAATAAGAAGCTGGTTTTTCATTGCTTGACTATTTATTAAAAAAATCTAAAGATAATAACTTTTACGAATGTTATGTTTGTTCGATACTAATTTTAATAATTTTGTTTTAAATTTGACTCAGAAATTTTTTACCATGATCCAAATAAAAACAACAAAAATAGCGCAATCAAAACGAAGTGAAATTGATTTCAACAATCTTGGATTCGGAAGTGTATTTTCCGATCATATGCTTATTTGTGATTATAAAAATGGGGCTTGGGGACAACCTGAAATTGTTCCATTTCAGCCCATGTCACTAATGCCTTCTGCCAAAATTTTTCATTACGGACAATCCATTTTTGAAGGCATGAAAGCCTACAAAGACAACGACTCTAATACATGGCTTTTTCGTCCCGAAGAAAATTTTAACCGTCTAAACAAATCGGCCAAACGTTTGGCAATTCCTGAGCTTCCCAAAGCAGTATTTTTTGAAGGGCTTAAAGCATTATTAAAAGTGGACAATGATTGGATTCCTACAGTCAAAGGAAGTTCATTATATATCAGACCAATTATTTTTGCAACTGGAGAAGGTTTTCATGCTTCACCCGCAGACGGTTATCGCTTTTTGATTGCTACAGCACCTTCTGGTCCTTATTTTTCTGGAAAAGTTAGTGTCCTTATTGAAGAAAAATATTCAAGATCGGCCAATGGTGGTGTAGGTTATGCCAAAGCAGGTGGAAATTACGCTGGACAGTTTTACCCAACGCAACTTGCTATTGAAAAAGGCTATAATCAAGTGATTTGGACGGACGATAATACCCACGAATATATTGAAGAAGCTGGGGCAATGAACATCTTTATCCGTATAGATGATACGCTTATCACTGGCCCTACAAGTGATCGCATTTTGGATGGGGTTACAAGAAAAAGCATTCTTGATATTGCTAATGCAGAAAATATTCCTGTTGAAGTTAGAAAATTTACTGTTGCAGAGGTTATTGAGGCTTCAAAAAATGGAAGACTTAAAGAAATGTTTGGTGCTGGTACAGCAGCAGTCATCTCCCCTATTTCATCATTTGGTTTTAGAGATCAAGATTATGATCTTCCAGAAATAGAAAAATCTTACGCTAGTTTTTTAAAGGAAAAAATAACATCCATCCAAACCAATAGTGCAGAAGACCCATTTGGATGGCGTTTTAAAGTCTAAAATCTTTACGAATTTAGTATCGATTCTATATTTGGTTTAAAATATTTTGGGCCTTTTAGGACTTTTCCGTCCTCTCTATATATGGGTTGGCCATCCTCTCCAAGTTTACTCATATTACTGCGTTGAATTTCCTCGAAAACGGCTTCTATTTTGTGTTGCAGTCCATGCTCAATAATAGTACCACAAAGAATGTAAAGCATATCGCCTAGGGCATCGGCAACCTCCACAAGATCATTATTTTGTGCCGCTTCAAAATATTCTTCATTTTCCTCTTTCATCAAATCAAAACGGAGCTGATTTTTTGAAACACCAAGATTTGCCTTTGGAGAAGTTCTATAGCCTATTTTAAATGCATCATGGAACCGTTGAACCGCTTCTATTTTGTCTTTCATATATTTAATTTTTGTAATTTTGTAATAGAATTCAAATACTAAAAATACACAATTATGTTTAGTCGAGGACAACTAATTTTCGGAATTCTTTTTGCCATCGTTTTTGTGGTCATCATTTTTATGTCTTATAGAAAAGATGCTGCTTTAAACAAAAAATATTACAAAGGCAGTCTTTGGATTCTTTTGATTTTTATCAGTTTTATTTTGGGTATTGCCGCTATTAAATTTCTTTTGGGCTACTAAAAAACCACTCATAATTACTTACAAGTGGCCTTTAATTTTTTTAATCCAAAAGACTATCTTTTTAGTTTACGTTTGGTAAAAAGTTATAGTGTTTTGAATAATAAAGCATTTGACTTTTAAAGTCTTTTGCATAGTTTACATTAATCGCTGTTATTTCACCATTTTCATCCGTTACAGGCTCCAGTACAGGATTGACAAATCCACCATAAGGTGCAGATTTAAATTGCTTGTTTCTTTCTAAAACCTCCGCATGAATCGCTTGGTCAACTTTTACGCCGTAGCCCTCTACCAAGGCTTGAACAGCTTTAAAATCACCTTCTGATTTAATACGCTGTGTTTCTCTTAATAGTTGTCCAAAAAGCTCGTGAAGTTTATCATAATCGTTGATGTTAAAATAGGTTTTACCATCTCTAGTGACTTTTTCAATAACATTGTCTTTTTGTCCTTTTTCAAAAGCCCAAGCACTTACCCATTGTCTATTGCGCATATGCGCTTCTTCTACATCATCCCCAAGTTCTAAGCGAATAAGCTGCGTCATTAGGCCATTTCTAATATAACCATCAAAAGCCGCCATTCCAACAGCTTTCCAGTCTTCGACTAACCCCAATTCTTGTAATTTTGAATCATAGAGGTAGTACAAGCCCACCAAGTCGGCGCGCCCCTCTTCTAGTGTTGAGGCATAATTTTTTAAAGTTTCTTTGGTTTCACCAACACCTGGATTCAATTGCCCAGAGGCATGTCCAACAACCTCGTGAAGTGCGGTATGAAGTTTATCGGCTAGCTGACCATGTTTTTTCTCTAGTTCGTATTCTTGATCATCATGAACAAATTCTTTTAATCGCCCTGAGCTTCCAGAGTTATTGTAGGCATTAATGATATTTCCTAATGAAACAGACTTGCTACCAACTTCGGCACGAATCCAATTGGCATTTGGTAAATTAACTCCTATTGGTGTCGATGGTGAGGCATCTCCTGCTTCGCCAGCAACATTTACAGTTTTATAACTTACACCAACAACATTTTTCTTTTTGTGCTCTGGCATTAAAGGGGAATTGTCTTCAAACCATTGCGCATTTCAGACAAGACCGCCATTTTTGCAGACATATCAAAATCCTTTATTTGAACGATGGTTTCATATGAGCCTCTGTAGCCCAATGGGTCGTTATAGACTTCAATAAAACTATTGATATAATCAATATTACCCTCGGTAGCAGCAGTCCATGCCACGTTGTAATCATCCCAAGTTTGCAAGTCGCCTGTTTTGTAATATTGAATCAATAAACCAAGAGCATCGCCTTGGGCTTTATTTTCGGCCACCCCTTGGGCCAATTCTAACCATTTTACAATTTCATCAATTGCCGATCCATAAAGCCCTCCAGATTTGTAGACACGTTCTTTGAGTGTGCCATTTTCTTTTACAAGTTGAGAGTTTAAACCAAAAGACAGTGGTTTGTCAGGATTTGGTGAAGATTTAGCAGCATAAAATGTTTCAACATCTTTGTTAGTCACATTGGGGCCATAAAAGTTAACCGCAGATTCCAAAACATTATCCGCATTTTTCGCTTGATTTACTTTTTTAGAATCCTTATCATTAAAAAGCACCTCAAAGGCTTCGCCCTCTAAGGTTGCAGGGGTTGCCTCCAGTAAAGATTTTAAATAAGCGGAAGAAAACTCTGGGCTTAGTTTTGCATTGCTATAGTGGTGATGAATACCATTGCTAAACCAAACACGTTTTAAGTAAGTTTCAAAAGCAGTCCATTCTTCTGTTGATTTATCGCCGTCAAAAGTTGTATAAATGGTCTCCAAAGCTTCACGAATGGTAAGATTGTGACGATAGTTTTGATCCCACATGATATCTCGGCCAGAAAGACCTGCTTGTGTAAGGTAATACACGAGTTTTTGTTCTTTTAAGGTAAGATTTTCCCATCCTGGTAATTGATAACGTAAAATTTTGAGGTCAGCAAATTGTTCCACCATGTATGGAAAACTCTCTGTATCTACAGTAACGAATAAATCGTCATTTGCCGAAGTTGAGTTGTCATTTTTACATGAAAAAAATAATTGTGAACATGCAAAAACAACGAGCATTAATTTGTAGCTGAATTTCATAGTATTATTGTGTTTGTTTTGATTTGTGATTTAATATTCAAAGTCTACGAATATAGTTTATTTTGAAAAACATAAAAAATTAAATTCTTTGATACGGTGTTCAAAGAAATTTATAATTTAGTAGAAACTAAAATATATCAAATCTCATGAAATCACTCAAATTTATTTTATTCCTACTTTTATTTTTATTACTGGCTGGAAGCAGCTATTTGGCTGTACAGCCCAATAGTTATGATCTTTCTCGTACACGTACTATTTCTGCACCCGTAAGTGTTATTTATAACACCGTAGAAGATTTTCGGCAATGGGAACCGTGGTCGCCATGGAAAGAAAAAGAACCTACACTATATCTAAAATATCCAGAAAAAACAGCAGGAGTTGGAGGTTCTTATTCTTGGACTGGAAAAGATGGAAAAGGCACAATGAAAACCCTTGTTGCTGTTCCAAATGATTCATTACTACAAGAACTGAAGTTTGAACAATTTCCAGCATCACAAGTGTATTGGAATTTTGAATACAAAAGCCCAAACAGCACAGAAGTAACTTGGGGTATGAAAAGTGATGATGTCCCTTTTATGCTCAAATTTTTTGCATTAATTAATGGTGGAATGGACAAAATGATTGGTCCAGACTACGAAAAAGGCTTAGAAAATTTAGATACACATTTGCAAAAACAAATGGCGGTTTACAACATAGAAGACCATGGAGTTATTGATTATGGCGGCGGATTTTATTTGTATATCACCTCAAGTACAACTCCAGAAAATATCAGTATGACGATGGAAAAAAATTACGCTACCCTATATAACTATATGAATGTGAACAATATAGAGAGTAATGGTCATCCCATGAGTTTATATCAATTTCGAAATCCAGAAGATGGAGCAATGATTATGAGTTGTGCAATTCCTGTACGTCAAAACTATAGAATAAAAGATGCAAGTGGAATTTTATGTGGCTATATGCCAAGAACAAAAGCGCTTAAAACAACATTAAAAGGCAACTATAAAAACTTAGAAGAAGCTTGGACAATTAGCTATCAAAATATGGCTAAAATGAATCTAAGACCTTCAAAACTGAAACCCTTTGAAATCTATTTGACAAACCCACAAGAAAACCCCAACCCAGCAAATTGGGTTACAGAACTTTTTATCCCGATTTTAAATTAATTAAAAATAAAAAAATGATATGAAATATGCTTTATTAGTATTTATAGGTGGTGGATTTGGAAGTGTTTTACGATACTTGATTGGAAAGTTATTTCATAATTTATTAGGTGCATTTCCAATAGGTACAATGACCGTCAATATTTTTGGAAGTCTGCTGATTGGGATTCTCTTTGGTCTTGGGCTAAAGAATGGTGGGCTTTCAGAAACTCAAAGCTTACTTTTGGTTACAGGATTTTGTGGCGGATTTACCACATTTTCGGCCTTTGCTATGGAAAATCAAATGTTTCTAAAATCTGGTGATTATGTGCAATTTATCAGCTATACTTTAGGGTCATTAATTTTGGGAATTGCTGCTGTAGTTTTGGGCCTAATTATATCGAAAAACCTCTAAATTACTTGAAGCGTTTTACTCCTGCTTTAATCTCTAAAGGAACGTAATTTTGACGCGGGACAATTGGACAAGAATAACGCTCATTATATGCACAATAAGGATTATAGGCTGTATTGAAATCAAGCCAAATGCTATCTGATTTAGGCACTTCCAAATCCATATAACGACCGCCAACATAGGTAGAAATACCATTGGTATCATCCAAAAAAGGAAGAAAAAGATAATTGGATTTTATTTCTGTAGAGTCTTTTCCTTGATAGACCTTCAGCTCAAAAGTTTGTTGCAGTAATTCAAAAGATAATACGCCATAAACACGTTCTTTTGACACCCGTTCTGTAGTTGTTTTCATGTCAAAATATTCGGAGTTTGGAGTTGGTGTCAATTTTGCTTTGACCACGAAACTAGAATCTATTGGAAAAAATGAAAGCGATGAAAACGTTTTTAAATCATTAGGTTTTAGTGGCGATTTTGAAGCATCCTTAAACATTTCATTCATTTTTTTTTGAAATGCTGAGTTGTATGTCATTCGAACTTTTTTTTCTGTACAAGAAACATGGAACAAAAGTAAACCAATGACAATTAAACCTATTTTTAACCTAAAATTCATAAGACTAAACTTTATCAATTGGGTTGTGTGCAACGACATTAGAAAGAATGATTTGTGTTTTAGTTTCACCATATGTGATGAGTTCGTCAATAAATTTCTCTAAATGGTGTTGGTTTTCAAAAACGACTTCCATCACAATATTTTCGTTACCAGTAATTCTATAGCAATTGACAACCTCTTTGTAAGATTTTACATGATGTAAAAAAGGTTTTAGACGCCCCATAAAAGCACGGACAGTAATTAGCGCTCGAAGACCATAACCAAGTTTGTTGTGGTCTACTTTTGTATAATACCCCGAAATAATGCCAAAATCCTCCATTTTTTTAATACGCTCTGTAACGGCAGGAGAAGAAATCCCAACTTGCTTTGCAATCTCAGTACTTGAAATACGGGAATTTTTTTGTAAAAAATTTAAAATCTTGGAATGAATAGGATCTAATTTCATTTTTTAATGATAATTAGTTAAAAATAATAAAAATATTAATAAAAATTTAAATAATACATAAATTTTTAAATAAAAATAGTTTTAATCATTTGTAATTTTACACTATAATTTATGATTTGAGATGTATCACAAAAGCAATTCCTACTTTAATTCAGCGATTTATAAAAAAGCGCAAGAGATTGGTGTGCTTTCGAAACACATCTCCGATTACTTAAATACCGATCTTGCTCCTCTCTCTGAAAATGGAAAAGAAAACCCAGATATTTATTTTTCTGGAGATATTGTTCAACACTCCATTTCGCTATCAACTGAACTTTTAAAAGCAGAAGCATCTTCTTTTTCAGAAAAAAAATATTTTCATGCTGATACTTTGAAATGGCTTACCTATAAACTTACACAAAATTGTAAACGCTTACAACACTGTAATAGTAATGGTCGAGATTTTTTATTGATTTTTAAAAAAGAACTTAAGAAATTTAAAAAACTACAAAAACAGTGGATGCTAACATTGTAATCTTTTTCTTTTTGTTTACCTCATAATCAATGAGTAATTTGTAATTAAATTTTTGACGTTATTTTGGTCAATACTAAGTTTTATTTTTAACCAAAATCGCTTTCATTTGCTGTTGTAAATCTTTGGCTTTTTGTGCTGCATGTGCAGCAAAATCTTTGGTTTTGGAGGCATAAATGATCGCTCTTGATGAGTTAATCAATAGGCCTATATTTGAATTTAAACCATATTTACAAACGTCTTCCAAACTTCCTCCTTGTGCACCAATACCTGGCACCAACAAAAAGTGATCTGGAATAATTTCTCTAATGGATTTAAAAAATTCAGCTTTTGTAGCACCAACAACATACATTAAATTCTTGGAATTGTTCCATGTTTTTGAGGTTTCCAAAACCGATTGGTAAAAGGGTTTTGAATTAGACTCTAAAGTCTGAAAATCAAAAGCTCCTGGATTTGAGGTTAGTGCTAATAAAATAGTATGTTTATCCTCAAAGGCTAAAAAAGGTTCAATAGAATCTTTGCCCATATATGGAGCGGTAGTTATACTGTCAAAGCCTAAATCTTCAAAAAATGCTATGGCATACATACTGCTTGTATTTCCAATATCACCACGTTTTGCATCAGCAATAGTGAATATTTCGGGATAATTTGTATTTAAATAATCGATGGTAAGTTTTAGGGCTTTCCACCCCTCTAAACCATAAGCCTCATAAAAAGCAATATTAGGTTTATAGGCAACGCACAAATGATGTGTTGCATCTATTATGGCTTTGTTAAATTCAAAAATTGGTGAGGATAGCTCAAGAAGATGTGCTGGGATTTTGGATAAATCAACATCCAACCCAATGCAAAGAAACGATTGTTTTCTTTTTATTTCTGATACCAATTTTTCTGTATTCATAGGCTTAAATTAAGTCTGAATCGGCTTTTAATTTTTCTGTATTTTCGGCAAGCATCAGCTCGTCTATTATTTTTTGTACGTCCCCATTTATGATATTGGATAAATCGTATAAAGTTAATCCAATTCTATGGTCAGTAACTCGGCCTTGTGGGTAGTTGTAAGTTCTAATTTTTGCACTTCGATCTCCAGAAGATACCATACTTTTTCGTTTTTCGGAGTCGAGTGCTTGTTTTTTGGCTAGCTCCATTTCATATAAACGAGAGCGCAAAACTTTTAGAGCTTTTTCTAGATTTTTGTGAGATGATTTTTGATCTTGACAACTTACAATCATTCCTGTTGGCTCATGATGAAGTTTAATCGCAGAGTAGGTTGTATTTACAGACTGACCGCCAGGTCCTGTTGATGTTGTTCTTTCAATTCTAACCTCTGACATATCAAGTTCAACATCAAATTCTTCGGCTTCGGGCAAAACAATAACAGAGGCCGCACTTGTATGTACTCTACCTTGAGTTTCTGTTTGAGGTACGCGTTGTACACGATGTACTCCTGCTTCAAATTTCATAGTCCCATAGACATCTTCTCCTGAGACTTCAAAAATAATTTCTTTGTATCCTCCCGAAGTGCCTTCATTAAAATCTACAACATCTACTTTCCAACCTTTTGATTCACAATATTTTGTATACATTCTATGTAAGTCGCCTGCAAAAATACTAGCCTCATCTCCTCCAGTTCCTGCGCGAACCTCAACAACCACATTTTTGGCGTCTTCAGGGTCTTTTGGAATCAATAGAAATTTAATTTCTTCTTCAATTTCAGGGAGTTTTGATTTGGCTTCCTCGAGTTGCATTTTGGCCATTTCTACCATTTCTGCATCACTTCCGTCTGCAATAATTTCTTGTGCTTCATCTATGTTTGATACAAGCGATTTATAGATTTCTCCCCGATCTAAAATTTTCTTTAAATCTTTATATTCCTTGTTAATTTGAACATAACGCTTTTGATCAGAAATAATATCTGGTTGAATAATAAGGTCGCTCACCTCATCGAAACGTTGTTGTATAATTTGAATTCTCTCTAACATGAATTATAAATATTGTGAACAAAAATAGTACTTTAAGATGAAATTTAGCTTAAAAACTAATACTCAAACGTTCCAAAATCGCTTTTGATGGTCAATTTTTTTGTTGGTGAAGCGTCTACTCGACCTATAATTTGTGCATCAACATCAAATTTTGAAGCAATTTCAATAATGTCTTTTGCAATTTCTGGTTGAACATACAGTTCCATTCTATGACCACAATTGAACACCTGATACATTTCTTTCCAATCTGTTTTGGACTGTTCTTGAATCAATTTGAACAAAGGCGGAATGGGGAACATATTGTCTTTTATGATGTGATGTTCGTCAATAAAATGTAGAATTTTTGTTTGTGCTCCTCCGCTACAATGCACCATCCCATGAATATTTTCTGCGGAGCAAGTATCTAAAATTGCTTTGATGATTGGCGCATAGGTACGTGTAGGAGAAAGTACAAGTTTACCGGCATCTATTGGAGAATTTTCCACAGCATCTGTAAGTTGAATTTGACCTGAATAGACCAATTCTTCGGGAACAGCAGCATCAAAAGTTTCTGGATATTTTTTGGCAATATTTTTATGAAAAACATCGTGTCTTGCAGAGGTCAATCCATTGCTCCCCATACCGCCATTATACTGATGTTCGTAAGTGGCTTTTCCAAAAGAGGCCAATCCAACAATAACATCGCCAGGACGAATATTGGCATTATCTATGACTGCGCTACGTTTCATGCGTGCGGTTACTGTAGAGTCAACAATAATGGTTCGAACCAGATCACCAACATCAGCAGTTTCTCCACCTGTTGAATGAATAGTAATACCGTGTTTTTTTAAATCTGAAATAAGTTCCTCTGTACCATTAATAATTGCTGAAATTACTTCTCCTGGAATCAAATTTTTATTCCTTCCTATTGTAGATGATAGCATAATATCATCTGTTGCTCCAACACATAATAAGTCATCAATATTCATAATGAGTGCATCTTGAGCAATACCTTTCCAAACAGAGAGATCACCTGTTTCTTTCCAATAGGCATAGGCCAACGAACTTTTTGTTCCCGCACCATCGGCATGCATCACAAGGCAATAGTTATCATCATGCGTTAGATGGTCTGGAACAATTTTACAGAATGCTTTGGGAAACAATCCTTTGTCTATATTTTTTATAGCATTGTGCACATCTTCTTTGGATGCTGAAACACCACGTTGTGCATACCTTTGGCTTAGCTCGTTTCCCATAAATTTTTATGAATTACAAATGTAATACAGTATTTGATGTTTTGGAATAAAAACCGTTTAAAAATTTTAGCGCCTATCTTGTAAAAAGTAACTCCCTGTATTTTGGCAGCGGCCATAGTTCGTCGTCTATCAATAATTCTAGTTTATCACAATTGTAACGAATTTCATCAAAAAATGGCTTGACCTTATTACAATAAGCCTCAGCTTTGTTGATGGATTCTTCAATAACATTTGCTTTTTTTCGTTCATTGATCATTTTTGTTACTCCAGAGTTAATGGATTCAATATAGGTTGATATATCCTTGATCAAAATCAATTGCTCACTAGCATATTTCTTAAAATCATTTCCATAAATATCTTTTAATCCTCGAACATTACTAATTAAGATATTTTGATATTTTACCGCTGTGGGTATAATATGATTTCGTGCAACATCGCCAAGAACACGCCCTTCAATTTGAATTCGGTTGATATAATCTTCAACCTCAATTTCATAGCGTGCTTTAATTTCAGTTTTATTCATCACTCCCAATCCTTCATAAAGTGCTATTGTTGATGGTGCAATTTTTATTTTTAAAGCTTCTGGTGTATTTTTATTGTTGCTTAAGCCACGCTTTTTAGCTTCTTTTTGCCAAGCTTCTCCATACCCATTCCCTTCAAATAAAATCGATTTTGAAGTTTTGATATACTCTCTCAAAACATTAAAAATAGCTTCATCTTTTTTAAGACCTTTTTTGTCTATTAAAATATCTGCTTCAGCTTTAAAATCTATGAGTTGTTTGGCAACAATAGTATTGAGTACTGTCATTGGATTGGCACAATTGGCCGTAGACCCCACAGCACGAAATTCAAATTTGTTTCCAGTAAAAGCAAAAGGTGATGTTCGATTTCGATCTGTATTATCTAAAAGAATTTCAGGGATTTTTCCGACAACATTCAGTTTTAAATCTGTTTTTTCTTTTGGTGATAATTTACCTTTCGTAACACCTTCAAGTTCACTTAAAACTTTTGTGAGTTGTGCCCCAATAAATACAGACATAATCGCGGGTGGAGCTTCATTTGCACCAAGACGATGGTCGTTACTCGCTGATGCAATAGATGCACGCAATAATTCTTCATTATCACAAACTGCTTTAATTGTATTAATAAAAAAGGTAAGAAATTGTAAATTACTCATTGGTGTTTTCCCTGGTGCTAAAAGATTTACACCAGTGTCTGTGCTTAAACTCCAATTATTATGTTTCCCTGAACCATTGACACCTGCAAATGGTTTTTCATGAAATAAAACTTTAAAATGATGACGTTCAGCTACTTTTTTCATCAAGTCCATGACCAAAGAGTTATGATCAACAGCAAGATTTGCTTCTTCATAGATTGGTGCCAATTCAAATTGGTTTGGAGCAACTTCGTTGTGACGTGTTTTTACAGGTATTCCCAAAAGAATAGATTCTTTTTCTAAATCACGCATAAAATTAAAAGCACGTGTTGGAATAGTTCCGAAGTAGTGATCATCCAATTGCTGTCCTTTTGCCGAGGAATGCCCTAAAAGTGTTCTTCCGGTAAGTTCCAAATCTGGTCTAGAAACAGCAAGGGATTTGTCAATTAAAAAATATTCTTGTTCCCAACCCAATGAGGCCGAAACTTTCTTGACATTTTTATCAAAATAACGAGCCACTGCAGCCGCTGCATCATCAACAGCGTGTAAGGCGCGAAGAAGTGGGGTTTTATAGTCAAGGGCTTCACCAGTATATGCTACAAAAACTGTTGGTATACATAGCGTTGTTCCAAAAATAAAAGCTGGAGAAGTTGGATCCCATGCCGTATATCCGCGAGCTTCAAAGGTATTGCGAATTCCACCATTTGGGAATGAGGATGCATCAGGTTCTTGCTGCACTAGTTGGTTGCCTTCAAATTGTTCTATTGCTTCTCCAGGCCCTACAGTTTCGAAAAAAGCATCGTGTTTTTCAGCAGTTGCACCAGTAAGAGGTTGAAACCAGTGGGTGTAGTGTGTTACCCCTTTGGCCATTGCCCATTCTTTCATAGCTGTTGCAATTTGGTCGGCAATATCACGACTTATCGTTTGATTTTTTTCAATGGCAGTAGATAGGTTTTTAAACGTTTCTTTTGGCAAAGAACTGTACATGGCAGCATTTCCAAAAACATTTGAACCATAAACTTGAGATCGTTTGGAATCTTCTTGAACTGAAACTGAAGCTCTATTCATTGATGATTTAAGTGCATGAAATCGAAGTGTAGACATAATTATAGGTTTTAAATTCTTATACAAAATTAAAATTCTTACAAGTAAAAACCCACTAAGCAGATATTATTTATTAACAATTTGAAAATTTATCTCATTAAAAATTACACATATTTCGATTATACCTACAAAAAAATAGGGGTTACATAAAAAAAACAATAATGTTGATAATTTTAACCCTAAAATTTTAAGCGTACACATGGTTATTAGTATCTTTGCTATTTAAAACATTTATAGTACTCAAAATATATAATTATGGCAAAATCTAAGTTAGAATACATTTGGTTGGATGGGTATTACCCAACACAAAATATGAGAAGTAAAACCAAAGTTGAAGAAAATTTTAGTGGAAAATTAGAAGATTGTCCAATTTGGTCTTTTGATGGATCATCTACAAGACAAGCAGAAGGCGGCTCTTCGGACTGTCTACTTAAGCCTGTTGCTATTTACCCAGACCCTGCAAGAAGAGATGGATATTTGGTAATGACAGAAGTATTGAACGCCGATGGTACACCACACGAATCAAACGGAAGAGCAACAATTGATGATGAAGATGATGACTTCTGGTTTGGATTTGAACAAGAGTATTTTATTATGGACACCAAAACACAGCTTCCTCTTGGATTCCCAGTTGGTGGATATCCTGCCCCTCAAGGCATGTATTACTGTTCTGTAGGTGGAAAAAATACTCATGGTCGCGACCTTGTCGAAGAGCATGCAAATTTGTGTATTGATGCTGGACTTAACTTTGAAGGTATCAACCAAGAAGTTGCTTCAGGTCAATGGGAATTTCAGTTGTTTGCAAAAGGAGCTCAGAAAGCTGGAGATGAAATATGGGTAGCTCGCTATTTATTAGATCGTTTGACAGAAAAATATGGATACTACATTGAGTATCACCCAAAACCACTTGGGAAAGATATGGATTGGAATGGATCTGGAATGCACGCCAATTTCTCAAACACTGCCTTAAGAACATGTGGATCTCGAGAAGTGTATGAAAAAATATGTGAAGCATTTAGACCAGTAGTTAAAGAGCATATAGCCGTTTACGGAGAATTCAATGACCAACGTCTTACCGGACTTCATGAAACTGCTTCTATTAATGAATTTTCTTTTGGAGTTTCTGATCGTGGAGCGTCAATACGAATCCCAATCATTACCGTAGAAAAAGGATGGAAAGGCTGGTTAGAAGATAGACGTCCTGCATCTAACGGTGATCCATACAAAATTGCAGCACGAATCATCAAAACTGTAAAATCTGCAGATGTATAATTTGAATTAGGAATTGAAATTTTTCAATTTTTAAAAGCGGCTTCATTTGGAAGCCGCTTTTTTTTATTTGTTTTTTTGTAAATTGCCATAGAATCTAACCCCAGTTCTATAATTATAACTTAAAAAATCAAACTAAAATTTTTTAATTGAAATTAGATTTTTAATGATAGGCATACTATTTGATGCTACCTAAATCTAAATAATTTTAAACTTAACCTAAATGCTATGAAACAAGACCTCAATAATATGATGTGCCTAGATATTTATCTCTCTGGCAACACCTTAAAAAAATCTGATCAAAAAATCATTAGCAACACAATGGAAGACGATTGCTCTAAGTTGATGCCGCTTATTAGCTGGGGCATGTTTAGTGAGCATTATTTTAAAAAATTAAATACATCTAAAAAATGTATGGATTTGAAAAAAATAAAAAGCTTTGCTAGAAAATATGGCTGGGAAAATAATATAGAAACATTATTCAAATCCGTAGATTTTAGTGCAATAATTCTTACAGATAAAAACAAAAAGATCAAGTGGGTCAATGATGGTTTTACCGATATGACAGGTTACACCAAAAAAGAAGCAATAAAAAAAACAGCAGGGTTTTTGCAAGGTCCGAAGACTTCTAAAAGAAAGAAAGCAGAAATAGAATTTAAGCTAAAAGAAAACAAACCCTTCAAAACATCACTTATTAATTATCGAAAAAACAAATCTATCTATACCTGTGAGGTACATATTTTTCCGCTTTTCAACAAAGTAAGAAAAACCACACACTTTATAGCTTTAGAAAGAGAGGTACTCTAGTCATGAATGAAAAATACTACTATAGATAGCAGATGTAGTAGAAAAATGCCTCAAAATCGAAACAAATAAAAACTACATTTTTTTAACCACAGTTTCTACAGCCGCTATGGTAAAATCCAAATCATCATAAGATAAGGCATCTGTTATAAACCAACTCTCAAAAGCACTAGGAGCAATATAAACTCCAGCATCTAGCATACCATGAAAAAATGCTTTAAAGTGTTCATTGTTACCATGAGCAGCTGTTTTAAAATCCACAACTGGGGTTTCCAAAAAATGTACAGAAATCATTGAGCCTACTCTGTTTATGGTGTGCTTTATGTTGTTATTTATTAATACTTTAGAAATTCCTTCGTGCAAGTATGCTGTTTTCTTTTTAAGACGTTCATACACCTCATCATCCGTATTCAAAACATTTAAAAGCGCATAGCCTGCTGCCATTGCCAAAGGGTTTCCACTCAATGTTCCAGCCTGATACACTGGTCCTTCAGGTGCCAAATGACTCATAATTTCTTTTCGTGCCGCAAAAGCACCTACTGGCAATCCTCCTCCTATGACTTTTCCAAAACAAACGATGTCTGCTTTTATACCAAAAAGTTCTTGAACACCACCTTTGGCCAATCGAAAACCTGTCATTACTTCATCAAAAATAAGAATGGCTTGATGCGCATTACACAAATTGCGAAGGCCTTCTAAAAACCCATCAACAGGTGGAATGCATCCCATGTTCCCTGCTACTGGTTCAACAATTATGGCTGCAATTTCATTGGGGTTGGCTTGAAAGATATTTTTTACAGCTTCCAAATTATTGTATGGTGCAAGCAATGTGTCTCTGGCAGTTCCTTGGGTTACTCCAGGGCTATTAGGACTTCCAAAAGTTACGGCACCACTACCCGCTTGTATCAAAAATGAATCGGAATGTCCATGATAACACCCTGCAAATTTTATAATTTTTTCTTTTCCTGTAAATCCACGTGCCAATCGAACAGCGCTCATACAGGCTTCTGTTCCAGAATTTACAAATCGAATTTTATCAATATTAGGAACCATTGAGACGGCCAGTTCTGCAATTTTTGTTTCAATTTCAGTTGGCATTCCAAATGAAGTTCCTTTTTTTGCTTTGTCTACAACTGCATCTACAACAGGCTTGTAGGCATGCCCTAAAATCATTGGACCCCAAGAATTGATATAATCAATTAAACGGTTTCCATCTTCGTCATACAAATATGCACCTTTGGCTTTTTTAACAAATATTGGTGTACCCCCTACAGCCTTAAATGCACGTACTGGCGAGTTTACCCCACCAGGTATAACATCATTGGCTTCTTTAAATAATTGACTACTGCGTTGGTATTTCATACAATTTAATTTGATGTAATGATAAGGGTTTGACCAATACTTAAAGCATTAGAGTTTAATTTATTTAATGTTTTTAAACGTTCAACTGAGATTCCATATCTTTTGGAAATTGAATACAAAGTATCGCCTTTTATAACTATATGCTTTTCGGAGTAGGGTTGTTGGTTTTGAGAAAGGCTCTTTTTGTCAAAAATATCATATTGATACAACTCATAACGTTCTATAAGACTGATTAGTTTTTGAGGGTATTTTGGATCGGTAGCATACCCTGCTTTTTTTAAACCTCTTGCCCATGCTTTATAATCAGTTGGCTTGTATTTAAATAGGTTTGCATAGCGTTTTCTTTTAGCTAAAAACAAAGAGTGATCTCTGTAGGATTGATTAGGGTCATTATATTTTCTAAAACACTCCTGAGCTCTGTCGTCATCATGATACACTCTTTGACCTGTCCAATCATGGCATTTAATCCCAAAATGATTATTGGCATCTCTCGCAAGACGACCTTTGCCAGAACCAGATTCTAAAATTCCTTGTGCCAAAGTAATACTCGCTGGTATGCCATAAAGTTTCATTTCGTGAATAGCGACAGACTTAAAAAATGCAATATACTCAGTTGTAGAATTGTAGATGGGTTTGATAACAACTGTAGGGGTGTCTGGGGTTTCTCTGGGTGGAATATTGACTTCTACTCTTACCTCTTTTTTTTGGTTTGCTTTATTGCGAGCACCACAACTCGATAACACAACACATACCAATAATAATCCTACAATTTTTTTCATATTCTAAACAATCAATTCCATTCTTTTTTGTTTCAATTGGCGATTCATGCCTTCAATCCCCTGTAATCCTCCTGTATGAATTGCCAATATTTTTGCAGACGTAGAAAAAACACCTTTTTGAATCAAATCAAAAATACCAAACATCATTTTGCCAGTATACACTGGATCGAGTGGAATTTTAAATTCTTTTTTAAAGTTATTTATAAAATGAATTAAATCTGAATCCACTTTTGCATAACCTCCAAAATGATAGTCATTACATAACTCCCAATTGGACTGCGTCGCAAATTTACAAATATCTTCGTTTAAAAATGCGCCTTTCAAGGCTGGAAAGCCAATTATTTTTTGTGTCGGTAAACTTGAATTTATAAGCCCTGAAATTGTACCCCCAGTCCCTACCGCACAACAAATAACATCAAATTCTTTATCAAATTCTGATAAAATTTCCATACAGCCCTTTACAGCCAAATCATTTGTTCCCCCCTCTGGAATAATGTAATATTTTGGATATTTTTTTTGAAGGTGGTTAATGTAAGAACTTTCTGTTTTTTGTCTGTATACCGATCGACTGACAAATTCAAACTGCATCCCACAAGATTTGGCATACGCCAATGTTGGATTGGTTTCAGTCTCTGTTACCAACTCCTCTCCTCTTATAATTCCAACTGTTGGAATATTTAGTAATTGCCCAGCAGCAGCCGTAGCTGCAATATGATTAGAAAATGCCCCTCCAAAAGTTAAAATCCCAACAGAAGCTCTTTCTTGGAGTTCTTTTAAGTTATATTTTAATTTTCTGAATTTATTACCAGAAACTGTATCATGAATTTTATACTCAGGTTTTATAGAAACTTGAGAGGTCAACTTTATGTTTTGGACTTTCTGAAAATTTAACATTAATAACTTAAAAAACCTGGTGTGTAAAAATACTAAATCTCTATAGTTTTTTAATCTTAAAAAAAGCAAATAATTAGTATATAAAATTACATTATATTTGTTAATGATGAAACGTAATCCCCCAATTGAAGAAGGTGATTTTTATATGACACCACAAGGCTATCGCTGTTTTACAGAACAATACCACCTAAAGCGAGGATATTGTTGTGAGAGTAATTGTAAGCATTGCCCCTATGGATACGACACATCAAAACGTATTCAAAATTAAGATTATGAACACTAAAACTTTTCAAGAAGAAATAAAAGAGGGCATTCCAAATGAGTTGCCGTCTTTGAAACCTTTTGACCCAACCTATAATCATGCTCCAAAACGCAAAGCAATTTTAAACAATGAAGAACAAAAGCTAGCTTTAAAAAATGCCCTACGCTATTTCGATAAAAAATTTCACACCATTCTTTTAAAAGAATTTAAAAAAGAACTTGAAACTTATGGGCGGATTTATATGTATCGTTATAGGCCAAATCATAAAATCTATGCCCGCCCAATAGACGACTATCCAGCAAAAAGCAAAGAAGCCGCTGCTATTATGCTGATGATTCAAAATAATTTGGATGATGCCGTAGCACAACATCCCCACGAACTGATTACATATGGCGGCAATGGAGGCGTATTTTCCAATTGGGCGCAATACCGACTCACCATGAAATATTTATCCGAAATAAACGATGAACAAACATTGGTGATGTACTCTGGTCATCCTATGGGTCTGTTTCCATCTCACAAAGAAGCGCCAAGAGTTGTGGTTACCAATGGCATGATGATCCCAAATTATTCAAAACCAGACGATTGGGAAAAATTTAATGCTTTAGGAGTAACACAATATGGGCAAATGACAGCGGGGAGTTATATGTATATTGGCCCGCAAGGTATTGTTCACGGAACCACCATTACAGTGCTCAATGCTTTTAGAAAAATAAAAAAAAGCCCCGAAGGACATATTTTTTTAACCGCTGGATTAGGTGGTATGAGTGGTGCTCAACCAAAAGCTGGGAATATTGCAAAGTGCATTAGCATTTGTGCTGAAGTCAACCCAAAAGCAACGCAAACAAGACACTCACAAGGTTGGGTTGATGAAGTGTATTCGTCTGTAGAAGAATTAATTGAGCGGGTAAAAATAGCACAACAAGACAAAGAAATTGTATCTATCGCCTATCAAGGTAACGTTATTGATGTATGGGAAGCATTTTTTGATGCTGGTATTTTTGTAGACATTGGAAGTGATCAAACCTCATTACATAATCCTTGGGCAGGAGGATATTACCCTGTTGGAATGTCATTTGAAGACGCCAATGAAATGATGAATGAAAGACCAGATTTGTTTAAAGAGAAGGTGCAAGAAAGTCTATTACGTCATACCTCTATTATAAAAAAACATACCGATAAAGGTACTTACTTCTTTGATTACGGAAATGCTTTTTTGTTGGAAGCGTCTCGTGCAGGTGCAGAAATTTTAAAAGAAAATCAAGAAGATTTTATATACCCAAGTTACGTTCAAGACATCATGGGACCTATGTGCTTCGATTATGGTTTTGGACCTTTTCGCTGGGTTTGTGCAAGTGGAACACCAGAAGATTTAGCAAAAACAGATGCTATTGCTTGTGAAGTTTTGGAAAAAATTCAAGCGACTTCACCACCAGAAATCCAACAACAAATGCAAGATAATATCCAATGGATAAAAGGCGCACAAAGCAATAACTTGGTAGTTGGATCGCAAGCCCGAATTTTGTATGCCGATGCCGAGGGTCGAATAAAAATAGCCTCTGCATTCAATTCAGCAATTTCAGAAGGAAAAATTGGCCCAATAATTCTTGGTCGTGATCACCATGATGTTTCTGGAACAGACTCGCCCTACAGAGAAACAAGTAATATTTATGACGGATCTAAATACACTGCTGATATGGCTATTCACAATGTAATTGGAGATAGTTTTAGAGGCGCCACTTGGGTTAGCATACACAATGGCGGAGGGGTTGGCTGGGGCGAAGTCATAAATGGTGGCTTTGGTATGGTTCTTGATGGTTCTAAAGCATCAGAAAGAAAATTGAAATCTATGTTATTTTGGGATGTTAATAATGGTATTGCTAGGCGAAATTGGGCACGCAACAAAGGTGCAATTTTTGCAATAAAACGAGCAATGGAAGAAGAACCAAACCTAAAAGTTACTATTCCAAATAGTGTTGATGACTCTCTTTTTAATTCATTTTAACTTAAAACTATACTTTATGAAACGTCTTTTATTACTCCTGTTTATAGTACTTATTAGTACGTCTTGTGATTCTGTTCGAGTGGCTGCAGATTATGATCGTTCTGCGGACTTTAACTCCTATAAAACTTTTGCTTTTTTTAAAGATGGTATAGATAAGGCAGAAATTAGTGATTTGGACAAGCGAAGAATTTTACGTGCCATTGAATCTGAACTGTTAGCGAAAGGTTTTACAAAATCTAAAACCCCCGATTTATTGGTGAATATTTTTACAAAAGAACGTCAAGAAGTAAATGTTTACAATCAAAACTTTGGCATGTACGGTTGGGGTTGGGGTTGGGGCTGGGGTCCAATGATGGGCTGGAATCAAACCAATGTAACCAATTCATCTCGTGGAACCCTATTTATTGATTTGATAGATGCCAATAAAAAAGAACTTGTTTGGCAAGGTATTGGACAAGGCTATTTAACCTCTAGAATGGACCGTAAGGAAGAGCGTATTAAAGAATTTGTAACCTCTATTATGTCGAAGTATCCACCACAAGCAAAAAAATAAATTCTCTACGCCTTAACATCTAATGCCTCTCTTAGGGTGTTCCCCATAAGCATAAAAGCCATTACAAGACTCATAATACAAAGTCCTGGGATTATGGCCAAATAGGGTTGACCCAAAACGATGTCGTTATAGTGGGTTTTAATCATAGCGCCCCAACTGGCCATTGGGGGTTGTGCTCCTATTCCTAAAAAACTTAGTCCGCTTTCTATAAGAATTGCAGCGGCAAAATTTGCTGCAGAAATTACAATGACAGGAGCCATAACATTGGGAAGAATATGCTTAAAAATAATTCTAAAATCTGTATACCCCAAAGCTCGAGCAGCGGTTATATATTGTTGTTCTTTTACGCTCATCACTTCGCCTCGTACAACTCTTGCCACTTCTACCCACATCGTTAGACCTACTGCTATAAAAACCTGCCAATAGCCCTTGCCAAGCGCTAAAGTTATAGCAATCACCAATAAAAGCGTTGGAATAGACCATGCTACATTAATTAAAAACATAATAGCATTATCTATTTTTCCTCCAAAATAACCCGAAATACTACCTAAAAATAATCCAATTATTAATGAAATAAAAACAGCAACAAAACCTATAAAAAAAGAAATTCGAGCACCAACTAATAACCGACTTAAAACATCTCTACCATAATTGTCCGTTCCTAAATAAAAGGTTTTATTTTCTACAAAAGGTTTTGGATTTTTGGAGTAATCAATAGATTGCTGTATCCCTTGAATATTTTTCGCCTCATAAGGGGTGTATATCAATTGGTCTTTTTCTATTTTATAACTCGAAATGGGCTGTTGTTTATCAGGGAATTTTGAACCAAAAAAGATTTTATCAAATTGATTTTGAAGACTTTTATTTGGATTGGGTTGAACAAGCATTTGAACCCTAAATCCTGGCGGTTTGGAATGAATACTCAAATGCATTTGGTTTGCATATTGAGTGGTATCAGGGGCTAATATATAGGCGAAAATTGAAACAAACCCCACAAAAATTATAAAAAAAACACTCGCCATTCCCAAATAGTTATGTTTAAATTTTTGGAATGCCAATGCTGTTAATCCTTGCATAGTTTTGAACCTTAGTTTTTAAGGGCGGATACTTTTTTTACTTTAAACATTTTATTTAAATCCGTTAAAACATTAAGCGCCTCATTCATATAAATATCTTTACTTAAAGATTCATGCCATCGCTCGCGTTTTGTTTTGAAAATGGAATCTGTTGCCATAATTGGTTTTTCATATGGCAAAGATTCGAATGATAAATTTGTGGTATAATCGGAAAGAGCTTCAAAACGTTCTGATTCTTTTTCATTTTGTTTCAAACTCGCATCATAATCGTTATACTTTAAGCTATACAAATTCTTTGAACGTACTTTTTCAATCCATTGTGCATTTTCATCAATGAGTTTGATCTCATCACTATTGTTCATGCGCTCCTTACTTCTTTTGACAGTCAATTCATAGTCAATAGAACTTTCCCAAAAATCATATTCGGCAGCTTGAATCTCATCCCACGGAAGTGGGTTGTCTTGATCTTTTTCACCCATATCAACATAGCTGTAACGATTAGGCAAAACAACATCACTTTTGACGCCCTCTAACTGTGTAGACCCCCCATTGATACGATAATATTTTTGGGTAGTAAACTTAAAAGCACCCATATCGCCATTAGTGTTATTACGAATCATTCTGTTTAGGTCTATTACATTTTGAACCGTTCCCTTACCATAGGTTTGCTTGCTTCCAATAACAATAGCGCGCTTATAATCTTGCATTGCAGCAGCTAAAATTTCGGATGCAGAAGCAGAAAATTCATTCACCAAAATAACCAATGGACCATCCCAACTTACACTAGAATCTTTATCTTTTAATACTTGACGATCTTCGCCAGTAGAGCGTACTTGAACAATAGGGCCTTCTTTAATAAATAAACCTCCTATATCAACAGCTGTTTTTAGAGAACCACCTCCATTATTTCTCAAATCGAGAACCAAACCTTCCATTCCCTCTGCTTTGAGGCGTTCAATTTCTCTTTTGACATCAGAGGTTGCATTTCTGCTGTTGATATCTTCAAAATCAATGTAAAATTTTGGTAAATTAATGACTCCAAATTTGTAGTTTTCTTTTTGTACGATACTCGATTTTGCATAAGTTTCCTCTAGCTCAATTTCATCTCTTGGAATCATCAAATCTTCAATAGTTCCATCGACTCTTTTTAGAGTTAAAATTACATTTGTACCTTTTGGACCTTTGATAAGTTTAACAGCATCGTCCAAACGCATTCCAACAACACTCACTGCCTCTTCATCGTCTTCTTGACGTACTTTTAAAATGACATCTCCAACTTGAAGTTTGTTTTGACGCCATGCAGAACCTCCTGAAATGAGTTCTGTTATACTGATTTTATCCATTTTCTTTTGAAGTCTTGCACCAATACCTTCGTATTTTCCAGACATTTCGGCATCAAAACGATCTTTGACTTGTGGTGCAAAATAGTAAGTATGGGGGTCAAATGTTTCAGAAATTGCATTGATATACATTGAAAGCCAATCATCACGTCTCATGTCGTCAAAATAAACCGAAACTTCTTGTAAATTTTTTAATGTTGAAGCTCGTGATTCTTCTTCCAATTCCGAAATGGTTTTTTTATCTTCATTTTCTTCATTTTCATTGTCAGATACTAAATCATGATAATTAGTTAAGGTGTTAAATTTCAATTGTTTACGCCAACGGTCAGTCATGTCTTTTTTTGATGAAACATAGTCTAATTCATAAGGGTTGGACTGGTATTTTTCATCTAAATCGTAATTAAAAGGCTGTTCTAATATTTTCGTATAAATCGCTTTTGATTCTTCAATTCTTTGGATAAGGCGATTGTAAACAAGATTAAAAAACTGCACATCATAGTTTTTTATTTGATCATCCAAATCTGTTTTATAAACTTCGAATTCTTTTATATCTGAACTGAAAAAATAGTGCTTGTAGGGATCCACGGTTTTTAAAAATCTACTGTACACTTCCTCTGAAAACTCATCATCAAAATCTTTAGGCTGAAAATGACCTTGTTCCAACAAATATGTAATGAGTTGCATTAGGAGTTTGTCCTTGTCAGGGTTATCAAATGTTTTGGTTGTAAAGCTACATGAAGCTAATGCAACAAAAATTGACAAAAGAAAAATATTTATATGTTTCATAGACTTGAGTAAATGTTTATCCAAATTCGTTCCTAAAATAACAGAAAATTGCAAAATTAAGTGTGCTCTTCTACATAATTTTTTGTTAAACCACCCAAAAATGAGTAATCCCCAACAAAATACTTACTTTTGTAAACGAAAACAAAGAAAAAATGCCAAAAAAACCACTTATTCTTGTTACCAATGACGATGGTATCACGGCTCCTGGAATTAGAACCTTAATTAAAGTTATGAATCGCATTGGCGATGTTGTTGTTGTTGCACCGGATAGTCCACAAAGTGGCATGGGGCATGCCATTACAATCAACGATACGCTTTATTGTAGAGAAGAACATATTGATAATGGGCCTCAAAAAGAATACAGTACATCGGGCACGCCAGCAGATTGTGTAAAACTAGCCGTTCATGAACTATTAGACAGAAAACCAGATTTGTGTGTTTCAGGCATCAATCATGGTTCCAATTCATCAATTAATGTTATTTATTCGGGCACAATGAGCGCCGCCATTGAAGCGGGTATGGAGGGCATACCTGCTATAGGATTTTCTTTGTTGAACTACAATTGGGATGCCGATTTTGGACCAACGGAAGAATTCATAAAAACCATTTGCCTTAAAGTCTTACAAAATGGTTTACAAAAAGGAATTATTCTCAATGTAAATTTCCCAAACAAGGTTCTAAAAGGCATAAAAATTTGCCGTCAGGCGAATGCCAATTGGGTAGAAAAATTTGATAAACGTCAAAGCCCAATGGGACGAAATTATTACTGGCTTACAGGAGAATTTATCAATCAGGATAATGGTGAAGATACCGACGAATGGGCACTTGAACAAGGCTACGTTTCGGTAGTTCCAGTACAGTTTGATCTCACTGCTCATTATTATATTCAAGAACTCAACAATTGGAAACTCAATGGATAAGATTCAAATTTTAAAAGGATTTTTCATTGGGATTTTGGCCAATGGTTTAGGACTCTTTGTGGTCGTAATGACTATGGCCAAATCTTCTGGAAGAAATGATGGATTTTTGAGGGTTTTGGAAGCCGCACATGCTGAAAATTTTTTAGGAAAACTCATTAGTCTCGGTGCGATTTTAAATCTGATTTGTTTTTTTTATTTTATCAGAAAGAAAAAAGATGCTTATGCCGCAGGCGTATTGATTGCAACACTGTGTATGGCGCTTTTCACATTTATAATTAAGCTGTAAAATATGAAGTACTACATCATCGCAGGAGAAGCTTCTGGAGATTTGCATGGCGCAAACCTCATCAAAGCATTGCAAAAAGAAGATGCCAAGGCCGAATGTCGTGTTTGGGGTGGCGATTTGATGCAGGATGCAGGTGGTACTCTGGTTAAACATTACAAAGATTTGGCATTTATGGGCTTTTTAGAAGTCCTTTTGAATCTGAGAACGATTCTAAAAAATATCAGCTTTTGTAAACAAGATATTGCAAACTATCGTCCAGATATTTTGATTTTTATTGATTACCCAGGGTTTAATATGCGTATTGCAAAATGGGCTAAAACCCAAAATTTTAAAACCCATTATTATATTTCGCCACAACTATGGGCATGGAAAGAAAATCGCATTCATCACATCAAACTAGATATTGATAAAATGTATGTGATTTTACCGTTTGAAAAAGCATTTTACGAGAAAAAACACCAAATGCCTGTGACGTTTGTTGGGCATCCCCTAATAGATGCGATTGCCAACCGCCCAAAAGCAGATGCTAAAACCCTACGAAAAACATACGGACTATCCGAAAAACCCATTGTTGCACTGTTGCCGGGGAGTAGACAACAAGAAATTAAAAAAATGCTCGATGTGATGCTGTCTGTGGTCGATGCCTTTCCAGAGCACCAATTTGTCATTGCTGGAGCACCGAGCCAAGTCAAAGACTTTTATCAAAAATTCATTAAAAACAAAAACGTCAAATTGGTGAGTAATGCCACTTACGACCTGCTTAGTATTGCACAAGCCGCATTGGTAACTTCGGGGACAGCCACTTTAGAAACAGCTTTATTTAAGGTGCCCCAGGTGGTGTGCTATAAATCCAGTTGGTTGTCCTACCAGATTGGAAAACAGCTGGTAAAGCTCGATTATATTTCTTTGGTTAACCTTATAATGGAGCGCGAAGTGGTCTGTGAATTGATCCAAAATGACCTGAATACAAAGCGCCTTACGGCAGAACTCAACCATATTTTAGACCCCAAAACCCAACAGCAGCTCAATACTGAATATACTGCCCTAGAACAAAAACTAGGAGGCACTGGTGCCAGCCAAAAGGTAGCCAAAGCAGTATTTAAAGCGCTATGTTGATAGATTTAACACCTACTTATGATTTAAAATGCAACCCTACTACTACCCCATCCCAAAGTTAACCATTGCCCTGATTTGTGGAATATTTTTAAGTTCCTATGTGTCTTTGGAAATTGATATCCTACTCATTTTTTTGGTTGCAGCATTTTGCCTTGGACTATTTTTTCATTTTAAAACTTCTGTTTATAAAAGTATCATTTCATCATACTTTTTGTTCCTTTTATTTGTTGTTTTAGGGTTATTAAATACAACACTTCAACATCCAAAAACAACTAAAAACCATTATAGTCATTTTACAAAAAATGAGCCAGAAACCCTACTGCTTTGTATCACAAAAGAAATGAATCCAACAACATATAATTACCGATACATAGCAAAAGTACTGGAGATCAATCAGAAAAAATCTAGTGGTACAATTTTAATAGAAGCCTCAAAAGACACAATGATTCCGACGCATAAAGTCGATGACCTATTATTTCCTAAAAATACAACTCAGCCCAATAAGCCCCCCTAAAAACCCTCATGGTTTTGATTATAAAAATTTCCTTGAACGTAAAGGTATTTTTCATAAAATTTCAATGCATCAAAACACTACATATGTCATAAGAAAAGGAACAAAAAGCGTCAATGGAATGGCATCCTTAGCTCGAAATTTTATAGCTAAAAAAATTGACAAACTACATATTAATCCTACTGCACAAGCGTTTCTAAAAGCATTTTATTTAGGAAAACGAGGTGAAATACCTGATAAAATTAAAACAGATTATAAAAATTCTGGAGTAATTCACATCCTTGCGCTTTCTGGACTTCATGTGGGGATTTTACTGAAAATATTAGAATTTTTATTGTACCCTTTGGCAAGATCAAAACCAGGTAGAAAAATTCGTAGTCTTTTGATTATCAAGATATTATGGTCTTTTGCATTTGTTACAGGACTAAGTCCCTCTATTGTTCGTGCGGTAACAATGTTCAGTTGTTTTGCCCTTGCAAGCGGATTAAATCGTGAATCGAATAGCATCAATACACTTTCAATTTCCGCGTTTCTGCTGTTAATTTTAAACCCAAACTATGTCTATGATGTTGGCTTTCAATTGAGTTATAGTGCTGTTTTAGGTCTATTAATTGTCACCCCTATATTGAATCGTTTTTGGTCACCAAAACATGTTTTAATAAAATCTATTGCCACGCTATTAAAAGTGTCTGTTGCTGCTCAACTTGGAATTTTACCGCTTGGACTCTACTATTTTCATCAATTGACTGGGATGTTTTTTTTAGCTAATTTATTGGTTGTTCCAGCACTGGTGGTGTGTTTATGGCTAGGCATTTTGATTATTATTTTTGAAGGATTCAAAATCAGTGAGTGGCTAGCTTATGGTTTTGAAAATTTAATTGATCTGATGAATACATCGGCACATTTGGTAGCAAAGTTTGAATTTTTACTTTTTAAAAACATCACTTTTGACTTCTATATGATGGTGTTATTCTATATTATAATTGTACTATTTTTCAAATATATCATATCAAAGACATTTAAAAAAATAGCACTTTTATTAACTTCTGTTCTAATTTTTCAATTTTATGTTTTATTTGTCTTTAAAATTAATTCTAAGAATGAATTTATTGTTTTCCAAAAGACAAAGCATACCATTTTGGGATTTAAAAATGGGACTAATTTTGAAATTCATAATACAGAAAAAAATAATGAACAATTTTCGTTCATAGAAGATTACATCACTAATGAAGGTATAAATAAAACATCCAAATCGCATCTGAAACGATTTTATTCAATAGATAATCATAATTTAATTATAATCGATAGTCTAAGCCATTTTGATTTAAAATCCGTAAAATTTGATTGGATTTTGCTTAGAAATAGTCCAAAAATAAACCTTGAAAAGCTTATAAAAATATTGAAACCAAAATTAATTATTGCTGACGGTAGTAATTATAAAAGTTACGTAAAACGGCGGCAAAAAACATGTGCAAAAAAAAGTATCTATTTTCATGATACTTTTGAGGATGGCGCTTTTATTTATAACTTAAATCATCAAGGATTAAAAGAAGGTTTAAAGGCTTTATAATACTCATTAAAAGCTTTTTGGCTCGTGATGGTTTTATAGTGGTCTTCGGCAAAAAGTTTGAGATACAGCTCCAATTGATCTGGAGTTTTATACCCTGGTATTGGGGCCAAAAACTCTGCATTTTCGCCCAAAAACACAATTGTTGGATAGGCCGATACTCCAAAATATCCTGTCAATTGGTGTTGGCTATTTCGGCGTCTGGCTTTGGCGGGGTCATATTTGGGATTAGAAAGCGGTTGCCCTTTAAAATCGACCGACTCATCTCCTTCGGCATTGAATTTTACAGCATAATAATTGGCATTCACATATTCAGCAAGTTTTTTGTTGGAAAATGTATTGCGATCCAACATTTTGCATGGCCCACACCATACAGTGTACATGTCAATCATTATTTTTTTGGGTTGATCTTTTTGTTTAGCTAACGCTTCATTCATGGTTAACCAATTGATTTCTTGTGCATTAACAAACACAGAAACTAAAAATAATATTAAGATGTATTTTAACTTATGCATAGTTTGCATTGTAATGATTTGTACGCTGGTTTTTGTTCATCCCAACAGTTTCGTCAACAAAAGCATTTCTGTCCTTTCTTGTTTTAAAAACCCAAATACATACAGAATCTTTACTATGGTAAATGGCTTTTAGTTCGTCATCAATTTGACACAAGTCTTCTGGTATTTCAGCTTTTATGCAAATCATTTTTTAAATTTTTATTTTACGCCATGCATCAATTTTTTAAGCAAAGGATGTAAAACTAATGACACCAATCCCATCGCAATAGGTACAATGGTAAAAATCAAAAAGAACGTCGATAAACTATATTCTTTTGTGATATTTTCAACCTCTGCACCAACAGAGTGTGCCAATTTGTTTCCAATAGCTATAGCCAAATAATAGACCCCAAACATTACAGCAATCATTCTGGCCGGAATGAGCTTACTCAAATAGGATAATCCCATTGGAGATAAACACAATTCGCCTAGCGTATGGAATAAATATGCAAACACTAACCATGCCATACTTAGTGTGGCTGTTTCTGCTCCAGCAGGAAGGTTTCTAGCGCCAAAGGCCAAAAAGGCAAAACCAACTCCTAAAAGGAATAATCCTAAGAAATATTTTACGGATGCTGGTGGATTGTAGCGGCTGTCCCACCACTTTGTAAATAATGGTGCAAATATGATGATGAATAAAGAGTTGAGAATCGCAAACCAAGTCACTGGTACTTCAGTATTGGTATCGTGGTATTCAGTATATAATTTATAAATAACTATAGCCCATACAATCACAAAGCTAGAGCCCAAAATAATGTTTGAACGTCCAATTCTACTAAACGTTTGACGGAATAAACTCCAAAGTACGTAAGTGATGATGAGCAACGGAACTACAGTAACAATTAAATCAATAAGTTTAAAAATATTGGCGGCATTTCCTTCTAAAAATCGGTCAGTAAAGTCTCTTGTATATATAGGAAGCGAACCGGCTGCTTGTTCAAAAGCGGCCCAAAAGAAAACTGTAAACAAACAAAAAATAGTAAAAGCAATCATTCGGTCTCTTTCTATTCTGCTGTATCGAGGAATTCTAATAATTAAAAGTAAAATAAAGGATATGGCTGCCAAAAGCGCAAAAAACACCGAATCTTTCATTCCTGCAATAGTAAAGTTAAGCGTGTTGATTTGACCTATTTGACTTAATGGATCATTGATGATGAAAATAAGCGCAGAAAGGGTAAAAATGCCAATCAGGATATAATCTATTGGCTGAAAGGTATTGAGTTTTACCCCTGTTTTGGCATCCACCGATTTATTGTCAACTAGTGTATCAATAAGGTCGTTTTGTTCATTCTTGGGTTTAGAACCAATATCACCAAACAATGGTTGAGCAAAATAAAATTGCAACATCCCCAACAGCATAAAAATTCCTGCTAAGCCAAATCCATAACTCCAACCTTCTTTTTCTCCTACCCATCCACAAAGCATAATCCCTATAAAAGCACCAGCATTGACACCCATATAAAAAATATTGTATGCACCATCCTTTTTATC
This sequence comes from Bacteroidota bacterium, assembly GCA_027620655.1. Lineage (GTDB taxonomy): Bacteria > Bacteroidota > Bacteroidia > Flavobacteriales > Flavobacteriaceae > UBA3537. Next base: position 249,056 of record JAQCDS010000002.1, on the reverse strand, counting down.
GTCTTGACCCTCGTACATTTTGGAAATAATAGAGGTCATATTGGGTTTAAAAAATCCATTTCCTAAGATTAGAAGCGTAATTCCAATATAAAGAAAAAGTGGTGTTTCTACGGCCATTGCGGCATGTCCAAGCGTCATTAGAAGTGCCCCAATAACAACAGCCATTCTATAGCCAATTTTATTATCGGCCAGCCAACCTCCAACGAGTGGTGTCAGGTATACAAACATGGCATAGGTCCCCAAAAGCGAGAGGGCTGCTGGTGTACTCCAACCCCATCCAGGATTATCGCCAGTAACAACTCCTGTGAGGAATATGACTAAAATGGCCCGCATTCCATAATATGAAAAACGCTCCCACATTTCTGTAAAAAATAATACAAACAGTCCTGCTGGATGCCCTAATACTTTGTCTTTAAAAATTTGATCTGTTGAAGTACTCATTTTGGTTAGTTTTTGTAATTATGATTCTAATGAAATTTCTTCTGCACCGTGAGTAAGTCTTTTAAGTGGTTTGAGTATTGCTATAACCAAAATACCAAAAATAGTACAGAATATTGCGATTCCTGTAAAGATTGTAAACTCCCCAAATTCGGATGCAGATTCTCCTAAAAGTCCAGCAACCTTATTACCAAGTCCTGTTGCTGCAAAATAGGCACCCATCATAAATGCCATCCAACGTTCTGGTGCAAGTTTTGTAATAAAAGATAGTGCAACGGGTGAAGCACACAATTCTCCTAATGTATGAAATAAATAAGCAAAAATTAACCAGTACATTGCTGAAGAACCAGTACTTTCATATTCCATGGAAGCTGCTGACATAAAAAAGAAACCCCATCCCATAATAATAACACCAGTAGCCATTTTAAACAACGATGATGATTCTTTTTTTCGATTTTTCCACCAGACCCAAAAACTACCTACAATAGTTGCAAATATTAAAATAAAAATGGCATTAACAGATTGAAACCAACTAGCAGGCACCATAAAGTCTCCTAAAGATAAATCCGTTTTTTGGTAAGTATAAACATTTAACAAACCTCCTGCCTGTTCAAAAGCTCCCCAGAATATTATGATAATTAAGAATGAAAGGTAAGTTACTAAAATTCTATCTTTTTCAACTTTATTTCCATCATTGTAAACTACAATTCCAACACCTACAGCAAATGCCAAACCAATCACTAAAAGTCCATAAGACCATGACCCACCGATAAACCAAATACCAAGTCCAGCTAAAACTGTAATAACAAATCCTGCCACTGAGTTAGAATGTTTAAAAATAGCTAGAAGTAAATTTTGACTATCGCCTTTTTCATCAGATGACCGTTCATCAACAACAAGATTTCCAACATGCTTTAAATGCTTTTGCCCATACCAATATGTTAACTGACCTAATGCCATTCCAATACCAGCCATTCCAAAGCCATAATGCCACCCAATATTTTCTCCAACATAACCAACTGCTAAAGCTGCAACTGCTGCACCTAAATTTATACCCATATAAAAGATATAAAACCCCATATCGCGCTTGTTTTGTTCATTTTTAGGATACAAACCACCAACCATTGTTGAAATGTTAGGCTTAAGCATTCCAACACCCTTTACGATAAGAATCAAACCTGTGTAAAAAGCCCACATTTGTTCAATAGCAAGCACACTGTGTCCAGCAACTAGTAACATTCCCCCAACAAAAACAGATTTTCTTTGTCCTAAAATTTTATCAGCTATAATTCCACCTGGAATTGATGCTACATATACAAACATAGTATACCAACCATAAAGAGCAATAGCACTATCATTTGCCCATCCCAAACCTGGATTATCAGAACCTGTTTCAGCAACTAGGTATAGTACTAAAATTGCACGCATTCCATAATAGGAAAAACGCTCCCACATTTCTGTTAAAAAGAGAACATACAGCCCTATTGGATGTCCAAAAAGTTGTTTTTGATGTTGAAGTTCTGTTGTTGACATAATATCGTATTTATTTGGTTAGTTATTTTTTTTGTTTGTTTTAGTTTTCAATTTTATCGCCTAAGGTTTTTGCAATAAAATTAGTCATTTTCTTATAGAGATGTAACCGTGTGTTGCCCCCATAAATACCATGGTTTTTATCAGGATAAATCCCCCATTCAAATTGTTTATCCGCTTGAATCAAAGCCTCGACCATACGCATAGTATGTTGTACATGTACATTATCATCTCCAGAACCATGAATTAACAAATAATCGCCTTTTAGCATTTCGGGGTAATTGAATGGCGAATTATCATCGTAACCATCAGGGTTTTCTTGTGGTGTACGCATATAGCGTTCTGTATAAATCGTATCATAAAAACGCCAACTTGTGACTGGCGCAACGGCAATAGCCATTTTGAAAATCTCACTTCCTTTAAGCAAACAATTGGTACTCATGTGCCCGCCAAAACTCCAGCCCCAAATCCCAATGCGTTCTTCATCAATGTAAGGTAATTCTGCTATTTTTTTTGCTGCTGCAATTTGATCTTGTGTCTCATATTTGACCAAATTCATATAGGTCACTTTCTTAAAATCAGCCCCTTTATAGCCTGTTCCACGACCATCAATACAAACTACAAAATAGCCTTTTTGTGCCAACATTTGATACCAATAATCATTGGCGCTATTCCAACGGTTTGCCACTTGCTGAGACCCAGGTCCAGAATACTGATACATAAGGACGGGATATTTTTTATTTGGATCAAAATCAACAGGTTTTATTGTCCACATATTAAGGTCATTACCATTGATGGCTATGGTACTAAATTCTTTTTCAGATAATTTATAATTGGATAGCTTTTCCGCTAGTTTATCATTGTGTTTGATAGGCTTCAAAACTGTTCCATTGTTTGCATCATTTAATGTGTATTCTGGAGGAGTAGATGCACTCGAAAATGTATTGATGAAATAAGTAAAATCTGCACTAAATGAGGCGCTATTTGTCCCCTCTTTTTTAGAAAGTGTTTGTTTGTTTTTACCATTCAACCCAATCACATAAACACCTCTATTAATAGAGCCATTTTCTACCGATTGGTAATAAATTTTTTCTGATTTTTTGTCATAACCATAATAGGCGGTGACCTCCCAATTCCCCTCGGTGACTTGACGAATCAATTTCCCTTTTTTATCATAATGATAGATATGATTATAGCCATCTTTTTCACTTGTCCAAATAAAGCTATTATCATTCAAAAATGTTAAGTTGTCTGTGACATCAACATAGGCTTTGTCCACTTCTGTAAGGAGAATAGAAGCGGAATTATTTTTTGTATTAATTGCCCAAAGGTCCAATTCATTTTGATGACGATTGATAAATTGAGCGCTCAAAATATGAGCATCATTTGTCCACTTGATGCGTGTGATATAAAAATCATTGTAGGGTTTATTGACTTTTACTTCATTTGACTCAGCAGTGCTTAAATTATAAACATGTAATGAAACAATTGCATTTTTTTCACCTGCTTTTGGATATTTAAAAACTTGTTGCGATTGATATAATGCTTGACCATAAACATCCATTGAAAACTCTGGAACTTCTGTTTCATCAAATTTTAAATAGGCGATTTTGTGACCATCTGCGTTCCATTCAAAAGCACGCACAAAAGCAAATTCTTCTTCGTATACCCAATCTGTTATACCATTGATGATTTTATTTTTTTCGCCATCAAGAGTAATCTGAGTTGTTTGGCCAGTTTCAAGATTTTTTACAAAAATATTATTTTGAAATCCATAAGCCACACGCAATCCATCAGGTGAAAAAGTTGGTTCTTGAATTTTTTGATCTGAAATTTTTTGAAGTGTTTTAGTTGTAGTATCATACACAAAAAAAACACCCAATGTTGAATGTCTATAGACAGATTCTATGTCAGTGGCTAAAATAATTTTTGTTTCATCTTCACTAAAATCATAGTTTGTAAAATAAGGAATGTCTTCTAAGTTTTTGGAATCCACCAAAGTTGCAATTTTATCTTGTGTCTTGTAGTCATAAACATCAACAGAAGTCGAGCGATTCGTACGATTAAAATTTAAAACAGAATATTGCTTTCCATTGTTCATGGAATGTAGGGCTTCCATGCGTTGTGTACTAAAAGTACCATTCCAAATTTCGTCTAAAGTGATCGTTTGATTTTGAGAAAAAGAATAAAAAGCAGTTAAAAAAAATAGAACAAGGCGCAAATTTATACGGAGCATAAGTGTGTATTTTAAAAATGTTACCAATTTTACTAAAAAAAATTGAAAATTCCTCTTTTCTAAGCCGATTAATACACAATTTAACAATTCGCTTTTCACATAAAGGAGAGAATAGTATCTTTGTTTATCAATACAAAATTATGCAACAATCTGTTTCTGGGTTTTCAAAATTTTCTAAAGCCGAAAAAATTAACTGGCTGATTGTCAATTATTTTGACGGAAATTCAAACGCCAAGTCCATTTTGGAATCTTATTGGAATTCCAATACAAAACTTCAACAGTTGCACGATGAATTTATTGAAAATACCATTTCTAACTTTTATATGCCTTTTGGTGTTGCGCCAAATTTTTTAATCAACGGAAAACTTTACACCATTCCAATGACGATTGAAGAAAGTTCGGTGGTTGCTGCAGCTAGTAATGCGGCCAAATTTTGGTTATCTCGTGGGGGGTTTAAAACAACTATTTTATCAACCACAAAAATTGGGCATGTGCATTTTATGTTTGAGGGTAAAAGTAGTGCTCTCAACACGTTTTTTAATAAAATTAAACCTCAACTTTTGGAAGCCACAAAACCACTAACCCAAAATATGGAAAAACGTGGCGGCGGAATTCTGGATATAAACCTTGTTGATTGTACCCAAAAAATGACCCATTATTTTCAATTGGAAGCAACCTTTGAAACGAAAGATGCCATGGGTGCCAATTTTATCAATTCTTGCCTGGAGCAAATTGCCTCTACGTTTGAACCATTAGCGCAAAATACATCTGAATTAGAGGGAAATCAACCAAAAATTATAATGAGTATTTTGTCCAATTATGTTCCAGATTGTGTGGTCCGTACCGAAGTCTCTTGTAAGGTCGAAGAATTGACTTTAGAAGGGCACTTTACAGGACAAGAATTTGCAGAAAAATTTATTCAAGCAGTACAAATTGCGGAAGTAGAACCTTATCGTGCTGTTACCCACAACAAAGGCATTATGAATGGTGTAGATGCAGTTGTTATTGCTTCTGGAAATGATTTTAGAGCTGTTGAAGCTGGAGTACATGCCTACGCTGCAAAAAACGGACAGTATTCAAGTTTATCGCATGCAAGTATAGAACAAGATGTTTTTAAATTTTGGATGGACATCCCACTAGCATTGGGCACTGTAGGAGGATTAACCGGCTTACACCCAATGGTCAAATTGGCGTTGGAGATGCTAGGAACCCCCTCTGCAACCGAACTTATGGAAATTGTAGCGGTTGCGGGCTTGGCACAAAATTTTGCTGCTCTACGATCTCTAACCACTACAGGGATTCAAAAAGGCCATATGAAAATGCATTTGCTTAATATTTTAAATCAATTAGAGGCTTCTAAGGACGAAAAAGAAGCAATGATTGCCCATTTTAAAACGCATACTGTATCGCACCGTGCTGTCGTTGAAGCGCTTAAAAATCTTCGTGACTGATGGAAAAATTTTATAGTCACGGAAAATTGTTAATTACTGCTGAATATGCGGTTTTGAATGGTGCAAAAGCCCTAGCGCTTCCAACAAAATTTGGACAAACGCTTGAAGTAAAACCCATTGAGAGCCCCGAAATTCGCTGGAAAAGTTTTGACCATAAAGGCATACTTTGGTTTGAAATGACTTTACAACTTCCAAACTTTAAAGCAAACGTAACTAATGAAACAGCAAAGCGACTTTCGGAGTGTTTTTTGGCGATTGCCAAACTTCAACCCAACTTTTTTGCACCTCATAATGGATTTGAAATGCATAGCCATTTGGAGTTTCCTCAAAACTGGGGGTTGGGGTCCTCCTCTACCCTCATTAATAATTTGGCACAATGGGCAAATGTAGATGCTTTTGCATTGCTCGAAAATACCTTTGGCGGTAGTGGTTATGATATTGCTTGTGCGCAACACCCTCACCCTATTATATATCAACGGCAAAACAGTACCCCACATATAAAAATTGTAGATTTTGATCCGCCTTTTAAAGATGAATTGTTTTTTGTACACCGCAACCAAAAGCAAAACAGCCGAGAGGCCATTGCACAATATAATACCCTAAAAACAAAACAACGTCTCAATTTTTCTGAACTTAATGCTCTAACCGAAGCAATTTTGGTAGCGACTACTTTAAAAGAATTTGAAGTACTCATAAGCAAACACGAAACCATTGTGGGCACTCTTATCCAACAACAACCACTAAAAACCACACATTTTACTGACTACCCTAGAGCGGTAAAAAGTTTAGGCGCTTGGGGGGGCGATTTCTTTTTGGCGACAGGAACCAACACACAATATTTTAAGGATAAAGGGTATACCACGATTTTCCCCTTTAAGGAGATGGTGAATGAAAAGTAACAATACTGAAAACTTGTCCAGAAACAAGTTTAATGTGGACAGGTTTTTGTAGCGAAAAAAAAGGGACTGAAAAAATCAGTCCCTTAATAATTCTAATACTAATTATCTGCTAATAAAAAACCGCTCTATTGTCCTCAATTTCAGCAGCATCTTTTAAGGCATTATAAAGTTGTGTATTGACTACACTTTCTTTGGCTTGCCCTACTCTATTAGCAGCCGCTTGATAGCTTGACAGTTCAACTGCAGGTGTAATTTTAGTCACCTCAACAATAAATACTCCCGTATTGCCTTCAATAGGTTTAGAAGTTTCTCCAACTTGAAGTCCAAAGGCAGTACCAATGACCAAGGGCTCATGACCAGCACCAGACAAGGTTGGATTTTTCATGTTTACAGCAGCAGCAGTTTTGATGGTTTGGTTTTCAGCTGATGCAATATCACCCAAGAAAGTTGCAGAAATACGCTCTTTTATTAGTGCGGCTTTCTTTTCCTTTCGAACTTCTGGAAGTGCGGTTACAGAACCGTTCTGTACAGACATCAACCCTTTTTCGTTAACTCCTGTAAGCTTAACCACAACAAAACCACCAGCGGTAGTGCTAAAGCTTTTGAAATCTCCTTCTTTAACTCCGTCTTCAAAGGCCCAACGAACAATTGCACGTTGTGCGCCAATCCCTGGTATGTTTTCATCCAATGCTTTTACACTACTAACGTTTCGCACATCGTAGTTGTTGTCTTTAGCTACAGTTTCAAAATCGGTATCGGCAATAGCGATTTCAAATTTAGATTTGTTTTTAAAGACCTCATCAATGGTTTCAACAGATGGTTCTATTTCTTGTGCTATAGTTGCTACTTTAAATGCGTCTTGTTTCTTTCCTTGATCTAATATTTCAATCACATGATATCCAAAATCTGTACGAACAACCCCAAGACTTCCTTTTGGATTTTCAAAAGAATAGGCCTTAAACTCTGGTGCAAATCCATCGGTATATGCAAATTCAATAACGCCGTCTTTTTCGTTACTCACTTTATCTGATGATAGCGATAATAACGATTTGAATTTCGAGCGATTTCTTTGTAAAACATTATAAATACTATCTGCAGTAGCTTTGGCTTCTGCATCAGTTTTGGTTACCGTAGCTTCTGCTCTAGCACCTCCTGCAAAAGGAATCAAAATGTGACGTACTTTGGTTGAATCGGCAATACCTTTTTTAGATACCATTTTGCTGAGCTTATAAAACCCATTTTCTTTGTATGGCCCATAAATTTCATCTGCTTTTAATGCTGTAATATTATCGGCTTGATCAGAAGAAAAAGCAGATCTAAAAACATAAGCATCATTAAACTTTTGTGCAGAATTTGCATTAACAAAAGCAGCGTTGTCTTTGGTGTTTTTGAATCCAACAACCGTTTCATTGGCTTTTGAGGATTCGTTAAATTCCTGACGATCTTCAATCAAAGCTTTTAAATTCTCTTGAATCGCTTGTTCATCTGCTAAAGATGCTTCTTCTTTAAATTCTACATAGACTAAATCTCTTGACGCTTCCACTTCATATTGCTTTGGAAAACGCTTCATATATGCTTTAATTTCAGAAGATTTAACCTCGACTAAGCTATCTGGAATACTTGCATAAGGAATTTGAACATATTTTAAATCTACTTTATCATTTTCCAATTGATAATCTAGTTCGCCTTCTGTAAGTGTTCCTATAATTCCTGCTTTCACCAAATTAAAATACGTTTGTTGAACTCCAGATACAGCTACATTTTGTTCAAAATCAGTCCATGATTTGTAATTTATTGGTGTTCCGCCTAGAGTTGTTGTCTCTGGCGCAATGGCTTTAAGATTAGCAATAAATTCATTGAGCTTGTCTTCATCAAAAAGTCCTGCTTCGTTTTTAAATTCTTCAAAAGAGGTTAGGTTTTGCTTCAACAAATCACGCATGTGATCTCGCTCAACAGAAATTCCGAGGGCATCGTACTGCGATTGCATCACTTTTGCACGAAGTTCATTGTCCCAAACACGATTCATTGCTTGGGTATTTGTAAGAGTTCCTCTAGACTGTCTTTGAATATTTTCAACTTTAGCCATAAAGTCATCTCGCTCAATATCTTCTCCATTTACAGTGGCAATTGTAGCTTGATTTCCAGATGAAGATCCTAGGTTTTGAAAAATATCTCCGATAATGAAGGAGAATAAAGCAAGTGCAATGATAATGATTAGAAATATCGAACGTTGTCTTATTTTATTTAATACTGCCATGGTATTTTTATTCTTAGATTTTGTAAAATATGGTGGACGAAAATACCAATTTAATTTGAAATAATAAAAGGGAATTGGGTTTTATTGTTTGCAGGGGTTTAAAGTTAATCTTCAACCTCTACTTTGAGTGCAATTAATTCAATTTTTGTATTGGAAACTTCTTGAATTGTAAATTGAAAATTTTCAATATTAATCTTCTGATTTTGCTCTGGAATTTCTTGTGTGAAATGAACAATTAGACCTCCCAAAGTTTCATAATTTTCGTGTTCTGGTAATTGCAATTTATAGGTTTCATTCAGATAATCAACTTCTAGTCGAGCCGAAAATAAAAAAGAACACTCATCCAATTGTTCTTCAATAAGTGCAACAGAATCGTGTTCGTCCTCAATTTCACCAAACAATTCCTCTACAATATCTTCTACTGTCAATATTCCCGAAGTTCCTCCATATTCGTCTAATACAACAGCCAAACTTTTCCGTTTTTTGGTTAATACATTAAGAATATCTTTGGCTAACATGGTTTCAGGAACAAATTCCACAGGCATCAACATGGATTTGATGGATTTTGGATTTTTGAATAAATCAAAGGCATGGACATATCCCAAAATATCATCAATTGAGTTTTTAAAGACCACAATTTTAGAATGCCCAGTTTGTGTAAATAATGTACTTAAATTTTTAATGGAATCGTGAATTTCTATAGCAGTCAACTCTGTACGGGGTATCATAGCTTCTCGAGCTTTGACCTCTGAAAATTCTAAGGCATTTTGGAAAATAATAATTTCACTATCAACCTCATCATCGGCTTCTACCGATTCCATTTGTTCGCTAATATAGTTCCCTAATTCAACTTTTGTAAAGGCCAATTGCACTTCATCACCTTTTGTTTTGAAAAATGTTTTCAATACAAAATCAGAAATCCAAATGACAAAACTTGAAAAAAATGAGAATAAAAGGTAGAAAATATAGGCCGGTAGTGCCAACAATTTTAGCAATGAATTCGCATAAATTTGAAAAAAAACTTTTGGTAAAAATTCTGCTGTAACAAGGATTACTAATGTAGATATTATGGTTTGTGTGAGTAAACTCAATTCATTGAATAAATAATAGAACAAGGTTGAATCTGTCGTTAGATATTGTGCAAACCAATCGACCAAAACATCACCCATATATAGACCATAAACCACAAGCGCAATGTTGTTTCCAATAAGCATTGTAGCAATAAATTTTGAAGGTTTTGCGGTAATTTTTTTTAATAAATGAGATAAAAATCCACTTTGCTTTTTTTCAATTTCAATATGAATTTTATTGGAAGACACAAAAGCGATTTCCATTCCAGAAAAAAATGCCGAAAACAATAAACTTAAAACAATGATTAGGGTTTCTGAGGACATGATTATAGCTTTCCTCTGTCTTTAAAGCGCTTTTGATATTTGTTTCTAAAAAAATAGATAAATATGGCAAAAGCCACAAAAAACAAAGACAGGTAAGCACCATTTCTGTTTGAATTCCAATTAGAAAATGCGTCGTAGGCAAACAAGGCCGCAAAAATGAGGTAAAAGTATTTGAAATAGGATAGAAATTTCATCTGATAATTGAAACTTAAAAATTAAATTCAATGTAAAGATACATATTATTCTTCAATGTAGATGCGGCCAGTAACTTCCAAGACTTGAGCATTTGTAAAATCTTGATTAGCATCAAAACCATTGCCATTGGTCAAATAATCCTTGGTTCGAAATTTAACGGGAAAATCTGTAAAAAGCCATTCTTTTTTTTGATCATAATACAGTTGATCTGTAAACAAAGTATCATTTGAAGAAGTAGTAAGTACTACATCTCCTCTTAAGTCAATCAAATCCGTATTATTGTATACTACAGCGCTTTTGGCAACAACCAAACTTTTTCGATTTTGTTCATCAAAAATGGTAAGGTCTATACCTTCTGGAAATTGATAATAGGGAAAAGACCGATTGGAATAATTGATCATTTTCGAACTGACCAAATTTGAAGTCAATCGTCCAGAATCGGTGTGTTTTGTATTGATATTTTCAGCAACAGAAACTGGCAAATAAGACAACTTAGAACTCTGCTGAAGTTTATCTAGGCGTTTGTTGCAAGAAAAAAGCACCGCTCCCAAAACTAGGATAACGATGCTTTTTGTTATGTTTTTTTTTATAATTTTCATTAAAGGTTTGGTACCGTAACACTGCGCTGAATCCAGCATCCAATACTGATGGTTTGTCCTGCACGCCCAGAAGAAAATATTTCACTCTTTTGTGGTGCTTTTGCCTTATAATTAGCAATAGATTTTGCCGCATTTTTGCTCATGTTTGGATCTACACGACCAGCTTTAGCAGCTTCGTTTGCAGCCAACCAATATACTGCACGTTTCGAGAAATTGTCGGTACCACAATTGTTGGCACTCTTTGCATACATTGCTGAAATAGCCAAATATGCTTTTCCTAAACTCGGATTGAATTTTAGTGATTTCATGTAATAACTTCTCGCTTGGCCATATTGCCCTTTGTTCTTAAAATTTGTAGCAATTTTGAATAAAATTTTAGACTTCGCAAAGTTATCTGTTTCAAGCTCTACAGCTTGATTATAATAGTTTAAAGCTTCAGATGCTTGACCTGCTTTTTCTTTTAAAATTCCAAGATAAAATGCAGTGTCTGCGTTTGGCTCTAGTATATTTTTTTGCTCTACTATTTTTACAAATAATGGGTCATCATTACATTCTTTGGCATACATTCTATTCATTGCACGTTGCAACCATAGACCATCATTTTTAAAGACTTCAAAATCTCTTGTGTATAATGGAATTAGGTTTTCACAATTGGCACGAGTCCCTAATTTTGTATCTATACTTGATGAAATTTTTTCATAAGCATCTAAATAGCTGTTATAGGATTTAAGCTTCGAAGTCTCTATCCTTGAAAGCTCTTTTGGCTCACCATCTTCATTCAAAAAGGCATTACGCTTGTTGGTATAATTTTTAACTTCGTTTTCTACTTTTTCAGTAATTTCATCATACATATTAAATAAATCCTGCGCTGGAATATTCCCCGCATCATACATGTCGACAACCAAAGAAAAATAGGTGTATAAACTTTTGGGATTTGTAAAGGTTTTAGGATCAGCAGTATAAGCTTCACCAAACAAGGTATACAATTGTTCTTTTGTTAGACCAAGTTCTTTTCTGTTATCGTATTGCAATTGACACGCTTTGGCTAGGTATGTTCCTTTTGGAGTAACAGCAGGAAAAAAATCTGCACGCTCTTTCCATAGCTTAATCATATCATTGATAAAAGTCACTTGTTCTGCGCCTGTTGTTGTTTTTATTTTGTGATTTAGTATACGTTCACCATAGACAAAAATTGCTTTATTGAATTTAGGATTTCTGTTTCGGAGTTCCATCCAAGGTAAGTAGGCTGCCTCATAGTTTTTGGATTTAACATATTCACTAAAAATAGATAGCGACTGTAGGTCTTGCTCATTTTGAGCAAAAACATTGGAAATACTCAATGCTATGAACGCAATAAAGATTGTTAATTTAGATTTCATTTGAGATTCTATTTTAAACATAAATGTTTGTAATTAATTAAATTTTCTTTTTTCAAACCATCGGTCGTTAAGCGATAAACTTATGTTAACATTAAAAAAGTTTTCTTGCACCAAGTTTGAGGCTGTGATACCACGCTGACCAATTTCAAATGCAACATTGGCATTAGAAAATAAACGCCCGACTGGTACACCTACTCCAAAAGATATGCCAAATTCGTTTATTGACTCATTATTGACCACCAATCCTGTTTGTTCTAGACGCAATCCTGCTCTGTAGACTATGCGTTTCCAGTAACTTCCAAAAGAATCGTATTTTGGAATAAAAAATCCTCCAATTGATAGTGTTGAGGCGTCTTCAAAAGTGGCATTATCAATAGAAACATATCGATTGGAAAAATCGGAGGTTGTTAAAAATGTGTAGTCAATACCTGCAAACCATTTTCTAGGGCGACCAATACCAAAACCAAAACTTGTTTTTGATGGTAATAATAAATTTGTTTCAAAAAGGCCTAAAGCTGCCAAATCAACTTCTGAGGAAGTAATAACATATTCTTTACCTTGAGAATCAATTGTTATAGTTGCGATTTGACTTTTATTTTCGGATTTTAAATCTGCTTGAGGCGTGTGAGTAGCTGTTGCCATGATTTCCAAATTTTGAGAAATCTTTTTGGCGAATGCCAACCCAAAATTAAATGTAAACCCACTTAAATCTGAGCGTTTTACCTCACGGCTTTGAAATTGTAGTAATTCACCATCATTATTATACCCAAAGGCAATTGTTGTATTGGTGATACTTCCAAAATTATATTGAGCATCTAACCCAATTTTTAAATTATTAGTCAATTGATAACCCGTCCCCAAAAACACTTTATTGATGCCGCCTTCTCCACGGTAACGGTACTGAAAAAAACCTTCTTCATTTCTAGACTGAAGTTTATACCCTACAGAAGAATAAGGAACAAGTCCAAACCCAATTCCAAATTTTCCAGTAGGCATCACAAGGGCTAAATAGTCTACTGAGAAATCATCAGCTTTGTCTTCTGCTGTGGATGTTTTGAGATTTATAGAAGAAAAGCCTGTCCCAATAGCATATTTTACAGGGCGCGCTTCGTTGTTGTAGAGAGATAAATTTTTACCTGCATAAGATGCTGGATTTCTTAGATTGATGTGAATACTGTCTGTGTAGACACTGATTCCACCCATGGCTTGATTCTCTACAGTACCTTTAAATTTTAGGCTTCCAATTCCATAAAATGAGTAGGGAGAGCTAGTACCTTGTTGTGCTTGAGTAAAAGTTGAAAACACAACGATTGTACAAATTATAAACTTTTTTATCATGAGTTTGTGTTATAGTCTAGTAAAAAATTAAGTCCTTCTAAAAGAAAATTTGAGTTCGCAAATATGCTAATTTTAAATTGTTTACGCAAGAAATTAGCATCTCCACCTGTTAAAATAACTGTTAAATCCAAATAATCTGATGAATAGGTTGAAATAACGCCTTGTATTTCTTGTACAATTCCATGGACAACTCCACTATGAATAGAGGTGTTTGTGGTTGATCCAATATATGAGTTTAAATCTGATGGCTGTAGTAAAGGGAGTTGAGCAGTTTGATTGTGAAGCGCATTGTAGCGCATTTGTAAACCTGGTGAAATTGCACCACCCAAATAATGAGCATTAGCATCTACAAAATCATAAGTTATACATGTTCCTGCATCTATAATTAGAGTATTAGTGTTTGGATACTGCTGAGTTGCTGCTGCTGCAAGAGCCAAACGATCCAATCCTAAAGTTTCTGGTGTTGTATATAAATTCTTAAAAGGCATTTTGAGTTTGTGATTTAGAATACAAACCTTGCCATACTGCGATAATTCAGAAAAAAGTCTGTGGGAAAACTCAATTACGGCTGAAACCAATAACTGCTCTATTTTTGAGAATTGTATACAAATTTTACCCACCTCAGCTGGCAATTTTTCTACACTACAACGCCTTGTTTCAAGAAGCTTATTTTGCTCAAAAACAGCGAGTTTGGTATTCGTATTTCCAATATCAATTATAAGATTCATCTCCAGTTTTAGAGTGTAAATTTACAAAACCATTTTTTTAAAAATTTACTTTGGGAATATTAAAATTGCATTATATTTGCATTCGCTAATAGCGGGGTACCTTAGCTCAGTTGGTAGAGCAACGGACTGAAAATCCGTGTGTCCCTGGTTCGATTCCTGGAGGTACCACAAAAAACCTACTCAATTGAGTGGGTTTTTTTATGCTTTTAAAGGTGTTTAAACATATCTTTTACCAAAGCATCTAAATCAAATTTTGGTGACCAACCCCAATCCTTTTGTGCAAAAGAGTCATCAATACTATTGGGCCAACTATCGGCAATAGCCTGACGAAAATCTGGCCTGTATTTTATTTTAAAACTCGGATGATATTTTACAATTGATTCATACAATGCTTTAGGAGTAAAACTCATTGCCGATAAATTATAAGAAGATCTTATTTTTATATTATCAATTTTTGCATTCATCAATTCTAATATCGCTCGAATAGCATCGTCCATATACATCATTGGTAACGCTGTATCTTCTGATAAAAAACATTCATAAGATGCATTGGCTATTGCCTTATGAAAAATATCGACCGCATAATCTGTTGTACCACCTCCTGGCATGGACTGCCAACTAATCAATCCAGGGAAACGCAAACTACGAACATCAACATTATATGTTTTATGATAATAATCGCACCAACGTTCACCCGCAAGTTTTGATATCCCATACACTGTAGAAGGCTCCATAATTGTATGTTGTGGAACATTAACTTTTGGAGTTGAAGGTCCAAAAACCGCAATACTTGAAGGCCAAAACACCTGTTTTATGTGCCCTAATTTTGCTAAATTCAAAACATGAAACAAAGAAGTCATATTTAGGTCCCATGCTTTTTCTGGTCGTTTTTCGGCATTGGCACTTAGCATTGCTGCCATTAAGTAAACAGTGTCTATATTATGTCTTTTGACAATTGAAAAAATTTGATCATAATCGGTGGCATCAATGGGCTCAAAAGGGCCTTGTGCAAGTAATTCTTGACTCGGTTTTTTGATATCACTGGCCACAACTGCAGAAGCGCCATGGAGGTGACGTAGCGAAGTTGTAAGAACAGATCCAATCTGACCAGAAGCACCTATGATAAGATGTTTAGATTGATTTTTCATTGTTTGTATGTTGATTAAATTTGGAGGTTTTAAATTTTATTAATCTTAAAAATCTTAGCAAAATATCTAATTTATTATCATCTTTGTTTGAAACAATTTTTTGAACAAATATGTCTTTAAAACATATCAAATGTAACATTTTTTTTACGATCGGTTGGTTGTCATTGACGCTCTTCTTGGGGTGTAGGTCTGAACAAAATGTTGAATCAAAAATTGAAACTACTCGTTCTGAAAAATCTCCTCTTAGCAAATTAAAAACAAATACAAACACCAATTTCACCCTAGACATTGATGATGCCGCCTTGGTTGAATTGGATCAATGGACCTCCTTTTTTATTCTTCAAAAAGAAATTGTAAAACTAGAGCAAAATAATGCCAACAGTTTTCAAGAAAACGAAAAAAGAATAAGCACCTATTTCAAGGACTTAGATCTTAATATTCCTAAAGTTTTTAATACCAACACCATTTGGGCACGACTAAAAGTTTTAGAAACTGAAATTTACCTCTACAACGAAATTTCAAACTCCAATGGGACACAAGAGCTTTTAAAAACAGCTCGAGAAAACATTATTTATGCATATCAAAATCTTGTGCGTCAAATCAATAAAACTCACGAAAAAGCAACACAAGGTATAGACAAATAACTCAATATGTAAGTTGAAAAAAATTTGTTTTTGTTAATTTTCTTGTATTTCTGTAGGATTTTTTGTTTTTTGAAAATCATTATAATAACTAATCCATAAACAAATCAATAAATCTTATGAATTTCAAACAAAAAATATTTGTAGCGCTACTTGGTTTTTTTGGTGTCATTGCTTGTAAAAATGACGCGAAAAACACAAGTAACTTAGAAAAAATTCCCGGAATTATTCTAGAAAACATGGACACTAACGTTGATCCTAAAGATAACTTTTACGACTATGTAAATGGTAACTGGGTAAAAACAAATACGATTCCAGACGATGAAACGCGCTGGGGTGGTTTTGGTGTTTTAAGAAAATCAACTCGAAAAGATGTTTTAGACATTATTACTACTTCCAAAGAACTGGGAACTTACGCCGATGGTACCGATCAGAAAAAAGCACTCCTAGTGTTTGAATCTGAACTTGATACAATAGCTAGAGATCAGGCGGGCATTACTCCAATTCAACCGCTTTTGAAGGCTATAAATGGAATACAAAACCTATCTGATTTACAAACTGTTTATGCCTCCACTGTTGGCGTTTCTGCGCCTTTTGCAGGAATTGGCGCCAATGCAGATTTAAATGATAGCAGCACCAATACAGCTTGGGTTTACCCTGGAGGACTAGGACTTCAACGCGACTACTATGTCGATCAAGATGATAAAACCAAAGAAATCAGACAACAGTATGTAGCACATGTTGCCCGTATGTTTGAGTTTGTCAACTACTCCAAAGATGATGCACAAGCAGCAGCCGAAAAAGTGTTGGCTTTAGAAACACAATTGGCAACACCACGTTTGGATAAAGTACAAAGCAGAGACATTAGAAACTTCAATAATCCGAAAAGTGTTCAAGAACTCAACGCAATGACACCTGCAATTGATTGGAACAAATTCATGAAAGACCTGGGTGTTTCAGAAATTCCAGAGCAAGTTTTGGTCATGCAACCAAAATATATGGCAGAACTTAATACTTTCCTTTCTTCAACGCCAATAGAGGATTTAAAAACATTAATGACATGGAGTACTCTCGACAATGCAGCGGGTTATTTAACCACAGAAATTGAAAAGGCTAATTGGGATTTTTATAGCAAAACACTTCGTGGTGCAAAAGTTCAACGTGATGCTGAAGAACGCGCTTTAGGAACAGTCAATGGAACTGTTGGAGAAGCCATTGGAAAACTATATGTTGAAGCAAAATTCCCGCCAGAAGCCAAAGCAAAAGCCGAGAAAATGATTGCAAATGTCATTAAAGCTTTCCAATTGCGCATTGAAAAATTGGATTGGATGGGTAAAGAAACAAAGGCAAAAGCTATCGAAAAACTCGATAAATTTACCGTAAAAATTGCTTATCCAGACGAGTGGGAAGATTATTCAGAACTCAATATTAAAGAGGGTAATAGTTTTGCAGAAAATATGCTTGCAGTTTCTGAATGGGGTCTAAAAAAGAACCTTGCAGAAATTGGACAGCCTGTAGACAAAACAGAATGGGGAATGCCACCACAAACGGTGAACGCTTATTTTAACCCATTAAATAATGAAATAGTCTTTCCAGCAGCTATTTTACAACCACCGTTCTACAACTACACGGCTGATGAGGCTGTAAATTATGGAGGCATAGGCGCTGTCATTGGACACGAAATTTCGCATGCTTTTGACGATTCAGGAGCGCGTTTTGATGGTGACGGAAATGTTAATAATTGGTGGACAGAAGAAGACCTCAAAGAATTTGAAAAACGTGGTAATGCATTAGCCGATCAATACAGTAAAATTGAAGTGTTGGATGATGTGTTTATCAATGGTAAATTTACGCTTGGCGAAAATATTGGAGACCTTGGTGGTGTCCTTGGTGCATATGATGGATTACAACTTTTCTTTGAAGAAAATGGACGTCCTGAACCTATTGATGGATTTACCGCAGAGCAACGGTTCTTTATGTCATGGGCAACCGTTTGGCGTACACTTACAAGAGAAGATGCACTACGCACACAAATTAAAACAGATCCACATTCTCCTGGAGTTTATAGAGCAACTCAGCCTCTCAAAAATATCGATGCTTTTTATGAAGCGTTTGATATTAAAGAAGGTGATGGCATGTATCTTGCTCCAGAAGATCGTGTTCGAATTTGGTAATCAAATTATAATTAAACATAAAAAAAGCCGCAAAGTATGCGGCTTTTTTTTATGAATTTATATGTCAAATTTACTGTTTTTCCAAGGCCAATTTTTGATTTGAAATGGCATTTTTAGCTAGTGTTGCTAAATTAAATTCTGGGGCCATAGATAAAGCTTCGTCCAAAATAACAACAGCTGCATCATGGTTGGTTTCAGGATTTTCTCTAAACTTAGCAATTGCTTTTAGATATAAAAAACCGGCTTTGATAGGCACTTGATAAGGGGTTTGTGTTTCATAGTAGGGCTTCATCATTTCATCCGAACTGTTTGCAATTCCATAAGTGATATTTGTAGTAGCACCTATAATATCATCAATTTGGATTTTTAAATCGGCCAATTCATAAGCCAAACCTACACTAGGATTGCGCTGAAACAAGACTTCATAGTGTTCCAAAGCACGGGCAGGTTCATTTAAAGACTTTAAACTTACAGCCTTGACCTCAATGGCCATATTAGAGTCTGTATCTTCTTTCTGAATTCCCAAAATATTAAGCGCTTGAATGTATTTTCCTTCATTCATATATAAAGCTGCCAGTGTATCTTGTCGAGCTTCATTGGGCTCCAAAACCAATAAGTGGGTCATGGCATTAATAATTCCTTGCACATCACCATGCTTTTGCATTTGGGCATAGTACGCTTTATAATGGTTGAGTAAATCCGAATTGGATTGAGCAAATCCAAATTGAAGGGTACAACCAAAAAATATTGAAAGTGCGATATATTTAAATTTCATATGCTAGTAATTTTAAAGCCCCAAATGTAATGGATTTTTTTTTAAAAGAATTGAAATAAAAAAAAGCACCCTTGAGGGTGCCTTTTCAAATTAACCAATTTAACTTTTAAAAAAATGTAGTAAAATAAATTACTGTTGTAAACATAAAGCACATTAACACTTCTTGCAAGCGCCATGTAACAAACGGCCAATTGACGTAATAAACGGCCATTTGACGTAATATACGGGAAAAATTGACTAAAAAAAGTAGCTAAAAAAACCTCTTTTTAAGACCATTTTTGCCAAAAAAAAGCGCAAAAACGTCAATTTTGGAGTTCTGCTGCTATTTTTTTTAAAAAAATAGAGCTTTTTTAAAGCTAAAAAGAACATCAGTCGCGTTTTACTAAAGCAAAGAAATCATTTTCGAGGGACAGATACCCTTGGTCATAAACAAAATAATAGGTGGCCCCAGCTTTTGTTTTATAAATACTCGTAAAATAATTAAAATCAAAACCCAATGCTATAAGCTGTGCTTTGGATTTCTTTGTTTTTTGATCGGGGTTCAGCTGTTCTAAAATTCGCCAATTTTTTCGCAAACGGTTATTGATGTTGCGCATCAAATTTTTTTGGTCTTTGTTCATGCGGTTATTGTAGGTATTGCGGCAACCATCACTGCAAAACTTTTTGTCGGTACGACCCACAATTTTTTCACCACATTCAGGGCATTGTTTGGAACTCATGATATTATATTTTTTTTGTAAAACTACAAAATATTCAAGTATAAGCGACAACAAACGATTACAAATGAAAGTAAACAACAAACTACCGACTAAAACAAAAGTAGCAATGTATGTTTGCAGTGTCGAATCGTTCGATAGTATAACTGTTAAACCATTAAAAATAAACATTATGAACACACTTAGAAACAAAGTACAGTTAATTGGAAACTTGGGTAACGACCCAGAAATCATCACTTTAGAAAGTGGTAAAAAACTAGCAAAATTTTCATTGGCAACCAATGAGCATTACAAAGACAAAGACGGTCAAAAACAAACCAAAACAGATTGGCACAATATTGTGGCTTGGAACAAAACAGTGGATATCATTGAGCAATATGTTTCAAAAGGCAAAGAAGTTGCTATTGAAGGTAAGCTCAGTACCCGAAGCTATGAAGATAAAGAAGGGCAAAAACGCTACACCACAGAAGTTATTGTTAATGAGCTATTATTACTGTAAAATATCTCACTTCTACAACAAAAAAACCCACGTATGTGGGTTTTTTTTATTTTAATACACTGATTATTAATATTTTAATTAAATTTGAGCATGCCATCACTAAGTCCATCAACAGCAATTTTAGGTGTTCGAAAAGCCAAACATCTTCTTAGGCGTAGTTGTTTTCACTACAGCAAAACGACTTTAGACTACTTTTCTGGACTTACACCAACTCAAGCTTTAGACGAATTAGTACAAGAACCTACAATATTTTGGGAGCATCCGTACGATTGGAAACCTGATAACAACACTGGTATTGTTGATAATTTTTGGTTACATACCCCAAACACCACACCAGCAGACTTTCCCAACGGTCAATTTCGTAAAAGAGGTATTATTTACGGTTGGTGGTGGTATAATAGTTTAAAGCAAAATAGCTTAAAGCACAAATTGATATTTTTTCTACACACCACTTTTACAGTTTCCAAAGACAATGGTGTTGGGAAGTCATCCTATTTTTATGATTACTTGCGTTTACTTGATTTTTATGCCTATGGTAATCTAAAAACATTGGCCAAAAAAATCACTTTTGACAATGCAATGTTAAACTATTTGGATAATACTACCAACAATAAAAATAATCCAAATGAAAACTATGCCCGTGAGTTTTTAGAACTCTTTACCATTGTAAAAGGACCACAAATTGGGGATGGAAATTACACCAATTATACAGAAGTAGACATTCAAAAAACAGCACAAGTTTTTTCGGGAATAAAAATGAAGCCACTTCGCGACACACTAGATCCCGATACTGGTATTCCTATGGGTTTTATCAATACGTTTCAACACAATAGTGACCCAAAAACCTTTTCAAGTGCGTTTGGAGGTACTACTATTGCAGGTGGAAGCACCGAAAGTGACATCCACAACGAGGTTGAAAATTATGTTGATATGGTTTTTGCACAGTCAGAAACCGCAAAAGCCTACTGCCGTAAGCTTTATCGTTTTTTTGTAAAAAGTGAATGGAACCAAGATGTCGAAGATGATATCATCACTCCGCTGGCCAATCAACTTATGACGTCAAATTTTTCACTTATGGACGTTACAAAAACGCTTCTAACATCCCAGCATTTTTTTGATGAAGATGATAGTGATAGTACCGATCAAATTATTGGCAGTATTGTGAAAAACCCAATTCAAATGTTGAGTGAGATGATCAATCTTTTACAACTTCAACTTCCAAATCCAGAGGCCTCCTACAGCCCAACTCCTAGTTACACCACAGATCAAATCAATTTTTATAATTTTCACCATTCCTTTTGCTACTTTAGTTTTTTTCCAGGATCTAGTATCAACCCCTTTTCACCAGATACAGTAGCAGGATACCCCGCAGATTATCAAACTCCAAATTTTGACCGCAGTTGGTTTTCGTCCAACACTGTAATTGCACGATACAAACTCATTGAATCCTTTATTTCTGGAAAAAATAAAATAAACGCCCCAAATACAAATATTTGGGTGCAATTTGATACGGTTGACTTTGTCGAAAATTCTGGAGTTTTCAGCCTTGCAAGTGATGCATATACCCTTGTTAGTGATATGGCCGAGCTCTTGTATTGTGAATCGATTGACAACGATAGAATTCAATATTTTATGTCTGTACTCAACGACCTCAACCCTTCGTATTGGAATTCAGCTTGGTATGAGTATTTGCAAACAGGGAATGCTGTTCAAGTGCGCATTCGATTGGATGCTTTATTTACAAAAATGTTAAACGCTGCAGAATTTCAATTGATGTAAAACTTAAGTGATGAAAAGAAGACAATTTGTAAAACTTACGAGTACAGCATCGGCCATAGGCTTGATGCCTTTTCAAGTACAGGCCTCGCTCAAATTGGCCAATAGTATCTTCAATTGTGATTTTACAAATCGTAAACTTGTACTTATCGAACTCTCCGGTGGAAATGATGGATTAAATACTGTTATCCCAATTAATGTCTTTACAGATTATCAAAACTTAAGACCTAATATTTATATTCCCGCCTCACAATATTTACCATTAAGTGCTATAGATTCTAGTATTCAAGGCACCAACCAAGATATTGCATTACACCCTGCGCTTAGCGGATTTCAATCTCTTTTTGCTCAAGATCAAATGCGGATCATTCAATCGGTGGGCTACCCCTCCCAGAACAAAAGTCACTTTGCATCTAAAGATATTTATGCAACAGGCAATGATGGTAGTGGTTGGGCCAATGGGAGTAGCAGTGGATGGATTGGGCGTTTTATGGAACAACACTATAATCAATTCATCCCAACAACATTTCCGCTTGGGGTACAAATTGGTTCTCCTAGTCTTAATCTTGGTTTTCATGGTGTTGTAGAACATGGTTTAGCAATTAATATAAATGGTCAAGATGCAGAAAATTTTTATTCTGTTTTAAGTGGATTGGCAGGCGAAGCTCCAGCAAATATTCCAAATTCTGATTATGGAACAGAACTTCAATATATCATTGATACAGATGCTTTATCAAATCAGTATTCTGAAACAATTTCAAATGCATTTAATGCGGGATCAAATCTTGCACCATATCCAGACTCAAATTTGGCCAACCAACTCAAAACCGTTGCCCGATTGATTCGTGGCAACATGCAATCCAAAGTCTATTTGGTGACGCTTGGAGGGTTTGATACGCACAATGCACAAAATCAAGCTACAGGTGATATTTTAGGAACACACAACAATTTGTTATCTCAATTATCAGAAGCCGTATCGGCCTTTATGCAAGACATCAATGCAGATTCTATTGGTAATGATATTGTGGGGCTAACTTTTTCTGAATTTGGAAGAAAAGCCAAAGAAAATGGAAGTTTAGGAACAGATCATGGAGAAGTAGCTCCAATGTTTGTTTTTGGTAACCCAGTCCGAAGTGGGATTTCTGGGATTAATGTTGATTTGAGTGAAGCCACAAGCGACAATAATTTTCAGGTTGAATCTGTTCAATTTGATTATCGTGCCACTTTTGCTACACTCTTTCAGGACTTTTTGGGAGCGTCAGACTCTCAAATTGATGCCACATTTTTAGACAATTCTACTAATCTAAGTTTTACAGAATCAAAAATTAATGAACTGCTAAAAAGCAATTATAAGGTTGACGCGAGTTGCTATGATGAAACTTTAAACCCCAATGAGCCATCAATAGGAGAATGGGCTGTATTTCCAAACCCTTTTGTAGACCATATTAATATTACAAGTGAGTATCCCGAACTTGAAACCCATTTTGAAATACACAATCAATTGGGGCAATTCATCAAAAAAGGAGTATTGATTTTTAGTAATGCTAAGGCAAGGATTACTACAGATGGACTTGCTAGTGGTTTGTACATTTTGACTCTAAAAAATGAACAAGACACTTCAGTACATAAACTGATAAAACACTAACTCTTTAATTTATTTTAGGAAGAATCTCGTTCAGAAAGCGTTGAATTAATCACTACAGAATGGTCTTTATTGGATTTATTTTCGAGCTGTTCCAACAGTAGTGTTGCGGCTGTTTTTCCCATCGTATAGCTATGCTGATTAATGGTAGTGAGTTCTGGAGCTAAGTAAGGCGCCATACGTTCACTAACATATCCAATGACTGCCATATCTTCTGGAATTTTTTTGTTGAGCTCTCGGGCTACCTTGTAAGATGCAAAAGACGCATCGGTATCAAGGGCGATAACGGCATCTACAAGATTACTATTGATATGATCTTTAAGAACTTGTGCAATACCATTGCGGTCGGACTCTAAAATAACAGGGGCCAACCCTGCTTCTTGAATGGCTTTTTTATAGCCCTCTGTTCGTTTTTTACCAACATTCAAGTTATTGATTGCAGATAATAAAACAATATTTTTTCTGTGCGATTTAATCAAACCTTGTGTGGCTTCAGAAAGGGCTGTATAATCGTTGGTGGTTACCTTAGTACATGGGATAGAATCAATGACACGGTCGAACATCACTAAAGATTTTTCATCACTAATGGCGTCATCAAAGTGGCTAAAATCTTCTAGCATTTGAGTTTCTTCAGAAACGGCAACAATAAATCCATCGACGACTCCATTGCTCAGCATATCAAAATTATCCACTTCTTTGTCGTGAGATTCTTTGGTTAAACACACAATGGTGCTATATTTTGTTTGAGAAATCACACTTTCTATACCATACAAAGCTCGCGCAAAAAAGCTGTTTTGTACCGATGGAATCACCACCGCTATGGTGTTGGTACGTCCAGATTTTAGTCCTAAAGCAATTTTATTTGGACGGTAGTTGTGCAATTTTGCCAATTCGACAATACGTTGTTTTGTAACATCACTAATTTCATGACTGTCATTGAGTGCTTTAGAAATGGTTGAAATTGATACACCTAAGATTGAAGCTAATTCTTTAAGTTTTATTTTGCTGCGCGCCATGAGATATTTGATTAAAAAAAGTCCTCAATTTATTAGAAAACTGAGGACCAAAAATACAAATTAATTAATTAAAATTACTATTCAGAATAGGCACTCATGCCATGTTCGTAAGTATCTAATCCTTGAATTTCTTCTTTTTCGCTAACGCGAATTCCTGTAATTTTCTTTAAACCGCAAATAATTAGGAAAGAAGCCACAATACATGCTCCAGCATAAGCTCCAACACCAATCAATTGACTTACAAATTGTTCTGTAGAAGCCAGTGCACCAAAAAGCCCTACGGCCAATGTTCCCCAGATACCACATACCAAATGTACAGCTATAGCACCAACAGGATCATCCAGTCTTAATCGGTCAATAAATGATACCGCAGTCACGATAAGAAGTCCAGCAATTGCACCAATCCAAACGGCATCGGCAGGACTCATTTGATCGGCTCCAGCAGTAATTCCTACAAGACCACCCAAAATCCCGTTAAGAAACATGGTGAGGTCTAAATTTTTAAACACAATTGTAGATGCAATTGCAGCAAAAACCCCTCCAGCAGCAGCAGCAATACATGTTGTGACCAGTGTTAATGATGTCAATTCTGGATCTGCAGAAAGTACCGATCCACCATTAAATCCAAACCATCCTAACCAAAGGATAAGCACCCCAGCAGTGGCCAATGGAATATTATGACCAGGGATGGCTTGTACTTTTCCATCTTTAATTTTTCCAATTCTTGCGCCTAACAAAATAACAGCAACAAGAGCGGCCCAACCCCCCACAGAATGAACTAGAGTTGATCCTGCAAAATCATAAAATGGCGTTTCAAGTTGTTGCAAGAAACCACCGCCCCATTTCCATGAGCCTAAAATTGGATAAACAAATCCTACATAAAGAACTGTAAAAATCATAAATGGTCCAATTTTCATACGTTCAGCAACGGCCCCAGAAACAATGGTTGCGGCCGTAGCAGCAAACATGCCTTGAAACAAAAAGTCCGTCCAATAGGTATAGCCTTCGTTGTAGGCCAAATCCAAAGCACCATTAACAAGTGGAGCTTCTAATCCAAATCCCGCAAATCCGAAAACACCCAATGCCCCCTCTGCAAATCCTGGATACATCAAATTGAATCCAACAATCCCATAGAGCAATAGGCCTGAGGTAATGATAAAAATATTTTTAAATAATATGTTGATTGCATTTTTTTTGCGAGTTAAGCCAATTTCTAAAAAGGCAAATCCTGTATGCATAAAAAATACAAGGGCTGTACAGATCATCATCCATACATTGTTCGCTAATAATTCCATAATTTATTGTCTTAAAAGTTGTTTTGGTTTGTTTTAATTTAAAGTTTCGCCACCTTTTTCTCCGGTGCGTATACGATAAGCTTCATTGATGTCACTGACAAATATTTTTCCATCCCCCACTTCGCCAGTAGCTCCAGCTTCAAGAATGGCTTTAATGGTAACATCCAAAAAGTTATCATTGACAACGATTGACAAATAACGGCGTTGGATATCGCTTGTACTGTAGGCCACTCCACGGTATACGTGACCTTCTTTTTCGTTGCCCAATCCAGTAACATCCCAGTACGAAAAGAAATTTACTCCGACCTCATGTAGGGCTTTTTTAACCTCAGAAAATTTTGATTTTCTAATGATCGCTTCTACTTTTTTCATAATTAATTAAGTTTTATTTTGAATTTTCAAAAGTATTCAAAATTGAAATAACCCCTACAAAAAAAGACCTTTAATTGTAAATATTTATCAAATAAGTAATTAACACCCTTTTTTTTATAGGGATAAATAAAAAAAGTATATAAAAAATAAAAAAGCCTTAGATAACTCCAAGGCTTTTTCATCAAACAAACAAAACAAAATTAATATGTAGTTTTATGGGTTATTCTATATAAATAACAATACAAATTAAATTATTCTCTAGTTCTTTTTCCTGGATAAGCTAGTGAGCCATGCTCAGAAACATCCAATCCAGCAATTTCTTCTTCTTCGGTTACACGCAATCCAATTATTGCTTTAAGAATACCGAATACAATGAAAGACAATACTACTGCCCATACCATATACGACAGTGCGCCAACCAATTGCGCAACAAATTGTGCAGAACCACCTCCGTTAAACAATCCGATCGCTTCATCACCATTTACACCCCAAAGACCAATAACAACTGTTCCCCAGAATCCAGCAACACCATGTACAGAAGCGGCACCAATAGCATCGTCAATTTTAAGTTTTTTCTCAATAAATTCAATTGAAAATACCACAATAACACCACCAATAAGACCTGCCAAAACAGCACCGCCTTCAGTCATGTTTCCACATCCTGCAGTAATACTTACCAAGCCTGCCAAAGCCCCATTGAGAGTTTGAGCTAAGTTTGGTTTTCCATACCAAATCCAAGTTGTGATAAGCGCACCAAGTGCACCAGCAGCAGCAGCCAAGTTCGTTACAACAACAACAGCAGAAGCAGCAACAGCATCATCACCACCCCAAGCCAATTGAGATCCACCATTAAATCCGAACCATCCTAACCAAAGGATAAACACCCCTAGAGTAGACAAAATTTGGTTGTGCCCTGGAATGGGAATAACTTTGCCATCAACAAATTTTCCAATTCGTGGCCCTACCATAAAAGCAGCAACAAGAGCAGCAAAACCACCAACCCCATGAACAATTGAAGATCCTGCAAAGTCAATAAACTCAGCATCAAAAGTGGTGTTTAGCCATCCACCATTCCATTCCCATCCCCCAGCAATTGGGTAAACAAAAGCAGTCATAACTACTGTAAAAATCGCATAAGTAGAATATTTTGTTCGTCCTGCAATAGCGCCAGATACAATAGTTGCAGCAGTAGCAGCAAACATGGTTTGGAAGAATAAATCAGCACCATCTCCCTGTAATATACCACTCCAGAAGAACCAGCCGTTAGACGAATCACCATACATTAAAGAGTACCCTACAAACCAGTACGTTAGCGACCCAACACAAATGTCAAGTAAATTTTTCATTGCGATGTTTACCGCATTTTTTGATCGTGTCATTCCAGACTCTACTAATGTAAAACCAGCCTGCATGAAGAATACTAATATCCCTGATAAAAGCATCCATAACATCCCCATGTCGCCTTCAATGGCTGCAGTGTCCTGAATGACCATTGGGATGTGTGTAAATAATGAATGTAACATAATTAAATTTTTTTAATAATAATTATAACTATATATAGTTAAATCGGTTAATTTTTGTCAAAAATATGTCATTTTATATTTACACCCCTAAAAAAGTATAGTAAATATTTAATTTTTATTAATATTATAATTTATAGCCCCTAAATTTAGGGGGTATGTAAAATTAATTATGCTTTTTTGTAAATTAAGTGCTTTTAGACGCTGAAACAAATTCAGGAGAAGGGTTCAGCAAAAAAAAGCCTGCCCAAATTGGGCAGGCTTCGTGTACAGTACAACACTTCTAAAAAAACTGTACGGTGACTAACTTAATAATTATGAAAAATGAAAAGTGTTATTTAGGCATAAGAGTAACTTCGATCAACTGAAGCAACTTGTTGTGTTTAATCTTTTATATATAATGAAGAAGCTTTTAAGGGTTCTATATAGTTGTGCTGAACTTGTTTCAGCATTGGTTTCTTGGTTATGGTTGGTATCAGGACATAATGAACCGCTTCCAAGCTGGAAAACAAACTAAGGTTAGTCATATAGTGCTCCCTTTGCCCAGTCACGGTTCTTCTGTCCTTCCCCTCACCCCAAAGCTTTTGGTCTTGCCCCAACCCTCTGGCCACACGGTGTGTTGTGCTGGTAAGAGAATACCATATACAGCAGCGAGGCGCGACTTTCACCTTAACTTGTAACTCACTCAGAACAAGTGTATTATTGAACCCCAAAAAGGGAAAACCACAATTTGCCTGATTCTGCTGCTGTAATGATTCTTCAATAGCAAATGTGCTATTATAATATGTTGTAGTATATGTTATGTTTGGGGCCATGTCATATAATTTTTTTGCTTAAAACTACATTTGGTAGTTCGCTACGGGACAAAGTAAAAACACATTCCAAAAAAAACAAGCGCCATGTAATATAGTAATGGGATGACGTAATAAACGGGCGGATTTACGTCATAAGCGGGAAAAATGAGTCATTTTTTTATGGCATTTTTGAGCGTTTTTGGATGCAAAAAAGCAAGAAAAAGGACGAAAAACGCAAATTTTTGTGATTGAGATCCTGAACTTATTTCAGCATCAGGGTCAGCAGCATTGTTATGTACATTGTCACCCCACAAGAATTCCACTGGGGGCAGTATGGTTCGAATCGGGTTGAACAAAGACCAATTGACCATCATTAGCTTTGGCCATCAATAGCATCCCTTGGCTTTCAACACCACGTAAGACTCGTGGTTTGAGGTTGCATAAAACAGTTACTTTTTGTCCTATTATAGTAGTAGGAGGATAATACTCCGCAATCCCAGAAACAATGGTACGGGTTTCGGTTCCAATATCAACCTGTAAAACCAATAGTTTTTTGGTTTTAGGCATTTTTTCAGCGGCTACAATCGTTCCTATTCTTAAATCCATTTTTGAAAAATCTTCAAAAGGAATGATCGGCTTTTGAGGTTCAGCACTGTCAGTTTTTGCATTGGCCGTTTTGCTGTTTTGTAGTTTTTTGAGTTGCGCTTCAATTTGAGCATCTTCGATTTTGGTAAATAATAAAGACGCTGGTCCAATGGTATGTCCTGCTGGAAGAAGAGGCTTGAAAGATGAAATAAATTCGGCGTGGATCTCTTTAAAGAGCAACATTTGTTGTAGCTTTTTGGCAGTAAATGGCAAAAAGGGTTCGGAAAGTATCGCTAACCCTGCGGCGATTTGAAGTGCCGTATTCATGATGGTTTTTACCCGTTCTGGATCTGTTTTGATAAGTTTCCAAGGCTCTTGGTCGGCCAAATATTTGTTCCCCACACGGGCCAAATTCATCAACTCCTGACTGGCTTCTCTAAAACGAAAACGCTCCAAAGACATTTCTAAAACTTTTGGGGTACGTTGTAGCGTGTCTAAAGCGTCTTTATCAGCTGCTGTCCATTGGGTTACCGCAGGAATTTTACCGTCATAATATTTATGTGTAAGCACCATCACCCGGTTGATAAAGTTGCCATAAATGGCGACGAGCTCATTATTATTTCTTGCTTGAAAATCTTTCCACGTAAAATCGTTGTCTTTGGTTTCTGGTGCGGTAGCCGTTAAAACATAACGCAATACATCTTGCTGGTTTGGAAAGTCTTTTAAATAATCGGGCAACCATACCGCCCAGTTTTTGGAAGTCGATAATTTTTGCCCCTCTAAATTTAAAAATTCATTGGCGGGGACATTTTGAGGTAAAATATAGCTGCCTTCTGCTTTAAGCATGGCTGGAAAAATGATACAATGAAATACAATATTGTCTTTTCCAATAAAATGTATCAAAGTGGTGTCTTTATCTTTCCAATAGGGTTCCCAATCTATACCCTTGGCTTTGGCCCATTCTTTTGTTGATGAAATATAGCCAATAGGCGCATCAAACCACACATAAAGCACTTTGCCATCGGCCCCTTTGACAGGAACAGGAATTCCCCAATCAAGATCGCGCGTTACCGCTCTAGGACGCAATCCATCATTAATCCACGACATGCATTGCCCATAGACATTGGATTTCCAATCGGCTTTATGGTCTTTGCCAATCCATTGTTTTAAAAAATCTTCGTGTTTATCGAGGGGTAAATACCAATGTTTTGTGGATTTTAATTCGGGAACATTGCCTGTAATGGCCGATTTTGGATGAATCAAATCGGTGGCATTGTGGCTTGTTCCACAGGCTTCACATTGATCGCCATAACTTTCGGTATGACCACATTTTGGGCAAGTTCCAATGACAAAACGATCGGCCAAAAACTGTTGTGCCTCACTATCGTAAAGTTGATTGGTGGTTTCTTCCAAAAATTCTCCTTTTTGGTATAAGGTTTTAAAAAAATCTGAAGCGGTGTCGTGGTGAATGGCTGCAGAGGTTCGCGAATAATTGTCAAACGAAATTCCAAATTCATTAAACGAATCTTTTATGATTTTATGGTAACGATCCACCAAATCTTGGGGGCTGATGCCTTCCTTTTTGGCTTTAATCGTAATGGGCACACCGTGCTCGTCACTCCCACAAATAAAGGCCACATCGTGTCCTTTTAGACGTAAGTATCGTGCATAAATATCGGCAGGCACATAAACCCCTGCCAAGTGACCAATATGGATAGGACCGTTGGTGTAGGGTAAAGCTGCAGTAAGCGTGTAACGTTTTGACATTTTTTTCAGATTGTAACAACAAAAATACACAAATAAAGCAGCAATTTGAACAGAACAAAGCAGATTTTTATATCTTTACAAAAAGCCTTAAAAATGTATTTTAAAACACTAATATGGTTTGTGCTTTTTACGAGCTGCACACACAGTAAAACCTCTACGATGAATGCTCAGACACCTCCATCTACAACCTCAGAAAAATTTTATACTCCCGATTACTTAAAAAAAGGGGATACAGTCGTTATCGTTGCACCAGCCGGTATTTTAAAAGGGCGACAACAAGCCATTGAGGAGGCCCAAAACCTTTTGAAAAGTTGGGAGCTTGTTCCAATTTTGGGTCAACATGTTTTTGCACAAAACCATCATTTTTCGGGGACAGATGCCCAACGCCAATCGGATATGCAATGGGCTTTGGATCACCCCAACGCAAAGGCCATTTGGTGTGCACGTGGGGGTTATGGAAGTGTGCGTATTTTGGACAACTTGAATTTTGATGCCTTTAAAAAACAACCCAAATGGCTGATTGGTTATTCGGATATTACTGCACTTCATAACAGCTTACAACAATTTGGTTTTGAGAGCATTCACGGCATGATGGCGGTCAATATGGAAGACGACCGAAAAGCAATTTCTTCATCAATTGAATCGCTAAAATCGAGCCTTTTTGGAACCTTAAATGCCTATGAAATTGAAGCGCAAAACAGCAATCGAAAAGGCACCGCCAAAGGGGTTTTGGTTGGTGGTAACTTAACCTTATTGGCGAGTCAACTTGGAAGTGCTTCGCAGTTGGACACGCGTGGAAAAATTTTGTTTTTTGAAGACATTGGCGAATACAAATACCATATCGATCGGATGCTGCAAAGCCTCAAACGCGCTGGTTATTTTGAGCAATGTGTTGGAGTCCTTGTTGGCGATATGTCAAAAATAAAACCCAATAGTACCGCTTGGGGCAGTAGCGTAGAGCAGCTCATCTTAGAGGTGCTAAAACCCTATGATATTCCTGTTGCTTTTGGTATGCCCGCTGGTCATGAACTCGATAATCGTGCCCTTATTTTTGGTCGAAAAATTACTTTAACTGTAACTGCTAATGACACCCAAATCACCTTTTAAACTCTCCTACACCTATGAGCAATTCTTATCAATTGGGCCGTAAAGGCGAAGCCGAAGCTGCACGGTTTTTGATACAAAACAACTATACTATTTTAGAAAAAAACTACCGCTATCGAAAGGCCGAAGTGGATTTGATTGTACAAAAAAATAACACGCTTATCGCCGTTGAAATCAAAACCCGTTCTACGGATTTTTTTGGCCATCCTGCACTATTTTTAAAACCCAAACAACAGCAACGCATTGTTGAAGCTATTAATTATTATGTTAAACAAAATAATTTAGACGTGGAAGTGCGTTTTGATGTGATTAGTGTGGTAAAAAACAAAGGTAGTTTTGAAATTCAGCATCTCAAAAATGCCTTTTATCACTTTTGAAAAATAGGTTTTAAGTCTTCTAAATTTTGGAGCAAAAATCAAGCCATTATTTGATGCAAAAACTGCAGCCCCTCCTGAATAGATTTTACCTTATTAAAAGTGAGTAACAACCGTAAACCACTACGTGTTTGTTTTTCTTTAAGAGCGCAGGTTTTTGGATGTTTTTGCACATATTTTAAAAGTGTTGAAAATTGAGGAGAGTCAAAGAATTTACTGGTTTGATCTGGAATAAAATACCCTATCATTTTGTGTTGTTTCATCATTATTTTTTCTAACCCAAATTGCATACCAATCCATTTCATTTTGACACTGTCAAACAAATCAACAACTTCTGTTGGCAATGGCCCAAAACGGTCGATGACTTCCGCTTCAAATGTTTTGAGTTCAACCTCCGTTTTTAAATCATTTAGCGCTGTATATAAACGTAAACGCTCCGATATGTTATTGACATAATCATCGGGGAAAAGTAAAGAAAAATCGGTATCAATTGTCAATTCTTTGACATAGGTTTTTGAAGTATCTTCTGTATTGAACAAGTGTTCAAATTCATTTTCTTTAAGTTCGTCAATAGCTTCGTTTAGAATTTTTTGATAGGTTTCAAATCCAATATCATTGATAAACCCACTTTGTTCACCGCCTAGTAAATCTCCTGCTCCACGAATTTCAAGGTCTTTCATGGCAATATTAAATCCACTTCCCAAAGCTGTATATTGTTCCAAAGCAGAAATTCGCTTTCGTGCATCATCGGTCATAGCATGATAGTCGGGTGTAATAAAATAACAAAATGCTTTTTTGTTGCTTCGCCCTACTCGTCCTCGCATTTGGTGAAGGTCGCTTAGGCCAAAATTATTTGCGTTGTTGATAAAAATCGTATTGGCATTTGGTACATCTAAACCACTTTCTACAATAGTTGTACTGACTAAAACATCGAATGCGCCCTCCATAAAATCGAGCATCAATTGTTCGAGTTTTTTTCCGTCTAATTGCCCATGACCGACTGCAATTTTCGCATCAGGGACCAACCGTTGGAGCATTCCAGCAACTTCTTTGATGTTTTCTATGCGATTATGAATAAAAAACACTTGCCCTGCTCTTTGAATTTCATAACTGATTGCATCACGAATGATGGATTCATTTAGTCGAATTACTTGACTTTCAATAGGAAAACGATTGGGTGGTGGCGTGGTAATAACCGAAAGATCACGTGCCGCCATAAGACTAAACTGAAGGGTTCGAGGAATTGGGGTTGCTGTTAATGTCAGTACATCAACATTTTCTTTTAAAGTCTTTAATTTTTCTTTGACGGCTACGCCAAATTTTTGTTCTTCGTCAACAATCAAAAGTCCAAGATCCTTAAATTTAACGGCTGTATTGACCAGTTGATGCGTTCCAATAATAATGTCGAGTTTGCCTTCTGATAACTGTTGTAAAGTCTCACGTTTTTGCTTGGCGGTTTTAAATCGATTTAAGTAATCTATAGTAACCGGAAACTCTTTTAAACGATTTTTGAATGTATTGGCATGCTGAAAGGCCAAGATTGTCGTTGGTACCAAAACGGCAACCTGTTTGCCATTATCTACCGCTTTAAATGCGGCACGAATAGCGACTTCTGTTTTACCAAAGCCCACATCACCACAAACCAAACGGTCCATAGGACGCTCGCTTTCCATATCTTTTTTGATATCGACAGTAGCCGTAGTTTGATCGGGGGTGTCTTCATACACAAAAGAGGATTCCAACTCCAATTGCATGGCGCTATCGGGACGGTACTGATAGCCTTTTTGTAGCTTTCGTTTCGCATACAATTGAATGAGATTAAACGCGATCTCTTTTACACGAGATTTGGTTTTTTGTTTTAGTGTTTTCCAGGCTTCGCTCCCTAGTTTATAAATTTTTGGCGCCTTGCCATCTTTACCATTAAATTTCGTGATTTTATGCAACGAATGAATGCTAAGATATAGCACATCACGTTCACCATAAATTAACTTAATGGCTTCTTGAAGTTTACCCTCTACATCAATTTTTTTGAGCCCCCCAAAACGTCCTATCCCATGATCGATATGCGTGACATAATCACCCACTTCAAGACTGTTCAACTCCCGTAAAGTAATGGCTTGTTTTTTTGAAAACCCATTTTTCAGATGGAACTTATGATACCTCTCAAAAAGTTGATGATCGGTATAACACACAATTTTGTTGTCATGATCTATAAAACCTTGATGCAAAGACAATACAAGCGTTTTGTAATGAACAACCGTTTCCTGCTCCTCAAAAATATCGTGAAAACGTTGTGCTTGTTGCGTATTGGCACAACAAATTATAGTTTGATAGCCATCGTTGTGGTGTTGATTCAAATCTTGAATCAATAAATTAAATTGTTTATTGAATGAGGGCTGAGGACTTGTTTCAAAATATATTGCATTTGAACTGCTGCCTTCAAACAACACATCCTGTCCAAATTCTACAACTGAAAATTGAGGCAATTGGTCTTTGAAAATTTGTCCTGTACAAAACAAATCTGATGGCGCACTATATTTTACAGTATGCTCTAGCCTGTCGAATGCTACAGTTGCTTTTTCAAACAATAAATCCATAGACCCCATAAGAGCGGGTAAATTGGAAGAGAATATAACGGTCTCTTTTGAGATATACTCTAAAAATCCAATCCGCTTTTCATTGTGGTGTTTGTGCTCTATATTGGGAATAATTTGAAGAGCATTGTGTGTGTTTAATGAAAGTTGAGATGCAATATCAAAAGTACGAATGCTCTCGACCTCATCACCAAAAAACTCAATACGATAGGGGGTATCGTGTGCAAATGAAAAGACGTCAACAATACCTCCGCGAACAGAAAACTCTCCAGGATCAGTCACAAAATCAACCCGTTTGAAATGGTATTCAAAGAGAAGGTTATTGATAAATTCTATACTTAAATCATCTCCTTTTTTGATTTTAAAAGTATTGCGATTGAGGTCTTTTTTGGAAAGCACCTTTTCAAAAAGTGCATCGTGATAGGTGACCAATAGTGCTGGTTTTTTTCTGCTATTTATTCTATTGAGCACCTCGGCTCGAAGTAAAACATTGGCATTGTCTGTTTCTTCAATTTCGCAGGGTCTTCGATAACTTCCAGGATAAAAAAGCACATCCTCTGTGGGTAAAATCAGTTCTAAATCATTCAGATGAAAAGCAGCGGCTTCTTTGGAGTCAAAAACCACTAAAAAAGGGGTATTTTGTTGACGAAATGCTGCTGCAATTGTAAACGAAAACGCAGAACCTATAAGGCCTTTGAGTTGTGTTTTTTGTTGAGTAATGGACATAGCATCGCACAGTTTTTGAAGTTTCAAAGACTGTACAAATTTTTGAGAAAGCTCACTTTTGCTCAACTAAAATTAATTTTTGCAAATATAAAACATTAGAACAACCCCACCGCAAAAAAAATAATTTCAACACAAAACATTATTACCATTTTTTAAAAAAAATATGTAGGTTTGTAGCTCACCCCAAAACTAAAAAATATGACTTTTTCCGAATTATTCGACAGTGGATTCAAAAAACGTAATCAAGACCATTTTACAGCAATTGTACGTATTGCTATGGATGACAATGTCATTACCGAAGAAGAAAAGGCGTTTTTGGATCGTTTAGCCAGAAAATTAGACATTTCAAAATTGGTGTATGATGCCATTTTAGAAGATTATAAATCGCATCCCATTAATCCTCCGATTACTTCGGAACGACGTTTGGAGCGTTTATTTGATTTGGCAAGAATGGTATATGCAGACCATATTAAAGACGAACATGAAGTTCTAATTTTGACAAAAATTGCTGTGGGCCTAGGCTACACAAAAAACACCGAAGAGATTGTTAATAAAGCCCTTGACATTGTGGCCGATACTTCAATTGATGTTGAAGAATTTAAAGAAAAAATGAAAAAATAGGAGCGCTTTAGACTTTGCGTTCTCCAATAATTCGCATCAAGCCTTCTTGTGCAACGGAAGCAATTAAGGTTCCATTTTTATCAAAAATACTGCCTCTAGAAAACCATCTGGAGTTGGAAGCACTTGGACTGTCTATTGAATACAACAACCAATCGCTCAAATCAAAATCGCGATGAAACCAAATGGCATGATCCAAACTGGTGTAAAACACTTCTTTGGTGTTGAGTAATTCGCGATGCGGCATAGACGCTGGACGAAGGATATTATAGTCTGATGCATAGGCCAAAAGCTGGTGCTGCAAAGGTTTATTTTTTCCAATTTCTTCCACCGTTTTAAACCAAATATTATCATATGGCGGGCTATTCTTTACCAACTTAGATAACATATCATCCACTGGTTTAAACTGAAATATTTTAGGTAAAGATGCCTTGTAGCGTTTATATGTGGTTGGCAAAATAGTTTTAAACTTCTCAATCTGCTCTTCACTTTTAATCAGATTTTGTGGAGGCAATACGTTGGGCATTGCAATTTGATGATTCACACCATCTTGGACTTTTTGAAAAGAAGCAGACATATTGAAAATTGCTTTTTCATTTTGAAATGCTACCACACGTCGGGTTGTAAAACTTCCCCCGTCTCTAATCACATCAACTTCGTATTTTATAGGGATATTGAGGTCTCCACCCAAAATAAAATAGGCATGCATAGAATGGACAAATCGGTCATTTGGAACAGTTTGATAGGCCGCATAAAGCGATTGGGCCAAAACCTGGCCTCCAAACACCCTACCCCAAGGGGCGCTGTAATTGTTTCCAATAAAGGTGTGGTCGTTGAGTTTTTTTAGTGTAATTAATGCGATAAGTTCTGAAAGGGCATTCATAGATGATTATTTTTCGCAAAAGTAGTATATTTATGATTTTAACATCATAAAATTAACCCTAATAAAGTGTTAATTTTATGTAACATTTTAGGCGTTTTTTCGTCTAAAAGCAAACAAATTTTATGGAACTATTTCTAATTGTCGTTGCTGCAGTTTTGATGTTACTTGGTATAATCGGTAGTTTTTTACCTGTATTACCTGGCCCAATAACCAGTTGGTTTGGATTTCTTTTGCTTTACTTTTCACCCCTTATTGAAGTGAGCAAGAAGTTTTTAATCATCACCCTAATTATTGCCATTATCATATGGGTTCTGGACTACTTTATCCCTGCAATGGGTACAATAAAGTTTGGGGGCTCTAGAGCAGGAATGATTGGGACAACAATTGGCCTTTTGGTAGGGTTATTCTCTCCAATTCCAGGGGGTATTATAATAGGCCCATTTTTAGGAGCGCTTTTTGGTGAAATGCTTAACAAAGCCGATTCAAAAACAGCACTAAAAGCCGCTTTTGGATCCTTTCTTGGGTTTTTGACCTCTACTTTTATTAAATTTGTAGTTGCTGTTATCTACCTTGGGATGTTTATTTCCATTCTTTGGGAAAACAAATCCATTTTTTATAATGGTTAAATCATATTAAAAAAAGTTTTTACACATTACAATTAATTCAACTATTTTCACAAACATTTTATTTTAAAAAAACACCTATGAACAAGTATTATTATCTACTGACATTCAGCATTATGTTGCTGTCAACATCACTTTTTGCTCAAGAAGAACCCGCATCTGTTTATGATTACAATGCCGCTTTTGGGCACGGATTTTACACCAAAAATGGAACTGCTACACGATCGGCTAGTGGAAAACCAGGACATGCCTATTGGCAAAACAGTGCTGATTACAAAATTGACATTCGTTTGAATGAAGATACAAAACACTTTAGTGGATCAGAGGTCATTACCTATACCAATAACAGTCCCGATGCGTTGGAATTTTTGTGGGTTCAAGTGGATCAAAACCTATTTAAAAAAGACTCTAGAGGAAATGCAATTATTCCCTTAAGTGGAAGTCGAAACGGAGCCAAAGGGCAAGATTTTGATGGCGGCTATGATATCAGCAAAGTTTCATTGGGTTACGAAAGCAATAATCAAAAAGGATCTTCAAAGAATAAACGAAAAAATTCTAAAAAAAGAATTACAGAAATCAATGCTGAATATGAAATTCATGACACTCGTATGAAAATCTTATTGCCAAAACCATTGGCCGCAAATGGAGGAAGAATAAACCTAAATATTGATTTTTCGTTTACTTCACCAGATTACGGATCAGATAGAATGGGTGTTTTGGAAACCAAAAATGGACGCATTTTCAATCTGGCACAATGGTATCCGAGAATGTGTGTTTATGACGATGTTTCGGGTTGGAACACATTGCCTTACTTAGGCGCTGGTGAATTTTATTTGGAATATGGAACATTTGATGTTCATATCAACTCACCCGCCGACCACCTTGTCGTTTGTTCAGGAGAATTGCTCAATCCAGAAGACGTGTATACTGAAACACAACTCAAACGATTGGAACAAGCAGCATCAAGTGACGAAACTGTTATTATCCGCTCCGCAGAAGAAATCAATGATCCAAACTCAAGACCGCAAGGTAAAGACCGATTGACATGGAAATTTAGAATTGAAAATTCAAGAGATGTCGCATGGTCTTCATCAAAAGCATTTATCATGGATGCGGCACGCATCAACTTGCCTAGCGGTAAAACATCTATGGCCATGTCTGTTTACCCTGTTGAAAGCAACACTATGGATTCATGGGCACGCTCAACAGAATATACAAAAGCATCCGTTGAACACTATTCAGAAAAATGGTTTGAATACCCTTATCCTGCAGCCATTAATGTTGCTGGAAATCAAGGTGGGATGGAATACCCTGGAATTGTATTCTGTAGCTGGAAAAGTAAAAATGACAGACTTTGGGGAGTAACAGATCATGAGTTTGGTCACATTTGGTTTCCTATGATTGTAGGTTCCAATGAGCGGCTTCATGCTTGGATGGATGAAGGGTTTAATACCTTTATCAATTCGTTGAGTACAGATGCTTTTAATAATGGTGAGTACAAAGAACCAGAGCGTAATATGCATCGCTTTTCTGGAGTGTTAGTTAATGATAGTATGGAACCAATCTATACGGCTCCAGACAATTTAAAAGAACGAAATTTAGGACTGTTGGCTTACTATAAACCAGGTGCTGGACTAGAAATGCTTCGCGAACATATTCTTGGAGAAGAACGTTTTGATGAAGCCTTTACAGAATACATCAACCGTTGGGCCTATAAACACCCGACTCCAGATGATTTTTACAGAACAATGGAAAATGTAAGCGGCGAGGAACTCAGCTGGTTCTGGCGGGGATGGTTTGTTCATAATTGGAAATTAGATCAAGCCATCAATAAAGTTAAATATGAAGATGGTGACCCTTCAAAAGGCGCAATTGTAACCATTGAAAATCTACAGCAAATGCCAATGCCCGTGACTTTGGAATTTACAACAGAAAGTGGCGCTAAAACAAGACACACACTTCCAGTAGAAATTTGGAAACGCAACAAAAAATGGACCTTCAAATACGATTCTTCAGAACCTCTAAAAAGTGTTGTGATTGATCCAGATTATGTTTTACCAGATGTGGACTCTAGCAACAACCGATGGACACCAGAAATTGCTGCGGAAAATGCTGAAGATTTAACTGGATATTTTGGAGATTATACTTCAGCAGCATTTCCAATGGTTATCACCATTTCTGAAAAGAATGGAGAGCTTGTGGCTACAGCTGAAGGTCAGCCTGCCCTACCACTCACCAATGATGGTGGTGGTAAATTCATTTCTGACGAAGCCGGCCTTGAAATGCAATTCAATTCCGATAAAACTAGCTTCGAGTTGAATATTGGCGGACAAGTCTTTGAATTCAACAAAAAATAAAAATAAATCCCACAATTAAAAAGCGGCCCATGGGCCGCTTTTTTTTTATAAATCTATCTTAAAATTAAAACCATAAACTACTGTTTTCGTTACTTTTACGTGTTTAATGGATATGGACATTGAAAAGAGCTAAAACAAACATCGTCTGGTTGAAACGTGATTTACGTACCCAAGATCACGAGCCCCTATATCTTGCAGAAAACGCAAAAATCCCCTACATCATCATCTACATTTTTGATACAAACTTGTTGCAACACCCTGATTCTGGAGTGCACCACTTGCAATTTATTTACCATTCCATAAACGCCCTCAATAAAACCTTAGCATCTTCAAATGCTTCTGTTTCTATTTTTTATGGAAATTCATTAGATATTTTTGAGTTTCTATATACAAAATTCGATATTCAAACCATTTTTAGCCATAACGAAAGTGGTACAGAACGTTCTTGGCTACGTGATAAAAGCATTTCAAAATTTTGTAAGCAACACACTATTTTATGGCAAGAATCCCAACAAAATGGAGTTGTTCGAGGATTAAAAAATAGAACCCATTGGGCAAAACTTTGGAACAGTTACATGAGTAAACCTCTAATAAATAACAGTTTCTCAAAAGCCAAAAAAATAGAGTTTTCTTATCCTTTTATACTTCCAAAAAAACTTCAAAAGCAATTGGAACACTACCCAAAATCATTTCAACCAGCTGGAGAAGGCATGGCCTGGCGGTACTTGCATTCTTTTCTTGAGGAAAGAGGGTTCAATTATCAGAAGCACATTTCTAAACCTACCGAAAGTAGAATAAGTTGTAGCAGAGTATCACCGTTTTTGAGCTGAGGGAATTTGAGCGTACGCCAAGTCTTACAATATGTCAATATGCATCCCAATGCTCAAAAAAGAAAGCGTGTGTTTTCGGCCATGCTAACACGTTTACATTGGCATTGTTTTTTTGTTCAAAAATTTGAAATGGAGTGCAGTTACGAAACGCAATGCATCAATGCTGGTTATGAATTATTGGAACGAAACACAAACGCCACCTATTTAAAAGCATGGAAACTAGGCGCCACAGGCTATCCGCTGATTGATGCCTGTATGCGTGCTTTAGAGCAAACGGGGTGGATTAACTTTAGAATGCGAGCGCTTTTAGTATCGTTCTTGACGCTAAATTTGGATCAAGATTGGCGCGATGGTGTATATCATTTGGCACGTTTATTTCTAGATTATGACCCTGGAATTCATTATCCTCAATTTCAAATGCAGGCCGGTACAACTGGTATCAATACCATTCGATTATACAACCCTGTAAAAAACTCGATGGAGCAAGACCCAGAAGGTATTTTTATAAAAAAATGGGTGCCCGAACTTATACAAGTTCCTGTAGAGCATATTCATGAACCATGGAAAATGAGTGCTATGGAGCAAGAATTTTGTGGGGTTGTTTTGGGTCAAAACTATCCATTACCCATTGTACACTTAGAAGAGAGCGCACGTGCAGCACGAGCCAAAGTTTGGGGACATCGCAAACATCATTTGGTACAAAAAGAAAACAAAAGAATTCTAGAAAAACACGTCAAAAGACATAAATAAATGGTATAAAAAAAGCCCTCCGTTTTACAGG
This sequence comes from Bacteroidota bacterium, assembly GCA_027620655.1. Taxonomy (GTDB): domain Bacteria; phylum Bacteroidota; class Bacteroidia; order Flavobacteriales; family Flavobacteriaceae; genus UBA3537. The sequence goes on along the minus strand of JAQCDS010000002.1, from coordinate 207,002 downwards.
AAAGCTTCTCACTGGTTTTGTCAAACCACGGGTAATCCATTGGATTACCTCAACACAACATTTTAGAATAAAAGCCTCTTTTAGGAGGCTTTTAAATTTCTGCGGTCTGGACGGGACTCGAACCCGCGACCCCCTGCGTGACAGGCAGGTATTCTAACCAACTGAACTACCAAACCGTTGCTTAAAGCGAATGCAAATATACATTGCATTTTTAATACAACAAATGTTTTTTATTTATTTTTCACAAAAATTTATTGCGTTTTTCAAAGAAAGTCATCAGGATTTTATTAAAACCCTCACGCACATCAACAGGCATATAATGTATCTTATATTGATCGCATTTTAATTTCAATTCTTTAAAATATTTATTTAGCGCTTTGCTGTAGTTTTCTTGAACAGATTTTGGAAATACATCAATTGAAGCGCCTGTTTCTACATCTACAAAATGTTTTGGAGTGTTGCTAAAGTCAAAATCAAATTCTGTTTTTTTATCGAAAACATGAAAAAGAATAAGCTCATGCTTATTGTATTTCAAATGCCTTAGTGCCTCAAATAACTGAGTGGATGCCATTTCGGACTGAAACATGTCTGTAAACAAAATAATCATTGAGCGACGATGCATTTGTTCTGCAATTTGATGCAACACCTCATAGGTCTTGGTTGTTGATTGTTTTGGCGCTATGGTTGTGGCGTTGTACAACTTATCCAGCAACATCTGAAAATGACGTTCATTTCCTTTTTCTGGAGCATAATATTGATAGGTATCGGCATACAAACTCAGGCCTACTGCATCGCGTTGTTTTTTCAGAATTTGAAGTAAAACTGCCGATGCTAATGCTGAAAATTCCACTTTATTATATTTCAAATCTGAATGTTCTTCCAAATTTGGATAAAACATAGATGAACTAAGGTCTACTATGATATGACAACGCATATTGGTTTCTTCATCAAAACGCTTGGTATATAATTTATCTGTTTTGGCAAAAAGTTTCCAATCAATATGGCGAGTACTTTCGCCATTATTATAAATTTTATGTTCGGCAAATTCAGCAGAAAAACCATGAAATGGACTTTTGTGCATTCCAGAAATAAAGCCCTCCACAATAGATTGTGCGAGTAGCTCAAAATTGGAAAATTGAGTCTTATTTTGATAATCGTTTTGAAAGCTCATTATCCCCTAAACTAAAAAAGGTTTGCCACATGGACAAACCTTTTCAAATTTATTATTAATTGAAGATTACAACAAGGCGTCAATCGCATCGGTGTAACTTGCTTTTGGTGCAACACCTACTTGTCGTCCAACAACTTCTCCGTTTTGAAATACTAATACTGTAGGAATGTTTCGTACACCATATTTTGCAGCAAATTCTTGATTTGCATCAACATCAACTTTGCCAACAACAGCCTTTTCGGCATATTCAGTACTGATTTCGTCAATGATTGGACCTACCATGCGGCAAGGACCACACCACGCTGCCCAAAAATCAACCAATACTGGTTTACTGCTATTTAGGACTGTTTCTTCAAAGTTTGCATCTGTTATTTCTAGTGCCATAAGATTTAGTTTTAATTTAATTACAAATTTAATCAAAAAAACGAGTTCTCAAGCCTATGTTCAATTTGTTTTTCTTATGATGAAATTGACAATATTGATATGGTTAATTGAGTTTATAAAAGATATTTTGATTTTGAAGTTCGGTCAACAATTCTTGTGAGATTTTGACTTTCTGTTTTCTGCTTTTGAGCTCCAATTTTAATTCTTCTTCATCGTCATATACTACAAAATTCAGATGATGTTTGCCTTTATGTAGTCTTAAAAGGTCTTGAATTTCAATTACTTTTTGCTCATTTAAATCTTTGATATTGAGCTGAATAGATAATTTATTAGCGTATGCATCCATTACATCATGTAACAATTGAAAGTTATTGAACTGCAAACGGGGTTCTCCTATTTTTCCAGTTTCTCTGTTGGTCCACCCCTCTCGAACAAATGCGCGTATGTAAACAAAATTATTTAGCATTAGAAAGTGTCTGAATTTGAGATATTCTTCGCCAAAAATTCTAAATTCATGACTGTTGGTGTAGTCTTCAATAGTAAAACTCGCCCAACCTTTGCCTTGTCTACTCACACGATGCTGAACATCAGTAACTACTCCTCCAAACGTAATTTCTTTGTTGATCAACGGTGTCATGTTTTGAAAATAGGCTACGGTTCCATTGCAAAAATTTTGCATTTCTATTCGGAAATCGTCCAAAGGATGCCCTGAAATATAAATACCAACCACTTCTTTTTCTCGAGCTAATTTTTCCATGGCACCCCAACTTTCGCAAGCTGGAAGTTCGGGCTCTGGAAACTGAACCTCACTGGCTTCACCAAACAAGCTCACTTGAGCAGAATTTTTATTCTCTTGAAATTTATTGGCATATTTTATAGTTTTTTCCAAAAATGTTACCCCATCTCCTTCATCATAAAAATATTGTGCACGGTGCGTATTTGTAAAACAGTCAAAACCACCAGCATTGGCCAAATTTTCAAAGGCTTTTTTATTGGCTGCTCGTAAATCAATACGCTTGGCTAAATCAAATATAGAACGGTATGTCCCCTCTTTTTTTCGCTCTTCAACAATTGTTTTTACAGCACCATGTCCTACCCCTTTTATAGCACCCATTCCAAAGCGAATGGCGTTGTCTTTATTTACAGAAAACTTGTAATAACTTTCATTGACATCAGGCCCCAAAACATTGAGTTTCATACGCTTCGCCTCTTCCATAAAAAAGGTCACTTGCTTGATATCGTTCATATTGTTGGACAATACTGCTGCCATATATTCTGCTGGGTAGTGTGCTTTGAGGTAGGCCGTTTGATAGGCTATCCAAGCATAACATGTTGAGTGCGACTTATTGAAAGCATAACTTGCAAATTTCTCCCAATCGGTCCAAATTTTTTCTAATTTCTCTGGATTTAACCCTTTTGAACTCGCTTGATTAATGAATTTTGGCTTCATTTTGTCAAGTACTTCTTTTTGCTTTTTACCCATAGCTTTTCGCAAAACATCGGCTTCACCTTTGGTAAAATCAGCGAGCTTTTGAGACAGTAGCATTACTTGCTCTTGATAGACTGTAATTCCATAAGTTTCTTTCAAATATTCTTCCATTTCTGGAAGGTCATATGAGATGTCTTCATCACCGTGCTTTCTGCGGATAAAACTAGGAATATACTCTAAAGGACCAGGACGATATAGCGCATTCATGGCAATTAAATCGGCAAATACCGTTGGCTTCAAATCGCGCATATGTTTTTGCATTCCTGGCGATTCGTATTGAAATATACCCACCGTTTCTCCACGTTGAAACAATTCGTATGTTGCGACATCATCTAATGGAAAATTTTCGGGATCTAGAGCAATTCCATGTTTGGCTTTGACAATTTTTACAGTATCTTTTATAAGCGTTAATGTTTTGAGTCCTAAAAAATCCATTTTTAGCAAACCTGCATCTTCAACCACCGAGTTATCAAATTGAGTCACATACAAATCTGAATCTTTGGCGGTTGCAATAGGAACATAATTGGTAATATCACCAGGTGTTATGATCACGCCACACGCATGAATTCCTGTATTTCTTAGTGAACCTTCTAAGACTTTGGCTTGATTGACGGTTTCTGCCTCCAAATCATCACCTTCAGAAATATTAAGCAATTGATTAATAAGCTCCATGTCTTCGGCACGAAATTTTTGTTTGAGGATTTTTTCGTCTACCCCAAATATTTTATTGAGCTTAGACATATTGGGCACCAGCTTTGCAATGCGGTCTGCATCGCCCAATGGTAAATCCAAAACACGTGCAGTGTCTCTTATGGAGGATTTGGCGGCCATTGTACCATATGTGATAATTTGCGCCACTTGATTGGCGCCATATTTCTTAATCACATAATCCATCACTCGACTTCGTCCTTCATCATCAAAATCGATATCAATATCAGGCATACTAACACGATCTGGATTGAGAAAACGCTCAAAAAGTAAATCGTATTTAATAGGATCAATATTTGTAATCCAAAGACAATAGGCCACAACCGACCCTGCTGCAGAACCACGCCCTGGCCCAACAGAAACATCCATATTTCGCGCCTCGCGAATAAAATCTTCTACAATCAAAAAATATCCTGGATACCCTGTTTTTTCGATGGTTTGAAGTTCAAAATCAATACGCTCTTTAATGGCATCTGTTAGTGTTTTGTAGCGCTTTTTTGCGCCTTCATATGTCAAATGACGTAGATATGCATTCTCCCCATGATTTGTACCCTCCAAAGCATCGGTTTTATTTACAAATTCGTCGGGAATTTCAAATTTTGGAAGCAATACATCTCTTGCCAATTCAAAAGGTTCAATTTTATCAACCACCTCTTGAATATTTAGAATGGCCTCTGGAACATCCTTAAACAATTCTTTCATTTCTTCTGATGACTTGAAAAAATATTCTTGATTGGGAAGTCCATATCTGTAGCCACGCCCCCGACCTATGGGTGTGGCTTGTTTTTCACCGTCTTTCACACACAACAAAATATCGTGTGCATTGGCCTCGGTTTGGTCTATATAATAGGTGTTGTTGGTGGCTACTAATTTTATGTTATGCTTTTTGGCAAATTGAATCAATACAAGATTGACACGGTCTTCATCTTCTTGACCATGACGCATGAGTTCAATGTATAAATCCTCTTGAAATTGTTCATTCCACCATAGTAATGCGTCTTCGGCTTGATGTTCACCAACATTTAAAACCTTTGAGGGCACTTCACCATAAAGATTTCCTGTTAGTACAATTAAATCTTCTTTGTAGTGTTCTACAATCTTGCGATCAATTCTAGGAACATAATAAAATCCATCGGTAAACGCAATAGAAGACATCTTTACCAGATTTTCATACCCTTTTTTGGATTTGGCCAAAAAGACAATTTGATATCCATTGTCTTTGTGTGATTTATTTTCGTGGTCTTCACAAACAAAAAATTCGCAGCCAACAATTGCTTTTATGGGAGTGGCTTCAAAAGGCTCTCCTTTTGCTTCAGCGTCTAGCTTTTGTTGTTTTAATCCTTTATTATAATTTCCAATTTCTTTTACAAAATGAAAAGCCCCCATCATATTTCCATGATCAGTTAGGGCAACGGCAGGCATTTGGTATTTGGCAGCAGCATTGACTAATTTTTTGATGCTGATGGTGGATTGTAAAATTGAAAATTGAGAATGATTATGCAAATGTGCTATAGTGGCGTCATTCAAAATTTCGGGAATATCAGTAGAGTGCTGGGGTATTTGAGTTTCCTTTTGGGCTTTTGCATTAATGGCCGCTGTGGCTTCTTTGAGATTGATATGTCTAAGACCAATGGGCGCCATCGGATTTGGGTGATGTGCTTTAAACTCTTGAATATATTCTGGTGTAGACTGCAGCTCATCTGGCGAAAAAACACCTTTTCTAAGCAATTCCAAAAAACAACGTGTTGTGGCTTCCACATCGGCAGTGGCGTTGTGGGCTTCTGCAAATGGGGTTTGGAACAAAAACTGATGCAACTCCGTTAGGGTTGGCAATTTAAATTTACCTCCACGTCCGCCAGGCAATTGACAAAGACTCGCCGTGGTTTCGGTACAGGTGTCCAAAACCGGCATAGTATTAAGAGGGGTTTCAATTTGTAGGCGATGGTATTCGCAGCCCATAATATTGAGGTCGAAACCTACATTTTGTCCCACTACAAATTTGGCTTTGGATAGCGCAATATTAAATTTTTTGAGAACAACCGCTAATTCCTCGCCTTTTTCTGTGGCTAAGGCTGTAGAAATGCCATGAACTTTTTCGGCATCATAGGGCACATTAAATCCATTGGGGCGAATGAGAAAATCTTGATGTTCAAGGCATTGGCCCATATGGTCGTGCAATTGCCATGCAATTTGGATACAACGTGGCCAATTGTCGGTGTCCGTTAGGGGGGCATTCCATCGCTTGGGCAGACCAGTAGTTTCGGTATCAAAGATTAAATACATGGCAAAAATTTGTGCTTAAAATAGAGCTCTAAATATAGTATTATTTTAAGCTGTTGGGCTGGCTTTTTTTAAGGATTTATAAACAATTAAAAAAAAGTGGCTAAAAAATGTGACTTTTTAGGTTTTTATGTGTCATAACCAATGGGAGAGTATGATAAACTAGGTTTGAAGAAATCCATTTTTTTAAACAAGTCTTAACACTCCAAATCCCGGATGTCACTGCATTTAGCAGAGTTTATTATGTTCTAAAAGAAAACAGAAATGCAAAAATTATGTATTTGTTATCTAGTGAAAAATTTTTTAATAATTCGGTTTGGGGAACTAAACAATATAATAATATTCTTAGTTTACGCTGTATAGAAAATAAAATTCCAATGATCAAAAGTGCAAATTTCGTAAGTTCACTTGTTATTAATTCAAAAGGCAAAGTCTTGTTTAAATCAAATAATGAATTTAATTTTTATTCAAAAACAAATTAAATAAATGATTAAAGTAAAATTTTTAATACTTAGTTTTTTAGTTACAAATATTATTTATAGTCAAAATAAAACTGAAATGGCAATCTATAATATAGGTATAGGCTCCTTTGCTGGAGGTGTCGGAGCAATAATTAACAAAAAACCAAATGAAAAAACAGGTAAGGTTTTTTTAAAAGGATTTTTACAAGGGGGAGTAGGCGGATATTTGGTTTATGAAAGTAAAAACTTTATTCTCAAAGTTTCAGATAATAATAAACTGGAATATGCTTGGGGTGCAAAATTTATAAACTCAATAGGGTCATCAATAGTTGAAAATGCATCATTGAATCAAGATTTTTGGAATATTTGGCACTTTAACATTGGATTTAATCGAATAGAAGTTCACACAAAAAATAAAATTAAAATTAAATATAAAATTATGCCTGTTGCTTTATTACTTACAGGAATTTATGCATACGGCAACAAATTTGAATTAGAAAAGAGTTTAAAAACGGGTGAAATATTATTTTCTTTATCCAAGAACTTTAAACACGCAGGCGCAACGTGGGGAAAACTTATTTTGATAGATGAATCATGGTTAGACAAAAACAATCTCATAGCTCATGAAATAATACACTCTTATCAATACGAAGATTTTAATTTTGTTAATACGTTTATCAATAAACCAAAGTTAGAATTATTAAACAAATCGAAACTTGGTGAAAAACTGAATAATTTCTTTTACTTTGATCTTCAGGCACCAATTTTTGGTGGCTTGTATTTATTAGAAAAAGGGGGGAATAACTATTACGATAATTTTTTCGAATATGAAGTGGGTTCTTTTCTAACACTTTACGTCTTGATGACTAAAATATCAATTGGAGTTAAAGGTTGAATACCCCCTACTCCGTATAGCTTAAATTATAAAACACGCCTTCCGAAAAGTTCATATATTTTGTTCCAGTACTATCGTAAGAATTAAAATAAAATGTGCCTTTAATATTTTTGGTTTCAGCATTTACTTCTTCAATCGTTACTTTTCCATCACTCAAATATACGGGATATTCAACCCCATCATATTGTGTGGAATATATGATGTTTTCTTGTTTAAATGTTACCGTAGAGGTCTTGCCTTTTCCTAATTCATAAGACCCAACAGTAGCTGCAGGTAGTATAATTGTCATGGTGCCATAACCATCTGTTCCAGTAATTGTTAGTGCCCCCGACGCATTTACGGTCGCTGAACGTGAATTGGACTTCCATGTAAAATCGCCGTGTTGTAATCCTTGTAAGGTTGGGGAACTCGTTTGAATCTCATCTTGACATCCAAAAAAAGAAAACATTACAAGTAGAGAAAGTACAAAATATTTCATAGTTTATTGATTAAAACAGCTTGAATTTAACAACATATATCAGCTCAAAAATATAAAAAATAAATGAATGTTTTTGTATTGAAAAAATATAGTATATTTGCCGCTCATTAATAACAGAGGTCGAGAACCTCACAAATTAATTTTTATGCCTGTAAAACTAAGATTACAAAGACACGGAAAAAAAGGAAAACCATTCTATTGGATTGTTGCTGCGGATTCGCGCTCAAAAAGAGATGGCCGTTTTCTTGAAAAACTAGGAACGTACAACCCGAACACCAATCCTGCACAAATTGACCTCAACGTTGATGGTGCTGTAAAATGGTTAGAAAATGGTGCTCAACCCACAGATACGACTCGTGCAATTTTATCGCATGAAGGCGTTTTATTAAAAAAACACCTTGCTGGAGGAGTAAAGAAAGGGGCTTTAACTGAAGAACAAGCGGAAGAAAAATTCCAAGCTTGGGTTGCAGAGAAGCAAGCTAAAATTGATGCTAAAAAATCTGATCTTCAGAAAGCCAAAGAAGCACAGGAAGCAAAAGCCCTTGCTGCAGAAAAAGCAGCCAATGAGGCGCGTATTGCTGACGCTGTTCCTGTAGTAGAAGAAGCTACAGAAGAAGAAGTTGCTACTGAAGAAGCTTCAAACGAAGAAGAATAAAACATTTATTTTTTATACCTTTAAACCTGACTTAACGGTCAGGTTTTTTTTTGAACTTTTATGAAAAAAGAAGATTGTTTTTATCTTGGAAAAATCGTAAAAAAGTACAGCTTTAAAGGAGAAATTATAGCCAAACTCGACACCGACCAACCTGATATATACGAAAATTTAGACGCCTTATTTATAGACGTTAGTAACCGCTTGATTCCTTATTTTGTAGAAAAATCTCAGCTGCACAAATCTAACTTGTTACGTTTAAAACTTGAGGATGTTAGCAGTGAAAGTGATGCCGATGCCCTCTTAAAAAAAGACTTATATCTTCCTCTTGCTCTTTTGCCAAAACTTGAAGGCAATACTTTTTATTTCCACGAAATTATTGGATTTCAAGTTATTGATGAAAATTTTGGTCCCGTAGGGCATATCACAGGAGTTAACGATAGCACAACGCAAGCCTTATTTGAAATTGATCATCATGGTAAAGAAGTTTTAATCCCCATCAACGACGATATTATTTGTAGTCTAGACCGTACAGCCAAAACTGTATTGGTAAAAACACCGCCTGGACTTATTGACTTGTATCTCGACTAATGCCTTTGGAAGCCTTTCAGTTTAAACAATTTAGTGTAGTACACGACCGCTGTGCAAATAAAGTCGGTACCGATGCCGTTTTACTTGGTGCTTGGGCTGCTATAAATCATTGCCCTAATTCTGTTCTAGATATTGGTTCAGGTTCGGGAATTTTGGCGCTAATGCTTGCACAACGCAGCACCGCAGAATTAATTGATGCCATTGAAATTGATGCTGAAGCCTATGAGCAATGTGTACAAAATTTTGAGCAGTCGCCGTGGGCAGATCGTTTGTTTTGCTACCATGCAAGTCTAGAAGAATTTACAGAAGAAGTAGAAGACAAATACGACCTTATTGTGTCAAATCCTCCATTTTATACCAATGATTTTGACACCAAAAATAACGCTAGAAATCTAGCACGTTTTGAAAATGCTTTACCTTTTGAACACCTTATTGGAAGCACAAAAATGCTTTTGTCCAATAAGGGTGTATTTTGTGTTATTATCCCCTTTATTGAAGAAGATTCATTTTGTGGACTAGCCAATGAAAATCAGCTTTATTGTAACAAAAAGCTAAGAATACGTGGTCAAAAACATGGTGAAATTAAACGTAGTTTAATGGCCTTTTCGGGTATAAAACAAGCTATTGAACTACAAGAAATGCATCTTGAAGACGGACGGCACAATTATAGCGAAAGTTACAAAGAGATGACAAAAGAATTTTATTTAAAATTCTAAACTCAATAAATTTATAAGTAAATTTGTTGATAGATAAATTAAATCACAGTTGATTTTTCTATAAAACCTAAACTAAAAAAACTTTTTGGTATGAAACCAGACCTCTTTGAAGCACCTGATTATTATAACTTAGATGATTTGTTTAGCGAAGAACACAAGCTCGTTCGTGATGCAGCGCGCGAATGGGTCAAAAGAGCCGTATCGCCCATCATTGAATCTTATGCTCAAAAGGCTGAATTTCCAGAACAAATTATTGGAGGATTAGCAGAAATTGGTGCTTTTGGTCCTTACATTCCAGAGACTTATGGCGGTGCAGGGCTCGACCAAATTTCTTATGGGTTAATCATGCAAGAAATTGAACGTGGAGACTCAGGCGTTAGAAGTACAGCTTCAGTGCAGTCCTCGCTGGTTATGTATCCTATTTGGCAATATGGCAATGAAGAACAACGCCAAAAGTATTTACCAAAACTCGCTACTGGAGAATTTATGGGAGCCTTTGGACTAACAGAGCCTGATCATGGGAGTAACCCAGGTGGAATGACCACAAATTACAAAGACATGGGTGACCACTATTTGTTAAATGGTGCAAAACTATGGATTTCAAATGCTCCTTTTTGTGATCTTGCGGTAGTTTGGGCCAAAAATGAAGAAGGTCGAATTCACGGGCTTATTGTAGAACGCGGAATGGAAGGATTTTCTACCCCCGAAACCCATAATAAATGGTCTTTGAGAGCTAGTGCTACTGGAGAACTTATTTTCCAAGATGTAAAAGTTCCAAAAGAAAATTTATTACCCAACAAGTCTGGATTAGGCGCCCCCCTAGGATGCTTAGATTCAGCACGTTATGGCATTGCATGGGGTGCTATTGGTGCCGCTATGGACTGCTATGATACCGCTTTGCGATATGCCAAAGAACGTGTTCAATTTGGAAAACCTATTGCAGGCTTTCAATTACAACAAAAAAAATTAGCTGAAATGATTACCGAAATCACAAAAGCGCAATTATTAGCTTTTAGATTAGGTCAGCTCAAAAATGAAAACAAAGCCAGCTCTGCCCAAATCTCAATGGCCAAAAGAAATAATGTTGAAATGGCCCTTAAAATTGCACGTGAAGCCCGACAAATATTGGGCGGCATGGGGATCACCGGCGAATATAGTATTATGCGCCATATGATGAATCTAGAGAGTGTTGTTACCTACGAAGGCACACATGATATTCACTTACTCATCACAGGGTTAGATATTACAGGACTTAATGCGTTTAAATAATTTATTTTTTAGATTCTTTATAGGAGTTTTCTTTTTAAGCACCTCACTTTTAAGTTGTAACAAAAAAGCGGAAGTCCCTTATGTTCCACCTATCACAGACACCCAAAATAATGACGACAACGATGATGGTGATTATGAAGAAACAACTGCACAAAATTATAAACTTTTAAGTCTTGGAGATAGCTATACCATTGGACAAAGTGTTTGTGACAGTTGTCGCTTTCCAGAACAATTAAAAGATAGCTTAATCGCAAATTTTAATGAACAAGACACCTTTTCTCTCAATGTCATTGCACAAACAGGATGGACCACTACAAATTTAAAATCTGCGATTGCAAGTGCTAATTTACCTTCGGATTTTGATTTGGTAACTTTACTCATTGGAGTCAATAATCAATATCAAGGCAAACCATTTTCGCTATACGAAACCGAATTTGTAGAATTGACCAATACTGCTATTGCATTGACTGGAAACGATGCTTCAAAACTTATTGTAATTTCAATTCCAGATTATGCATATACGCCATTTGGTCAAAACAGCAATCCAGAAACCATTTCAGAAGAACTAGAACTTTATAATAATTTTGCTCAAAATTATTGCGAAACAAACGGATTGAGTTATGTTTACATTACTGATATTACGCAACTAGGACTAGAAAATCCAGCATTAGTTGCCTCTGATAATCTGCACCCCTCCACTTTAGCATATACTCAATTTGTAGAACGAATTTTGCCTCTAGCTATTGAAAAAATTGAATGATTTAAGCCTCGGGCGCTAATTCCACTTCAAGTCCTTCCATTTCGGGTATCATTTGGATTTGACACCCCAATCGACTGTTGGATTTTACATGAAATGCTTCGCTAAGCATAGCTTCTTCATCGTCTGATTTTTCTGGTAATTCATGTGTGCTTTGTACATAACACTGACATGATGCACACATGGCCATTCCACCACAAACACCAATAGTTCCTTCTGGAGCAAGTTCATACATACGAACAACTTCCATTAGGTTTAGCGCCATATCTGTCGGAGCTTCAATTGTATGAGTAACCCCCAATCGATCCGTGATTTTTATGTTGATATCAGAAGACATTAATCAATTGATTTTACCACACTTTTTGGTGCTTCTTTTCGTGATCCATCAAAACCATCTACACCACTTACTGTAGTGTATTTAAGCACTAAACGTTTTCCTGGATTGATGATTTTATAGGCCGCTTGGCACATAAGTGTAGCTTCATGAAAACCACATAAAATTAGCTTTAATTTTCCAGGATAAGTATTGACGTCACCAATTGCAAAAATACCAGGGATATTGGTTTGATAATCAAGTGCATTGTTTACTTTAATGGCATTTTTTTCGATTTCGAGACCCCAATTGGCAATAGGTCCTAGTTTTGGCGATAATCCAAATAATGGGATAAAAGCATCAGTATCAATACGTTGTGGTATTCCACCAGTTTTTGTAACCTCTATAGATTCTAGTTTATTGTGACCAAAAAGTGCTGTAACTTCAGCAGGAGTTATTAAATTAATCTTTCCTTTGTTCTTTAAATCTTGTACCTTTTCTACTGAGTCTAAGGCGCCTCTAAATTCATTTCTTCGATGGATCAATGTAACTTCACTGGCGACATCACTAAGAAAAATAGACCAGTCCAAGGCAGAATCTCCTCCTCCTGCAATAACAACACGCTTGTTGCGATAGACTTCAGGGTCTTTAATCATATAGGCAACACCTTTGTCTTCAAAATTTGAAATATTTTTCAAAACAGGTTTTCGAGGTTCAAAACTTCCTAATCCACCAGCAATTGCAACTACTGGAGCTTGATGTTTGGTACCTTTGTTGGTCGTTACAATAAACGAACCGTTGCCTTGCTTTTCAATAGTTTCGGCGCGTTCTCCTAGCGTAAAACCTGGTTCAAACTGTTTGGATTGTTCTAATAATTTTTTTGTAAGATCTCCAGCTAATATTTCTGGATAGGCAGGGATGTCATAAATAGGTTTTTTTGGATAAATTTCTGAACACTGTCCACCAGGCTTTGGTAATGCATCAATAAGATGACATTTGAGTTTAAGAAGACCTGCTTCAAAAACTGTAAAGAGTCCAGTTGGTCCTGCACCAATAATAAGAATATCGGTTTTAATCATTTTATGCTTCGATATTTATAACAGATTGAATTTGAGGGGCATATTTTTTTATGGTCATTTCCACCCCCGATTTTAGGGTCATTTGATTGACACTACAAGAAGAACAAGTTCCAATTAATTGTACCTTTACAACTTCATCATTTTCAATAGAAATCAAGTTGATGTCACCACCATCATTTTGTAAAAAAGGACGAATTTCGTTCAAGGCTTTTTCAACGTTTTCTCTAAGTTCATTTGAATTCATAGTTCTATCGTTTTATTTTTTTACAGCACTACAACCCGCCATTGTTGTGATTTTGATGGCCTCTGTTGGTGGTAAATCTTTGTTTCGTCTTACCACTTGTTGTACGACTTCTTTTGTAATAGCATCAAAAGCTGTTTCAATAGCAGTTGCTGTTTGCATGGCTGCTGGGCGGCCAAAATCTCCTGCTTCTCTTACGCTTTGGACAATGGGGATTTCGCCTAAAAAAGGAACCCCTAAATCTTCCGCAAGATGCTTTGCCCCTTCTTGACCAAAGATATAATATTTATTTTCTGGCAATTCTTTTGGTGAGAAATAAGCCATATTTTCTATAATTCCAAGTACTGGAACGTCTATGCTATCTTGTTGAAACATGGCTACACCTTTTTTTGCGTCTGCTAATGCTACATTTTGGGGGGTACTAACAACCACAGCTCCGGTAAGGGGTAAGGATTGCATGATACTCAAATGAATATCGCCTGTTCCAGGTGGTAAATCAATCAATAGAAAATCTAATTCTCCCCATGCAGCATCAAAAATCATTTGATTGAGTGCTTTTGCAGCCATTGGTCCTCGCCACACTACAGCTTGATCTGTTTTGGTGAAAAATCCTATAGATAATATTTTAACATCATAATTTTCAATAGGTTTCATTTTTGAAGCTCCATCAACTTGAACTGCAAGTGGTTTTTCATGTTCAACGTCAAACATTATTGGAACTGAAGGACCATAAATATCAGCATCTAAAATCCCTACTTTGAATCCCATTTTTGCTAGTGTTACTGCAATATTTGAAGTGACTGTTGACTTCCCAACACCACCTTTACCTGAAGCAATAGCTACAATATTTTGAATCCCTGGAATTGCCTTTCCTTTGATTTGATTTTTTGGAGTTGATGGCGCATCAACTTTTACGTTGACTTGAATTTTTGCTTTTGGATACACTAACTCATGAATCGCTTTCATGATATCAACTTCTGTACGTTTTTTTGCTTGTAAACTGGGGTTTGATATCGTTAAATCAACAATAACCTCATCATCGAAAACAACAATATTTTTTACGGCTTTGCTTTCTATCATGTTTTTACCTTCACCAGGAACTGTGATGGTTTTCAATGCGTCCTCAATTGCTTGTTTTGTAAATTTCAAGGCGTGTAATTTAGATTTGTTCTAAGGTACAAATATACGCTTGATTTGTTAAAAAAGCTAAAGTTCTTTTGCAGGATCCCAAAAAACAGATTCAAAATTCTGAATTTGATTGTCTTTAACTTGAATGCCTTCATTTTCTAAAAGTTGCTGCATTAGGTTTATACCATCAAAATGGTGTTTTCCAGTGAGCAGTCCTTTTCTATTGACAACTCTATGTGCAGGAACATCTTTACCATGTGAAGCCGTCATAGCATACCCCACTGCTCTCGCACTTCTTGGCGCAGCTAAATATGTTGCAATTGCGCCGTAGCTTGTCACACGACCATATGGAATTTGACGTGCAACTTCATAACATTTATCAAAAAAATTTGAGGACTCTGACATAATTAATCCACTCGTAATAAATTAATTAGCGTAACAATTGCAACTGCCAGTGTTATGAATGCAATAGAGTAATTCATGTTTTTTGGTGTCACAAATTTGGTGTTTTTTAAAGTATCAAAAAATAAAATATAAACATACAATGCTATAAATGATCCCATTACAGCTCCTGAAACATAGGTTCCTATTGTTGTAGATTCCAAACTAAACCATTTAAAAGAAACAAGCGTTGTAACCATATAAGCCTGAAATGGTATTGGAAAAATATTAAGCGAAGACAAAAATATTCCTTGAAAAATACGACTTTGCTTGCTTTTAATAGAGGGCTCTACTTCAAGGCTTTTTGGTTTTGATTTCGCCGTTAAAAAGAAATAAATAGACACCAATAAGAAAATCACAAAAGCAACACGCTTTAGAATTATTGTCACTTCAGGATGTTGATTGAGATATTTGGCAAAAACAGTAGCGATATAAACTTGCAAAGCGACTATTATACATACACCAATTGAAAACATAAATCCTCTGTTGTGCCCCTCTTTTAAGCTAATTTTTGCTGCAGTCACATTAAGTAGCCCTGGCGGTAGGACACCAATAAAAGCTATCACGAGACTTATAAAAAAGATGTATGTATTGTTCAATTTCTAATTGATTTTGAATCTAATATAGGTAATTGCTTTGTCTTTTGCTAAATAGGTTTCTTCATAATAGGTTTGTATTTCAGTCACCTCCTCTGGACTTCCCTCCTGTCGATACACATCATGATTTGCATATTCCACCTCATGCCCAAGTCCATGCAACAACCCGAGGGTGTAGCCATGCATAAACTCACTGTCTGTTTTGAGATGAACAACCCCTGTATTGTTTAAAATATTTTTATAGCGTTGCAAAAATATTGCATTAGTTAAACGGTGTTTTGTTCGTTTGTACTTAATTTGAGGATCTGGAAAAGTAATCCAAATTTCATCAACCTCATTTTCAGCAAAAATAAATTCTATAAGTTCTATTTGAGTTCGAATAAATGCAACATTGGGCATTTGATCTTCAATAGCAGTTTTGGCACCTCTCCAAAAACGTGCCCCTTTGATATCAATGCCTATAAAATTTTTATTGGGATAGCGTTTGGCCAAACCCACTGTATATTCGCCCTTTCCACAGCCCAATTCTAGGACCAAAGGATTGTTGTTTTTAAAAAATGAGGAGCACCACTTGCCTTTCAACGAAAAATTGGCATCGGCCAATGCTTCACGTGTCGGTTGAATCACATTTTGAAAGGTTTCATTTTCCCTAAATCTTTTCAGTTTATTTTTACTCCCCACAGGTTTGTATTTTCAGCAAAAGTAGGAAAATTAGACTGAATTTATTGTTGTTTTTGAAGTGTAAATGAAAACTCACTTCCTATGCCATATTTACTTTCAATGTGGATGGTTTCGTTGTGTGCTTCCAAGATATGTTTTACAATGGCAAGTCCTAGTCCAGATCCGCCTTCGCTGCGCGCACCACTTTTATCAACTCTATAAAAACGTTCAAAAAGTCGAGGAATGTGTTCTTGTTCGATACCTTCGCCGTTGTCTGTAACTCGTACTAAAACTTTGTCAGGATTTAAAGATTCCACACTTAATTCTGTAGTGCCATTAGCTTGGCCATATTTTATAGAGTTTACAATAAGATTGGTTAGCACTTGCTGTATACGTTTCATGTCGGCATTAACAAAAACTGATGTTGGAGTGAGTTCATCAAAAGTCAAAGTAATTTTTTCCTTTTTGGCTTTCATTTCAAGTTGCTCAAAAATAGTTTTTATGAGCTCTATGATATCGAAATTTGATTTTTCCAACTTCGCATCACCAAATTCTATTTTTGTAATCGTATCCAAATCTTGAACAATATATATCAATCGATCAACGCCTTTATCTGCTCTTTTTAGATATTTTTCCAAAATATCTTTATCACTCATAGCACCATCCAAAAGCGTAGAAATATAGCTTTGCACTGTAAATAATGGTGTTTTGAGTTCATGAGCCACATTGCCTACAAATTCTTTTCTAAATTCTTCTCTAGCCTTAAAGGATTCCAGCTCATTTTTTTTAAGTTTTGTGTATTGACTAAGCTCCTTACTTAAAAACTCTAAATCTGTAGATATTGGTGTACTCTTTACTGGACCAGGTTCAGATTCCAAGAATATGACATCATTATATATTTTTTCTATTTTTTTATAGATATAACGTTCAATACGGATTTGCACTATAACGAAACTTATAACAAAACAAAAAAGTGAAGAAAAGCCGATTAATTTGAAATTAAAATCATTAGTAAAAAACAAAAAAACACTCATAGAGAGTGCAAGGAAAAACGTTAGGAGTAGTGCCGTTACGACTGCAAATTTATACGTCTTTTTTAGATTCATTTATTTTCAAACTTATACCCTACCCCTTTGATTGTTTTAAAGCGTTTGTCTCCAAGTTTCTCACGGAGTTTTCGAATATGAACATCTATAGTTCTTCCTCCAACAACGACTTCATTACCCCAAATTTTATCGAGAATATCCTCGCGCTTAAAAACTTTTCCTGGTTTGGATGCTAACAAATATAATAATTCAAATTCTTTGCGTGGCAAAATAATATCTTCGCCTTCAAAAACAATTTTATAGGCTTCTCTGTCAATGGTGAGGCAATCTAGCTCAATTAAGTCTTTGGATGGAGTATTGGAAGTTGTGTTTAATCGTCTGAGCAAAGACTTGATTTTACTGACCAAAACTTTTGGTTTTATGGGCTTTGTAATATAATCATCAGCCCCAGCTTCAAAACCTGCTACTTGTGAATAATCTTCACCTCTTGCGGTCAAAAAAACAATAAGCGTATTTTCGAGTTCTGGAAGTTTTCTAATCTGCTCACAGGCCTCAATACCATCCATTTCGGGCATCATAACATCTAAAATTATTAAATGTGGTTGTTCTTTTTTGGCCTTTTTAACGGCTTGAAATCCATTATTTGCAGTGCTTACATTATACCCTTGAGCAGTAAGATTATAACTTATAATCTCTAAGATATCTGGCTCGTCATCAACCAAAAGAATTTTTATGTTAGAATTATTCATTTCTAGTGTTATGATTTATACGTAAAGATATTGAATAAGACACGAATAAAAAAAATTGAAGTCATTCTTAATATTAGTTTAAAACACGCTTAACATTAGTTTCATACTAAAATATTGGTGAAAAAATTATTGGTTTTTGCTCATTTTTACAAATTTGGAACATTTTTTGATGCTATTTTAAAACCAAATTCTATTTTATGAAAAAAAACTACTTCATTATAATTGTGATCTTAGTTTCTCTTTTCTCCTTCGGACAAACCAAAGTTTTTATCAATGAAATACACTATGATAATGCTGGAACCGACGCTAATGAAGGCATCGAAATTGCGGGACCTTCTGGAACTAATTTAAGCCCTTATGCATTAACATTATATAATGGAAACGATAATAGTGCCCTCAAAACTATCAAACTTTCTGGGGTCATTCCAAATCAGTCTAATGGCTTTGGCACTTTGTTTTTCTCAATTATTCCTATTCAAAATGGTGCGCCAGATGGCGTTGCACTGGATAACAATGGAACACTAATTCAGTTTTTAAGCTACGAGGGGACAATTGCTGCAACAGATGGTGTGGCTATTGGAAACACCTCAACTGATATTGGTGTGTCGGAAAATGGCACCACCACTGTTGGGCATTCTTTGCAGCTTAACGGCACAGGAAACAGTTACGAAGATTTTTCTTGGAGCTCTCCAGCCACGAGTACCTATAATGCACTTAATACCAATCAAACTTTTTCTGCAACAGCGTCTGTATATGATTTAGCAATTGCAGAGATACAACTTTACCCCAACCCTACTAGCAATGGAATTGTTCATTTAAAAACAAATAGCCAAGACCCTGTTTTTGTACAACTCTTCAATGCACTGGGTAAAAATGTTTTTTCAAAAATGATAAACCATGAAGTGCCATTAAATGTTCAAGATTTACCAGCCGGTGTTTATGTGATAAAACTTACGCAAAATAAAAACACAACCACTAAAAAATTAGTCATCCAATAATTAATTTTTTAACCTTTTTATTTTCTCTATTTTTGTAATGCATTTGAATAAGCAATGGATTACTCTTCAATATTCGATATCAATTCCGAATCAACTTTTACCAAAAAAGCATTCGAAATTTTCAAGTTTCAATTTGAAGAAAATCCAGTGTATCGTTCTTTTTGTGACCTTTTGTATAAACACCCCAGCGATGTCCAAAAATTAGAAGATATTCCCTTTTTACCTATAGAATTTTTTAAAACCCATAAGGTTGTATCTTCTACAAAAGATATTCAACAAATCTTTACCAGCAGTGGAACTACAGGAAGTGTGGTAAGCCAACACCATGTGGCCGATCTCAAGCTTTATAAAGCAAGTTTTCAAAAGGGATTTTCGGACTTTTATGGCAACATAAAAGACTATACTATTTTGGCTCTTCTCCCCTCCTATTTAGAACGCGAAGGGTCTTCTTTGATTTATATGGTGGAGGATATGATTCAAGAATCGAAGTGCCCAAAAAGTGGGTTTTATCTAAATGATTTAGACGCATTAAAACAAACCCTATTAGAACTTGAAACTTCTGGGCAAAAAACACTTCTTATTGGTGTGTCTTATGCGCTTTTGGACTTGGTAGAATTTCATCAATTTGACCTAAAACATACGATTGTTATGGAAACTGGAGGCATGAAAGGTCGCCTAAAAGAATTGATTAAATCTGAACTACACGCCATTTTAAAAAAAGGATTTGGTGTGGATAAAATCCATAGTGAATATGGGATGACCGAGCTTTTGTCACAGGCCTATTCCAAAGGTGATGGTTTGTTTTCTACTCCACCATGGATGAGAGTGCTCATTAGAGATCCTGAAGATGCACTTACAATTGTAGACGGAAAAAAATCTGGTGGTCTCAATGTCATTGATTTGGCCAACATAAATTCCTGTGCATTTATTGCAACACAAGATTTAGGGAAAATTCATACCAATGGCACCTTTGAAGTCCTTGGACGTTTTAACCAATCCGATATTAGAGGTTGTAATTTGATGGTGCTTTAAACAGCACGGATAATAAAAGTACTTCGCTTTCCACGATTCAAAATAATGTATGTATCGTTAATTAAATCTGCTGCGCTTAATGTGTACTGTTCATTGACCTTTTCTTTATTGACCGCAATTGAATTTTCTTTCAAGGCACGTCGTACTTCTCCGTTAGACGCTAAAAAACCTGTTTCTACCGAAAGCGCTGCAATCATGTCTAATCCCTCTAAAATTTTAGATTTAGACACCTCGGCTTGTGGAACGCCTTCAAAAACATCTAAAAAAGTAGCTTCGTCCAAAGTTTGGATATCTGCTTTGAATGCTTTACTGTATAAAATTTGAGATGCTTTTTCGGCATTTTCAAAATCTTCAACACTATGTACCATAGTGGTGATTTCTTGTGCCAATCGTTTTTGTAATTGACGCAAATGGGGTTGTGCTTTGTGTGCTTCAATTAAAGCATGAACCTCATCTTGCTCTAAAAATGTAAAGATTTTGATGTATTTTTCAGCATCTTCATCACTTGAATTCAACCAATACTGATAAAATTTATATGGAGATGTTCTTTTAGCATCAAGCCATACATTTCCACCTTCACTTTTTCCAAATTTAGAACCATCAGATTTCGTAATCAGAGGGCATGTAATGGCAAATCCTTTACCATTTCCAATACGCCTAATCAGTTCTGTACCTGTTGTGATGTTGCCCCATTGGTCGCTCCCCCCCATCTGAATGGTACACTCATATGCTTGATATAAATGAAAGAAATCATAACCCTGAACCAGTTGATAAGTAAATTCTGTAAAACTCATCCCCTCGCTACTTTCAGAAGAAATTCTATTTTTTACAGAATCTTTGGCCATCATATAATTCACAGTAATATGTTTGCCCACATCACGAATAAAATCTAAGAACGAAAAGTCTTTCATCCAATCGTAATTGTTCACCATTACAGCGGCATTGGGTTGATTGCTTTCAAAATCTAAAAAGTGTGCGAGTTGCTTTTTGATGGCTTCTTGGTTGTGGCGTAGTGTTGCTTCGTCCAATAAATTTCGTTCGGCTGATTTCCCCGATGGATCACCAATCATACCTGTTGCACCACCCACCAAAGCCACGGGTTTGTGCCCACAACGCTGATAATGCGCCAGTAACATAATTGGTACTAAATTTCCTATGTGCAAAGAATCTGCTGTGGGATCAAAACCTACATACGCAGTACGCATGTGTTCCAAAAGATGTTCTTCTGCACCAGGCATAACATCATGAATCATCCCTCTCCACTTTACTACCTCTATAAAATTATTGGCCATTTTTTAAATTTTGTTGAACAAAGATAAAAGATTCAACAATGCCGAGAAAAGAAAATTCAGTAATTTCGCATCATGATTTTAGTTACAGGCGGTACAGGACTTGTGGGCAGTCATTTACTTCTCAAATTGGTTCAACAAGGCAAAGAAATTCGAGCCACTTACAGAAAAGGGTCGGATCTTGAACGTGTGAAAATCATTTTTTCTTACTATTCTAAGAACGCTGTTGAACTTTTTGATACCATACAATGGATAGAAGCCGATCTCAATGATATTCCAAAATTAACACTTGCTTTTAAAGATATAACACATGTTTATCATTGTGCAGCATACATTTCTTTTGACCCTTCAGATTATAAAAAACTTCGAAATATAAACATTAAAGGAACTGCAAATATTGTTAATTTATGCATCAGCAATACTGTCGAAAAGCTATGTTATGTGAGCTCAGTTGCCACTCTTGGACATCACTCAAAAAGCATAAATGAAGAAACGTATTGGAGTGGAAATCAAGATCAAAGTGTATATGCCATTTCTAAATATGGTGCCGAAATGGAAGTTTGGCGAGGCACCCAAGAAGGTATCCCCGCAGTAATAGTTAATCCAGGAGTTATTATTGGTCCAGGGTTTTGGAATACTGGTAGCGGACTATTATTTAAATTGGCTTACAAAGGTCAATCCTATGCAGCCAAAGGTATTACAGCCTACGTCGATGTGAAAGATGTTGTTTTGGCAATGACACAATTGATGGATTCCTCAATTGAAAATGAAAGATATATTTTGGCGAGTGCAAATGTGACTTACCAAGAAATCATGTCAATGATTTGCAAAGCTCTGCATGTGAAAAGCCCTAAAAAAGTAGCTTCAAAAGTTATATTGTCAATCGGATGGAGAGCAGATTGGCTATTTTCAAAAATTTTAAGAAGAAAAAGAAGACTGACTAAACAACTGGCCAAAACTTTATTAAAAAAATCTTTTTACAGTTCCGACAAAATTCAACAAGATTTAAAAGGGTTTGAATGGACACCAATCACTGAGTCCGTTTCTGCAACGTGTCGATTTTATTTGGAGAAAGTCGGTTCTTAATGCTGCGTTCTTTCCTATTGAACTCAAAAACCGTATCTCTTTGTTTTATTTTTGATTTTTTTATAGAATCATTTTTCTTTTTTTCTGCTTCAACTAACAATTCCATTGCTTTTTTATCTGATTCCAGTTTTTGTTCCAAACGCTTGTATATAGAAGCATAAACTTCATTATTGTTGGCATAGTAGGCGTTGCTATTTACAAATTGCAGACTATCAATATTGAATTGATCAAAAATATATTGTGAAGGGTCTTCGATATGCTGTTCTAAAATTTTCTTATTAACCCCTTTGGCCGCATTCATTATCATGAATTGATACAAAACATCTACCATTTGTTCTTCAGAAATTAAATCATCAGGGGCTTTATACTTATCTCTGTTGCAGGAGATTAGGATAAAAACTGAAAGAACAAAGCAAAATATTCTCATCGATTAAAAGTTAAACGCATCGCAGCATTGTGATTAGAAAATTGTCCATTTTGGTATACCAAATACCCATTCAAAATGGTATGTGTTATTCTTGATTTAAATGTTGTTCCTTCAAAAGGAGACCAACCACATTTGTAGAGAATATTGTTTTTTGTTACCGTCCAAGGATTGTGAGGATCCACCAAAATTAAATCGGCATAATATCCCTTTTTAATAAAGCCTCTTTTTTCAACTTGAAATAAAATAGCAGGGTTGTGGGCCATTTTTTCTACTATTTTTTCTATTGAAATTTGGTCTTGGTGATAGGCCTCCATTAGTGCTACAACAGCATGTTGAACCAAGGGTCCACCAGATGGTGCTTTTGTATATGGATTATCTTTTTCTTCTTTAGTATGTGGGGCATGATCTGTAGCAATTACATCTATTCTATCATCCAAAAGCGCTTTCCACAGAGCCTCCCGATCGGTACTAGATTTTACGGCAGGATTCCATTTGATGAGTGTCCCTTTTTTATCATAATCTTCATCTGAAAACCAAAGATGATGAATACAAACCTCAGCCGTAATTTTTTTGTCTTTTAAAGGCATTTTATTGGTAAATAATTTCATTTCTTTAGCCGTAGACAAATGAAATACATGCAGTCGAGCTCCAGTTTTTTTGGCCAACTCAATAGCTTTTGATGACGATAAATAACAGGCGTCTTCACTTCTTATTATAGGATGATACTTTACAGGAATATCATCGCCATATTCTGATACGTACTTCTGAGTATTTTCTCGAATGGTTTGTTCATCTTCACAGTGTACCGAAATAATCATGTCTGTACTCGAAAAAATTTTTTCTAATACCTCTGGATTATCTACAAGCATATTTCCAGTAGAAGATCCTAAAAACAATTTTAGTCCTGCAACATTTTTTGAATCCACTTTTAGAATTTCTTCCAAATTGTCATTTGTTCCGCCAAACATAAACGAGTAATTAGCAAATGAAGTTTCAGCAGCAATTTTAAATTTATCCTCAAGTTTCTCTATTGTAGTTGCTTGAGGAACAGTATTGGGCATTTCAATAAAAGAGGTAATTCCACCTGCAATTGCAGCCTTGGATTCTGTGGCAATATTTGCTTTATGTGTTAGGCCAGGTTCTCTAAAATGTACTTGATCATCTATCATTCCCGGAAGCAAAAATTTGTTTTCTGCATCAATGACCTGAGTATCACCATTTTTTGCACTTATAGACTCCGAAATTTCTTTTATAAATTGATTTTCAATAAGCACGTCACCATTAAAGATAATACCTTCATTTACAATGCGTGCATTTTTTATTAATATAGATTTTTCTTGCATTTACAATCTGCCTAAAAGTTGTTGAGCTCGCATTTGAATAACTCCCAAAACGGCCTCAGAAATAATTCCCTTTGTGAGCTTTGATGCTCCACGTATTCGGTCGGTAAAGATAATAGGTATTTCTTTGATTTTAAATTTTTTATTTAAGGCTTTAAACTTCATTTCTATTTGAAATGCATAACCAACAAATTGAATATCATCCAAGTCAATTGTTTCCAAGACACTACGTTTGTAACAGACAAACCCAGCGGTTGAATCTTTGATCGGCATTCCTGTAATGAAACGCACATAAAATGAAGCCAGATATGAAAGTAAAATTCGTGAAAATGGCCAATTTACAACATTGATACCCTTCACATATCGAGACCCTACAGCCACGTCTACATTGGGGGCCAAACATGCTTGGTGCAGTAGTTTTAAATCTTTTGGATTATGAGAAAAGTCTGAATCCATTTCAAAAATATATTGATAAGAATGCTCTAGCGCCCATTTAAATCCGTCAATGTAAGCACGGCCTAGCCCTGTTTTTTGGGGACGGAGCAAAAGATGTAGAGTCGCGGGAAATTCTCCTTGTAATTCTTTTACTTTTTGACTTGTTTTATCTGGAGAATTATCATCCACTACCAAAACATGAACTTCTTTGTACATTGAAAAAACAGCGCGTAACATCAATTCGATGTTTTCGATTTCGTTGTAGGTGGGTATAATAACTAATGTGTCTTTCAAAATATGATAATGTAAAACAAAAATACGTTAATTTAACGGATCATTTTAATAAATATTCTTCTTAGATTTGTATATGCTCAGAGAAGTTGTTTCAAACGATTGGTATGTGGTATTTTGCCTCTCAAGTTTAGTCATTGTTTTGGTGGCCAAAACGATTCATCCATTTCGATTCTCAGAGTTTTTGAAACTGTTTGCAAACACAAACTACTTGCGTATTTATCTCAAAGAACATTCTTTTTTCGATAATTTTGATGCTCTACTTTATTTAAACTTTTGCCTCAACATTGTTGTTTTTGGATGGATCAGCTATCAATATGTGCTTTTTGAACCTGTCTCCATGAGTCTTTTGCTATTCTCTCAGCTGATTGCCTTTATAGCATTAGGGTTTTTACTTAAAATTGGTGTTGAATTATTCTTAGGCTATGTTTTCGATTTGAATAAAATATTTAACATTTTAACCTTTCAGCAAATTAGTAGTTATAACTTCATTGGTTTGATCCTTTTGCCTCTAAATGCAATTATTGTTTTTGGTGTAAATTTTGACACCACTTTAATCAAAATAACTGCCATTCTTGTGCTTTTGATACTTATGGCTGGCATGATGAAAACAATTCAATCAAATCTTAACACACTTTTGAACAATTTCTTTTATTTTATTTTATATCTTTGCACTCTAGAAATTGGACCTTTTTTAGTTTTTTATAAGGTTTTAAATCGAGATTAACCAATCCTATAAGATTAATCAATTTATGAAAGTAAAAACTATTTTAGTCTCACAACCAGAGCCAAAAGCTGAAAACTCTCCATACTTTGACCTTCAACAAGAGCAAAAAGTAAAAATTGATTTTCGCCCTTTTATTCACGTAGAAGATGTAAGCACCAAAGAAATTCGCCTTCAGAAAGTTGACTTTTCTAAAATTACAGCCATCATTTTAACAAGTAGAAATGCTGTGGATCACTTTTTTAAAGTGGCCGAAAAA
Source organism: Bacteroidota bacterium (assembly GCA_027620655.1). Lineage (GTDB taxonomy): Bacteria > Bacteroidota > Bacteroidia > Flavobacteriales > Flavobacteriaceae > UBA3537. Next base: position 181,017 of record JAQCDS010000002.1, on the reverse strand, counting down.
ATGCGTTTTAAAGTGCCTGACACTATGAAATATTTTTGTCAATCTGAGGCCGTTGCCTATTACCTGCAAAAATATGTGGTGTATCGCAAACGAAAAATATATGTGGGTAAAAGAACATTTCCTGAACTGATTCCGGTTATAAATAAATATAAAGATGAAACTTTTCTACTCCCTTCATCTGATAAGTTAAAGCCCACTGTTCCAAAGGCTCTCGACAAATTGGGTGTAAATTGGAAACAAGCAGTATTTTACAAAACAGTCATCAGCGATTTATCTGATTTGGCGGATGTATATTATGATATTTTAGTATTCTTTAGTCCTTCAGGTATTGAATCATTATTCCATAATTTCCCAGATTTTAAACAAAACAACACACGAATTGCTGTTTTTGGTAATACCACCATTAAAGCCGTTGAAAGCAAAGGTCTACGAGTTGATATTTCAGCTCCAACAAAAGAAACACCATCTATGAGTATGGCCCTTCAGCAATACATCAAGAAAATGAATAAAAAATAGTTATTTCTAATTATAGATTTAAACGCTCATCCAATAAGATGAGCGTTTTTTTTGGTCTAATTTTCGTACCTTTAGACTATAACTTTAAAAAAAATGAAGAACGCAATTTATCTTTTTGTTGGATTTGTTTTTATTCTAAGCTGTAATGATGAAGCTTATGATTCTAACACTGAAAATTCAAACAACACAACTTCTGATTTTTCTCCAAGTGGTAGTAATGATTACTGGATTTATGATGTTGTAGGCAGCAGTGCAGATGTTCCTGAAATGAATTTTACTGCCACCGATTCTATCTATACAAGTTCAGTTGATGAAAATTCTTTCACATTAAATGCAAATAATAATGGTGTAGCCAATGGCAGCATGAATATATTACTTACCAACGGAATAATCAGCAAAACACCAACGACTTTAGTTTTTGATGGTACTATTGATGTTCCTCAAAACTTATTGGATATAGGATTTACACAAGACCTTTCAATCGAAAATATGACGCTCCTAAATTTAGAGGCAACAAATAATGAGGAAATGTTTGTTCAAGAAAGTGATTTTTCTGAAACCATGGATATTATGGGTACAGATGTACCAGTAGAAATCAGCAGTAGAGTTTCTACAAAAAAAATAAATTTTTATACTAATGAAGCTATTAATGGCACAAACTATACCGATGTTTTTGAAGCAGAATTTGCATTAAATATTGGTATAATTGGTACGTTTAGTGTAGAAGGATTTACACAAACAATTCCTATTTTGGAAACTCAAGATGTCATGAAAGTCACTTATTTTTATGCAAATAACATAGGTCTTGTACGAGCAGAAACTATTCAAGGTATTAGTCTTTCATCTCAGCTTATTGGTTTACTTAATTTTTTAGATATTCCATTAGACTTTCCTGCCAATGTATCTATTGAAAGTATTGAAGAATTAAGTGATTATTCTATTGAGTAAAGGTTTTAAAGAAATACCAAAATTAAAAACACAGAATAAAGCAAGACTAAGAAAAACCCTTCTTTAAATTGTAATTTGTGGCGTTTAGGGATGAGAACCAAAGGCATTATTATTGCCGCAAAAACGAGCATCCACAACACGTCTCTAGATAAAATTTGAATATCTTCAACGGGAATTGTTTTTACAATTGAGGTTAGTCCCAATACCGATCCAATATTGAAAATATTTGAGCCAATCAAATTTCCTAGTGAGATTGCTTTTTCTTTTTTAATGACTGCAATTATGGATGCTGCAAGTTCTGGAATACTTGTGCCAACAGCAACCAAAGAAACAGAAATAACAGCTTCGCTAACTCCCATTTTTTGAGCCACAACAACAGCGCCATTAACAAGCCAATCGGCCCCAAAATATAAGGCTACTCCTCCTATAGTAAGCCAAATCAATATTTTAAAATATGAAACTTTGGAAAGCGCATCAATTGTAGCATCGGAAACTTCAGATTTTGAAGCACCAGATGTTTTTAAAAGTAAAAAGATGAATACCAACAAAGCTAAAAACAAAATCCAACCCTCAAATGAGGACAACTGCTGGTCATTTTGAAGAAAATAATAGATGAGTAATGAAAAAACAACAAGTGCTGGCCAGTTGAATTTATAAAACGACTTATCCACCTCAATTGTAGTGCAAATTGCAGTGATTCCTAATACTAGACCAATATTAGCAATATTAGAGCCAATCACGTTATTTATAGCAATTGCGGGGGCGCCTTGCAGCGCTGCATTCAAACTCACTAATAATTCTGGGACCGATGTTGCAAAGGATACAACAGTAAGACCAATTACCATTTTGGAAATATTGAGCTTAAAGGAAAGACCAACCGAAGCACGTACCAAATATTCACCTCCAATAACAAGAAGCACAAATCCTAAAAGCATCAAAACAATGTCCATACAAGTATTTTAGACAAATATAAGTTATGGCACTAAATTAGCTTGATTTATCACAAAGAAATTCTATTTTTGAAATATGAAATTAGTTTTTAAAACTTTAGCTCTTATCAATAAACTTCTTTTACCGAGCTTAACTAAACGTAGGGTAGACTTGACTAAGGCCACAAAATTTCAAATGGCACTTTTAGGTTGGCGTACATTTATAACTATGCGAGCACTAGATTAGAACACAAGTTATTGCAGAAATAAATACTACAACTTGGCAAGGTAATTTTTTGGTGTTATTGATTCATTTAAATTAAAAAAAATAAAAAAAAATACAATTGTATTTATTTTTAACTTTACTTTGCTAAACAATTGATGCATCATACATCATTTGGCTGAACACTTTGAAATCTGTTTTTACGTTCGGTGCTCTGGGAATTAGGAAGTCAAACTCAGATATGGTTTATTGTTTAAACCCCCGAAATTTAAAGCTAACTTCCGTTTTTTTATTTTACTTCTACAATATAATTTGCTTTTTAATATTGCAAATTCGAATCTGAATTTCATTGATATTACTATTTAAAAATTAGCCCATTCTGGCAAACAGTAACTATTTTTTCTTTAATTAATCAATGAAAACAAAATATATAGATTTTATAAATCAAACTTTTGATTTTCCAAATCAAGAGTTTAATTTAAACGGAAATAACCTAAAGTTCCATAATATCGATTTGATGGAATTGGTTCATCAATTTGGCACTCCACTGAGGTTTACATATTTACCTAAAATATCAGAAAATATAAAAAACGCTAAGCGGTGGTTTTATAACGCAATGAATAAAATTAATTACGAAGGAAAGTACCACTATTGCTATTGTACCAAAAGCTCACATTTTAAATTTGTTCTGGATGAAGTTCTTAAAAACGATGTTCACATTGAAACCTCCTCTGCATTTGATATAGATATTGTTGAAGCATTAAAAGAAGAAGGTAAAATTGAAAATAACACCTTTGTACTCTGCAATGGATTTAAAAGAGAGAAATATATATCTAATATTGCAAAGCTCATAAATGATGGACATAAAAATTGCATCCCGATTATAGACAATTATGAGGAATTACCTCTATTAATGAATGAAATCAAACATAAATTCAAAGTAGGAATTCGAATTGCCTCTGAAGAGGAACCTAAGTTTCCATTTTATACCTCTCGCTTAGGGATTGGATATAAAAATATTGTAGATTTTTATAATCAACAAATCAAAAACAATCCTCATGTTGAACTAAAAATGTTACATTTTTTTATTAATACAGGAATTAGAGACACCTCATATTACTGGAATGAATTATTAAAATGCTTAAAAGTCTATGTCAACCTAAAAAAAGCATGCCCAACATTAGACAGTTTGAATATTGGTGGTGGATTTCCTATAAAAAACTCTCTAGCATTTGATTTTGATTATGAGTATTTGATTGAAGAGATTATCAATCAAATTCAACTCACCTGTACCGAAGCTGGTGTGTCTGTTCCAGATATTTTTACCGAATTTGGAAGTTTTACAGTTGGTGAAAGTGGTGGTATGATCTATGAAGTTTTGTGTCAAAAACAACAAAATGATCGTGAAAAATGGAACATTATAAATTCTTCATTCATCACCACATTGCCAGATACATGGGCAATTAATAAGCGTTTTATAATGCTTCCCCTCAACCGATGGAACGATTCGTATGAGCGAATACTACTAGGCGGATTGACTTGCGATAGTGATGATTATTATAATAGCGAGCAACATGTTAATGCCGTCTATCTACCAAAATATCGCCCAGACAAACCACTTTACATTGGCTTTTTTAATACTGGTGCTTATCAAGAAAATATTGGAGGATATGGAGGTTTACAACATTGTTTAATTCCTGCCCCCCAACACATTTTAATCGCAAAAAATGAAAATGAAACCCTTGAGATTACTCAAAATAAAGAACAACAAACTAATAAAGATTTTTTAAACATCCTAGGATATGAGCTCACCTAAAATATTTGGGGGAATCCCAGAAAAATTTACAAAATACGACAAGGCAAAAATCGTATTACTTCCAGTACCATTTGATGGTACAAGCACTTGGCAAAAAGGGGCAGATAAAGGATTTGATGCCTTTATTGAAGCTTCTGAAAACATGGAATTGTATGATATTGAAACAGAAAGTGAAGTTTATAAAAATGGAATTTCTATTTTAAACGCCATTACAGAAAAATCCTCCCCAGAAGCCATGGTAGAGGCCGTTTATAAAACAGTCAAAAGACAAATAAAATGCAATAAATTTGTAACCCTTTTTGGAGGAGAGCATTCAATTTCCATTGGAGCCATTAGAGCATTTTATGAAAGTTTTGACAACCTAACTGTTCTTCACTTAGACGCACATGCTGATTTGAGAAAAGAATATGAGGGCTCAAAATATAACCATGCTTGCGCTGTATACGAGGCGAGTCAACACACAAATCTTATACAAATTGGAATTCGATCTATGGATGTTTCTGAAAAGCTTACTATGGATTTTGAAAAGGTCTATTTTGCACATGAAATAGCACAAGATGACTTTTGGATGGATAGCGCCATTGAACAAATGACAGACAACGTTTTTATTACATTTGATTTGGACGTTTTGGACCCCTCCATTATGCCCAGTACTGGAACACCAGAGCCTGGAGGACTCCTTTGGAATGAAACCCTAGAATTTCTTAGTAAAGTGTTTCGCGAAAAAAATGTAGTTGGTTTCGATATCGTAGAATTGTGTCCAAATTCAACTCATAAAGCACCCGATTTTTTAGCTGCTAAATTATACTACAAAATGCTGAGTTATAAGTTTTCAAATCATAAAATGACAGAAGAGTTTGAAGAAGACTTTGATGACAATTTTGATTCTCCTTTTAGCAAATTATCTAAATTCAAAGACAATGACTATGACGAATTCTAAAGGCCCAATTTCCAAGTTTTTGGAGGCTCATTTTTTACACTTTAATTCAGCAGTATTAGTAGACGCTGCAAAAGCCTATATACATCAACTGAACAACAATTCAAAAATGTTAGTCTCAATGGCTGGCGCAATGAGTACAGCAGAAATTGGAAAAACTTTTTCTGAAATGATTAGACAGAATAAAGTCCATATTATTTCTTGTACAGGTGCAAATTTAGAGGAAGATATAATGAATTTAGTCGCACATACACATTACAAACGTGTCCCTAATTATAGAGATTTAACACCAGAAGACGAATGGGATTTGTTGCTGAAAGGACTAAATAGAGTAACAGATACCTGTATTCCAGAAGAAGAGGCCTTTAGACGTCTTCAAAAACATATCTTCAAAATCTGGAAAGATGCAGAGGATAACAACGAACGTTTCTTTCCTCATGAATTTATGTACAAGCTTCTATTGTCTGGAGTTTTAGAAGAGTATTATGAGATTGAAATTAAAGACTCTTGGATGTACGCTGCGGCTCAAAAGAATTTACCAATGGTTGTACCTGGTTGGGAAGATAGCACAATGGGAAATATTTTTGCTTCTTATGTCTTAAAAGGAGAACTTAAAGCGAGTACTATGAAATCTGGAATTGAATACATGACCTTCCTTGCTGATTGGTACTCTAATAATTCAGAACATGATATTGGTTTCTTTCAAATAGGGGGTGGTATAGCAGGTGATTTCCCTATCTGTGTTGTTCCAATGCTTTATCAAGATATGGGTCAAGAAAACACTCCTTTTTGGAGTTACTTTTGTCAAATTAGCGACTCTACAACAAGTTATGGCTCCTATTCTGGAGCTGATCCAAACGAAAAAATCACATGGGGTAAACTCGATATAGATACTCCAAAATTTATAATAGAAAGTGACGCAACAATTGTGGCGCCCTTAGTTTTTGCTTATATATTAAACTTTTAAAAAAATGAAACGAATTATTGTTGGCTTTGAAAAATTAACCCCAAATATTCTAAAACTTTTTGTAGAAAAATTTCCCGATGGCTATGGAGATAACGATATCATAGAATTTAAAAATGGTACTGGAGAAACAATTCAAGCAGTAGAATTAAAAAGTGCTGATACTGTGTATTTAATCAAAATAGGCAAAAAAATGAATCAAATTATTCAAGAATTTGAAGATGAACAATCTGAACTTAATGAAGATTCAGAATTTATAGAAGACGATAAGGACATTGAACCAAACCTTGATTTTGACCTAATTGAAGATTAAAATAATCGAACAACATTATGAATACAATTTTTCATCTCTCTTTGCCGTGTTTAAGTATTTCTAAAACCTTAGAGTTTTATAAAAATGAGTTAGGTTGTGAAATCGGAAGATCAACAGAAAATTGGGTTGATGTAAATCTTTTTGGCCATCAAACAACTTTTACAAAAGCAGGTAAATATAGTTTTAACAGTCCAGATTATATTTTTGAGGGAAACATCTTACCTTCTTTTCATTTTGGAGTTATCATCAAGAGGCAAGAATGGCAAAAATTATTTAAAAAGTTAAGTTATACATCTATAGAAATAATGGACCAAACTTGTTTTCTGAAAAATAAAAAAGGGGAGCATGTTTCATTTTTTGTAAAAGATCCGAATGGCTATATCTTGGAATTTAAATCTTTTAAAAATAACGAGGAAGCATTTACTTTTTAATTTTTTTTTGGGAAACTTTTAAATAAAAATATCCCCAAAAAACAGTAAAAGTAGCAACATAATTCTCCTCCCCTTGCAGATAGTTAATTGTTGTTTGCGCTTCAATAAATAAGAACTGAAGACAAAAGCACTAAAATGTAAATTTTCTTCATGTTTCTAAGTATTTAATTAAAGTTATTTTTCATTTATAATCATTGATGCTTAAGTAGTTTTTTTGTTATTTCACCTCTTTCAGTACCAACAGAAATGAGATAAACCCCAAGCTCTAATTTTGATATGTCAAAACGCTGTCCGGAGCTGAATTCCCCTTCATGAGTTTGAATTAATTTCCCCAACATATCATAAATTTTAATTTGTGTTGAACGTTGATTAATTTTAAAATATGTGTTTGCAGGATTTGGATAGATTTGAATAATCTTCTCCTCTGATAATTCCGTTGTATCTAAGGTCTCTGCTGGGCGATTCCCATAAATTCTAAATCCTCCGGCAGGAATACTAATTGGTGCGGTGGTACTTGTCACATTGATTGAGGTATTTCCAGACGGGTCCATTAAATCATACCATGTCCCTGCATAGGGAAAGTTTGGAGTGATGTTTTGGGTGGTTAACTCAAAATTTGAAAGAATAACAACGTTTTTTAAACTTGTTGAAGGCAAGTTGTTATCCCAAATATATATTTTTGGGGTTAATGTCCCTGAATTTATGTCGTAATCCCCCTCAAAAACAGCTTCATTGATTTTAAGTTCATTGAGGCGTGCCCAGGTGTTGTAAATATCAGCCCGAACCGCATTCCCTAACCAGTTATCAACCCATTGAGGCTGAGGCTTTGTATCCAATTTACAATCTCCTGGAGTTGCGTCGTTTGGTGTATTTACACTCCCGTTCGTACATGTGTAAATTGAATTTTCCATACCTAATTCACCAAAATGCCAAATCATTTTTGGGCCAGGAATGGTCAGCGTAACTGCACCAAGGGCAGACATGCGCGGAAGAGCTGTATTGAGATCTGTAACATCATAACCACCACTTGATGCTCCGTATAATAAATTTCTATACATGATTCGCTCTTCATCATGACTCTCTGCGTAACCAATAAGACGTTTTCCTATGAAATTTTGACTGTTATGCCCCATTCCCGAAATATTGCTGTTAGAAGCATAACCCATAGTAAGTTGATTATAAGGGTTTGTCATTTTCCCCCAAAGCATAATACCTTTTCCTTCATTTATTCTGTAGTCGGCCCATTCTTTTTGTTCTTGTTGGCCTCCTAGGTGTTCAAAAATTACATAGTGATCAGGATCTAAACTCCATGAGTAATCGGCATATTCCTTGAGTACAGCCACACGATCGGAGCGATAACCGTTAGTACAACTATCGTCTCCAGCTGTACACTGTTGGGTAAACCCTTTGGTAAGGTCCCAACGAAATCCATCGATTTTAAATTCTTCAATCCAGTGTTTTATAACTCGTTTTGTATAGTTTTTTGTAAGATTGCTGCTATGGTCAAAATCTGATCCAACACTATAGCTGTGTGTCGCTACCACATTAAAATATGGATTTTCTGAACTTGGTTCACCCCAACCATTATCATCTGGATCACTCATCCACATGCGTACCATAGGGTTTCTTCCAAAAGCATGATTGAGTGCCAAGTCTAAAATCACTGCAATCCCATTTTGATGACAAACATCAACGAGTTCTTTGAATTTGGATTCTGTACCATAAAATTTATCTAAAGCCATATGGAATGAAGTATTATAACCCCAGCTTTCATTGCCTTCAAATTCCATAATGGGCATCAATTCTATGGCATTTATATTTAAATTCTTAAAATAATCAATTTTATCAATCACGTTTTGAAAATTACGGTCAGCGTCAAAATCTCTTATCAAAAGTTCATAGATAATTAAATCCTCTTTTGATGGTTTTTGAAAGTCAGTAACTTGCCAATTATAGGGTGTTTGTGCTGTTTGAAGTACCGTGACTTCTCTATCTTGTCCTGACGGGTAAGTGGGTAAATTGGGATAAGTAGCTGCAGGAATATAGGGATCATCGTAAGGAGATAATACAAGTGTAGAATAGGGATCTGCTGTTTTAACTAACTCTGGTGATCCAGAGATTGTTGATTGGTCAAAAATCCAATATTGATAGGATTCAATTTGTCCAGGTGTTAGCCCACTAAGATCCAACCAAAATAAATCTGAGTTGGGATCTTTTTTCATTGCATATTGAGCTGTTGGAGTCCAATTATTAAAACTGCCAACCACATATACAAAATCCTTAAATGGTGCTTCCACCACCAAAGTAGCTTTTGAGGTATCGGTCGTGTTATAATTGATGCCTTGCTCCAGACCACTTGGTATGGCTTGACTAATTGTGGCGTTAACAAAGATGTTAAAGTTCTTTGTGATACTACTACTGCCTTGAGTCACGACAAGCTGACAAGCTTTATTTTCGGTAATGTTGGTTACAAAAGAACTTTGATAGAATGTTGTATTTGATGCAGTATGATAACTAATTCCATCTATAAAAAGCTCATAATTTGCAATACCATTATTGTTCTGGGCTAAAATCTGTGTTTGACTTCCAGAGTCAACAAGAATAACGCCACTTGAGTCGGGGTTGATTAATGTGACTTGGAAGGCCCCAACATTAAAGAAGAAATCTGAACAGCCGTTACCTTTTAGTTCTTGAGATCCATCTTCTGAGCGAAAAACCATCCCCATTTTCGTGATTGTACTGGCCTCAGCTTCAGTTAAATTATAGTAGGATTGAGGAACAAAAGTAATACTCCAAGTTCCATCGCCGTTATTGGTCATCTCACCAACACCATCATCTTGTCCCCAATTTCCAACGACTGATGTGCCCCAAGCGTCACTATCGGTACCTACACCAGAGTGTAAATACACTTTATTGGGGTTGTTCATGCCATTACAGTTGGTGGCAGTGCTGTTGATATCAACAGTTATGGTAATTTGTTGATTTATTTCAATGGTGCTGGGTGAAGTACTCACCTGAGCCAATCCCATGAGTGGAAATAAGTAGAATAAGAGTATTTTTTTCATATTATAAATTTATAATAAAATTCAATAATTAAAAAAAGGAGAAGATATTTATCAACTCCTTTTTAATTCTAACAACACAATTAATCTAGTTTAGTGTAATTGTTTTAGTATTGGTATCTAAAGTTAGATTATACACTCCAGAGGTGCCAATGAAGGCAAAATTATTATCGCCGTCTTGAGCGTCTTCAAAATTACTATCTATAGTATAGCCTTCTGTTACATACCATGGATAGTTTCTTCCTGAAGCCCAGTCTCCTTCAGATGTAAAAAATCTAAAGTTATTATCGGCTCCGCCATTGTTTTGGAAGTTTACAGGTCCGTAGTAAACACCATCGCCAGCGCAGAATAACTTAACAGGTGTAGTCCATCCCCAACCAGCGTCTGGAACTCCCGCACCTACTAGGTATAGAATTTCAAATTCGCAAGTGCCAATGGATTGTGGTTCACTTAAAGTTATTGTTTTAGCAACTGTATTGATCTCAATGTAATAAAACCCTGATGTTCCAACAAATGCAAAGTTATTATCGCCATCTTGAGCATCTTCAAAATTACTATCAATAGTATAACCTTCGCCAGAATAGTGAGGATAATTTAAACCTGACGCCCAATCTCCCTCAGAAGTAAACATTCTAAAGTTGTTATCAGCACCACCGTTGTTTTGAAAGTTAACATTTCCAGAGTAGATGTTATCACCAGTACAACCTAGTCTAACTGGAGAAGTCCATCCCCAACCAGCATCTGGAACACCAGCGCCGACAAGCCATATTTGCTCCAAATCACATACTGGACCGCCACCTGAGGCCTCAGGTAACATTAGAGTCAACATGACCACATTACTCATGGTTTCTACATCAGCGTTTGTTCCAACAGTTGATCTTACTCTAAAAGCAATATCTCCATTGTCAGGTGCAGGTGTGGCTGGATCGTTGTCTAATCCTGCCTGAGCAGCATATCCCAACATATCTCCTATGCTAATGTCATAATAATTGTTTGAAGTTGTTCCCACAATTTCCATATCAGAAAAATCACCAACAATAGATTTTTGAAGTTCATAATTTACATTAGTTTGAACATCAAAATCAGCATCGTTCCAAGTGAATCTCTCTCCCAGATTTCCAGAAGTTGCTGGGGTTAATACGTACGTGTCGAGAAAAGTATTACTAAACATAAAATCCCCAGATGGTGAAGCTACGTATGTAATATCAGCATCGTCTTCGAGACATGAGTTAAAACTTATGGCTCCAACGATTAATAAGACTAATAATTTTAATTTATTCATGATTTTAAATATTTTAGTTATATCCTTCATTTTGTTGTAGGTTAGGGTTTACTAGTATTGAGGACTGCGGTATTGGGAACAGATTTCTGTACTCATCAGTACCTATACCTGCAGGTTGATTGGCTTTGAAAGGCCATAGGTAATTTCCAGATGTGAAATAACCATATCTCACTAAATCTGTACGCCTTTGTCCTTCCCAATACAACTCTCTTGATCGTTCATCTAATATAAAATCTAGTGTCATATCAGAGGAAGATATTGAATTGTTATTGCTTCCGTATGCTCTAGCAATTAACTCATTGATTTTGGTAGTGGCTAAATTTAAGTCACCACCACCACCTCTAAGAGTTGCTTCAGCATAGTTCAAGTAAATTTCAGCTAAACGAATAAGCGCTAAGTCTGTATCGACAAAGTTACCAGAAGTATCAACGCCTTGATTTCCATTAGAATCAACATTTTTAAATTTAGTTATTGCATATCCATTGTTAAAAGGTGGGATATTTTCAATTTCTAAACTTTGTCCATCGGTATAAAACATGCCACGTTTATCAGATTCTGGAAGAACCTCCGTAATAGTATAAGTCAGGGAATTGAGATCTAATACTACATGGTAGGCGCCATCAGCAGGAATAAAAATATTATCTCCTCCTGCTTCCAAAGTGCCATCTGCTCCATTGTCACCATAATTTTGTCCCCAATCTTCATTGAATCTAAATTTCATTTGATTCCCCAAAAGTGAAGCATACAACTCAAAAACATTTGAGCTCGTTTCATACATTTCCATATCTGGTCCACTCCAACCGTTGGTTGTAGCATCACCTACTAATCCCCAATCTGATAGTGTACCAGAAAGCGTTGAATTGAGTGCGTTTACATCTACGCTACCAACAGGAAACTTATTAACCAAATTTTTGGTGGTTCTTATTCCACCCCATCCACCGTTGACTCCAAAATCGCCAGGTGGCATGGTTCCACCAATAGCCGCATGGACCAAGAAAGTTGTACCACCATAGGTTTGTGAACTTAGGCCATCAAAATTGGCTGTAAAAATAAACTCATTTTGAGCACCGTTGGTATCATTGTCCGCTAAGAACAATTCGTCATAAGCGGTTCCATTACCATTGGCGTCATTCATATTTATCATATATGTGGAGTTCATCACATCACTTGAATAACTCACACAATCTGTGTAACGAGGTGTTCCAGTCCATACTTCAGCATTTAAATAGAGTTTGGACAACAAAGCCCAAGCCGCGACTTGATCAACACGACCATACTCATTTGAACCAGAAGGTAAAAGTTGATCTTTAATTTCTAAAAGCTCACCTTCAACAAAATTAAACAATTCAGCTCTTGAGCTTTGTTGTGGTAAATCTGTTGAGATTGAAGTTGATAAAGGAACATTGCCAAACAAATCAATTAAGTTATAGTATGCAAATGCTCTTAAAAAACGTGCTTCCGCTATGTATGTTTCAGCTACAGCATCTGTCAAATTGGAAGCATTAGAAATAAATGAATTACAGAATGAAACTTCTTGAGCTAATCTGTTGTACATCGCTTCAGTAAAGTCATTATTTGATGACCAATACATTCCATGCAAATCTGGTAGTCCTGGGTCTCCCCAACCTACTACGGCGTGGTCTGTGGTCAACTCGTTTAAGTTGAAAAGCATTCTTGTAAATTGAGAGAATCCTTCATCAATATCTGCAATATCTGGTTGACCTGCTGGCCCGTTTTGCCCTGTAAGTGCTAGACTAGCATACAACTTAGCCAAAGCGCCTTTTGCTTCTTCGGCACTTACAAATACGTTTTCCTCTGTAAAACTATCTGGATCAATTGGTGTTTGATTCAAGTCATCATGACAAGATACAATACCAATAAAGACCGCTAATAATAAAATTAATTTTTTCATTGTTTTTATGTTTTATTAAAAGTCAATATTTACTCCGAATACAAAAGATTGAGGCCTTGGATAAAAATTATTGTCAATTCCTCCAAAAATTTCCGGATCTAATCCTTCATAGTCAGTTATTGTCAATACGTTTTGCATTGACCCGTAAACTCTAAATCTGGTATTACTATTGAAACCAAATGTGTATCCAATAGCAATGTTGTCTATTCTAAAGAATGATGCTTCTTTAACATAGTGAGAACTTAACAGGTTATTTTCTGTTATGTTTACAAACCCTGTACTCAGGTAGTCTGAGTGAAGGTTTGTTAGGATGCTATTTTCAGTAGCTCTTCTTAGGTAAGCAGTGCTAGACGCAACATTGTCGTAAGCATAATTCCCTAAACTAGCTCTAGTAACCATGGCAAAATCCCAATTCTTATAAGTAAAATTTGTGTTTAACCCCATGGTGATATCAGCAAATGGTGACTTGTAAAAAAACTTATCATTGTCATTAATTACATTGTCTCCATTTCTATCAACATAGGCTCCTTCAATTGGATTACCTTCAGCATCATAAACTTGTTGTAAAACAAAGAAGCTGTTTGGCACCTGACCTTGAGTGTGTAGTTGTACATTGTTACCTACACCTCCACTAATACCACCTGTTGGTTGATCAAAAGGAAGGTTAGTAATTGTATTGTCATTAAAAGCAATATTATACCCAATTGACCATTCGAAATTGTCCGAAATAACAGGTGTTGCATTTAACATAATTTCTACCCCTTTGTTTTCCATGTCTCCGATATTTTTATCAACTCTATTGCCAAAGTTTGTAAATGGATCAACCGAAGAAAACGCAATAAGATCTTTAGTTTCTCTAACATAATAATTTAAAGACCCTGAAAGACGATTGTCTAGAACTGCAAAATCTACACCAAAGTTTGTAGTACGCCCAATTTCCCAACGTAGTTCTTCGTTTAGAGGTTCTGGTCTGTAAGTTTGGTAAAATGAATTTCCAAACTGATAATTTGCTGTAGAGGTACTTCCCGTATAACGCGTAAGGAATCTATAATCTCCTAATCCGTTGACATTACCAACTTCACCATATCCAACACGAAGTTTCAGTTCATCAAAGAAAGTACTTCCCATAAAGTCTTCTTTGTGAATATTCCATGCGGCAGCTATAGATGGAAAATAGCCCCAACGATCGTTTGGATTAAGTTTAGAAGATGCATCAGCTCTTAAGGTTGCTGTTAGCAAGTATTTACCATTGTAATCATAGTTCAAGCGTCCAAAATAAGAAAGTAATACATTTTTGGATTTATCAATAAATTCAAAATCATTTCCATCTTCTTCAGCTTCGCTATCGTAGCTGTAGTTGTAGAACTCAAATGATTGATATGAGTGACCAACAACAGCAGTTAAATTATGAACTTCATTAAATGATGTTTCATATGTCAAATATGCATCAAACAAAGAGTTTGTTGCTTCATTATCATAGCGACTTACTGCTCCATCAAAGGTTGGATCCGATGTGGGCATGTCTGCTGAAGTCTTAGTCCCACCACTGCCATCAGTTTGATCGATACCTAGCTTTACAGTGGCAGTTAAGCCGTCTACAAAGGGAAAAGAATAATCAAACTTTACATTAGAAACAATTCTATTTATTTCTGACGTATCCTCAGTCAAATCGAGTAATGCAACAGGGTTTGTTGGGGCAAGATTATATTGACTACCAGTTGTAGGATCAATCCAAGAATGATAACCCCCATAAGGCGATGTTGAATCAAACACACTTTGCGTTGGATCATAGGAAATAGCATTTCCAATGGCACCTCTATTTGCAAAAGTATTGTTTGTATTTGAATAAAGCGCGTTGAAGCTCATTTTCAAATCACCACCAAAAGCCTCTGGTTTAAAATTGATAGAAGCTGTTTTTCGATCAAAGTTATCTCCTTTTAAAATACCATCATGATCCGAGTACCCAAGCGATAATCTAAGAGGGATATTGGCCAACTGACCAGTGGCACTTAATGAAAAATCGCGCCCCGCAACAGAGTTATAGACTTCGTCTTGCCAGTCTGTATTATTATTTCCCAATAAACCAATTGCATTAGAGTCACCTGTGTTGATTACTGTTTCTCTAAATTGATCTGAGCTCATAACGTCCACTTGATTCAACGGGTTGTGAGATGTTGTTGATGCATTAAAATTAAATTTAAAGTCTCCGGATTTACCAGACTTTGTTGAAATAATAATGACACCATTGGCTCCTCGTGATCCATAGATTGCAGTTGCAGAAGCATCTTTTAATACTACCATGCTTTCAATATCATTTGGATTGATTAGGTTTAATGGATTTCTTGAGCCTCCAACACCACCGTCATTTAAAGGAATTCCATCAACAACATAAAGAGGGTTACTTGATAAACTCAAAGATCCATTACCACGAATACGAATTACCTGGCCTTCACCTGGAGCACCACTACCGGAAGTTACAGAAACCCCTGCAATTTTTCCACTAATCAATTGTTGTGCAGAAACTAAAGGGCCTTGGTTAAAATCCTCTGAGGTAATTAAATCTGCCGCTCCAGTTAAATCATCTTTTTTTACACTACCATATCCAATTAAAACAACCTCATCCAATGCCGAAGCATCTTCTGCCAATTGCACATTTAGAGTACTTTCACCATTAAAGGAAATTTCTTGTGTAGAAAATCCTACGTAAGAAAAAACAAGTACATCGCCAGTTTTGGCAGAAATTTGATAATTCCCATCAAAATCTGTTGTTGTTCCAGTGTTCGTGCCTTTTACAAGTACATTTACACCTGGAAGTGGTAGTCCACTGTCTTCTTCGCTTACAGTACCTTTAACGCTTGATTGCCCAAAGCATAAGATGGGAATCAATAGTAAAAATAAGAAGCTATTAATTTTTGTTTTCATAAAATGTTTGTTAGTTAAGACTAATTTTAGGTTTTAACTTATAATTCTACTTTTCACGGCTAATGTATATCTTTGGGAATTATTTAACAATTCTATAACATTACTACAACGTTTTCGTGTTGATAAGTTTTTGAATTATCTTCAAAAAACAGTTCAAATTATATAAAAAACATAAAAAATAGGTTTCATTATTGCTATTTTTGCTAATGAAGCACGTTTTAATGCAATTTTTAAAAGTCCATGAGTCATGAAAAAGAGAACTACCTTAAAACAACTAGCTAGAGAGTTGGATGTTTCCATTTCAACAGTTTCAAAAGCACTAAAGAATAGTCCAGAAATAAGTCAGGACACCATTGACAGAGTTAAGGCATTTGCTAAATTATTAAACTATAGACCAAACAATATTGCATTAAGCCTAAAGAATAAAAAGACAAAAACAATAGGAATTATTATTCCTGATATTGTTCATCACTTTTTTACAAAAGTTATAAAGGGTGTAGAAAAATATGCAAATTCCAATGGCTACAACGTCATTGTTGGTTTATCAAATGAGTCTTTTTCTAACGAAGTTATCAATATGGAAATGTTGGCAAACGGTAGTATAGACGGATTTATTATATCAATGTCAAGAGAAACGATGCAACGCCAAGACTATCAGCATTACACTGAAACATTAAACGAAGACATCCCCTTGGTGATGTTTGATCGGGTTGTTGCTGAAATCCCTTGTGATAAGGTTATTGTTGATGATACCAAAAGCGCGGAAATAGCTGTAAATACACTAATAAACAAAGGAGCAACAAAAATAGCAATATTAACAACTAAGGACTATGTAAGTGTGGGGAGACTACGAACTAAAGGCTATTTAGAAGCCTTAAAAAACCACGGAATAAATCCAATTCGTGATCTAATAATAAAAATTGACGATGAACTTTTGTATGAAGAAGATCACCTTGATGTTTTAGAAAAACAAGTGAGAGAATTGCTGCTCAATCATACGGATGTCAATGGAATTTTTGCTGTAAATGAGCTCTATGCTGTTGTTGCAATGAAAGTTGCTAAAGAAATGGGGTATGAAATCCCCAACGATCTTCAAGTTATTGGATTTACAGATGGAATGCTTTCAAAACATGCCACACCAACGTTGTCAACAATAAGTCAACACGGAGAATCTATGGGTTCAAAAGCCGCAGAATTACTTATTCAACGCATTGATGAACGCGTTAATGATTTGCCAAAAGAGCCCACAAAAACCGTTGTAATTTCAACTAATTTAATTCAAAGAGGTTCTACAAAATAATTTGGTACACAAAAAAATTATTTATATGTTTGTCGCATCAAAACTTATAACTCTACTTTTCACTTTTAAGTTTTGATAACCACATTTGCTGATTATCAAAATAGTATTAATAATTAAATTATACTATTATGAAGAAGCAATTACTTGGGTTCTGGGATATCTGGAACATGAGTTTTGGATTTTTAGGTATACAATTTGGTTTTGCGTTGCAGGGGGGCTTTATGTCTCGTATATTTCAAACTTTGGGTGCTGATAAGGCAGATATTCCAATGCTTTGGATTGCTGCACCACTAACGGGCCTTATTGTTCAACCCATTATTGGATATTGGAGCGATAGAACTTGGCATCCGAAGCTTGGTCGTAGAAAACCATATTTTTTAATTGGTGCCATTTTAAGTTCTTTAGTACTCTTTTTTGTTCCTCATTCACCAGTGCTTTGGATGGCCGTTGGATTTTTATGGATCTTAGACGCTTCTATAAATATTTCGATGGAGCCCTTTCGTGCACTAGTTGCAGACAAATTACCAGAATCACAACGCTCCTATGGATTTGTAGTACAAACACTTATTATTGGAATAGGAACATGGATTGCAAGTAATCTGCCTTGGATGGTTTCACAATTAGGCTTTAGTAATTCTGCGCCATCTGGAGTGGTACCACCATCTGTTAAAGTGGCTTTTGCCATTGGTGCTTTTGTGTTTTTTGTAAGTGTGTTGTACACTATTATGACCACATCTGAGTATCCACCAGAAGATATGGATGCATTTGAAAAAGAACGATCTCAAAAAAACAGATTCATACCAGATATTATTGAAAACATTGGTCAAATGCCAACGACAATGAAAAAGCTTGGTGTTGTACAGTTTTTTTCATGGTTTGCTTTTTTCACCATGTGGAGTATGGCCAATCCTGCGCTCACCGAACATGTATTTAAAACACCTGCGCCAATAGAAGCACAATATGACCTTTCAACCGAAATTGGAAAAGCCGAATTTGATATTGTAAATACAGCGTTTCAGGAATCATCAAATGCCGTGGGTTCTGCCATGGGGGTTTATGGGCTTTCCTCAATGGCTTTTGCCCTGCTTTTAACATTATATACCTCTAAACGAACCATTAACAGAAAATATGTACACATGGGTTCACTTGCTTTGGGAGGTATTGGCTTTTTAAGTATGTCTGTGGCGTCACCAGAGCAATTAAGATATTGTTTTATTTTAATTGGATTTTCTTGGGGCAGTATTTTATCGATGCCCTATGCTATGCTCTCTAGTGCTGTAGATTCAAATAAAATGGGGGTGTTTATGGGAATTTTCAATATGTTTATTGTAATTCCACAAATTGCAGCAGCCCTAGGTGCAATTAATCAATTATCAAATCTTATAGGTCCAGAGGCCATAAACAGTATGTTAATCGCTGGAATTAGTCTGCTTATTGCTGCATTAACAAATTTGTTGATTACTAATCCTTCTGCAATACGATATAAATCCAAATAATTATGAAAAGAAAGTGCTTCATTTTTGATTTAGATGGTGTTATTGTAGATACTGCAAAGTATCATTATCAGGCTTGGAAGTCTTTAGCAAATGAACTTGGTATTGATTTTTCTGTTGAACAAAATGAACAACTAAAAGGCGTTAGTCGTGTTGATTCCTTAAAAAAAATTTTGAAATGGTCAGGACGTACTTTAGACCCTATTGAATTTCAAAACAAAATGAATCAAAAGAACGCCAACTATATCGAATACATTTCAGGCATGAATACATCGGAGCTTTTACCAGATGTTGACAGAGTCTTGAAATATTTAACAAACAAAGAGCAATTCATTACATTAGGATCGGCTAGTAAAAATGCTAGACCAATTCTAGATAAGGTAAAAATTACAGGTCTTTTTGATGCTATTGTTGATGGAAATGATGTCTCAAAAGCCAAGCCAAATCCTGAAGTGTTTTTAAGAGCTGCACAGCAAACAAAATCTAAAACAAAAAACTGTATTGTCTTTGAAGATTCTGTTGCGGGTATCCAAGCAGCTAATAAAGCGGGAATGACAAGTGTTGGTATTGGAGATCCAAAAATTTTGCACGAAGCACAATATAATTTTCAAAACTTTAAAGTTATGAGTAATGACTTTTTAGAGCAATTAATTAAAAAATAGTAAAATGAACCAAGATTATATAATTCCAGACTCATGGTCCATTATTGAAAAGGGGTTTATTCCAAAAAATGTTGAATCTTCTGAAAGTATTTTTAGTTTAGGCAACGGTGCTATGGGGCAACGGGCCAATTTTGAAGAAACTTATACAGGTAACACCTTTCAAGGAAGCTACATTGCTGGAGTATATTATCCTGATAAAACAAGAGTAGGTTGGTGGAAAAACGGTTATCCAGAATATTTTGCTAAAGTACTAAATGCACCAAACTGGATTGGTATCAATGTAGTTGTTAATGATGTCGTATTAGATTTAAATACTTGTAAATCAATATCTGACTTTAGGCGCGAATTGAATATGAAAGAAGGTTGGCTATCTCGATCATTTAAGGCAACTCTTAGCAATGATGTTCAAGTTTCTGTTGAAAGTTTACGATTTCTAAGTATTTCTCAAGACGAAATTGGCGCTATACAATATCAAGTTACCCCACTTAATTGTTCGGCCGAAATTAGTTTTGAACCTTTTTTGGATGGCAATATCACAAATCAAGATAAAAACTGGGATGATCAATTTTGGGATATTTTATCAATTTCTTCTGAAAATTCTAATGCCTTTATTGAAGCAGAAACCATGAAAACTAGGTTTAAGACCTGTACTTTTATGCACCATCAATGTGCTTTAAATGGAAAGCCTGTAGCAATTTCATTTTCTGAACAAAAGACCAATTCAAGAATTGGACACACATATTTGATGCATGTTGATCAAGGGTCAACTTTTTCAATAGAAAAAATTGGAGGCTATATTTCAGATCGCAAAAATGATGATGTGCTAAAATCTGCAGCGACTGCAATTCAAATGGCTTCAAAAAAAGGATTTGATACATTGTTAGAGGAGCAAATTCAAGCGTGGGCCAAAATATGGCAAATGGCCGATATTACTATCGAAGGTGATGTTAAGGCGCAACAAGCAATTCGCTTTAATATTTTCCAACTCAATCAAACATACCTGGGAACTGACCCCCTACTAAATATTGGCCCTAAAGGATTTACCGGTGAAAAATATGGTGGGAGTACCTATTGGGACACAGAAGCATATTGTCTACCATTCTATATGGCTACAAAATCTCAAAATGTTGCAAAAAGTTTGCTAGAATATCGTTTCCATCATTTGGAAAAAGCGATTGAAAATGCAGAAAAATTAGGATTTAATTCCGGCGCAGCCTTGTACCCTATGGTGACCATGAATGGCGAAGAATGTCATAATGAATGGGAAATTACTTTTGAAGAAATTCATAGAAATGGCGCCATTGCTTTTGCTATTTACAATTATCAACGTTACACTGCTGATAAATCCTATACGTATTCAAAAGGAATTTTTGTTTTAATCGCCATCACCCGTTTCTGGTATCAGCGATTTAATTTTTCAGAACAAAAACAGAAATTTGTTATGCTTGGAGTAACAGGACCAAATGAGTACGAGAATAATGTTAATAATAATTTTTACACAAATTACATTGCCAAATGGTGTATGGAGTTTACACTCGATACTTTAGAAAAGATAAAAGCTACTGACATAGAAGCATATCGCAAAATTTTAACAAAAACTAAACTAAAACAACAGGAGTTAGAAGTGATAAAATCAATGTCAAAATCTATTTATTTACCCTATTCAAAAGAACATGGTGTTTATCTACAACAAGATGGATTTTTAGACAAAAATCTTACTCCTGCATCTGAACTATCTGCTGACGAACGACCAATAAATCAACATTGGTCTTGGGATCGAATATTAAGATCTCCATTCATAAAGCAAGCCGATACTTTGCAAACATTCTATTTCTTTGAGGACGCTTTTACAATTGAAGAATTGGAAAAACATTTTGATTTTTATGAACCCCTTACCGTTCATGAAAGTTCGCTATCGCCATGTGTTCATAGTATTCAAGCTTCAAAATTGGGACGCATGAATCAAGCGTATGAATTTTACTTACAAACTTCTAGATTAGATTTAGATGATTATAACCATGAAGTGCACGAAGGACTTCATATTACCTCAATGGCGGGAACATGGATGAGTATTGTGGAAGGTTTTGGAGGAATGCGTGTCAAAAACAATCAGTTGCACTTCACACCACAAATTCCAAAACAATGGAAATCCTATTCTTTTAAAGTGAATTTTAGAGGAACTATATTAAAAGTCATTGTTAATCATACAGAAACAAGTTTCGAAGTTTCTGGAGAAGAGTCTATGCAAATAATTGTAAATGACCAACCTATGAATGTTAAACCAAACATCTTGATAACCGTGTAATGAACTCATTTAAAAACAAAATAAGATTATTTCATTTCTGTCTCTTGTTTTTTGTTTTACTTAGTTGCAATTCAAAAACAGATCAAACCCAGGAAATAATCCAATCAACATCACTTCAAGCTGAGCAAGTTAAGCCCCCACATTGGTGGATTGGATTTGAGTCTGAAGAGCTTCAATTATTAGTAAAATCTGAGAACATTCAAGGAATGGAAGTTAGTGTTAGCACGCCAGGCATTGAAATTGTGCAAGTTCACAATGCTGATAGTCCAAATTATTTGTTTATTGATTTGAAAATTCAAAAAAATACAATTCCTGGAGTTTTTGAATTATTATTTTCTTCAACTGATGGTCAATATTACACTTTGGAATATGAGTTAAAGAAAAGAACAAAATTGGCCTCAGAATATAAAGGCTTTAACTCTGAAGATGCAATATATTTAATCACTCCAGATCGTTTCGCAAATGCAAATCCAGAAAATGACATTCAACCAAATTTACAAGAACAAAAAATAAATCGCAAGGATAATTATGCTCGTCATGGAGGCGATATAAAGGGCATTACAGATCATTTAGATTATGTAGATGATATGGGATTTACAGCTATTTGGTCTTGTCCACTTCGAACCAATGACATGAAAAGAGGTTCTTATCATGGGTATGCCATTACAAATCATTATGAGGTTGATCCTAGGTTTGGAACTCTCAATGAATATAAAACTTTGGTTAAAGAAGCTGATAAACGTGGAATCAAGTTTATTATGGATCAAATTGTAAACCACTGTGGACTGTATCACTGGTGGATGGATGATTTACCTTTTAAAGATTGGTTAAATTATCAAGATGATTTTTTATCAGGAAAACCTACAAAATATTCTAACCATCGCCGTACTGTAAATCAAGATATTTATGCTTCAGAAATCGATAAAAAAGAAATGACTAACGGGTGGTTTGTTGAAACAATGCCCGATTTGAACCATAAAAATCCATTTATGGCAAAGTTCATCACTCAAAATAGTATTTGGTGGATTGAAGAATTAGGTCTAAGTGGAATTAGACAAGACACCTATCCTTATGCAGATAAAGTATTTTTAAGTGATTGGGCAGGTGCAATAATGAAAGAGTATCCAAATTTTTCAATTGTTGGGGAAGAATGGAGTTTTAATCCATTACTAATTGGATATTGGCAAAATGATCCAAAATCAAAACACAACTATGTTTCAAATTTGAGTTCAACTATGGACTTTGCAATGTTGGACAATATTAAAAAAGGGGTTGCCGAAGAAGAAGCATGGGGAAATGGACTTATTAAAATATATGATGGATTGGCTAATGATTTTCACTATCCTAATCCAAAAGCTATTATGGCCATGTTGGATAACCACGACATGAGCCGAATATATACGGAACTAAAAGGCGATATTGTTCAAACAAAAATGGCCTTGAGTACTCTTTTGATTCTACCAAGAATACCTCAAATATACTATGGTACAGAAATTTTGATGCAAGATTTTGAAAATCCTGGTGATCATGGCCTTATTCGAACAGATTTTCCAGGAGGTTGGGCTGGTGATCAAGTAAATGCTTTCAATGGAGAAGGATTGAATGAGGATCAAAAAGATATGCAAAACTATTTGAAAACGCTTTTGAATTTTAGAAAAAACAGTGATGCAATTCATCATGGAAAGACCGTTCATTTTGCACCCAATTCGGGAGTATATTTTCTTTTCAGACAAGTTAAAGACGATATAGCATTTTTAATTTTGAATAAAAACGAAACCCCAATTTCTGTCGATTTAAATCGTTTTAAAGAATTAAACTTCAATGGAAAAACATTTCAAAACGTGCTAACAAAAGAAGTTTTTATCTGGCAAGATAGCCTAAGATTAGCAAAAAAAGGAAGTTATATTTTCAGTTTAGTCCCTTAATCAATGCTTTTAAACAAAACTCATATACTGTTATTTTCTTTAAGTGTAAATATGCTATGGGCATCTTGTTCTTCACTGGATTCCATAAAAACCTATTGGATGAATCCTTCACAAAAAATTGAAGGTAACATTAAGCGAATAGAAAAATTTCCATCAAAATATGTTACCCCAAGAAATGTCGATGTATGGTTTCCAAAAGACTATGACAACACAAAAACGTATAGTGTTTTGTATATGCACGATGGCCAGATGCTATTTGATGCAGATAAAACATGGAATGGCCAAGAATGGGGTGTTGATGAGCATATGTCAGCACTTCTAAAAACCTCTAAAATTAAAGAGGCTATTGTTGTTGGAATTTGGAATGTATACTCAGAACGTAATGCAAATTATTTTCCTCAAAAAGTTTTTGAAACGTTAGATAAAGAAAATAAAGAAGCCCTGAAACGCATGGCAGAAAAAAAGAATCAAGAAACATTTATTAATTCCGATGACTACCTCAAATTTATAGTCACCGAATTAAAGCCATACATTGACACCAATTTTTCAACAAAAACATCTCCAAAAGACACTGCCATTATGGGTTCCAGTAGAGGAGGCTTGATTTCACTTTATGCCATTTGTGAATACCCTGATGTATTTGGAACTGCAGCTTGTTTGTCTACCCATTGGATTGGCACCTTTTCAAATTCAGAATCTAATCAAATTCCTTATGCTATTTTAGATTACATGATGGATAACTTACCTTCTCCAACTAATCATAGAATCTATTTTGATTATGGGACAAAAACATTAGATGCTCTCTATTTAAATTATCAAAATTTAGTGACTACAGCACTAGAATATAAATCATACGATAATGAATCAATGGTCAATCTAAAATTTGATGAACACGAACATGCAGAAAAATTTTGGAATAAAAGATTGGCTACACCCCTCACCTTTTTACTTAAAAACAAATAACTTATGAATAAATTTTTAGGACTCCTTATTTACTTTTCCTTTGGTATTGTTTTCGCACAAAATCCTCATCGAATTTTTGAAAGTGTTGAAATTATAGAAAATCAAAGTCTAGAAATTAAAGTCAACGACGGTTTATATAAAATTGTCCCCTACACAAAAAATATTGTACAAACTACATTTATCCCAACTGGTGAAACTGAAAAAAAAGAGTCTCATGCTGTTGTCTTAAAACCAAAACAAATTGATGTTACATTTAAAGAGGAGGTAAATCATTTTGTTTTACAAACCGATGGAATTGTAATCAAGGTTCAAAAATCACCGTTTCAAATACAATATTACTTTAACAATAAACTATTAATTTCAGAAGCTGAAGGTTATACAAAAAATGACAGTTTAGAGAAAATAAATTTCAATATCAAATCTAACGAAGTGTTGTACGGCGGAGGAGCTCGAGCATTAGGAATGAATCGAAGAGGACATAGGCTAGAGTTGTATAATAAAGCCCATTATGGCTACGAAACACACTCCGAACTAATGAATTATACTATACCAATTGTTGTCTCATCACTTCGCTATATGCTTCATTTTGACAACGCCCCTATTGGGTATTTAGATTTGGATAGTAAACAAACCAATCATTTGACTTACGAAACAATCTCAGGACGAAAGACTTACCAAGTGATTGCAACAAACTCATGGCCTGAACTTATTAATCAGTACACAGATTTAACAGGGAAGCAGCCGATGCTTCCACGTTGGGCGCTTGGAAATTTTGCAAGTCGTTTTGGTTACCACTCACAGGAAGAAGTGGAAAAGACCATCAATAAATACATAGATTTAAACGTCCCCATTGATGCTGTGATTTTAGATCTCTACTGGTTTGGTAAAACCATTACTGGAACAATGGGAAATTTAGAAGTTTTCAGAGACTCGTTCCCAGATTTTGAAGGTATGATTTCTAGACTAAAAACCAAAGGTGTCAAAACAATAACAATAACAGAGCCATTTGTTTTAACGACCTCAAATCGATGGACTGAAGCAGTAGAGAAACAAGTGTTGGCTACGGATGCTTTGGGCAAGCCCTTTACTTATGATTTTTACTTTGGAAATACTGGATTGATAGACATCTACAACCCAGAAGGCGCATCATGGTTTTGGTCTATATATAAGGGTTTAAGAGAAAAAGGTGTCGTTGGAGTTTGGGGAGACTTAGGAGAACCTGAGGTGCATCCAAAAGCCTTAAAACATTACAACAGAACTGCCGATGAAGTTCATAATATTTATGGACACGACTGGGCAGGTTTGATTCATACTGGATATAAAAAAGATTTTCCTAAAGAACGACCGTTTGTTCTAATGCGAGCTGGATACTCTGGGTCTCAACGTTATGGACTCATTCCTTGGTCTGGAGATGTCAATAGAACTTGGGGTGGACTGCAATCTCAGACCGAGATTGCACTTCAAATGGGTCTTCAAGGACTTGGATACATGCACTCGGATTTGGGTGGCTTTGCAGGCGCTAATTTAGACGATGAACTCTATGTGAGATGGTTGCAATATGGCGTTTTTCAGCCTATTTTTAGACCTCATGCACAAGAAGAAGTCCCAAGTGAACCTGTTTTTAGATCACAAAAAGCACTCGAATTGTCAAAACAAGCCGTTAATTTGCGCTATGCATTGTTCCCCTATAATTATCACTTAGTTTTTGAAAACAATACAAAAGGATTACCGCTTATGAGGCCCCTATTCTTTGAGGATTCTAGAATTGAGATGGACACCATTTCAACCACCTATCTTTGGGGCAATGATTTTTTAATTTCTCCGATAACTAAAGCAGGTCAAGAACAACAAAAGGTAGATTTCCCAAAAACTAGCAATTGGTATGATTTTTACACCAAACAAAAATTTGAAGGCGGTAAAACAACATTCATTCAAACCCAAGAAAACTCGATTCCCACATTTGTAAGAGCTGGTGCAATAGTTCCTATGACAAAACCTATTCAGTCTACTGACAATTACCAATTAGATCATTTTGAGTTGCATTATTATTTTGATAAAAATGTGAAACATACCCAACGCCATATTTATAATGATGATGGGGTGCTTGCAAATGCCTATGAAAAGGGCCATTATGAACTTCTAAAAGTAGATGCTAAACACAATCCTAAACAAATTCAAATAGAATTTAGTGCAACAAATGGTGTACAATTTCAATCAACTATAAAGGAAATTAATCTTGTGCTTTATAATTTGAATAAGGTCCCAAAAAAAGTGTTTTTAAATAATAAAAAAATAAATTATAAATATGATTATTTGACTAAAACATGTCAATTAAATTTGACTTGGAATACCTCAAATAAATCAAAAATTAAAATCAAATTTTAAATTCAATAAAAATGAAAAAATTAAGTATCATACTAGCCCTTGTTTTTATGTTCGGTTCATGTAAACAATCTTCAAAAACAGCAGTAAGTTCAAACAAACAATCTTACACACCTATTAGTAAAGCTGATATGGAAAATGCTGTAATTTATGAAGTTAACATCCGTCAATATTCAGAATCAGGATCATTTAATGACTTTACAAAAGATATTCCACAGCTTAAAGAACTTGGTGTTAAAATTATATGGGTAATGCCTATTTTCCCAATTTCAGAAACCAAACGCAAAGCCACAGGCGGCGATTTTGCTTATCTTATTGAAGATGAAACAGAACGCAACAAAATGCTTGGAAGTTATTATGCAGTTTCAGATTTCACAAAAGTCAACCCAGAATTTGGTACAATTGATGATTTTCGCCATATGATTAAAACTGCACATGATAACGGTATGTTTGTCATTTTAGATTGGGTGCCAAATCATACGGGATGGGATCATAACTGGCTCACTACAAATCCAGAATATTATACTCAAAATGAAAATGGAGAAGTTATCGACCCTATCAATCCAGATACGGGTGAGTCTTGGGGATGGGCAGATGTTGCTGATCTAAATTACGACAATAAAGAGATGCGTAAAGAAATGATTAAAGACATGCTCTATTGGGTAAAAGAGGAAGACGTGGATGGTTTTAGATGTGATGTTGCAAGTGCTGTACCCTTAGATTTTTGGGAAGATGCTATTCCAAAGCTTCGCTCAGAAAAAAGCTTATTTATGTTAGCAGAGGCCGATCAACCTGATCTTTTGAAAGGAAATGATTTATTTGATTTGGCATATGGTTGGGAACGCCATCATATTTTTAATCAAATGGCAACATCAGAAAATGCTATACAACTATGGGATGACGTATTTAAAAAAGATACAGGAAGATACGAAAATGATGATATATTGATGAATTTTGTTACAAATCATGATGAAAACTCATGGAATGGGACAATAAAAGAACGAATGGGAGATGCTTCCGAACTTCTCACAGCTCTTAGTTTTGTTGTACCAGGCATGCCTTTAATTTATTCTGGACAAGAATATGATTTGGACCACAGATTACTATTTTTTGAGAAAGATCAAATCCCGCATACCAAAAAAACAATGTGGCCTTTGCTCGAAAAATTAGGACAGCTTAAAAATTCGAGTCCAGCTCTTAATGGTGGAAAAAGTGCCGCTGCATACAAAAAAATTGACCAGGATAATTCTAAAGTTTTGGCATTTAAAAGAGAAAAGGATGGACAAACCGTTACTTTTTTGGGTAATTTTTCTTCCACAAATGAACAACTTAAAAACCCTTCAGTTGGCGCAGTAGATTATGCTACTGGAGAAACAGAATTTTCAAAAAATATAGCATTAGACCCTTGGGAATTTAGAATTCTTGTCGAAAAATAATAGTTTATTAAATTATTTTTATTGAAAAATTAAAATATAAACTTTTTGCTTTTAGCGCAATTTTGATTTGCTTCAGTTGTTCTGAAAATGGTGTGAATCAAACTTCAGATTGAAATAATGAAATTGAATTTATTTCAGCTGTTGATATTTCTTCATACCCCAAAATTGAATTAAGCAACCCTATTTTTAAAGATAATAATGGTATTACGATTTCATTTTTGGAATTTTTAAAATCTAAGGAAATCAATACCATTAGAATTCGATTATGGGTCAATCCAATAGATGAACATTCTAGTCTTTCTGAGGTAAAATCGTTTTCCGAAACTTTAAAATCTATGGGTTTCAAAATTTATTTGTCATTACATTACTCAGACACTTGGGCGGATCCTGGGCATCAAATTACCCTATCGGAGTGGCAGAATGTCTCATATGATACATTAAAAGATATTATTTACGATTACACAAAAATGGGTTGAAGTGGTTTCGAATTGATTTGATTGTTTACAACCAACTAATGAGGTGATTAATAAACCGATTAAAAATTATCTTTTGTGCATAATGTTATTTTGCAGTTGTAGTAGCTCTATATTTTTGTTCCCATCGCCACGCTGAGTCAATCATTTCGTCAAGTCCAAGCTCAGCTTTCCAACCTAATTTTTGATGTGCTAAATCTGTTGCAGCAAATAATTTGGGGACATCACCTGGACGTCGACCAACAATTTCATAATTTAATTTTATCCCCGATACGCGTTCAAAAGATTCGATTACCTCCATAACAGAAAATCCATTTCCGGTACCCAAATTAAAGGTCTCTAAAGCCTGTTCTTGTTTATTTTCTATTAGTCTAAACAAAGCTTTGACATGTGCTTTGGCCAAATCCACTACATGAATATAATCTCGAATTGGTGTACCGTCTGTTGTATCGTAATCATTACCAAACACCATTAATTTTTCGCGAATGCCTGCTGCAGTTTGTGTAATGTAAGGCATCAGGTTATTTGGGATTCCATTAGGTAGCTCTCCTATTTCTCCAGATTCATGAGCACCAATTGGGTTAAAATAACGTAAAGAAATAGCAGAGAAATCAGTATAAGCTTTGGAAAAATCCTCTAAAATTTCCTCAGCCATTTTTTTTGTATTCCCATAAGGAGAAAAAGGGCGTTGAGTCTGATTATTTTCTGTAATAGGTAAGGACTTTGGATTACCATACACAGTTGCTGATGAAGAAAAAATAAAGTTCTGAATCCCATTTTCATGTTGTGCCTTAAGTGTATTCAGCAAAGAATATAAATTATTTTGATAATAATCTAACGGTTTTTGAACGGACTCACCAACGGCTTTGAGCGCTGCAAAGTGAATCACTCCAAAAGCATCTTTATGTTTTAAAATCACCTGACTGGTATGATTTACATCTTTAAGATCTACTTGCTCAAAAACGGGACGTACGCCTGTAATCGATTCAATACGACCTATAGTGTCTTGCGATGAGTTGGATAAATCATCAAAAATAACTACTTGAAAATTATTCTTTATGAGTTCTATTACAGTGTGAGATCCAATGTAGCCGCAACCCCCTGTAACTATAATTTTTTTATTCATGTTCTGTTCTAATTTTAAAAAATACAAATGTACAAAAAACATACTAGTTCGTACTAGTTGCTTTTTAATTTCTTTATTTTATATTTGTAACATGTCTTTTGCAAAAAAACAAATGAATTCAAAGGTACCGAAATATAAGCAAATTATTAGTTTTATAGAGAATGCTATTATGATTGGTGAACTTAAAACTGGAGACCAGTTGCCTTCTTTAAATGATCTTAGAAACAAATTCAAACTCTCCAGAGACACTGTAATTACTGCTTGCAACGAGCTGAAAGCTCGCGGGGTGATTTATTCTGTTGTTGGCAAGGGGTATTATGTAAAAACAACAGATATTAAAGTACAAGTTAAAATTCTTCTTTTATTTGATGAATTGAATTCTTTTAAAGAAGATCTTTATAATTCATTTTTAGAAGAACTCGAGGACGATTATCAAGTCGATATTTTTTTTCATCATTTCAATTTTGATTTGTTTAAAAAAATAATTGATGAAAGTGCAGGAAATTATGGGTACTATGTCATTATGCCTGCTAATTTTTCTGGGGTTGCTCAGATTCTTGAACCTTTGCCCAAGAATAAAACCTATATTTTAGATCAAACTCAGGAAACACTCAGTCATTTCCCTTCAATTTATCAAAATTTTGAGAACTATATCTATGAAGGTTTAACCGTATTGTATAAAAATATTAGACGCTATAAAAAACTAATATTAATATACGATGCGAACAAACAACCTCGAGGGATAAAAAGTGGATTTGAATTGTTTTGTTCAAGAAATAAAATTAAGCACGGAATACTAGGAGGGGTTGATGATAAAGTGATCCAAAAAGGCGAGGTCTATTTTACCTTGGATGATAGAGATTTAATTATAACCATACAAAAATTAAAACAAACGTCTTATCAACTTGGGCAAGATATTGGAATAATTTCATTTAATGACACACTCCTCAAAGAAATCTTAGAGGGCGGTATTACCACAATATCAGCAGATTTTAAATTCATGGGAAGTCATTTGGCAAAAATGCTTAAAAACAATGCTTTAAGTCAAATTGAAAATCCAAAAAAAGTTTTCCTCAGAAAATCGCTATAAATCATGTTTAAGGTTCACAAAACTTCTTCTGGAAAAGGGCAAACCCTTCAAATAACAAGCGGTTGTAAAACAACCAAAGCTAACATTAGTTTGAGCAACGGTGGGAGTTTAGAACAATTGGTAATTGGTAATGAAGAGATTATCACAAACCTTTCACATCTACCCTACAATCATACTTATGCGTCCTCGATTTTATTTCCTTTTGCAAATCGAATTAAGGACGGTAAATACCGCTTTATGGGTGAAAATTACAACTTAGAGTGTAATGAAACAGCAGGGAATAATGCTTTACACGGCTTGGTTTACAATAAAAAATTTAATGTT
The DNA here is from genome assembly GCA_027620655.1 of Bacteroidota bacterium. Lineage (GTDB taxonomy): Bacteria > Bacteroidota > Bacteroidia > Flavobacteriales > Flavobacteriaceae > UBA3537. The sequence goes on along the minus strand of JAQCDS010000002.1, from coordinate 149,283 downwards.
GTAGAGCAAAATTGTAACTCAAAAAGTGCATTGGTAAGATTGTCATATAATGAAATAGAACCTCATCCTGGTTTTACATTTTTATTCACAATTAATCTGATTTATAAAATTTCCCTAAACGCCATGACATTAGAAATCGAAATTACAAATACTGACAGAATCCCCTTTCCTTTCACAATTGGCTGGCATCCTTATTTTGTAATGAATGACACTCAAAGTAGTTTAGAATTTAATAGTACGCAAAAGTTAGAGTCTGATGAACGTAACATTACAACAGGGATTACTGTTTTAAAAACTCCAAACCCTCTATATCTTAACAATATGAGTTTAGACGATGCTTTTGTTTTGGAAGATAACAATGTGGCGTTTGACACGCAGAGATACCGTGCCAATCTAACTGTTTGTGATGAATCAAAATACCTCCAACTTTATACACCAAAACATGACAACGCCATAGCAATTGAACCCATGACTGGAGTATCAGATAGTTTTAACAACGGTATTGGCTTGAAAAAATTAAACCCAAAAGAAAAATTTAATATCAAATGGATCTTAAACATTTCAATAAAACCAAAACAATATGAGTAAAGAATTGATTCAGAGCGTAAAAGAGAGTTTTAAAACGCAATTTCATGGAGATCCTTTAATGGTTTTCTCGCCGGGTAGAATTAATTTAATTGGGGAACACACAGATTATAATGATGGCTTTGTTTTCCCTGCAGCTATTGATTTAGGTATTGTTTTAGCCATAAATAAATCATCATCAAAAACAAGTCGTGTTTATGCACTAAATAAAAAAGAAAGTCATGAAATTGACTTGAATCAGATTTCACCACAAAAAAATGGTGGATGGCGAAACTATGTGATTGGAGTAATTGGCGAATTACAAAAACTAGGAATTACTATCGGTAATTTCAATAGTGTTTTTGCTGGTAATATTCCAGGAGGTGCAGGAATGTCTTCCTCTGCAGCCCTTGAAAATAGTTTTGTTTATGGGCTGAATAAACTTTATAATTTGGGTTTAAAAAAGAAAGAAATGATTTTAATTTCTCAAAGAGCTGAACACAACTTTGTGGGTGTTCATTGCGGAATCATGGATCAATACGCTAGTATGTTGGGAAAGAAAAAAAGTGCTTTGTTTTTGGACTGTAGAACCACCAAGTCTGTCCCTTACAAGTTGAAACTTAAATCATTGAAATTAGTTTTAGTTAATACTAATGTAAAACACGACCTTTCGGAGAGTGCCTATAATAATAGAAGAGCTGTTTGTGAAAAAATAGCAAACTTGCTAAACGTAAAATCACTCAGAGATACTACAGAAAAGAGCCTCAATCTAATCAAAGATCAAATTTCAAAATCGGATTACAGCAAGGCCATTTATGTCATTCGTGAAAATAAACGGGTAAAAGAATTTGCCGAGGCTATAAAAAAACAGAATGCTAAACTAATGGGGGAACTAATATACAAAACCCACGAGGGCCTTTCAAAAAACTATGAAGTCAGCTGTGAAGAATTGGATTTTTTAGTTGAAACAACAAAATCAATGGATTTTGTTTATGGTTCAAGAATGATGGGGGGTGGTTTTGGTGGTTGCACTATTAACTTAGTAGAACAACAAAATATTGATGATTTTAAAACTACTACAAAACATAAATTTTTGGAAACATTTGGAAAACCCTGTACAATATATGACGTCAATATTTCAAAAGGAACCCATTTAATTAAGATATAAATATGAATAATTTTCTTGAACACAATTCACACCGCAGGTATAATATTTTAACAGGAGAATGGATTCTGGTCTCCCCGCACCGATCAAAACGTCCATGGCAAGGTCAAAATGAGACTGTTGCAAAGAGAAAAACCAAAAAATACGACTCTGAGTGTTATTTATGCCCGGGAAACACCAGAATAAATGGCGAGCAAAATCCAGACTATAATGATGTATTTATTTTTCAAAATGACTTTGCAGCACTAAAAGAAAATTACATTCCTTACAGTGTTAATGAAGGTTTATTAAAAGCCGAGAGTGAAAGTGGTATTTGCAGAGTGATTTGTTTTAGCCCAGATCACTCTAAAAGTCTTGCTGATATGAAAGTCTTGGCCATAGCAAAGGTTATTGAAGCATGGTGTCAACAGTATGAAGAATTAGGGCAAATTGAGAATATCAATTATGTACAAATTTTTGAAAACAAAGGAGCGGTCATGGGGTGCAGTAATCCACATCCTCATGGACAAATATGGAGTCAGTCTACACTACCCAATGAAATAATAAAAAAAGACAAGCATCAGCAGAAATATTTCAATACCAATCAGCGAAGCATTTTAAAAGATTATTTAACCCAAGAATTGGATTTGAATGAAAGAGTCATTTATAAAAATGATTCTTTTGTTGTACTGACGCCTTTTTGGGCCATCTGGCCATTCGAAACAATGATTTTACCTAAAAAACATTGTCAAAATATAACCCAACTAAGCAAGGACGAGAAAGTAGATTTTGCAGAAGCAATATCAATAATAACCAAAGCGTATGACAAGCTATTTGATTATTCGTTTCCCTATTCAAGTGGTATTCACCAAGCACCAACTAACAATAAAAATAACAACCACTGGCATTGGCACATGAGTTTTTATCCACCTCTGCTTAGAAGTGCAACCGTAAAAAAATTCATGGTTGGTTATGAAATGTTTGGGATGCCACAAAGAGATATCACAGCAGAACAAGCAGCAAGAAGACTTCGAAGTTTGATTTAATTTTAATATTTCTAGCTCCAAAATGCAGCGTACAGCGCTGTCAAAATAAGCATCAATGCAAAAGACCCAATATTGAACAAAGGAGATGTTTTGAAAATATTTTCAGTTAAAATAATCCCTTTGCTATCAACCTTATTTTTGTGTTCTAACTTACTGACGACAATAATAATTAGCATCGTAATTAATACCGTGTAACCCATTTGGTCCATGAAAGGCACATCAACAAAAAGAGTACTATTTGACCATCCTTTTGGAACCACTTTAAAATACATAGCCACCGGAATTGATGCTAATGCACCTACAATAGCACCACGATTACTGGTTTGTTTCCAAAAAAGCCCTAATAAAAATACGGCTAATATTCCAGGACTCACCACACCGGTATACTCTTGAATAAACTGGAATGCTTGTCCAAGATTTTGCAAAAGAGGAGCAATAAAAACTGCTATCAAAAGTGCAACTGCTGCGGAAACACGCCCCACTGATACAATGGTTTTATCAGAAGTGTCTCTGCCTAAATATTGTTTATAAATATCCATTGTGAAAATAGTTGATGTTGAATTTAGCATTGAGGCCAATGAAGAGACAATTGCTGCCGTTAGTGCCGCAAAAGCCAAGCCCTTAAGTCCAACTGGAAGTAATTGTAATAACCAGGGATAAGCTTTGTCAGTAGCATCAGCAGATGGCGTATTTTGTAAAGCTAAGTCTCCCAGAGATGCCATAATGTTTGGATCATTTATAATGACATAGGCAGCAATCCCAGGAATAACTACAATGAGCGGAATAATTAATTTTAAAAAAGCGGCAAACAATATCCCTTTTTGAGCTTCTTTAAGAGATTTAGCTGCCAATGTGCGCTGAATGATGTATTGGTTGAAACCCCAATAATATAAATTTGCAACCCACATACCGCCAACAAGCACACCAATTCCTGGCAGGTTAACATATTCTGGATTTTCTGGTTTTAGGATCATAGCAAAACGTTCAGGAACAGCATGATATACCGATTTCAATCCTGAAATAAAGCCTTCACCTCCTGAGACTGTATTTAAGGCAAGATAAGTCGTTATTGTTCCGCCTAAAATTAAAAAAACAACCTGAATCACGTCAGTCCATGCCACAGCAGAAAGCCCACCATACAAGGAATAAGCAGCAGCAAAAAGTGCAAGGCCAATTACCCCATAAATCAAGGGTATCCCTAAAATTGTCTCCAAAGCTAAAGCTCCTAAGTAAAGAACTGTAGTTAAATTAACAAAAACATAAAGTCCAATCCAAAATACAGCCAGTATAGTTTTGAGATTAGTCGAATAGCGTTTTTCTACAAATTCGGGAATGGTATATATTCCTTTTTCAATAAAAATTGGAAGAAAATATTTCCCTACAATAATTAGGGTTAAAGCCGCCATCCATTCATAGGAGGCAATGGCTAATCCTGAAGCAAATCCGGATCCTGACATTCCAATAAATTGTTCCGCAGAAATATTAGCAGCTATAAGTGATGCGCCAATTGCCCACCATGGAAGTGATTTACTGGCAAGGAAATAATCTTCTGCTGTTTTTTGATAACCTTTTTTGTCTCTGGACATCCAAAGTCCTACTCCTAAAATTAAAATGGCATAGCCAACAAAAATAGCGTAATCTAAAAATTGGAAATCATTACTCATCAAATGAAATTATTTTAATTAATATTCAACAGAACAAAAATATTTTATAATCAAAACTAAAGGGCTTTCAAATGTTCATAATTTTAACTCAAATCATTAAAAAATTAAGTTTTATTGAAATTTATACAACTTAAGATTATTTATCCAAATTTTTAAAAATTAAGTTCAAATTAACCATTTTGTTCTAAAAAATAGAACATTCTAAAAATATAGTTTTCGAAAAATTAACTCTATTTGAGTTATAAAATTTAATTATGAAAAAAATTGTTTACACGTTATTGCTGTGCCTTTTCACTTGGCAAATATTTCCACAGACAAATTCTGAGACAAAAGTCGATAGCAAAGAGCATATGGAGTGGTGGACTCAATCACGCTTCGGAATGTTTATTCATTGGGGTTTATATGCTCTACCGGCTCGACATGAATGGGTCATGAGCAATGAAAAAATGTCAAAAAAAACCTATGAAAAGTATGCACAATATTTTGACCCAGATTTATACAATCCTACTGAATGGGCTAAATTGGCAAAAAAAGCAGGAATGAAATATGTTGTTTTTACAGCTAAACATCATGATGGCTTTTGTTTATATGATTCAAAATTTACAGACTATAAAGTGACTAATACACCATATGGTAAAGATGTAATGAAAGAATTGATAGATGCTTTCAGAGCAGAAGGCATACGAATTGGATTGTATTATTCCCTTATTGATTGGCACCATCCAGATTTTATAGTTAAAGACCCTATTCACCCCGAGAGAAATAATGAAAGGGAACTTGCAAAAGACAAGGAAAGAAATCTAAAAAGATTTCAAAAGTATTTAAAAAATCAATTAACTGAAATTCTCACCAATTATGGCCAAATTGACATTTTATTTGCGGATTTCTCCTATCCACAAAGAGAAAATGGAAAAGGAAAAGCCTATTGGAATTCTGAAGATTTATATAATCAAATAAGAAAACTTCAGCCGCAAATTATAGTGAATGATCGTTTGGATTTAAGAGAAGAAGGGGGCTGGGATTTTATGACACCAGAGCAATTCATGCCAAAGGAGTGGGTCACCTACAATGGCAAAAAAGTTCCTTGGGAAACTTGTCAAACTTTTTCGGGTTACTCATGGGGATATCACCGAGACGATCGCTTATGGAAAAGTACAGAACAAACTATTGTTATGCTGATCGAAACAGTTAGTAAAGGGGGTAATCTTTTACTTAATGTTGGGCCAACAGCAAGGGGAATTATTCAAAAAGAAGCCGTTGAAAGGCTAGAAGCCACACATGAATGGATGAAATACCATAGTCGCTCCATTTATGGATGTACTGCAGCTCCTGAACAGTTTGAAAAACCTGACAATTGTTTATTAACCTATAACCCAAAAACAAACAGATTGTATGTTCATGTTTTAGAATGGCCATTCAAAACAATTTATCTTCCTGGATTAGCTGGTAAAGTTGCTTATGCTCAAATATTAAATGATGGTTCAGAACTTAAATTGAAATCAAAAAAGGGGGCTTGGTTAGATAATGTTGAAGATGATGATAATGGATTAAAGATTACAATTCCAGTCACTAAACCTGATGTTGAAATTCCTGTTATAGAGCTTTTCTTGAAGTAATAATCTAAATTTTTAACATGTTCAGTAGCTTCAAAATAAATGTATTGTTTGTAACAATGACATTCCTGGCTTGTAAGGAAAAAGAGCCAAAAAATATTGATTTTATAAACAATAGTAAAAAACCAAATATCATAATTATCCTAACAGATGATCAAGGATATAGCGATGTAGGCTTTAATGGATCAAAAGATATTCTTACGCCACATTTAGATGAAATTGCAAAAAAAGGTGTGATTTTTTCAAATGGCTATGTTACTCATCCCTACTGTAGTCCATCAAGAGCTGGGCTAATGACAGGACGCTATCAACAACGCTTTGGGCATGAACATAATGTGCCTTTTACCCCCCAAGATTCAACAATGGGAACACCAAAAAATGAAATCTTTCTTTCTAATGTGCTAAAAGATGCAGGTTATAAAACTTGTGCAATTGGAAAATGGCATTTAGGAGATCATCCCAATTTTTTACCCCCACAAAGAGGTTTTGATCATTGGTTTGGGTTTTCTGGGGGAAGTATGAATTATTGGGGATACCCCTATGAAAAAAATAAAACCATGCATGTTCAAAGGAACGGTAAAAATATAAATCATAATGACCTAAACTACCTAACAGATGATTTTACTAATGAAGCTTTGTCTTTTATTGAACAAAATCATGATAACCCATTTTTTATGTATTTATCTTACAACGCACCGCACAGCCCAGATCACACCACAAAACAATATTTAAAAAAATCAGAACATATAGAAAACGGAATTAGAAGTGTATATGCTGCAATGATAGCTGGTGTAGATGAGGGTGTTGGTAAAATTAACTCACTTCTGACAAACCTAGAGCTTCGAGAAAATACACTTATAATATTTTTAAGTGATAATGGTGGACGCTTGGACGCAGCAAATAATGGGCAATTTCGGGGTCATAAAGGCATGTTGTTTGAAGGTGGTATTCGTGTTCCTTTCACAATATCTTGGCCAGCTAAACTACCTAAAAATATAACTTATACCCAGCCCATATCTTCTCTCGACATCTTTAGTACTAGCTTGGCCGCTGCTGATATAAAAGTTAATAAAAATCTTCAATTAGATGGAAAAAATCTTATTCCCTACCTGGAAAATAAGATTAAAACTCCACCTCATGAAATACTATTTTGGAGGGTTGCAAACGGAGAAGAATATGCCGTGAGAAAAGGTAATTTTAAGCTTATAAAAAGTGCCTATAAAAAAAATACAATGCTCTTTGATTTGAGTAATGATGAAATGGAAACTAAAGACATTTCTACTGAAAATCCAAAAATTTACAAAGAATTAAAATCTCTTTACAATAAATGGGATAAAGGTTTGGCCCTTCCAAAATGGACCGATCCCCACATGCGAAATGTAAAAAAGGAAGAACAGAATGTTCAAACTATTAGGTATAATAGCTTATCAAAAAACGAAAGAGAAAATTATAACTTATGAATTCAATTTTTAAAAAAAATGGAGGAATTGATTTAATACCCAATATATTTTATCTTGTGTTAGTTTACATGATTTCCGTAAACCTATCTTACACTCAAACAAAAGCAGAAGAAAAACCGAATTTTATTTTTATCCTGACAGATGATCATCGGTATGATTTATTGGGATCAACGGGGAACGAAATTATTAAAACCCCTCATCTTGATCAATTAGCAGAGGACGGTATATTGTTTAAAAATGCACATGTTACAAGCGCTATATGTACACCAAGTCGAGTTTCTATTTTTTTAAGTCAATTTGAAAGAAAGCATGCTGTAAATTTTAACTCAGGTACTAGTGTTTCAGATGAAGCTTGGAAAGAATCTTATCCTGTTGTTTTAAAAAATAATGGTTATTACACAGGATATATCGGGAAAAATCATGCTCCAATTGGAAAAGGGGGGTACGAATCGGGAGTAATGGAATCATCGTTTAATTATTGGTATGCTGGTCATGGGCATCTTTCTTTTTACCCAAAAGACCGACACGAAATATTCAGTGGTGCTCAACAAAATACTCAAATTGAAATCATGGACGAGGGTGTTTCGGATTTTTTTAGTAATGAGTATAAGCTAGAGGGGGCAAAACACTTTTTAAATCAACGTCCAAAAGACAAACCATTTTGCTTAAGTATTGCATTCAACCTACCACATGGCGCGAGTACGAGTACCATGAAAATGCTAGAATCCGACCCAGAAACATACAAATCGCTTTACAGAGACATAGACATTCCAATTCCTGCAGAGTATACGGCGAAAGAAGATATTAAAACCCCAAAATTGCCGCCTGAAGTCCTCCATGTTAATGATAGACAAAATATTTATGATTTTGTAGACAACGAAACCGATTTAAAAGAGCGAATGATCCGCAATATGCAAGCTGTGACTGGAATTGATATGCTGGTTGGAAATTTAAGATCTACCTTAGAACAGTTGAACTTAGATGATAATACCATCCTAATTTTTACATCGGACCATGGCATATTATGGGGTGAATATGGATTGGGAGGTAAGGCCTTGTGTTATGAGATTTGTACAAAGGTACCAATGATTATATTTAACCCTATGACCTCATCAAATACCAAAGGTGTAGTTAATAATGAATTAGTTCAAACCATTGACATAGCGCCGACAATGCTTGAATATGCAGGTATTAATATTCCAAAATCATATCAAGGAAAGCCCCTCAATAATTTGATTGGTGGAAATAATGAGCCCATTAGAGACTACTTATTTACTGAAAATTTATGGTCTACCCACTTTGGAAATCCTCGTTGTGAATCTGTTCAAAATAAGGAATGGAAATACATACGGTATTACAAAAATGAAAATATATCTTCAATAGATATGATGGCTATTGCAAAAGAGCATAACATTAATTTAACTAAATTATTGTACGGAAATCACGACCCGCAAATAGCAGTTTACCAAACATACATTGAGTCATCAGTTAAAGGCGAATTACCAGTTTATGAAGAATTGTACCACCTTAAATCAGATCCTTTAGAAAAAAACAATCTAATCAATAATCCAGATTATGTAGGTAAATTAGAAGAAATGAGAGTGGCTTGGAAAAATGAAATTTTGTACGCTAGAGGAGATGAGAAAGCAAAAATTTTGAGATATACATTTGATAGCAAAGCTGAACATGGAAATATTTCAATTCCAAAATAATCTTTATTATAATTTAAAAATGAAAATTAATCATACCATATTTTTTGGGCTAGTATGTTTTGTTATGACTTCTTGCAATGATGTTGTAGAAAATACAGATCCCGTTAATTTCAACAAAGGTTGGAGATTTTATAAAGGAGAGGCTAACAATGCAGAGAGTTTAAATTTTGATGATTATCTTTGGCGTTTATTAGATTTGCCACATGACTGGGCCATTGAAGGGCCATTTGATATTCAATATAATGCGCGATGTGGTGGGCTGCCATTTCATGGGGAGGGATGGTACAGAAAATATTTTACCATACCTCAGGATGCAAAAGGCAAACATATAACCATACATTTTGATGGTGCCATGTACAATGCAAAAATATGGTTGAATGGCGTTTTAGTTGGACAACGTCCAAATGGTTATATAGGGTTTTCTGTAGACTTAAGTAATCATTTGAATTATGGCGGTGAAAATCTAATTTCAGTTCAATTAACACCAGAAGACTTATCTTCAAGATGGTACCCTGGTGCAGGTATTTATCGTAATACTTGGTTGGAAATAAATAACCCTGTTCATGTCGCAAAATGGGGAACATTTATCACAACACCTGAAATTACACGTGAAGCTGCTAGTGTAAAAATTCTAACGGAAATAGAAAATACAAGTTTTTCTAATAAAAATATTACCATAGAAACAGCCTTGTTTAGCAGAGATGGTAAGGAACTAAATACTGTTTCTAATGATCTTATAGTAGATAGAAATAATATAACTGCTATTAGTCAAGATACTAAGCTATTAAATCCCAAATTATGGGATCTCAAAACGCCTTACCTATATACAGCTAAAACTAAATTATTTGAAAACGGTAAATTGATTGACACCTACAGTACCACATTTGGTGTACGTACAATAGAATATGGAAATGAATTTGGGTTTAAATTAAATGGTAAATCTACTCGATTTCAAGGGGTTTGTTTGCACCATGATTTGGGACCTTTAGGAACAGCGGTTAATAAAAGAGCAACTGAAAGACAATTAGAAATTATGCAAGACATGGGGGTTAATGCAATCAGAACAAGTCATAACCCACCCTCACCAGAACAAGTACAACTTTGCGATGAAATGGGGTTGATGCTCCAAATAGAAGCCTTTGACATGTGGGAAAAACCAAAAGTAGAAAATGGTTACAGCAAGTTTTTTAATGAGTGGCACGAAAAAGATTTAAGGGATATGATTCGAGCTTTCAGAAATAGTCCTTCAGTAGTTATGTGGAGTATCGGAAATGAAATTCAAGAACAAGCAGATAAAATTAATGGAGAACGCATAGCAAAAGAATTAGCTACAATATGTAAAGAGGAAGATCCAACTCGACCAACCACTGCAGGTTTCAATTATTATCCAGCCCCTATAAAAAATGGTCTGGCTGGCGCCATCGATCTTGTTGGCTGGAATTACAAACCAAGAAAATACAAAGAAGTCATTGAACAATACCCCGATTGGATTATTTACGGATCAGAAACATCAAGCACCGTAAGTAGTCGTGGAATCTATCACTTACCCATAGAGAAATACGACCTACATGAGTCGCTACAAATTACAAGTTATGATATTATTGGTCCACCATGGGCTTACCCTCCAGATATTGAATTTGAATCTCTAGAAAAAACCCCCAATAATTTAGGAGAATTTATTTGGACTGGATTTGATTATTTGGGAGAACCAACGCCCTTTGGCGGAAAAGATAATTCAACAAATGGTTATTGGAATGGAAATTGGCCAGCCAGAAGTTCTTATTTTGGAGCGGTAGATTTGTGTGGCTTACCAAAGGATCGATTTTATCTTTACCAAAGTCAATGGACCAAGGATCCTATGGTTCATGTGCTTCCACATTGGAATTGGGAGGGAATGGAAGGGGAAAATATTCCTGTTTTCTCATATACCAATTGTGATGAAGTCGAATTGTTTGTAAATGGTAAATCATTCGGTAAAAAAATTAAAGGGGTAGATAAGACACCTATCCCTATCAACTTTATTGACTGGGAAGGTGGTCGTTACAAGGGAGATTTTATGTCTCAATATAGACTTAGCTGGAATGTTCCTTATGAAGCAGGAGCGCTCAAAGTTGTTGGATATATCGATGGGAAAAAAGTTGCAGAAAAAGAAATAAGAACTGCTGGAAAACCATTAAAAATTGAACTTAGTCCGGATAGAAATCTTATCAAATCCGATGGCGAGGATATGGTGTTTGTAACTGTTCGAATATTAGATAAGATGGGGAATTTGTGTCCAAATTCAGAAAACCTTGTTGAGTTTGAACTTAAAGGTGAGGGAAAAATAGTTGCACTAGGAAATGGTAATCCTGCAACCACAGAATCTTTTCAATCGAATGTGAGAAAAGCTTTTAGTGGACAGTGTATGGCATTTATAAAGGCAACCACATCGCCCGGCGAAATTTCCTTAATAGCAAAATCTAATGGACTTCAAGAAACCAGTGTCAAAATCCAAACCCACAAATAAAGTAATTAAATTTATAGGGGTTCTCTATTTTTTTTGGTGTACTGAGTTGGAGTCATTTCAAATAAAATTTTAAAAGATTGTGTGAAATAAGATGGAGTATTAAAGCCTGTTTTATACATGCACTCTTTGACGCTAAATCCTTTTAACAAAAATTGAGCAGCTAATTTCAATCTATAATTTCGTAAAAACTCAGTCGGTTTTAAACCCGTAATTGATTTTACTTTATTAAAAAAAGTTGTTCTACTCATTCCACTAAGATTAGAAAACTCTAGGACTGTGAAATTTGGATTGTCAATATTTTCATTAATTATGTTTATAATTTTGTCCACAAAGAGTTCATCAACAGAATTAATATTAACTTTTGAAGGTTCAAAATTGAGGTTTTTAAATTCCTCATGGATTTTTTTTCTATTCTCTAGCAAAGATTTCAACTGTGTTTTCAAAACATCTATACTTACTGGCTTTGTTAAATAAACATCAGCACCAGAATTTAATCCTTGAATTTTAGAGACATCATTTGCTCGAGCAGAAAGCAAAATTATTGGAATGTGATTAGTTTTAATATCATTTTTTAATCTCTTACACACTTCAATCCCATCGATTCCAGGCATCATAATATCGCTAATTATAATGTCTGGTAATTTGTCCAAGGCAATTGTAATACCCTCCTCTCCATTAGTGCTACAAAAAGTATTGTAATCTAAACTTAACTCGGAAATCAAATAATTATAAATCTCAAGGTTGTCTTCAATAATTAATAACTTAGGTTTATTTTTTTGATTCGTGTGGCTAGGTTGATCTTTTTCTAATATTAAATGGTCTTGCTTTTCAGCTTTAGAAATAAATATTTCATTATTTTCAACCATTTGATCGTTTGACAAATGACTATTCCCCAATGGAATGTAAAGCGTAAAACAGCTTCCTTTTTGATATTCACTTTCAACTTTAATTATGCCACCGTGAAGCTTGGCAAGATTTTGAGAAAAAGAAAGTCCTATTCCTACCCCTTCATTTTCTTTGTTTTGATTTTCAGATTGATAGAATCGATTAAAGATGTTATTTAAATCCAAAGATTTTATTCCACGACCATTATCTTCTATATAAATTTCTATATGTCCAGAAGTAAAATTAGACTTTTCGGCTTCAACCTGTTTAAGACCAATAATAATTTCACCTCCTTTTGGTGTGAACTTTATGGCGTTAGATAATAAATTATAAAGAATTTTTTCAACTACGTTAGTGTCAATCCATGCAAATAATTTGGTCTCTCTGATATTTTTACTTAATGAAATACCTTGCTGTTCTGCATTGGTATAAAACTGTTCAGCTATCTTTTTTAATAAAGTAACTACATTGAGATGTGTACACTTGAGCTTAATTTCTCCTTGATCTAATTTCCTGTAATCTAAAAGCTGCTTGATTAATTTTAACAAATAGTCTGAGTTTCGACGCATCGTTTGATACAACTTCAGTCTTTCTTTTTTATGAAGTTGATCACTTTGATTTATTAATTTTTCTGCTGGCCCCAAAATAAGGGTCAGAGGGGTTCTAAGTTCATGTGATATATTTGTGAAAAATTCTAATTTAACCCTATTTATTTCTTTTTCTTTTTCTTTCTCTAAACGATCAAATTCTAATTTTCGTTTACTTTTAGTGTCTATAATAGTAAATTTTCTGAGGAGATATAATAGAACTAGAAATAAAAAAGCATAAACTAGTTTAGACAAAAACGTAAGATACCATGGCGGCAATACAGTTAAGCTGACTTCGGCTGGCTGTTTAGACCAAGCTCCTTTATTATTACTTCCATATACTTTAAATACATAGTCGCCGGGCTTAATATTGGTATAATTAGCTACTCTTAAGTCGGAATTAGTTTCAATCCAGTTTTCATCAAATCCTTCCAAAATATATTTATATGCATTCAATTTAGAGTCATTAAAATGAAGTGATGAAAAACTAAAAGAAAAGTTATTTATACTAGATTTCAAAGTAATATGATCCGTATGCACAATACTTTGATCTAAAATAATTTTTTTATTAATTTTCGCTTTTGGATAAACAGGCTCATACATTATACTAAGGTCTGTTATTACAGTTTTTGGTGGAAAATCTGTCAACGTATTAAGTTTTGGGAAAAACACATTAATCCCATTGACCCCGCCAAAAATCAAGTTTCCATCTCTTCTCCTTAGTGCTGAAATTTCACTCATTTCTGGATTTTGAAGTTCAATAGTAGAATATGTTTCATAGCTTTCATTTTGTAGATCAAACCTAATCAGGCCTGTGTTTGTACCTACCCACAAAACACCATATTGATCTTCAACAATTGAATTGATAACGTCATTTGGAAATGACTTGTTTTGGTTACTATATTGTTTAAATCCTAATACGTCTAGATTTTCATCTCTGACTAATTTATTTAGTCCACCACCAATAGTACCTATCCACAAGTTACTTTTTGAATCTTCAAAAATTTGTAGAGTATAATCACTTCCTATACTATTTTCATCAGATGAATTAAATTTAAAAGACTTAAAATAACTTTTACTTATATCGCTACTGTTTTCAAACAACTTATTAAGGCCATTATTTGTTGCAATCCAAAGGACTCCAGAGCTATCTCTATAAATATCCCTAATGATCTCACCTGAAAATTGTATGTTTTGTTCGGCAGGATTGATTAAAGTAAAATGTGGTTTACTTTTTGGGTCGCTCCATTCTGCTAATCCAAGTCCTAACCCATAATAACCAATCCATAAACGGTTTTTACCTTCACTAAAAATGGAATGAATGGCTAATTTTTTTACATTACTTCCGTCATTTTTAGGGGTATTAAATTTTTCAAATTTAAAATCTTGTGAAGAATCATTTCTATTTAAATACAGTTTATTCAACCCGCCATTTTCAGTTGAAAACCACAAAATAGAATGATTATCGTCTATAATATTTTCAGAAATTGAGAAGATATTATTTGAAGTTAGACCTGTTTCATTTGTTGTAAAGGAAAAAGACTTAAACGAGTTGTAATTAGATGCTGATTTTGACAAAAAGTTTAAACCTCCTCCCTCTGTTCCAACCCACAAATTACCAAACTGGTCTTCATGTAAACTTCTGATTTTATTACTACTCAAGCTTCCTTCAATATTGTTTTTACTAAAATGATTGAATTTAAAATTACTATTTGTTTTTTTATAAATTCCACCACCGTTTGAACCTACCCATAAATTACCTGTTTGATCAACAAAAGCACAATTAATAGAGTTGTTTTTTAGACCAACAAATTCTAACTTTTCAAAGTCAATGGTTTCTATAGAAATAAGACCTTCAACGATTGAAACGAATGATAATTTTTCATTGATTATACACCATAAATTTCCTTCTAAATCTGATGTCCCAAGGTAATTTGAAACACTACCAATCTTTTTCGTAATATTAGTTTGATTTCTAACTTTATATATAATTTTATCCTTGTAAAGTTCCCATTTTGCTCCATTTGATAATGAAACTTCTGAAATAAAATTATTTGTTTCTGTTCTTTCAAATAAGAGATTTTCAAGTTGACTATTTTTGATATCGTAACTAATTTTATATAAAATTTGAACACTTGATAAAAACAACTGTCCATCTTTGATAACAATTTTATTTCCCAACTGTTCGAGTGGCTCTATTGGGTTGTTAGATAAGAGCGAATGAAACTCCATATCTTCAACGTTTTTTTTAAGAACTGCATAACATGTTTTTTGTTTGAATTGAACCCACAAAATACCATCATCTGAAATTGTAACGTCATTCACATATTTTCCATATTGAGAAAGTTTATCATTAAAGTTTGTAAAGGTTTCATATTTTGAATTATAGTGATTTAAGCCACCATCAAGAGAGGCAATCCACAAGTTCCCGTAAAAATCCGATATCACTTTTTGAATAATTCTTCCCGAAATACTAGAATTTGTACTTTTTGAGGGTCTAAACACTTTGAAATTATAGCCATCATACTTATTTAAACCATCATTTGTGCCAAACCACAAGAACCCTTCATTATCCTGAGTGATACAGTTAATGTCATGTTGGGATAATCCATCTGAAGAATTTATATTTTTAAAAATCGGATTGTTATTCGCAAGAATACCGTTACTAATTAGAATAACAGAAAACAGTATTAGCACTTTGAATTTATAACGAAAAAAATTTGATAAAATTATCATAATAGATTTTAACCTGCTTATAAACTTACAAATAAATTGTTAAACATTATAACAAAATTTTTAAACATAAAAACAAGCATAACTTAAAATACAAAGCTAAATTGTGATAAATTAATTGTCTTTTTTTAATGCCAATTTAAATCTAACCAAAATGAAAAACTCAAGATTCAAACATCTTTTCAACAACACGAAAAAAATAATATTCACATTTATTGTATGGTTTTTTACTATTTCTGGTTTTAGTCAAACTTTAGATATAAAAGGAACCGTCTTGGATAAAGAAAATGGACAGCCATTGCCAGGTGTATCAGTAATTGTCAAAGACACTTCAACTGGTACAACAACTGATTTTGATGGTTTTTACAGTATTGAGGCTTCAGTTGGATCTGTTCTAGTATTCAGTTATGTAGGTATGGAAGATGTTGAGCTTACAGTAAGTGAAGCTGTACATAATATTCTGATGAGTGAGAGTCTCACAGGCCTAGACGAAATCGTTGTAGTAGGATATGGAACTGTCAAAAAGCGAGAAGTTACAGGTGCTGTGTCTTCAGTCAAATCTAAAGATTTATTGAAAACACAATCTTCCGATTTTGCTAGTGCAATTCAAGGAAGAATGGCAGGAGTTAGTGTTCGTCAAGGGAATGCTGCACCCGGTGAAAATGCTACAATTACTATTCGAGGGATTACCTCTTTTCAAGATGGAGGCTCAGGGCCACTATATGTTGTAGATGGAGTGACTTATATTGAAAATCCAAACATTACACCACAAGAAATTGAATCCATTGAAGTTTTAAAAGATGGTGCTTCTGCAGCAATTTATGGCTCTAGAGCATCTGGTGGTGTGATTTTAATTACCACTAAAAAAGGGAAAGAGGGTCAAATGAAAGTGAGTTTTGATTCTTATTATGGTGTTCAAAACATTACATCAGGGATTCCTCTTGCAAACACCTTGGAGGCCCTTTACATTAATGACATCTTATATAGATACGATGACATCAACTTTAACCCTCTAGATCAAAATCCAGATGGATTAGAATACAATACAGATTGGATGGGACTTCTTCAAGTGGATGCTGCCCCAATTCAAAACCACTCCATTAATGTTAGTGGCGGAAAAAATGGATTAACATATAGTGTAGTTGGAACATTTTTTAATCAAACAGGATCGCTCATTAATTCAGATTATAAAAAACATTCTTTGAGAACAAATACCGGCTTTACAAAAGGTAAATTTACAGCACAAGCTAATCTCAGTGTTAATTTTAGTAAACAAACAAGAGAACCATACGGAATCATTTATGATGCTGTCAGACTACCTCCTTACAGGCCTCCTTTTGATCTAAATGCAGATGTTTTTGAAACCAATTCTGAAGACCAGAGTAATACAGAAAGAGTTTCTAATTTTGCCGGAAAACTTAAACAAGAAAGTTCCAATAAGATCAATAACTTTAATGGAAATATACAGCTTGGATATGAAATCATCGAGGGGTTAACCGCTAGAATAAACATCGGAAGGTCTTATTATAATAAAAAAGATCGCTTTTTTCAACCAAGTTTTGAAGTTTATAATGATTTAGGGGAAATTAACCTTGGCGCAAGCAACTTAAATGCTCAACTTAGATTGGGTGATGCGACAAGTAATAGAAGTATCGATGAATTTACCTTGAACTATAGTAAAAGCTTTAAAAAACATCATCTGAAATTTTTGATTGGAAATACTTATGAATCCTCTAGCTATGAGTTTTATCGAACAGGTGCTAATAATATTACAAGTAACCTCACCCCTGTTTTAGGAAATGGTGAGCCGATTGTGGGCACACAAACCATTAACAAAACAGAAAGCGTCTCCTATTTAGCTAGAATAAATTATAATTATGATTGGAAATTTTTACTTAGTCTTTTGGTTAGACGAGACGGCTCTAGTAATTTTGGAAATCAAAAATATGGCACCTTCCCCTCCATTTCTGCGGGATGGAATATTCATAATGAAGACTTTATTAAAAATAATAGTTTAATAAAACAAATTAAACTTAGAGGAAGTTATGGTTCTACCGGAAGTGATAGAATTCCTCCGTACAGCTACAGTCCTGTTGTTATTTCTAATGTGGATTATATTTTGGGTGAAGATCCAAGCTTGATCTCTGGGCTAACCCAACCTGGCTATGCAGATCCAAATTTAAAGTGGGAGTCAAATATCAGTAAAAATATTGGATTAGACTTAAAATTTAAAGGCGGAAAAGCAGGCCTTGAAATTGATGCCTATGTACAAGATAAAGAAGATATGCTATTGGCTATCACCACACCTATTTCAGCAGGCTCAACACCTGTTAATGGGGAAGTTTATGATCGTTTTCTAACCAATATAGGAAACTTAAGAAACAGAGGGATTGAAGTCAATGCTTTTTACAACCATGAATTTGGACCAGTTATAACTAAATTTTCTGCAAATTTCACTAAGAACAAAAATAAAGTTGTAAAACTTTCAAGACCAGGTGAAGTTGTTTTCGATGGTTATCCAAATATTATTAGAGTCAATCAAACTGAACCTGTTGCTGTTCTTGAGGCGGGTTTACCCGTTGGAGCTTTTAAAGTTTTTGAAACTGCTGGAACCATCAAAACAGATGAAGAGCTTGCAGCCTATCAACTCCTAGATCCCAATGCACAAAAAGGCGATTTAAAGTACGTAGATACGGACGGAAACGGCATCTTAAATAATGAAGATAAAGTCTATAAAGGTTCATACCAACCAGATTTTGAAGTTGGTTTCAATATTGATGCAAGCTACAAAAATTTTGATTTTTCTGTTCAATTCTATGGCGTTAGTGGAAATACGATCTATAATGGTCAAAAACAATATGCTTATAGCACTAAAAGACACAGGGATTTGGTTTACAGTTGGACGGATGATAATCCAACGTCAAATATTCCAACCCCTAGATCCAATATAGAACATCCCAACGTTCAAACTTCAACAGACTACTTTTTAGAGGACGGATCTTTTTTAAGGGTGCGCAATATTATTCTTGGTTATACGCTCAGCGATAATCTGTCTGAAAAAATTGGTTTTGAAAATTGCAGATTTTACATCAATGCTCAAAATCCTATCACATGGACTAGATATTCTGGATTTGATCCCGAAACGGGCAGTAGTAACCCCTTTAACGGTGGTTTAGACAGAGGGGACTACCCTGTTTCAGCAACATATAGTGCTGGTATTTCAATTACATTTTAATTTTTTAAATAATAAAAAATGAAACATCAAAAATTACACATACTTTTAATCAGTGCACTTGCAATAATTTACAGCTGCAGTGATGATCGACTAGACCTAGAAAATCCTAATAATCTAAGTGCAGATTCTTTCTGGTCTTCAGAGAATGATCTTCAACAAGGCTTGATTGCAACCTATGCAGCATTACAACTTGATGGCCTTTTTGGAGGAGCTTCTGCTACACAACACCCTGTGAGGTCAGATACAGGTAGACCCAATAATTGGAATGCTAACGCTATAGGCCTTAATAAACTGGCATTTAATGAAAACTCAGATATCGTTAAAAAACGTTGGAGGGATTGTTATATTGGAATATATCGAGCAAATCAAGTGCTCGCCAATATAAATAACATTGAGCTACCCTCCTCATCAAGAATTCAAATTGAAGCTGAAGCAAAATTTTTACGAGGTTTCTATTACTATTCACTTTATAGAGGATATAATAATGGAAGTGTAATCATACATACCACTGTACCAGAGTCTAGTGAAGATTTTTATAAATCACCGTCACCAGCAGAGGATGTTTATAATTTAATTCTTTCTGATTTAGAGTTTGCATATAACAATTTACCAGAGCAATACGAAAATAATCAAGACATTGGAAGAGCAACCTGGGGGGCAGCGGCTGCGATGCTTGGAAAATTATTTATCAATGAACATAATTACACCGATGCAAAAGATAAATTCCAAGAAATCATCAATAGCAATTTGTATGGTCTTACAGCCAATATTGGAGATAATTTTGATATTGAGCATGAAATGAATAATGAATCTATTTTTGAAATTCCATTTTCAACAGAACTGAAATCTGGCACCTCGAATGGAGCAGCTGACGGACCGCTTGGCTCAGAAGCTACATCTCGAGCTAGAACTTTAGCCACCACACAAGGTGGTGGATATAGAACCATTATGCCTTCGTATTACATAACTATGTTGTTCAAAAATGATGTTATGGATATTAATAATCCAATTAATGCCAATAGAACAGGAAACGCCAATTATTCCATAAGAGCGTCTTTATCCATTGCAATAGCAGATGATGATAATACAACTCTATATCAAAGACCATCAAATCAAGGTGGTGGGTATAATAACTTTGAGGCATCATATTTGAAAAAATTCCAAAACTGGACGCTTTTCACAGAAAGCGATCAATCTATTTCTGGGATTAATGAAAGAGCCATAAGACTTGCAGATATTAAACTTTTATATGCTGAATGTTTGCTTATGTTAGATGAATCCTTCAATGAAGCTCTTGAACAAGTGAATGCTGTAAGGCAAAGAGCTGGAGTTGTTTTACTTAATTCCACCGATTATAACTCAGAAAGTCTAATGGAGCATATTATGTGGGTAGAAAGGCCGTTGGAACTCATGTTTGAAGGTCATGATACTAGATGGGAAGACTTAACAAGATGGGGTAAGGTACAAGAACAATATAATTTACTAGCTTCAAAGCGCTATGTTTTAATTCAGAAAAATTTGTATGAATTTGATCCAAATATTCACACTAATTTTACTGAAGAAACAGCACTAAAAGAATTTGAAGATGCGGCTCAAGCCTATCAGCCAGGAACTCATAATTATTTTCCAATTCCATCGACTGAGCAAAATTCTAATCCCAATCTTTTTAATTGAAAAATAGTTTTTTAAGTAAGACCATAAAATAAGAAATTATGAAAATAAATTATAGAAAAATATCAATTTTAGTTTTAATTGTAATTGCAATTATTTCTTGTCAAAAGGATGATTCAATTCCTGAATATAATAGTTTTTCAGATGCATTAGCAACTTCTGGAGATGAAAGAATTCAAAGGGGTGATTTTGCTTCGTTTGCAGATTTATCCAAAGGAGTAACTAATAGAGCATGGACCATTCCAGAGTCGGCTTCCATCATTAATCTTGATGGCAGAGACCCCTCTCAAGTTGAGCTTATTCAAGTACAGTTTGACGAACCTGGTCAGTTTGAAGTCAATTTGAAAGATGAATTTATAAACTCTGCTGTAGTACTAGACACCACTTTCAATGTAACTGTTCTGGATTATGTCCAAACAAATTTTGATGTGATTTCTGTAGATTCAAGTTTTTATGAAGAAACGCCAACACAAATAACGATGTATGAAGGCGGTACTATCACATTCCAAGATATTTCATTGGGTAGTCCAAATAGAAGAAAATGGACATTTCAAGGAGGTGACCCTTCATCAGCTGGAGGAATTAGTATTGAAGAGGACGATGATGTGAGTACAATTTCGGTCACATACCCCTCAACTGGCACTTATGATGTTGAGCTAATTTCTTGGAGACAATATCCGGAAGGTGCTGCTGATACACTTCGTTTGCATAACTATGTAAATGTTACTGAAAACTTAGAACCTCCTACAATAATGAGTATTATTGAAGACGCAGAAGGAGTAATTGATTTAAAATATAATTTACCACTACAGTCAAGTAATGATCTTACAAATCATTTTGAAGTGCTTGTCGATGGCTCTAGTGTTGGAGTTCAAAATGTTAGCCTTGACCCAAATGACAATAAAATTGTCAAAATTATTCCGTTGGTTAACCCAAACATTTTATCTACTGCAACAATTAGCTACAATGGTAATGGAGACTTGGCCAGAACAAATGGCGTCCTTGTCCCTGCTTTTTCGAATGAAGTGGTCACGCTTCATAGTATTGCCAACCCAGATATATACGGCTTTGAAGATGGTGGTATTGGATGGGAAAATCCCACAGCATGGGATTGGGATAATCAAGGAACTATTACTTACGTATCAGATAATTCTGCTACTGGCCAATACAGTATGAAAATGGAAGCTACTACCAACAATAGATGTAGAGCATTTAGTAATGCATCAGGGTCTTTATTTGATTTGGATAGCGAAAAAAGTTATACTATTGAATTTAAAGTATGGATTGACAACAATTATACAGATACCAATATATTTCCTGAAGTCTTTAAATCTGGCCAATGGGCAGGAGAAGGTTTTTGGACATCTGTAGCTAGTTTACCCAGAGGTGAATGGGTTACGGTTAACAAGGAGGCCGTAAAAATATGGAGTCCCGCTGTATCTGGTCAATACTTCTTTTCTTTTAGGTTTCAGAAAATTGGTGTCATATACATCGATGATATAAAAATTTATGAAGTAAACTAATATATAAAAATTTGTCAAAGACTTTAAAATTTAAAATTTTTACAGTTGCACTCTCACTTATTATATGCAAGGGCATCAGTGCTCAAGTCAATGTAGTATTGGTTGAACCCTCCGTGCAAAAATTTATTGGTAATACATCAGAGCTAGATCGCACAAAATATTTTAATATTCATGCTCCTGGAAACTCTCCATTACTCGAATCGTTTTATAAAGAATATAATGTTGAACAATCTGGAAGAGGATTTTATGGCCCTGGTATAGATGCTAAAAAATTGATGGGAGAAGTTGGAATTTATCCAAAATCCAATAATAAAAAAGAAGATAAACTTAAGCCGGTAAGTCGATACGTAGGCACTGAACACCCAAGAAATTTATACAAAGAGGGAATGGACTTAGATGCAGTTTCAGACTGGGCAGTTGAATATTTCAAAAATGTTAAGGAAAATAACAGACCGCTGTGGTATGAACCCATGAATGAACCTTTTGTTCATGCCAAAGATTTTTATGAAGAAAAAGACTGGGATCCTGTTGCAGAATTACGGGTTAAAACAGAAATGTCTAAGCTTTTTAGGGCACTTGCAGAAAAGATTCATGCGGAGCCTAGCTTAAAAAATATTAAGGTAATGGGCTACGGAGCAGCATGGCCATCTTTTGAATTAAAAGATTTTAATAACTGGAAAACCAATATGGGGCTTTTCTTAGACATTGCAGGAGATGAACTTGATGCAATTTCCTACCATCTATATGATGGTGTAAACCAAGTGGGGCAAGAAAACAAACGCTCTGGAAGTAACAACGATGCAATAATGGATCTTATTGAAACTTATAGTTATCAGCGTTGGGGGGTTATCAAACCTCATGCCATTACCGAATATGGAGGCATCGAGATTTCTGAATTTTCATTAATTCGAAATATGCAATCTGTTCGTTCACAAAACGCTATGATTTTTGGTTTGTTGGATCGGGAAGATCGTTTAGAAATTTCTATACCATTCACAACAGATAATGCCACATGGCATATTACTAAAGCAAATAAATATTTACCATATAAAGCCGTTCTATGGCGTCCAGAAAATATGGGTGTACCAAAGAATCAAATTACAGGGTGGGTATATACTAATCGGATTCAATTTTATGAATTATGGAAAGAAGTCAAAGGTAAAAGAGTTTTTGTATCCACGTCAAATCCAGATATTCAAGTTCAAGCTTTTTTGGATGAGAAGAAATTATATGTAGCACTCAATAACTTGGATGATGCTGCGCAACAAGTTGCCTTAGATGTTAGCACAATAAAATCAAATCTCATTGATTTATTTGTGAAATCATTAACTGTATATTCTGATGATTTTCCTCGTTATTATGAACAAACCATTAGTAATATTCCTGATATTTTTTCAATAGATCCTGCAGAAACTATTGTACTGCAATTCAATTTAAAAAATAGTATTGATTTTAATAACCAAATAAAATCTAGCCGTTACTACAGCACCAATTACTTAGTCCCTATTGAAACTCAAAAAGAGTTGATATTTGAATTTAATGATGTCGAACTTGGAGTTGGATTTGCCAAACTAAGCATGAGTATCGGTCGGGGTCATGATTTATCAAAAACTCCAGAAGTTTTTGTTAATGACAATAAAGTTGAAGTCCCTTTGAACTGGAAAGGATATAACCAGGCCAATAGAAAAAAATTCTTTGGGGCTATAGAGATTCCTGTACCTATGGATTTTATTTCGAAAAACAATACTGTTAAGATTTCTTTCCCAGATACTGGTGGGCATTTAAGTTCCCTAATTTTAGATGTGGAAAAAATAATAAATTAGTAAAAACTCAATGAAAATAAGATATTACAATATTCTTTCAATCGTCCTTACTTTTAGCCTCAATTGTGCTAATAGCCAAAATGTTGTGAATTTCACAACTGAAGAGGGTTTCACAAATGGCGCTCTTTACAATCAACCAAATTGGGATGCTAATTTTCAAACATCAACTTGGATGGTTGATGCCTCTCAAGGGCTGGTTACTGCTACTGATGAATGGAAAAGAGCAGCCTGGGAGCAAGGGTTTTCATTGTCTGGAGTTGGAGACGAAATTACTTTTAGAGTAGATTTGAACTTTACAGGAAATCTTACTGCTCAAAACAACCCATTAATAAAAATTGGTTTTAGTGCATCAAGTGATGTTGGGGGTTCAAATCCACCATCATCAACAGTTTTTTTATCTACAACAACTGACAACGAGGATAATCCGGGTGGCTCACTTCAGCTCAGAAATAATATTAATAGTTTACCACTAAGCTTAGAAACTTCTTTACCACTTTCTGGCTGTCAAGGTGTTAATGGGTTAACCGATGATTTGGCTGTAGTTGTAACTCTTAGTCTTGGGGAAAATGCAACGACTTCTACAATATCTGCCAAACTTCTAAATACTACTGATGGTACTTCTTCTAATCTTGGTTCTTACAGTGGAATAGACAGTCAAGTATTTGATGCCGCAACATCCAATATTTATGGCTTTTTCCATGCTCAATCATTTAAAGTAGGTAACGGTTTGTCAGCAATTAATGTAAAAAAAGTAAGTATAACCACCAATATCGATATCTTTCCAAAAGTCAAACGAATGATTGGTGAAAATTCAACTTTAGATCGAAGTAAATATTTCAATATTCATTCCAATGCTAATGACGTTGAAGCTGATCTTTACTCAAACTACAATATCAGTCAAGTAGGAAGACAATTTTGGTCGCCAGCATCCGCCGCCTTACAAAGTACTGGGGCTGTTGGTATTTACCCTGATCCACTTACAGGGGATACTGAAGTGCGAGAAGTTAGAAAATATGTAGCTACGGATCACCCATATAAAGTATATGCGCAAGGGCTTGACCCTATTCCTTTTGCCGATTGGACTGTTGAATATTTTAAGAATCATGTCGACACATATTTAAGACCAGAATATTATGAGCCTATGAATGAACCGTTTGTTCACGCCAGAGATTTTTATGACGAACCAGACTGGGATCCTGTTGCCGAAGCTAATGTTAAGTTAGAAATGACACAGTTTTTTAAACATGTTGGTCAAAAAATTCATTCAGCTCCAGAACTTGCTAACATGAAAGTCATAGGATACTCTGCTGCATACCCTACTTTTGAAAAAAATGATTTCTCAATTTGGGATCAAAACATGAAAATGTTTATGGATGAAGCCGGGGCAGATATGGATGGTTTTTCAACCCACCTGTATGATGGTGTTAATCAAATTGGACAAGACACCCGAAGATCTGGTAGTAATATGGAGGCGATTTTAGATTTAATCGAAACCTATAGCTATGTTAAGTGGGGGATTATTAAACCGCATGCCATTACAGAGTTTGGGGGTATTGTAAATGGAGAATATAATGACATCATTAATGTTCAATCCATACGTTCTCAAAATTCAATTCTTTTTGGGCTTTTAGAGAGAACCGATCGCGTTGAAATTGCCATTCCTTTTACAACCGGAAAAGCTACATGGCATATTACAGAAGAAAATAATTATATGCCTTACAAAGCTGTGCTATACAAACCAATCCCAATTGGGGTACCATTGGACCAAGTTACAGGTTGGGAGTACACCAATAGAATTCACTTTTATGATTTATGGAAAGATGTTATGGGTGACAGAATTTTGATTCGCTCAGACAACAAGGACGTATTAGTCCAAGGTTTTTTAGATGGAAATAAATTACATATTGCGTTAAACAACTTAGATGGTTTTGATCAACCTATCAATTTAAATTTTAATGGCAATCTTCCTAATATTTCCCAATTAACGATTAAATCCTTAATAATTCACCCTAATGCTGATCCAGACTATACCATTCAAACTTCTTCTGAACTATTGGATTCATATAGCCTCAAAAATAACGAAACTGTTGTATTGGAATATACCTTTTCTGAACCGATTACATTTGATAACGTCATCCAATCTAAACGCTATTATAGTACAACTTACATGCAAGCCATTCAAGCTAACAATACAATCAATTATAATTTTAATAATGTTGATTTAGTGGGAAGTTCTGGATATGCTATGCTGGCCATGAGTATTGGACGTAAACACGACCGATCTAAATCACCAACTGTTATCGTAAATGGGATTTCAATCCCTGTACCTAGCAATTGGAAAGGATACAATCAGATTGATAGAGATGATTTTTTTGGAACTATAGAAATTCCTGTTCCTATTGATGTTATTCAGGAAAACAACTCGGTTTCAATTACGTTTGAGGACTCAAATGGTCATTTGAGTTCTTTAGTTTTAAATGTAGAGTCGTATGATTCGTCATTATTGGGGATTAATACAAGTGAAGTTACAACTCAAAAATTGAAGTTATACCCCAACCCCACGTCAGCACAACTTAATATCGTAAATGCAAAAATAGATAGCATGATTTCCATCTATTCAATTACAGGTGTTAGAGTTTTTTCAAGTAAGTATAACGGTCTTCCAATTAATTTGGATCAACTCGATAATGGGCTTTATTTTGTGAAAATAGATAACAAAACTTTAAAGCTAATCATCAAAGATTAAAAAGATATTAATGAGGCGTTTTCTAATATCCTTTTGTGCGTTTACTCAAGTTTTTTTAAGTTTTCAAAAACTCAATGCACAAGAAGAATCCTCAAAAATTTTTGAAAGTGGAAATACCATCTGTTTTTTAGGTGATAGCATAACTCATGGAGGACAATACCACGAATTTTTACAGCTGTTCTATGCTACACGCTACCCCAATTTAAAGCTGACTTTTCACAACTGTGGCATTTCAGGAGACAATACAGAAGGCATGATCTATCGGTTAGATAAAGACGTGTATATACACAAACCAAGCCATGTGTTTTTTATGACTGGAATGAACGATGTAATACGAACACTTTATTTTAAGGGTGAAGCTTCCAATGAAATTATACAAAACCGAAAAAAAGCTTTGGATGAATACAAACGAAACATACACATTTTAGATAAAAAATTTAAAACATCAGACATAAGGCCACTTTATCTTACCCCTTCAATTTACGATCAATATTCAAAAATTGAACGCGAAAATAATATGGGCTGTAATGATGCACTCATAGAATGCTCAACCTATCTCAAAAAAATCGCAAAACAAAGAAATATAACTGTGGTTGATTTAAATTCTTCCATGAAACATATTATGGAGCGAGAACTAAAAAACGATTCCTTATTTACAATTGTTGGTAAGGACCGAGTACACCCTGAAACAACAGGACACTTCGTTATGTTTCATGAAATCATTTCTACTATTGAATCCCCAAGCATAGTATCGGAAATTTCAATTGATCTTAATGAAGATAATTTTACAGAAACAAAAAATTGTATGATCAACAATTTTGAATTTTCAAGCGATGATATTTCTTTTAATTGTGTGCAAAATAGCTTACCATTCCCAACAAATAAAGCGATAGACAAGGCCCTGTCTTTGGTTCCTTTTGAAAATGACTTCAACAAAGAAATACTACAAATAAAAGGTTTAAAAAACGGTGAGTATGACCTTTTTATTCAAGATGTCTTCATAAAAAACTATTCTGCAAAACAACTCAATAGTGGAGTCAATCTTTCGACTCAAGTAAACACCCCACAATACAAACAGGCGCTAGAGGTTATGAAACTTTGTGAAGACTATCGAAAAACTAGCTACCTACTTCGTGCAGTTCCATTTATGGAGTTTAAATATCTTCGAGACTATAATGGTAATAACCAATTACAAGAGAAGCAAATTCATTTGAATAAAAAGCTAAAAACAATTGAAGGAAAACCGTATCATAATTACATCAAAAAAAGCATGGATGCCTATGTTGAAACACTTCCAAAACAAGATTCATTAAATAAACAATTAAGACAAGTTCAGAATGCTATTTACAAGAAAAATAAGCCTAAAACTTTAGAGTGGAGGCTTACTAGAAGACAATGAGCCCAAAGACTTAACAAATCTATTACTAATTAGAACATTTATGGTATCCCTAAATTTTAATAATTATTAATTTCAAAAATCAATTTAAACTAATAATTATGAAAAAACTTTACATATTTATCATTGCAATTTTTTCTTCTGTTGTATTACAAGCACAGATTACTGCTAATTTTTCTGCTAGTGAAGGTTACGAGAACGGTGCATTAGGAAATAACTTAAACTGGGACAATGGTAGTAGTTCATGGTTTGTAAATACTACAAATGAAAAGGTGTCAACTTCAGCCAACAGTGCTGAGGCTCTTTGGACTGAACAATTAACTAGTATTTCGGGTTCTACAGTTTCTTTTGAAGTTAATTTTAATTTTAACGGAGATTTTTTACACTCAGGAAATGCACTAATGGCTCAAATTGGTTTTTATAATCAATATTGGATCAGTTCTGGTGCATCATATAGAGACTTTGTTTATTTAACATTTAATTCATCTAATGGTAAATTGAAAATCTTAAAAAAAAATGGTCTCGATTTTGCAATTACCACAAAAGCGATTAGTGACTGGATAGATAATGATCTTACAGTAAAAGTTTCTTTAACCATAGGAACTTCTGCTGCTACTTCTTATCTCTCTGCTCGATTAATAAACAACACAACTAGTGAGTCCACTGATATTGGCACTTATGGAAATGGTATTGCACCAGAAATAAAGCAGGAAATTTATGCATATGCTAATAATGGTAATGTACGTGGTTTTTTCAGAACAGTAACTCTTCAAGATGGAGATGGAAATAATACTGAGTTCATGGGGGTTTCTAGCGTAAGTTTAAGCAATGGAAGTACGTTAGGTACATCAGAACTAAACTTATCTGAATTTATGCTTTCTCAAAATCCTGTCGATGATAGACTTGAATTATCTGGTTTGAATTTGGGAACTACTTTAAGTATTTATAACTTAACTGGAGCAAAAGTAGATAGTTATGTCTATGATGGTAGTCCGCTGAGCTTGGGGCACCTAAACTCTGGAGTTTACTTTATGGAGATTCCTGGGTACACTGTAAAAAAGTTGATAAAAAAATAATTTTTTTTAACCAACTTAAATAATTCATAAAGCCACTTTAAGTAAGGTGGCTTTTTTTTTATTAAAATAACCATTTTTATTATTGGTGAGAGTAATATTCTATTTTATATATTTTTGGTCATTATTTGGATTTTCACAAGACACTATTCTTCCACTTTATTCAAAACATATTCCATGTAGTAGTTTTGATAAAATTGAAAATAATTTAACAATAGTTGAAAAGGATCAAAAAATACATACTCCACAATTGTGGTATTATCCGACTCCTCATCCAAAAAAAGAAGTACCAGCGGTTTTAATAATTCCTGGAGGGGGCTACAAAAATTTAGCTTTTGAACATGAAGGAATAAAGGTTGCTGAATGGTTAAATAAAATTGGGATTAGTGCCTTTATTTTAAGGTACAGAACTCCACATTGGGAATCCAAACAATGTAAGACAAAAGTCGCTTTGTTAGATGCACAACGCGCCCTACAAATGATAGCTGAAAACGCAAAGCAATGGAATATAGACAACTCCAAAATCGGAATAATAGGATTTTCGGCAGGAGGCCATTTGGCGGCTACTCTTTCAAATCATTTTGATTTTAATAGCTTAGAAAAAAGCGTAGACAAAAAAAGTTACAGACCAAGTTTCTGTATACTTGTTTACCCCGTCATTAGCATGAAAGACAAACTCACGCACTTGGGGTCTAAGTATAGTTTGTTAGGAAGTTCTCCCACAGATGAGGAAGTTCACTTCTTTTCAAATGAATTACAAATAAGTGCTGAAAAAACACCCCCAACATTATTGATTCATGCCATAGACGATGCTGTAGTCATCCCTGAAAATAGTATACTGTACCACGAGGCGTTGCAAGAAAATAAAATTCCAACAAGACTTCATCTTATGGATCAAGGTGGTCATGGATTTGGAATTAAAAACGCAGCAGCACCCACTAACTCATGGCTTAATATCACAAAAGAATGGCTTAAAGATCGAAAAATCATAACCCATTAATCAAATTTTAGTCTGCTTGTTTGCTTGTAAGCATCACCAACAATAGAAATAAAAGCTGCCATCATTTCATCTCTTTTTTCGGGCATCTTTTCAGCTAAATTGTTTTGTTGTGATATATCATCTGCTAGATTATATAGCTGAAATTCACTGCTATTTCCCGTTTCTATACCTTTAGTTAAAAACATTTTTGGTCCAGGATAAGGTGGGATCAATACCCAATCGCCTTGACGATAGGCTGTTCTGGAAGTTGCTTCTAAAATGATATCACTACGTCCTTTTACGCTTTTTCCTAACAATAAATCCAAATGATTTTCGCTGTCAAGATTATTTACCGGTTGTTTAATCAGATTTGATAGTGAGGATAACCAATCAACCTGTGAAATAATTTCGGTGGATACACCTGGTTCAATATGTCCTTTCCAGTAAGTAATAAAGGGAACTCTAGTACCCGCTTCATACAAACTGTATTTACCTCCTCTTAAATTGCCTGTTGGTGTATGTTTCCCTAATTTTTCAATGGCATCGTCCTCATAGCCATCATCCAAAACAGGACCATTGTCACTTGATAAGAAAATTAGAGTATTTTCCAAAACACCTACTTCTTTGAGTGTTTTTATGAGTTCACCAATACACCAATCCGCTTCAGCTATTACATCGCCTCTGGGACCCATTCCTGTAGCACCAACAAAACGCGGATGAGGTGTTCTTGGTACGTGAGGCTGTTGCAATCCATAATAGAGAAAGAACGGCTGATCTTTTTCTTTTTTAACATAAGCTTTCACCTCATCCAGAAATATATCTGCCATATCTTCATCAATCCATCGAGCAGACTGTCCACCTTTCATATGCCCAATACGAGGAACACCATTAACAATTGTTCTGTTGTGTTGTGGATCCCCTTTCATTTTTAATAAATGTGGGGAGTTTTCTCCAGTAGGTTCACCAGAAAAATTATTCTTATAATCAATTTCAATGGGGTCCTCAGAATTATGGTTAAAAACATAGCCATTTTTTATATAAACTGTTGGTACTCTATCTTGAGTTGCCGCCATAATAAAGCTATAGTCAAATCCAACTTCGTTGGGGCCAGGGGATATATGCGAATTCCAATCCACATTTCCAGTTCCAAGACCTAAATGCCACTTTCCAATAACAGCAGTATTATAACCATTATTGCGTAACATTTTGGGAACTGTAGTTTGAGTTGTATCTATGAGAAGTGGCGCTGTACCTGGAAGGATTTTTGCATTTCTATTTCGCCAAGGATATTGACCAGTAAGTAGCGCATATCGGCTTGGTGTACACGTGGCTGAAGTTGCATATCCATTTACAAATTTACGCCCATTATTTGCCAAGAAATCCATATTAGGTGTTTCCAATTCAGTAGCGCCATAGGCACTGACATCGCCGTAACCTAAATCATCCAAATAGATAAAAATTATATTAGGATTAGTTTGCTCATTAACTTTTTTTTCTTTGTGATTACAAGCACTTAGCACTATAAAAGCAATCACCATTAATACATATTTCATCTTATTGTAATTTATTAATTTTTAAGGTTAGCACTCCATTTGATGTTTTGATCTATAAATTTAATCAAACTATTAGCCATTTGTTGATGATCTAAAATTGAAGGATGTCCTTTAGAACTATTGTAAGGCATATAATGCGTAAATATTTTTTGGTCTTTCATATTTCGAACTGCCAATTCAATAAAGTCCCTCCACTTTGATCCGTTTTTAACAGCATCCATACTCCCAAGAGTACAAATTATATTGGCTTGAGGGTAATGATTTCTAATTTTTGAGACTAGTGATTCATATGCTCCAACAATGTATTCATCGGTAGGAGCAGTAGTACCAAATCTTTTTTTAAACTCTTTATGTTCTGGAAGATTGACAAGCCACGAATCATTTTGAAATAAATTAAGCACTACAATTTCAGGTTGATACAATGAAAAATCCCATAGGCTCTGCGCCTGTGTAGGTACTAGTCTATTGTGCAATTCATCCATAGTTAAAGGGTGCCAGCTCATAGTAACACCAGTACCACTTTTACAGATGCATTGATACTTTGCATCGTAATGTCTCGAAACTAAAGCCGCATAACTTAGGTAATTATTTGTATTCAATCCAAGAGGAGAATCGGCCCCTGAGTCATCTTCATTTGCATAGCCTACAGAGATGGAATCACCATAAAATTCTATTTTTGGGCCAGTAGATTCTGCCTTTGGTAATAGCTTTGCATGGTTATTAATCTTAAATCCAAAAAATTGCGTCTTTCCTCGATTCCAGTCATTTCTTCGAAACAATTCAACGGTATGTTTTCCTTTAGATAAATTATAGGCCAATGTATAAGTTTTCTGTATCGTGTCGGGTTGAATAATAGCTTTAAGTTTTTCGTCAATAATGACGTTATAATAATTATCCCCAGACTCATCCTTTAAAATTGCACTAACGCTTTTACCTTCAAAATTCATTTTAATAGAACTTCCTGCCCAATATAACTCTGCGACTTCTTTATTGTTCAAATTCACCCTACCTGAATAATCAATCTCAGGATTTAAAAAATTCACAAAAACCTCTTTTTTTTCTTGACAACTTAAAAAAATAAGATGAAGAAAAAATAATGTTTGAATTATTAATTTCATTTGTTTACAGAGGACTTTAGTCCAAAAAATGTGATGAATAAAAAACAAAAAGTGGGTAGGGCAAATGATAAATTAACTTCAGACACACCCCATATATTTATGTCATTGACTCCATAACCACCAAGGTCAATAATCATCCCTTGAAGTTTTGGCATAAGCGCTCCACCAACAATAGCCATTACAAGTCCAGCAGAACCAATTTTACTTTCATCTTCCGTTAAGCCTCCAAGAGCAATTCCATAAATTGTTGGAAACATAAGCGACATAAAAAAGGAAACTCCAACTAAACAATAGAGACCTAAAATGCTTGAAATAAGGATTACCCCAATAGTACAACCTATGGCAAACAAAGAAAAAATCATTAATAATCTACCTGCATTTATAAAACGTAATAAATAGGTCCCAGTAGCACGGCCTACAGTAAAAAGTACAAAAGCAGCCATTTGGTAGTAGCCAGCCGTAACACTGTCTATGCCAATGCCCTCAGCATATTGATAGATGTATGTCCAACACATGATTTGAGCACCGACATATAAAACTTGAGCTAAAACACCATTTGAATAATCTTTATTGTTGAATAATCTTTTAACTGTTTTTCCAATATTTTCATTAAAAACATCATCTTTTGAATTGGGCATTTTAACTATTAAAAATAAAACAAATACCGCTATTATAACCAATCCCAATATTACATAGGGATTTCGAATAACCATCAAATCTGTAGTTTTGATTATGATTTTAGAAGCTTCATCTAATGCACTAAAATCTAAAACATCATCAGATTTAAGTTGTTTTAATACATATTGCTGGGCTACAAAAAGGCCTAGTATCAAACCAATTGGATTAAAGGCCTGTGCTAAATTGAGACGCTGAGTAGCTGTTTGCTTCGGTCCCATTGCTAGGGCATAAGGATTTGCAGCAGTCTCTAAAAAAGCCAAACCAAATGTCAAAATGTATAACCCAAGACAAAAAAACCAAAACTGTTCTGTAATCGCAGCAGGATAAAATAACAAAGCCCCAATTGCATACAAAGCTAATCCAATTAGAATCCCTACCTTATAGGAGTATTTGCGCATAAATAGTGCTGCTGGAATGGCCATGCAAAAGTAACCTCCATAAAAGGCCATTTGAACCCATGCGGCCTGAGAATTAGATAATTCTAATACTTTTTTAAAGGCTTGCACCATGGGATCTGTAACTGCATTTGCAAAACCCCATAAAGCAAATAAAGAGGTTAATAAAATAAATGGAACTATAAATTTTTTTGGGACTACCGGAATGGATTCAGAATATTTCATAATTTAAAATAGATTAATTTGAATAATGGTGGCGATATCATCAATTTCTACATCAGGAATAGAAAACTTAATCCTATTGGAATTTGTACTAAAATCAATTGCTTTTTTAGATTTTAATAAAACAACAGATTCAATATTTAGTTTCTTGTTGGGAATTTCAAATAATTTACTGTTTGAATCTATAAAATGAATAAATATTTTATTTTTCTTCACCGTTGATACCATAGAATCTGATGGTGTAAATGGCCCTGCTTTTGTTCCATAAATGGCATCTCCATTTCGTCTTAACCAGTCCCCTACTTCATTTAGAGTAACAACATGTTCGTATTGAATCTGACCATTGGGCATTGGACCTACATTGAGTAAAAAATTACTGCCATGCCCAGCTGAAATAATAAGATCTTTAATTATACTTTTCGCAGATTTATGTTTATTGGCTTTATACTTGAATCCCCAGTAACCATTAATTGTTTCACAAACCTCTAGAGGCATATTAGTACTGACATCGTCATGTGAAGTGCCAAAACCAGTAGTGTTTTTCCCAGGAAAATCTCTTTCAAACATTTGAAAATCCTCACCCCATTTTGGGCTTTCATGATGATTATTTCCAATCAAACAACTTGGTTGTAATTGATGAATTAATTCGTAAATCTCATTATAGTGCCAATTCGCATCTTTTTTATCCCAATGTCCATCTAACCAAATCCCTGCAATTGGACCATAATTTGTCAACAGTTCTGTTAACTGCTTCTTCATAAATTCAATATAATCTATCCAATCACCCTTACCCCTACCGGTAATTCCCTTGCCTGTTTTACCTCTTGGAAAATAATCATCTCGATACCAATCTAATAAGGAATAATAAAAAAACAATTTAATTCCCTCCGATTGACAGGCCTCTGATAACTCTTTTAAAATGTCTTTTTTATAAGGCGTTTTACTAACTATATTGTAATCACTAACTTTTGAATTAAACATCGAAAATCCATCATGATGTCTACTAGTAATTGTAATATATTTCATTCCCGCATTTTTTGCTGTTTTAGCCCATTGAAATGCATCAAACTCAGTTGGATTAAATAATGAAGGTAATATTTCGTAAGTCTCCTTTGGAATGTTTTTTTTGTTCATTACCCACTCACCATCGCCCAAAATACTGTATACACCCCAATGAATAAAAAGTCCAAATCTTGCAGTCTCAAACCATTTTCGAGCTTCTAAATTTTCTTCACTTGGAACATATTTTTTAATTCCATTTTGTGCAGTACCGATTAGTGAAATCCATAAAGTAACGCATAAAAAAAGAGCTCTTTTGTTCATAATATTATACCTATATACCTAAATTATGTTCTTTGTTAAATCTTTCACTTCAGCACAGCTCATTTGCTCCATAACTTGCGTTAATTGAGTTTTAAGCATGGCTATGGTGTGATTCCCTCCTTTTTTTCCCAAAGCCGAAACTCCATACATAAAAGTGCGTCCCATGAAACTAAATTCAGCGCCGCTTGCCATGACACGTGCTACATCGGCACCACCACGAATGCCACTGTCCATCATTACTTTGATTTTATCTTTATATTGTGGGACAATGGTATTTAAGGAATCTATTGTAGCCTGACCTACATCAACTTGTCGACCTCCGTGATTTGACACAATAACTCCATCTATTCCAAGTTGATAGGCTTTTTCAACATCATATATAGACTCAGCCCCTTTTAATACAAGTTTTCCTTTCCACAAATCGCGAATTTTTTTGATTTTTTCTTCATTTAGTCGACCAGAAAAAGTAGCATCCATAAATTTTGCTAATTGACTTAGATTTAAATTTTTGGGCATATAAGGTTTTAAAATCTCAAAACTAGGTTGTCCATTTATAAGTGTCTGCAGAGACCAATGTGGACGTTTCATGGCATTGATGATATTGGTTAATGTCATTTTTGGAGGCATGGACAATCCGTTGCGAATATCACGTGGTCGGTAACCAAATGAGGGTACATCTGCCAAAATCACCAATACTGGACATCCTGCAGTTTCGGCCCTTTTCAGGATATCTTTTGTTACACTTTCCTCTGCAGGGTGGTAAAGTTGAAACCATGCTTTTCCCTGTGTTATTTCTGCAATTCGTTCTATACTTGACGTTGTTACAGTACTTAATACAAAAGGAATATTATGGTCAAAAGCAGCTTTTGCTAAAATCTCAGGAGACTTTGGCCACATTAGTCCTTGCAGTCCAACAGGTGAAATACCAAAAGGGGCATCGTATGTATGTCCAAAAAGTTCAGTTTTCAAACTTGGTGCTTTATAATCCACTAAATATTTAGGCTTAAGCTCCACAGCTCTAATACGTTCGGTATTTTTTTTTAGATTAACATCGTCATTACAACCTCCATCTAAATATTCAAATGCAAATTTTGGAATTTTTGCTTTAGCCCGAAGACGCAAATCATCAACTGAAGGATACTTGTAGTTCATTTCCTGTTTCATATTTTTCTATGCATTTAAATCATAAATTTTATCCATCAATACCCATTTTTCATTTGGCTTACTATTGGGAAGGGATTGCTGAAATTCCCACATCAATGATTCCCATTCTTGAACTTTTGGATTACAGGCATCGAGCTTGGCTTTTCGATCAAATGAGAAAGTTTCATCAACTTCTAAGATCATAAACAAACGATTACCTGTATGGTATATTTCTGCTTTTTGAATCCCTGAATCTTTGATACTTTGGTTGATTTCTTGCCACACTTGTTGATGATATTTTATGTAGGTGTTTATCTTTTGAGGATCGTCTTTTAAGTCTAAGGCTAAACAATATTTTTTTAAGGGTTTAGCCATTATTTTTGATTTTTAATTGCTCTATCCAAATGCGTATATCCACCATCTACGTAAACCAATTGCCCTGTGGTATGACTTGAACAGTTTGAAAGCAAAAAAGCTACTGTATTTGCAATTTCAGATGCTGTTGTCATTCGTTTTTCTAATGGAATTTTTTTCGTAATTGTGTCTAGTTTTTCTTTAGGTTTTTCAAATGTATTAATCCATTTTTCATACAATGGAGTAAAACACTCAGCTACAATAACACAATTTACCCGAATCGAGTATGGTAATAATTCTACAGCCCACTCACGAGTAAGTGCATTTCTTCCTCCATTAGCCGCAGCATATCCCGATGTCCCACCTTGTCCAGTGTCTGCAGTTTTAGACCCAATATTTACAATACTCCCTTTATTTTTTTTTAGCTCTGGAAGTACCAGTTGAGCCATTAAGTAGTAATGTGTCAGATTACGATTGATAGACTCCAAAAAATCATTGTAATTACCGTGTTCTAAACCAACCCCATCATTTACCCCTGCGTTATTGACAAGTCCATCAATACGACCATAATTATCTAAAACCTCTTTTACAGATTTTTTACATTGTTCTGGGGAGGTTAATTCTGCATATGCATAACCAACTTTTAGTCCCATTTTTTCATATTCATTAATTACTTTTTCAATACTCAACTTATTTCGTCCAATAATTACAGGTTGTGCACCTTCTTTAGCCAAAAGGGACACGATACCTTTACCAATGCCTTTTGAACCACCTGTTACGATAATTACTTTATCTTTTAATCCTAAGTCCATATTATTAAAGATTATAAATTTTAATAGCATTCAGTCCTAAAACTTGCGATTTTATATTTGCAGAATATTCATTTAGATATTCACTAATTAATGCTATTACTTTAGTATAATCCGCTGCGAGTAGACAAACAGGCCAGTCTGATCCAAATAGAATTCGGTTGGGACCAAAACACGAAAATACATGATCTATAAAGGGTGTAAAATCTTCTTTTGTAAAACAAAAGTCTTTAGTTTCTGTTACCATTCCAGAAAGCTTACAATGAACATTTTCAAATTTAGACAATGCCGTTATGTTGGTTTTCCATAATTCAGTCATAGGCTGCGAAATATTTGGTTTGGCAATATGGTCTAATATAAAGGTTTGCTTTGGAAATTTTTTAACCATTTGGACGGAAGCTGGAAGTTGTTTCGGGAATACAAGAATATCAAAAGTAAGATTATATTTCGATAGTAAACCTATTCCATGTTGTACATCTTTACGAAGTAAAAAATCGTCTTTCTCAGATTGTACAATATGTCGTACTCCCTTAAATAAAGTATTGGTAGTAAAATGCTTTAAGCGATTTTCAAGATTTTCAGCAATTAAATCTACCCAACCTACAACCCCTTTTATAAATGGATTATGTTTAGCACATTCCAACAAAAATTCTGTTTCCATTTCAGTTTGATCTGCTTGAACAGCAATACAGCCATCAACTCCATTTTCTTGTAAAATTTGTTTTAAATCATTGGGAAGAAAATCCTTTCGAATAACCTCCATAGAGTCATCAATCCAAATGTCTCTTTGAGGGTTATAATTCCAAAAATGTTGATGGCTATCTATAATCATTTGTAAGCTATACAAGTTTGTCTTGAAGTTCCTAAACCCTCAATTCCTAATTCTATAACATCACCGTCTTTCAAATAACGAGGAGGTGTTAATCCTAAACCGACCCCAAATGGTGTTCCTGTTGAAATAATATCACCAGGTAATAAAGTCATGTATTGGCTTATGTAACTAACCACTTGCTGAACATTAAAAATAAAATCTGAAGTACTACTGTTTTGCATTTCTTCTCCATTAACCTTCAGCCAAAGGTTTAAATTGTTTGGATTATCAATTTCTTCGGGGGTAGCAATAAATGGCCCAATAGGGGCAAAAGTATCGCAGCTTTTTCCTTTTACCCATTGCCCAGATTGCTCTAATTGGAATGCGCGTTCGCTAACATCATTATGTAATACATAACCAGCCACATGATGTAATGCTTCACTTTCACTAACATAAGATGCTTTTTTTCCTATAACTACCGCTAATTCAACTTCCCAGTCCGTTTTTTTGCTGCCTTTAGGAATAATTATAGGATCATTTGGTCCAACAATTGCAGTGGTTGCCTTAAAGAATAAAACTGGTTCATCAGGAATACTCATTCCACTTTCAGCAGCATGTTTGGCATAATTTAGTCCAACACAAACAATTTTTGAAGGTCGCATTAAAGGGGGCCCCAAGCGAACATCATTACTAACAATTGGACAATTTTCTTGATTTTTATCAAGCCAAATTTGTAGTTTTTCTATTCCATTGTTTCCAAAAAAAACTTCGTCAAAATCATCACAAAATGCAGAAACGTCTAGCCTCTTTCCATTTGCTAAAAGAATTCCTGGTTTTTCCTTATCAACTGCTCCAAATCGAATTAACCTCATATATATTATTTTGAATTAAGTGTTATATAACCTCCATCGATACCATAATTAGTTCCAGTAACAAAACTAGCTTCGTCGGAACATAAAAATAAGGCTAGGTCGGCTATTTCTTGTGGTTTTCCCATACGACCTATGGGTTGTGTTTTTGAAAGTTTTTCAAACATTTCTATTTCATTCCCTTTATAGTTTTTCTTAATAAAACCATCAACAAAAGGCGTGTGAACACGAGCCGGTGAGATACAATTACATCTAATATTATCGTCTATATAATCTTTAGCTATCGAATAGGTCATGGTTAATACCGCTCCCTTAGTCATAGAGTATGCAAATCGATCTGAAACACCAACAGATGATGCTATTGAGGCCATGTTTAAGATAACACCGCCACCATTATTTTTCATAAAAGGAATACTTACTTTTAAGCAATTATAAACCCCTTTAATATTGATGTTATATAAACGATCTAAGTCTTCCTCTTCACAAGATTCAATATTTCCCACATGTGCTATACCGGCATTGTTTATTAAAATATCAATTGAACCTAATGATGTAATAGATGAAATAGTTTTTGAAACTTGTTCAAAATTCGAAACATCACAGAAATAAGCATTTGCTAGTAAATTTTGGGCTTTTATATCATGTGCAGTTTTATTAGCAGAGTCAATGTCATAATCTAATATATGCACGTAAGCGCCTTGAATTGAAAGGGTTTCAGCTATGGCCTTTCCTATACCACTACCGCCTCCAGTAATTATTGCATTTTTATTTTTTAAAGAAAATTTATTGTTCATATTATGGCTTTATAATGACAGTCCTCTTTTCCAAGGAATAAAATCGTTTTGTCCTAATCGTCGAGCATTGACTTCAATTTCTCCGCTTGCCACTCTTATAATATACGATAAAAGGGCTTCGCCGCAGCTTTCTATCGTTTCTGTTCCTTCAATAATGGTGCCCGTATTAAAATCAATAATATCATTCATTTTTTTATAAATGAAGGTATTAGTAGAAACTTTTATAACTGGTACTACCGGATTACCAGTTGGGGTTCCAAGTCCCGTTGTAAATAAAATTAAATTCGCTCCAGATCCCGCAAGTCCCGTTGTAGATTCTACATCGTTTCCAGGTGTACATAAAAGATTTAGTCCTGGTTTAATGAGTTGTTCAGTGTAATCTAAAACATCTACAATTGGTGAAGTCCCTCCTTTTTTTGCTGCACCAGCTGACTTAATGGCGTCAGTGATTAATCCATCTTTAATATTCCCTGGGGAAGGATTAGCAGAGAAGCCAGCTCCAAGTGCTGTTGCCTTTGTGTTATAAGCCGTCATTATTTGTGCAAATTTTTCTGCCTTTTCAACTTCTTTACATCGATTAATCAACTCTTGTTCTACACCATTTAGTTCTGGGAATTCGGAAAGTATTGCAGAACCGCCCAGTCCAACAATCAAATCGGAAACATAACCCAATGTTGGATTTGCAGAGATTCCCGAAAATCCATCTGAACCACCACACTCCAAGCCAATAGTTAGCTTGCTTAACGGAGCTGGTACCCTTGAAATTTTATTGGCTTTTACAAGACCAATAAATGTTTTTTTAATGGCTTCTGCAATATATTCAGGTTCTGAATTACTTTTTTGTTGCTCTAAAAAATATACAG
The DNA here is from genome assembly GCA_027620655.1 of Bacteroidota bacterium. Lineage (GTDB taxonomy): Bacteria > Bacteroidota > Bacteroidia > Flavobacteriales > Flavobacteriaceae > UBA3537. The sequence continues at coordinate 107,991 of JAQCDS010000002.1, read as the reverse complement.
GTTTATTTGAATTAGGTGCAATACGCTTCAACGCTCGCTCCAAAATACTTATTTGTGCGTGCTGACAACCTAAGCTTAAAATTGTAGCTCCTGCTACATTGGGATTATTAATATAACCTGCTAATAAATGACATAAAGTTACAGCATCAGAAGTTGAACCGCCACAACCACCATCGTGTGTTAAAAAGTAAATGCCATCTACGTTTGGAAATAAAGAGTGTTTTTGCTGATTTTTGGTTTCAGCTATTACATCTATATTCATCAAATCACTTTCTGATGCTCCAGATTTATAGTTATCTATCAGCGCTGTCAAATCGAATGATTTTTTGCTTGAGTTTTCATATCCTAGCCCACCAAGTATAGCATTTTGTAGCGTTTCTATATTTCTATTTTGACAAAACACAAGAGGAATTACAAGCCAATTATTTTCTGTACCGACAGTTCCATCACCACGGTGATATCCTGAAAATGTACTATTTGAAAATTTTTCAATATTTGGCCTAACCCATTTATCTTGATTATTGGATTTAGATACAACATAGTCCTCGGTTTCGTGGATAATGTTATATGTAGAAATATGCTCTCCTTTGGAAATTGTTTTTTTCACCTTACCTACTACCACTCCATACATATAAACAGAATCTCCGATATTTAAATTTTCAATTGAAAATTTATGCTTAGCTGAAACATTACTAAATAGTTTAAATTCATCATCCTCTAATTTAATTATATCGCCTTTCGTTAAATCACGTAAAGCAACAACGATATTATCTTTTGGATGAATTTTTAAAATTTTAGAAAGATTTTTTGCCATTTAATATATTGATGTTGTATAGGAAATTAAAGTGTCAATACGAAATTATTTTTCCGTTTTTAGTTACAAATAAATTACCAGACCCTATTTGACCATAATTGTTAATTCGATTAGTTGAAGATGAAGTTGATCCTCCATTTTGATTAACAACACTATATAAATAATCTCCTAGAGTCATCGTCAAAGAGCTAACTTGCACTTGAGTGATTGCATTATTCCCAGTTGTAGTTAATGACTGAGCGTGGTGCTAACCCAAGACCATCTATTGTTACTGAACTATTGGAATCTATGCTAATGCTGTTGCCAGATGCAATACTGAGGGTTTGGCTAAAACAAAAAGAACTTACTATTAAAAAAATAAAAAGAAATTTATGCATTTTTATAAGTTATAATTTAACTTAAATTTAGTGCAATAAAACAAATAGAGTTGTTGCTAATGTTCTTTTTTTTGTCTATAATGTAATTTGATATTCAAGTTTTTTATTTTGAGAATATAGATATTTTTACTTTTTTGAAATTTATATTTTTCTTCGACCTTATTACTGATTGAATTTATTATAATTTTTTTTGGCCAAAACCTTATTAAAATCGATTTTAACATGTTTTCAGAGTTACTCATGCGGTTTACTTTAGTTCAATCTATTTCTGGTCTATTGCGATAGCTGTAAACTACCACTGACTGGCTACCTTGTTAAGAGAAAAGGACTCTACTACTATAAATGTAGAACTAAAGGATGCTCTTGCAACGAATCTGCTAAAGCACTTCACACTACCTTTACTGATGATTTAAAAACATATCAATTAGATCCTAAATACAAGGATGTTATAAAAGAAGTGATGACCTATACTTATGACAACATCACTAAAGAGTTAAGAACTGAAAAGAAATCCATTAAAAAAACAATTACAGAGCTCAACACTAAAATAGACTCCATTGAAGAGCGGTATGCCCTTGGAGAATTAGACAGCACTATTTACAAAAAGTTTAAAGACAAGTATGAAACTCAAAAAGACGAATTACAGTCAAAAATTGAAAATCCATCACTTAGTAGTTCGAACCTTGAATTGGCCATTGATAAAGCCCTTACTTTATCCGAATCTCTTGAGAAGATCTGGGTAGATGGGGATTTAAAACAAAGACAAAAACTGCAACATTTAGTCTTTCCATCCGGATTGGGTTACGACAAGTCAAACGACAGAGTTCGAACCCCAAAAGTGAACGCTATTTTTGGCTCAATCCCGATTTTATCGAAGGAAATCTCAAACATAAAAAAAGGAGAACCAATTCCCGTGAATCAATTCTCCGATTGCGTGACTGCGACAGGAGTCGAACCTACAACCGCTGGAGCCGAAATCCAGTGCTCTATCCAATTGAGCTACGCAGCCATTTTTTAGGACATCAATTTTTGTTTAACCAGTGTTGAAATTGTCTTACCATCTGTTTTACCAGCCAGTTCCTTACTAACAACACCCATCACTTTCCCCATATCTTTCATACTTGTAGCTCCCAATTTTTCAATGGCAACAACAACATGCTTTTCTACTTCTGCCTCGGAAAGCATTTCAGGCAAAAATTGACTTATAATTTCAGCTTCAGCCAATTCTGGAGCGGCCAAATCTGGTCGATTTTGTTGAGAAAAAATAGCAGCGCTATCTTGACGTTGTTTAACTAATTTTTGAAGGAGCTTTACCTCTTCTGCCTCACTCATACTGTCTTTTGATCCACTTTCTGTTTGTGCCAAAAGTATGGCCGATTTTACTGATCTTAAAGCCGTAAGCGCTACAGTATCTTTGGATTTCATAGCCGTTTTTATAGCCGTCATTATGTTATTTTGTAAACTCATTTCAAAAAAATTTTGGATTACGAATATAAGTAATTATGACATATCTCATCACAAAAAAAACCTGAAACTCGTTCAGGTTTTATTAATAATATTTGATTTAATAATTTAATCTACATTGTCATGCAAAAAAGAATTATTGCTACGCACTTGTACATCTTCGTTTTCATCTAGTCCAACAGAAGACCTTGAAGCCAAAGGTTCGTTGGAAGTTGTAGCATCACTCAATTCTACACCCTGACGTTTATAGGCAGGTTCTTTTTCAAACTCTTCTACTTTTGAAGTATTGAATTTGTAGTTAAACGCTTTCATTTTTTGTCTGCGCTCATCGGCTCTATCGCGAAGAGCTTTAGAAATTGGACTATCAAAAGGATCAAGATTTTCTTCAGGTTCTTTTGTAACTTGACGTTCTTTTACAGTAACTTTTGAAAACACCAATTCGGTATCTACCTCAGTTTCAGTAGGGGTGTTTTGCTTAGATGGATCGTATTCTTGATTTGTATTTTCTAAGATAATATGATCATCTAGTGTATAACGCTTTTCGGCTTCTGAACTAGACTCATTAATTGCTATAAGTTCTATATAGTCTTCAACTTCAATTTCGTTTACATTGTCCTGCAGTTCAAAAATTTCAACATTTTCATTTTCTTCAAAAGTGCTTGTGGTTTGTTGAAGCGGTAAGTCAAAAGATAACATTGTTTGTTCTTCAACTTCAAGTGGTTCTTCTGTAACTGGATCAGATTTTATTTCATTTATAATGAATTCATCCTCGGAAATTTCAGAAATAACTTCTTCATAATCCACATCCAAAGATTTTATAAGCTCTGTTGTTGGAATTAAATCCATAAATTGATCTTCTGCAGCTTCTAGGTTATGTAAATCAGTATCGTCCTCAAGAGAATAAACAACTGTTTCTTCTTCTAGAGTTAAATCAATTTGTTCATCATCAAGAGTCTGAATTGTTTTTGGTGGCATCAAATCATGTTCCATTATTTGTTCATCCTCTAAAGCATGAACTACTTTTTTAGGTTCAACATTTGTAATATCATTTTGTTGATCGACATCAAATCCTGTAGCAATAACAGTAACTGCTATGGCCTCACCCAATTTTTCATCTTCTCCAACCCCCATAATAATATTGGCACCATAGCCCGCTTCTGCTTGGATATGATCATTTATTTCTCCAATCTCATCGATGGTAATTTCCTGATTTCCAGAAACAATCAATAGCAATACATTTTTAGCACCTGTAATTTTATTATCATTCAATAGTGGCGAGTCCAATGCTGATGTAATGGCTTTTTTAGCACGACTTTCGCCAACTGCTGTAGATGCTCCCATAATTGCTGTTCCACTATTAGTAAGCACAGTTTTTGCATCACGTAAATCAATATTTTGTGTATAGTGATGTGTGATGACTTCTGCAATTCCACGAGCAGCTGTGGAAAGCACTTCATCAGCTTTAGAAAAACCTGCTTTAAATCCAAGATTACCATACACTTCTCGAAGTTTATTGTTGTTAATGATAACCAACGAATCAACAACTTTTCTTAACTTCTCGATACCTTTGTGTGCTTGTGTATTTCTTATTTTTCCCTCAAATTGGAATGGCATAGTAACGATGCCTACGGTAAGAATATCAAGTTCTCTGGCCATTTTAGCAATTATTGGAGCTGCACCAGTTCCAGTACCACCGCCCATTCCAGCAGTAATAAATACCATTTTTGTATTGGTATTTAGCATAGTGCGTATCTCTTCCAAACTTTCAACAGCTGCTTTTTCTCCAATTTCAGGATTTGCACCTGCTCCTAGCCCTTCAGAAATATGAATGCCTAGTTGAATTTTATTGGGCACACCACTACTGTTAAGAGCTTGTGCATCTGTATTGCAAATGACAAAGTCTACGCCTTTTATTCCTTGTTTAAACATGTGATTGATAGCGTTGCTACCACCGCCACCAACACCAATGACTTTAATGACATTAGATTGATTTTTTGGTAAATCAAATGTGATTCCTAGTTCGTTATTACTGCTCATAAAATTTATTTTTTTGTTGGTTATTCTGCATTTTCTAAAAAATCCTTCACACGTTCGGTTAATTTCTCCAAAAATCCTTTGGATTGTACTGGGGGTTTTTCAACTGGGGGCTCTGGTGTTTCTTCATCGGTAGTGGTGTATTTAACAAATGCTTGCTTTTCTTGTCGCTCGAGTCCATCCAAAACAAGTCCAACCGCTGTGGCATACAATGGACTAGTAATATCGCCATCACTATCACCTGCTAGATGTTCGTTTGGGTAGCCTACTCTAGTGTCCATCCCTGTTATATATTCTACAAGTTGCTTTAGATGATTCAACTGACTTCCTCCACCTGTTAGCACAATACCAGCAATTAGCTTTTTCTTTTGTTCTTCGTGCCCATAGTTTTTGATTTCAACATAAACTTGCTCAATAATTTCCACAACTCTTGCATGAATAATTTTTGATAAATTTTTCAATGAAATTTCTTTTGGATCTCGACCTCTAAGTCCTGGAATAGAAACAATTTCATTGTCTTTATTTTCACCAGGCCAAGCAGATCCAAATTTAATTTTCAATAATTCTGCTTGTTTTTCTATTATTGAGCAACCCTCTTTAATATCTTCTGTGATGACATTTCCCCCAAAAGGAATTACAGCAGTATGACGAATTATTCCATCTTTAAATACCGCCAAATCAGTCGTTCCACCACCGATATCAATAAGTGCTACTCCCGCTTCTTTTTCTTCTTGACTCAATACCGCTTTTGCGGAAGCAAGAGGTTCTAGAGTAATCCCCTCCAAACTCAAACCTGCGGTTTGTATGCATCGGCCAATATTTCTAATTGAAGAAACTTGACCGACAACAACATGAAAATTAGCTTCCAAACGTTCGCCATACATTCCTATTGGCTCTTTGATTTCTGCTTGACCATCAACCTTAAAGTCCTGTGGTAATACATGAATAATTTCCTCTCCAGGTAACATTACAAGTTTGTGAACTTGATTGATAAGTCGTTCAATATCTTCTTCATTGATGACCTGTTCTGCATTTGGTCTGGTAATGTAATCACTGTGTTGTAAACTTCTAATATGCTGTCCTGCAATGCCCACAGTAACACCGTCAATTTTGATGTCTGAAGTAGCCTCGGCTTCTGAAACTGCATTTTGAATGGATTGAATCGTTTGTGTAATGTTATTCACTACACCACGGTGTACCCCCATACTTTTTGATTTACCAACACCAATGGTTTCCAATTTGCCATATTGATTTTTCTGACCAATCATCGCAACGATTTTTGTGGTTCCAATATCTAGCCCTACTGCAATATTTTGAGTTTCCATAGAATTATATTTTTGTACAAACAACCTGTCGATTGAATTGTAAATTCACTGTTTTATATGATTCAAGCCGTTTATCTTTTTTTGCTTTTTGATAAAATGCTTTAAAATTTTTCATTTTTTCATTTAAATTTTCCAATGTTCCAACAACAACTTCAAAATCGTATGTACGCATGAACAATGAAAATTGGTTTTCATCATTTACTGATATTTCTGTGACATAAAGATTTAAAAAATCATCACTTGTCACATGTCTCAACAATTGATTTAAAGCCTCTAAATTCGATGCATCTACATTGCCATGAACCAATACCACTCGCGCACTATATTCTGGCGAAAGAGGCATCATTTTTCCTTGACTATCTACATAAAATGATGGCTCAGAAATCACTCTTGCAAGTGGTGTACGTTGTTCTACTTCTACCTTAACTTCCCCATTTACAGTTAGATACACCTCTGCATTTTTTATCATCGGATGCGATGATATTTTGGACTCTAGTTCATTCAAATCTAAAATATCTTTAGGCATACATTCCACTGGCTGCTGATTTTGTATTAACAATTTATTAACCATGTCTTTACTGATCAATAGATGATCTTTTCCTACAAATTCTATACTCGTTTTTTCAAGTGGCAAATGGTGACTTCTTACAGATGAAAACGCATATAAAAACACCACTACAAAAAGCAGTAAAATTACTATCGCTATGTTTTTATATTTATGCATGTAATAATTTTTTTGAAAGAGGTTCAACTAGAGTACCAATATCTCCAGCACCCATTGTAACCAATACAGGATTATCTATTGTTTTTATGACCTCAAATAATGCTGATTTTGTTACTAATTTTTTGAAAGGTGCTGTGATTTTTTCTAATAACCACGAGGCATTTATTCCAGAAATTGGCAGCTCTCGAGCGGGATAGATTTCTAATAGTAATACCGCATCAAAAACAGACAGCGAATGTGCAAATTCGTCTCCAAAATCTTGTGTTCGACTAAACAAATGCGGTTGAAAAACAGCTGTGACTTTGCGATTTGGATGCATTTCTGTAATGGCTTGATAAACGGCATCAATTTCTTTTGGGTGATGTGCATAATCATCAATAAAAACAAATGATTGCTCTTTGATTTTATAAGAAAAGCGTCTTTTGACACCTCTGTATGAATTCAATCCTTTTTGAAGTTTTTCTTCTGTACACCCAAACTCCCAAGCCATTGCCAATGCTGCAACAGCATTGTTTAAATTATGACTTCCTGGCAAATGGAATCTAAAATTTCTTAATATAGAATCAGGGGTTTTTAAATCAAAGTGATATGCGCCCTCTACAATTTTTATATTTTGTGCAGCATAATTTGCATTGGATTCAAGCCCATAGGTTATACCTTTTACAGAAAGTGACTCGTGCACAAAAAGCTTTCCATCATTAGAGATATTTTTTGAAAAATCTAGGAATGATTGTTTTAGACTTTCTCTATCGCCATAAATATCCAAATGGTCTGCATCCATGGAAGTAATACAAGCAAAATTGGGCGAGAGCGTCATAAATGAACGGTCAAATTCATCGGCTTCAACAACAGTAGCTTTACTTCCATTTTGGATTAAATTTGAGTTATAGTTCTCTGAAATCCCACCTAAAAATGCAGTCATACTTTGGTTGGCTTCAAACATCAAATGACCCAAAATACTTGTTGTTGTTGTTTTTCCATGAGTTCCTGCAACAGCAAGACAAAATGTATCTTTTGTAATCATCCCCAAAATCTCAGACCGTTTTAAAACAGTAAAATGATTGGAGTTAAAATACTTCAAAATTACATTTGAATTTGGAATTGCTGGCGTATACACCACAAGAGTGTCCGAGGGCTGCAAATACTTTGGATGTATCGTCTCGATATCATCAGAATAACTAATATTTATACCTAAATCTTCAAGTGTTTTTGTATTGTCACTTGATGTTTTATCGTAGCCTGAAATCTTCTTGTTTTCTGCATGAAAATACTTTGCAAGCGCACTCATCCCGATACCGCCAATACCCACAAAATAGATGTTATGATAAGTGTTTAGCTTCATGCGTTTACAAGTTTTTCGATTTCATGAACAATATCATTTGTTGCAGATTTTTTGGCTAATTTTTTAATATTTGTTGCTAAACTTTGTTGCAAATCTTCATTATTGATGAGCGCCGAAAATTGAGTTTCAAACTCATCTTTCAAGTTCTTTTCTGCAATCAGCAAGGCTGCATTTTGGCTAGAAATAGCTTGTGCATTTTTGGTTTGATGATCTTCGGCAACATTTGGTGATGGAATAAAAATAACCGGCTTACCAACAATACAAAGCTCGGAAACCGAACTCGCTCCGGCTCTTGAAATAATTATATCAGAAGCTGCATAAGCCAAATCCATTCTTTTTATAAACGACATCACTTGAACCTCAGTTGTATTATCATAATGACAATACTCATCAAAATATAATTTTCCACACTGCCATAAGACTTGAATGTTGTTATTTTTAAAATATTGTAATTGAGCTTCCACCAATTGATTGATTCTGCGTGCACCTAAACTGCCCCCTAAAACAAGCACTATTTTTTTAGTTGGGTTTAAATTAAATGTTGAATATGCCTCTTCTTGTTTTTCTTGTAAGTCTAAAAGATCTTGACGGACAGGATTACCGGTTAGTACAATTTTTTCTTTTGGGAAAAATGTTTCTAAATTGTCATAGGCAACACAAATTTTTTGAGCCTTTTTGGCCAATAATTTATTTGTAATTCCAGGGAATGAATTTTGCTCCTGAATAAGAGTTGGTGTTCCAAAAATTGAAGCAACATATAACAAAGGTCCGCTAGCAAATCCGCCAGTACCAATAACAACATGTGGTTTAAATTTCAACACTATAACAACAGATTTTAGTAGGCTAACAATAAGTTTCAATGGAAATAAAATATTTCTAAATAGTTGTTTTCTTTGAATACCTGAAATCCAAAGTCCTATAATTTTAAAGCCTGCATTTGGTACTTTTTCCATTTCCATTTTGCCTTTTGCCCCTACAAAAAGAAAGTCAGATTCTGGATACTTGATTTTTAGAGCCTGAGCAATAGAAAGAGCAGGGAAAATATGACCTCCTGTACCTCCTCCTGATAATATGACTTTAAATTTATGCATTATAATGCTTCACTTAAAATTTCTAAAGGATGTTGCTCACCCTCATATTGATTTTTAATTTCTTCTCTTTTGGCACTTACACTCAAGATGATTCCTATTGCAAGACAAGTCACCCATATTGATGTTCCTCCACTACTAATTAGCGGAAGCGTTTGGCCTGTAACTGGAAATAATTCAACAGCTACACCCATATTAATAAGGGCTTGAAAAATGATTGGAAGCCCTACCCCAATAGTTAATAATTTTGCAAAAACGGTTTCTGCTTTTTGCGCAACAACAACAATTCTGAACAAAAGCAATAAATATAAAATCAACAAAAAGAGCCCGCCTAATAATCCATATTCTTCAATGATTATAGCGAAAATAAAATCTGAAGAGGATTGTGGTAAAAAGTTTTTTTGAACACTTTTCCCAGGGCCCAAGCCATAAATACTTCCTGTAGCAATAGCTATTTTTGCTTTTTCAATTTGATAATCTTCTTCGGTATCACGATCGTCCATAAAGTTCACAACTCGACTCGTCCAAGTATCAACCCTATTGGGCATTGCATCTGGAAAGGCTTTTGCAACAAGCACAAAAAAGGCAAGAACCAAAAGACCTGACCCCAAAATTGCACCGATATATTTTAATGGATAGCCGCCCAAAAATGCCAAAACTAATAGCATTGTAAAAATGATTGCTGTTGTTGAAAAATTGGCAGGAAGAATCAAAATAAGCACCGCAAAAACTGGCAACCACAATGGAAGAAGTGATGATTTAAAAGTAATTTCTTGATCAAAAACTTTGGAAAGATACCGTGCTACAAAAACCATAAGTACCAAAGCCGCCAGTGTTGAAGGTTGAAATGTAAATCCTACAAACGGCACACGAATCCACCGACTTGCATTGGCACCATCAATAGTTGTTCCTTGCAAAAGAGTTACTAAAAGAAGAATCAAAACAACTGGGTACATGACCATAGAAAGCCCTTTGAAGTAGCGGTATGGAATCCTATGAATACCATAAATAATTGAAAACCCTAAAAACAAATGCACAAAATGTTTAATAAGGTAACTAAATGTTTGACCATCGCCATAGATATATGCCAAATTGCTTGCGGCACTATACACTGGTAAAAATGAAAATATAGCTAGTAGTGCAACTATAGCCCATATCATTCGATCTCCCTTTATATTACCAAATTTTAATTTCATTTATAAAGCCCGTACTGCCGTTTTAAATTGATGACCTCTATCTTCATAATTTTTAAATAAATCGAAACTTGCACAAGCTGGCGAAAGCAACACATTTTCACCTGCCTCAGCAATGTTGTAAGCTATTTTTACAGCTTCTGACATGTACTGTGTTTCAACTATAATATCCACCATATGCTCAAAATTTTTAAACAAAGCTTCGTTATCTTTTCCTAAGCAAATAATCGCCTTAACCTTTTCATTTATAAAAGGAAATAGGGCACTATAATCGTTGCCTTTATCAACACCACCCACAATCCAAACGGTTGGTGCATTCATGCTTTCTAGTGCAAAATAGGTGGCATTAACATTCGTTGCTTTTGAGTCGTTTATATACTGTACTTTGTTAATTTTTAATACATTTTCTAATCGGTGCTCTGCACCTTGAAAACACTCTAAACTTTCACGAATCGTGTCTTTTCTTATTTTGAGAAGGTGAGCAACTGTTGCTGCTGCCATCGCATTTTTGATGTTGTGTTTTCCTTCTAAAGCTAAATTTGTTGTTGGCATTATTTGTTCTTCTTTTTTATATTTTATAATAATTTCTTTTTGTCTTAAAAATGTACCTTGCGCTAATGTTTTTGTTAACGAAAAAGGCATTAATGTAGATTGAACCTTGTGGGTTTGGAGATATGTGTTAATCACCTCATCATCAGCATCATAAATCAAAAAATCGGCTTTGGTTTGATGCATAGAAATTCTGAATTTTGAAGCGATATAGTTTTCAAACTTATGATCATAGCGATCCAAATGATCTGGTGTAATGTTGGTTAGCACAGCTATATTTGGCTTGAATTTTATAATTCCATCCAACTGAAAACTGCTCAATTCCAATACAAAATAATCTGGATTTTTATGAATAAGACCTGCAAAACTTTCACCAATATTACCACCTATTTCAACATTCAATTGGGCTTGTTGCAATATGTGATGAGTCATCATTGTTGTGGTTGTTTTTCCATTACTTCCAGTAACTCCTATGATATTTGCTTTTGTAAATTGAGCTGCAAATTCAATTTCAGAGACCACCAGAACGCCTTGCTCAACAAGTGCTTTTACGATGGGCACTTGCTCAGAAATTCCAGGACTTTTCATTACAACATCAGCATTTAATATTTTTGATGACGTATGCGTTTCTTCCTCCCATTCAATCTCATTATGTATAAGAACGTCCTTGTATTCTTCTTTTAGTTTTCCGTAGTCTGAAACAAATACTTCAAACCCTTTTTCTTTCCCCAACAGTGCTGTACCCACACCACTTTCTCCACCACCAAGTACAACCAATCGTTTCATTTATCTAATTTTTAGGGTGACGATTGTTAGGATGGCTAGAAGTATTCCAACAATCCAAAATCGAGTCACAATTTTACTTTCGTGATAGCCTAATTTTTGATAATGATGATGCAATGGTGACATTTTGAAAATGCGACGACCTGCACCAAATTTTTTCTTTGTATACTTGAAATAACCGACTTGTAGCACTACTGATAAATTTTCAATCAGGAAAATTCCACATAGCAATGGAATTAACCATTCTTTGCGTACCGCTATTGCAATTACAGCTATAATTCCTCCAATAGTCAAACTACCTGTATCTCCCATAAAAACCTGTGCAGGAAAGGTATTGTACCATAAAAATCCTATTAGTGCACCCACAAAAGCGGCAATGTAAATCGTGATTTCTTCGACACGTGGGATGTACATAATGTTCAAATAATCTGAGAAAATAATATTACCCGAAACCCAAGCAAAAATCCCCAATGTGAGTACTATTATTGCCGATGTTCCTGCTGCTAAACCATCAATACCGTCTGTTAAATTTGCGCCATTAGACACTGCAGTAATGATAAAAATCACTACAAAAACAAATACAATCCACGCGTATTTTTCTAAACTTGGATGGATCCATGTGATTAAATCAGCATAATCAAATTCATTGGCCTTTACAAAAGGAATGGTTGTTTTGGTTGATTTTGTTTCTGGATAAAATTGCTTCGAAGGACCTTGCTCAACACTAATAGCTACACGATTTTGCAATGGAATTTGTTCTTTTATGGTCACTTCAGAATGAAAGAATAAAGTCAGCCCAACAATAATTCCAAGACCAACTTGACCTATTACCTTAAACCTTCCTTTTAATCCTTCTTTGTCATTTTTAAACTTTTTGATGTAATCGTCTGTAAAACCAATAGCCCCCATCCAAAGGGTTGTAACGAGTAACAAAATGATGTAAATATTGTCTAATTTTGCAACTAAAAGTACAGGAACAAGTGTAGCCAAAATGATAATTAATCCCCCCATAGTTGGTGTTCCTGCTTTTTCTTTTTGACCATCCAAACCTAAATCACGAATCGTTTCTCCTACTTGTTTACTTTGAAGAATACTGATAATTTTTTTACCAAAAATTGTAGAAATTAAAAGTGATAAAACAATAGCTAAAGCTGCCCTAAACGTCAAGAAACCAAAGAGTGAAGCTCCTGGAAACTGGTATTCTTTTTCTAAATATTCAAACAAATAGTATAGCATATTATTTTTGTAATTGATTTAAACATTCCATTGCCACTTCATAATCGTTGAATTCTGAGCGAACTCCATTAATTTCTTGATATGTTTCATGTCCTTTACCAGCAACAAGAATAATATCATTTGCATTTGCCAACTGGCAAGCTGCTTTAATGGCTTGTTTACGATTTGTAATGGCCATTACTTTCATGAAATTTTGTGGCTCTACGCCTTGTTCCATCTCAGAAATTATACGTTCTGGGTGTTCAGATCTTGGGTTATCACTTGTAAAAATGACTTTAGAGCTCAATTCAGAAGCAATATGACCCATCTTTGGACGCTTTGTTTTATCGCGATCTCCACCACATCCAACAACCGAAATCAAAAGTTCATTCTTTGTACGAATGTCATTGATAGTGTGAAGTACATTCTTAAGAGCATCTGGCGTGTGCGCATAATCCACTATAACAGTTATATTTTTTGTTGTTACAAAATATTCAAAACGACCGTTAACATTTTCAAGAGTACTCATTAGACGTAATAGTTCATCTTTTTCTAGACCCAAAATATCAGCACAAGCAAATACTGCGGTAAGATTGTAAGCATTAAAACTTCCGATCAATTTTACCCAAATTTCATTGTTATTAATTTTTAATAACAAGCCTTTAAAATGGTTTTCAAGAATTTGTGTACGATAATCAGCATAGCTTTTCAAAGCATAGCTGTAGGCCTTAGCTTTGGTATTTTGTAGCATAATTTGACCATTTTTATCATCTACATTTGTAAGTGCAAAAGCTGATTTTGGAAGACCATCAAAAAATGATTTTTTTACATCGCGATACTCAGCGAAAGAAGAATGATAATCGAGATGATCGTGTGAAAGATTGGTGAAAATTCCTCCTTCAAAAGTCAATCCAGCTGAGCGGTGTTGATGGATGCCGTGTGAACTCACTTCCATAAAACAAAATTCTACACCAATAGCATTCATTTGTTTGAGGTATGAATTTATCACTAACGAATCTGGTGTGGTATGAGACGTTGAAAAGCTAGTGTCTCCAACCATTATTTTTACTGTAGAAATCAATCCAACCTTATATCCTGCCGCTTTAAACAAGTTGTACAACAAGGAAGCAACTGTTGTTTTGCCATTGGTTCCTGTTATACCGATTAATTTTAGATTTTCAGAGGGTTGCTGATAAAAATTAGCAGCCATAAAGGCCAAAGCCAACGATGAAGATTCAACTTCAACGTAAGTAATATTATTTATTCTATTTTCTGGAAGAAATTCTGTAACTATAACAGAGGCTCCATTTTCAATAGCTTTTTCTATAAATAAATGCCCATCGGAATGCATGCCTTTTATGGCGACAAACATATCATTCTTGTCAACTTTTCGAGAATCGTATTGAATAGAATTTATACGAACATCTGTAGCCCCTTGCACAGACTGCAATGCAACATTATACAATATGTCTTTTAAAATCCTCACGATAATTCTAGTATTACAGTTGTTTTTGGCACTACTTTTTCACCTCTATTTATTGATTGTTTTTTTACTTTTCCTTGCCCAACAATTTTTACCTGAAGCCCCATATTTTCTAGGATAGCAATAGCATCCATTGCCGGTAATCCTGTTAAGTTTGGCATTACCGTTTGATACTTTTCTGACGTCGAAAAATAATTCTGATACTGCTCTTCTACAGCCTTTGACTTTTGATTTATGTTGTCAATGACATCCAATACTGGAGCACTTGTATATATTTTTTGAGCAATTTTTTTAAATACTGGACCTGAAACATCAGCACCATAATAACCTACTCTTTTATCTGGCTCATGAATAACAACAATGCATGAATACTTTGGATTTTCGGCTGGAAAATATCCAGAAAAAGTAGAGATGTAATTTAATTGTTCTTTGTTTTTATAATCTTTTTGACACGTTCCAGTTTTTCCTGCCATTGAAAAATTCTCACTATGTAAACCATGGCCTGTACCATGCTTCTTTTCAACAACATTTTGAAGTAGTTTTTGAAGTTTTTTTATCGTTCCTTTTGAACATATTTGAGGGTTAATCACCTTTGTTTCAAATGTTTTTATAGGCTTATCTATTGTTTTTATTTCTTCAATAAAACGTGGCTTAACCATTTTTCCATCATTTGCAATTGCATTGTAAAATGTAAGGGTTTGCAGAGGCGTAAAAGACACCCCATAACCATAGGCCATCCACTGAAGTGCAATACCACTCCAACGGTTATCTTTTATTCTAGGGTCAGGTATAACTGCTTTGCCTTCGCCAAGGATTGGTAGACCAAGTGAATCACTTAGACTCATGTTATACAAACCATCAATAAATTTGGAGGGATTCTCTTTATATGCGTCATTTATAACGCTCACTATTCCGGTGTTTGAGGATACTTCAAAAGCCTCAGCTACAGAAATTTTTCCGTACCCTCCTTTTTTAGAATCTCTTACTTTTTTACCATAAAAAGACAATATTCCATTTTTGGTATCAACCATTGTTGTTGTGTCTATTTTTTGATCTTCTAGAGCTACCGCCAACGCCATTAATTTAAATGTAGACCCTGGTTCATGGGATTCTCCAATCGCGTAATTTAGACGTTCATAATATTTACCTTCAGCATTTCTGCCGAGATTTGAAATAGCCCTTACAGCACCCGTTTTTGTTTCCATTACAACCACAGACCCATGGTCTGCATTGTATTTTTCTAATTGTTCTAAAAGTGCATGATGTGCAATATCTTGAATATTCACGTCTATAGTAGTATACACATCATAACCATCTTGAGGTTCAGTTTGATTGAAATCATCAATTGGTTTCCACTGCCCTTTTCCAATGCTCTGTTTAAGGCGTTTTCCATCAATCCCACGCAAATATTTTTCCCCAAAAGCACCATCTATACCAACGCGTGTCACATAGCCATTATCGTCTATTCTTTCATAACCCACAGAGCGTTGAGCAATTCCTCCCAAAGGATAATCTCTCTTTGTTGTTTGTTCAACAATTAACCCTCCTTTGAATGCTCCTAAATTTAATAAGGGAAAGGATCTAAATCGTAAATAATCTGAATAGTCAATATTGCGCGCCAATAAGAAATATCTGTTTTTGTTTTGTCGAGCTTCGCGAATTCGCTTTTGTAACTCCAAAGACGAGGAACCATTAAATACAGAAATAGAATCACATAATGCCTGTACATTGGATTGAAAATTACGTTCCGAAGAGGTTACCAAATCAATTCTTATGTCATATTTTGGTACTGATGTGGCCAACAAACTCCCATCAACAGAATATACATTTCCTCTATTGGCAGGTATGACAACATTTTTGATACTACGCTTTTCTGCTAATGATCTGTAGGCCTCTCCTTGTACAAATTGGATTTTAGATAATTTAAAAACAACCAACAAAGCAAAAATGAACATGCACCCCGAAATGAAGTATAATTTGTTTAATATGTTCGTTTCTTTTTCAGACATTTATTTACTTCGCCCTTGTGGCAATTAAAATTTTAACTGGTGGTATTTGAGAAGGAACTATGCCTTTGTCTTTAAGACGCCCACGAACCACAGATTCCAATCTTAGCTCCATCAAATCAGAGCGCGTATTGACATAAAGTGAGCGTAAGGATTTCACATCTTCATTTAATTTTGCAATATGATGTACTTTACGATCCGCACTATGTGAGCTTGCAATCATCATGATAGCCAACGAAGAAAAAAACAAAATCAAACGCCATTTTTTATGAGCACCATCGCTCACTAAAAAAGTACCTTTTAATATGTTATACACTACATTCTTCATTCTACAGCTATAGTTTTTGTGCAATTCTCAATTTTGCACTTCTGGCTCTATTATTATCTTTTATTTCTTTTGCAGTTGGAACAATCAACTTTCCAACCTTTTTGAACGGTACTGAAAAATTTCCAAACATATCACGCTCTGGTTCTCCCTCAAACATGCCATTTCTAATAAATCTTTTAACCAAACGATCTTCCAAAGAGTGATAAGAAATTACACTTAATCTTCCACCTTGTTTTAGCACCTCTTTGGTATCCATCAAAAATGTTCTTAAAACTTCTAGTTCATTATTAACTTCAATTCTTATCGCTTGATAGATTTGAGCTAAAATTTTATTTTGTTTACCTTTTGGTAAATATTTATTCAACAAATTTTTCAATTCAAAAGTTGTTTCAATAGCTCGTTCTGTTCTTTCTTCAACAATTGTTCTTGCAAGTGCTGGTGCAATTCTCAACTCTCCATATTCCCAAAACAATCGTCTCAATTCTTCTTCTGGATAGAAATTAATAATAGTTTTTGCAGATACTTTATCATCCTGATTCATTCGCATATCTAGTGGCGCATCAAAGCGTATTGAAAATCCACGATTGGGAGCATCAAATTGATACGACGAAACCCCAAAATCAGCCAAAACACCATCCACTTCAGTTATACCGTGAAAGCGCAAAAATCGTTTCATGAACATAAAATTTTCATTTATTAATGTAAATCGCTGATCATCAACACTATTTGAAAGAGCATCTTTATCTTTGTCAAAAGCAAATAACTTTCCTTCTGGACCTAGGTGCTGCAAAATTTTTCGACTGTGACCACCACCGCCAAAAGTTACATCCACATACACCCCATTTTTTTTTATCGCTAAACCACCTACAGATTTATCAAGCAAAACAGGATTATGATATTCCATCAGCATCATCTTGTCCCATTACCTCTTCTGCCAAGTCTGCAAAATCATTTGCTGCATCGTCTATGGCTTTTTCATACAAATCTTTATCCCAAATCTCGATGATATTAACTGCCGAAGAAACAACCACCTCTTTGGTGATATTGGCAAATCCAACAAGATCTTTAGGTATAAGAAGACGCCCTGAAGCGTCTAACTCGATTGGCTTTACACCAGCCGTAAATCTTCTTATGAAGTCGTTATTTTTCTTTTTAAACCTATTGAGCTTATTTACTTTTTGCATCAAGGCTTCCCATTCTTCCATAGGATACAACTCCAAGCACGGCTGAAACACAGCACGTTTCAAAACAAATCCATTTCCCATAGATGAAGCTAACTGCTTTTTCAAAGCAACAGGAAGCAATAAACGCCCTTTCGCATCAGCCTTACATTCGTATGTTCCTATGAGTGTATTCAATTCTATTGTTTTGCTTATTTCAAAATTATAAAATAAATCCCACTTTTTACCACTTTTTACCACTTTGTTAATAAATTTCTACCAAATGCAAAATAGCTCGATAAAATGCATTAATTTTATTGCTTAATTAACTGATAATCAATTAATTAAATAAAATAGGCAAAAATTAACATTTCAGTGTTAATAAGGTGTTTTTAGGATGTTTTCTACTATTTTACAGTAAAAAAAAGTTCAATTTGACTGTTGTATTAAGAATGAATTTTCGAGGTCTTTATTGAATAAAATTGTTTAGATTTGCTTTTGTACCAATTTTTCAAATAATAATATGAAGTACGAGTTAAAGAAGGAGGGTAAATTCAATTACACTGAGATTGGGGAAGGACGACCTATCATCATTCTTCATGGATTAATGGGTGGACTAAGTAACTTTGACGGTGTAATTAACTATTTTAGTAAAAATGGTTACAAATTAGTTCTCCCTGAACTTCCTGTTTACTCCCTTGGGTTACTAAATACTAACGTAAAAAATTTTGCACTTCACCTGAAAGATTTTATAGATTTTAATGGTTACAAAGATGTTATCTTGCTTGGCAATTCCCTTGGTGGGCATGTTGGACTTTATTATACTAATCTTTATCCAGAAAAAGTTGCTGGATTGGTGATTACTGGAAGCTCTGGACTTTACGAAAGTGCAATGGGAAGCGGATACACAAAAAGAAGCGACTACAACGTTATTAAAGCCAAAGCCGAAGAAGTTTTTTATGATCCTGCAATAGCTACAAAAGAAATTGTAGACGATGTTTATCAAACTGTAAATGATAGAAATAAACTTGTAAAAACATTAGCCATTGCAAAAAGTGCAATTCGTCACAACATGGCTAAAGATTTACCAAATATGAATACGCCTACATGTATTATTTGGGGAAAAAATGATATTGTAACACCTCCAAATGTTGCTGATGAGTTCCATGAACTTCTCCCAGACTCAAACCTATATTGGATAGACAAATGCGGTCATGCGGCTATGATGGAGCACCCCGATAAATTCAATGAAATTCTATTCAATTGGCTTGAAATGAGAGGGTTATAACAGCTTAGATATGCACATAAAAACCGCAACATTTGTCGTTAGCAATCAAGACGTTTCTAAATGTCCCAAAAATAATTTCCCTGAATATGCCTTTATTGGAAGAAGTAATGTTGGGAAATCTTCCCTTATAAACATGCTCACCAACCAAAAAAAATTAGCCAAAACATCTGGAAGACCAGGAAAAACGCAACTCATCAACCATTTTCTTATCAACGAGCAATGGTACTTGGTAGACTTGCCTGGATATGGCTACGCCAGAGTTTCTAAATCGAGTAAAAAAACGTTTCAAAAATTTATTACTTCATATTTTCAACAAAGAAAACAGCTGGTTTCTGCTTTTGTTCTTATTGATATACGTCACGAACCACAACAAATTGATTTAAATTTTATGCAATGGCTTGGCGAACATCAAATTCCGTTCAGTATAATTTTTACAAAATCGGATAAATTAAAACCAAAGGCAATCGAAAGAAATATACTGCATTACCAGAGTGTTTTAAGCGAAAAATGGGACGAATTACCTCAACATTTCATAACCTCTTCTACAAAATTTGATGGTAAAGAAGAACTTCTCAATTATATTGATTCCATAAATTTATCTATAAAAAATACAAAATCTCAATTTGATTAAAATTTAATCTTTTCTAGTTAGATTTTTTTACTTTAGCAATTAGATTACACCACATGAATTATCTTCAAAATATTGGGACTTATTTTTTAATGATTGCTGAAATGTTTCGAAAACCTACGAAACGATCAGTTATGATGAAGTTAATTTTAAAAGAAATAGATGATTTAGTGATAAATTCACTTGGTATTGTAGCGTTTATCTCCTTTTTTGTTGGAGGTGTAATTACCATTCAAACCGCTTTAAATATCACAAACCCATTGATTCCTAAATACTTGGTTGGATTTGCAACAAGACAATCTATTATTCTTGAATTTGCACCAACTTTTATTTCGATTATTATGGCAGGAAAAGTTGGGTCATTTATTACATCTAGTATTGGAACAATGCGAGTCACAGAGCAAATTGACGCCCTTGAAGTAATGGGTGTAAATTCTATAAATTATCTTGTTTTTCCAAAAACGGTGGCGATGATACTTTATCCGTTTGTAATTTCAATTGCAATGTTTCTTGGAATAATTGGAGGAATGGCCGCATGTGTTTATGGTGGATTTTCTACACTAGAAGACTATATTAGAGGAGTTCAGTTGGATTTTATTCCTTTTCATATGTTTTATGCGTTTATAAAAACTTTAGTTTTTGCCTTTATTTTGGCTACCATTCCCTCTTTTTATGGGTATTACATGAAAGGTGGAGCATTAGAAGTTGGTAAAGCTAGTACTGTTGCATTTGTGTGGACAAGTGTGGTAATTATTCTTATCAATTATATTCTAACTCAAATGTTACTTAGTTAATGATACAGGTTACTGAACTTCATAAATCATTCGGAGATATAAAAATCCTAAAAGGAGTTTCTACCTCTTTTGAGCAAGGTAAAACTAACCTTGTCATTGGTCAGAGTGGTTCTGGAAAAACTGTATTTCTTAAATGCTTATTAGGGCTTTTTGATTACGATAGTGGAAGTATTGACTATGATAATCAAAAGTTTACAGATTTATCAGATGATGAAAAACGAAATCTTCGTTCCAAAATTGGAATGGTCTTTCAAGGAAGTGCATTGTTTGATTCGATGACTATTGAAGAAAATGTAATGTTTCCCTTAAGAATGTTTACCAACCAGAGTGAGAGCGAAATGCGAGATCGTGCCAATATTGTACTACAACGTGTAAATCTTGAAAACGCTCAAAAGAAAATGCCAAGTGAGGCCTCTGGAGGAATGCAAAAACGAGTAGCAATTGCAAGAGCTATTGTAAATAATCCAAAATATTTATTTTGTGATGAACCCAATTCTGGACTCGATCCAAAAACTGCTATTGTAATTGATAATTTAATTCATGAAATTACTAAAGAATACAACATTGTAACAGTTATAAACTCACACGATATGAATTCTGTGATGGAAATTGGTGAGAAAATTATATTCTTAAAAGATGGTGAAAAAGCTTGGGAAGGCAGTAAAGAAACCATTTTTAGAACAGATAATGAAGCGGTTTCAAACTTTGTCTATTCTTCAAACTTATTTAAAAAAGTTAGAGAAATGTATCTAAAAGGGTAGCTCTCTAATGTATTAGCACCTCTATGCGTTGCTTTTTTAACTCTTTCTCCAACCAATTTTTTAAATCGGCACTTTTTTGAATACGCAAACTATCTTGCAGAGACGAATTCCAACGAATTTTTGCCACCAAAACAGTGTCTGATGATCTAAAATTTGTAGTGTTTAACATCTTAGAAAAACCAAAAGTCTCCAAATCAGAAAATTGAATTTTTGCATCTTTAGCCAAATTGATAAAATCAACCGTATTTGTTTCATTTTTTGATAAGGCGGCTAATTTTAGACTATCAATAGTGAAGTTTAAATTTTCAATTTGCTGATCGCGCTGGTCAATTTTATCAAGTGCAAGATCATAAAGCTCAAGAATTTTATCAGTACTTCGGTTGGTATTGCCATTGATAATTAATTTAAAATCCTTTAAATATTCATACCCCTTAAGTTCATTCATCAAATCAGATTTTGTAGCAGCATTTATATCTCCATTGAAGTTTAAGGTAACTGTTTTTGCTTTAATGTCTAATTTATCACGCTGTAGCCATAAACTTTGATTGTTGTTGATTTCATTTTCTAGATAATTCTTATAATCAAACTTATATTGAGATTCTTTAAGAACATCATAAAAAGTCCAACCTGCGGGAAGCATTACAGCAAAAGCTAAAACACCTGCTATCCTTGCTATATTTTTTCTACGTTTTGAGTTGGCATAATGTAACATTGGAAAACGCAATACTTTCAAGACAATAAAAGTTGCTAAAGCAATAAATATTGTATTGATTGCAAACAAATACATAGCACCCACAAAGTAATCCCATTTGCCTTGAGATAGCCCATAGCCTGCTGTACAAAGTGGTGGCATCAATGCTGTTGCAATGGCCACACCAAAGATTACCGAGGCAATTGTGCCTTTTTTTGTACGCGCAATTATGAGCGCCAAACCACCAAAAAATGCAATAAGAACATCCCTAATATCGGGTCTTACACGTCCTAGTAACTCTGAAGTATCTTGATTTAGCGGAAAAAAATAAAAGAACAAAAAAGCGGTTAACAAACTCAAAGCCAACATTGTAAGAAGATTTATGAGCGACTTTCTGAGTGTGTCAATATCGTTAATGGCAATAGACATACCAATACCAAGAATGGGCCCCATAAGCGGCGAAATAAGCATCGCACCAATAACAACGGCAGTAGAGTTTGCATTAAGTCCAACAGAAGCTACAAATATTGAACAAATAAGAATCCATGCTGTAGCGCCTTTAAAAGAAATATCTGCTTTAATAGCAGAAATAGTGGCTTCACGATCTGTATCATGTCTAAAATCGAGCAGTTCCACTAAAAATATTTTAATGGACGCAAATAGTCCCTTTGCATCGGCCTTTAGGGCAGCTTTAGAATCAATAAATTCTTGCTGTTGCTGTTCTGACTCTTGATTTTGATTCATTTCTAAATGTAATTTTCGCCAAATGTATCTTTGACATTTTGCCTTAATTGCTTAATATCTTGTTCTTTACTTTTCGGAAATATAAGCAAAATTTCATTCTCTTCTACAATTATAAAGTCATTCAAACTATCAATAACTACTATTTTATTAGAATCTGTTTTAATCATATTTCCTTTTGAATCATTAGATAGAAGTCGTGCATTAACAACTGCATTTTCATTAGATTCATTGGTAATTTTTGTATACAAACTCCCCCAAGTTCCAAGGTCATTCCAATCAAAAGTAGCAGCAATTACACAAACATTTTTACTGTGTTCCATAATTGCATAATCTACCGAAATGTTTTCTGCCTTTTTATAATTTTCACTTATAAATTCGTCTTCATCAGATGTATTATAAACTGTATTCCCTGCTGAAAATAAAGCATACATATTAGGCTGAAGAGTTTGAAATGCTTTTAAAACAGTTTTGGACGACCAAATAAAAATCCCTGCATTCCATAAAAAATTACCAGCTTCAAGAAATTTTTTGGCTGTTTCATAATTGGGTTTTTCTCTAAAATTCGCTACGTCTTTAACACGATTTTCAGTTGAAATATCATATTCAATATAACCATATCCTGTATTTGGAAAAGATGGTCTAATTCCAAGTGTCATTAAAGCGTTAGAATCCTGAGCATGATCAAATGCAGCTTTCAAATCATCAGAAAATGCAACCTCATCTTCTATCCAATGGTCGCTAGGAGCAACAACCATCACTGCATTAGGGTTTTCTTTATGAATTTTTAGCGAAGCCATCAAAATACATGGTGCAGTATTACGCATAGCGGTTTCCGCAATAACTTGATTTATAGAACATTGAGGCAATTGTTGTAGTACCAAATCGGTATAAATACTATTGGTTAGGATTCTAATATTTTCAGATGGAATAAGTTGTTCAAGTCGAGACACCGTTTTTTGTAAAAGTGTTTGACCGCTGCCCAACATATCGTGAAATTGCTTTGGGAAAGCGGTTTTACTAACAGGCCAAAAGCGAGAACCAACTCCACCAGCCATTATGACTGCATAGTAATTTTTATTCATTTTATTCATTAATTAATTCAATTTCTGCATTTGGGCTAAAAGAGTACAAACGCCCCGAGTGAAGCTCTGTTGCCTCATAGCGTGTTCGCCTTTTTTTTCCTTTTCGAAACAGCTTGCCATTGTGAGTTTTAAATTTTGTTCCTTCAACAACTTCAAAGATAAATGTTTTTTTGTTGGGGGGATCAAACTCCATTAGCGACCTCGATAAAAGCACATCTGAATCACTGCTTGCTTTGGGATTTTTAAAATAGTGCGCCAAAAATGGCAAAACTTGAATAGGAAAAATTTCAGGCCTTAAAAATGGTAAAGCAAGACGCTGAAATGTTAATTTCCACTCCTTACCATGGGGTTTAATTTTTGGACCATGTTGCTGATACGCTTCATAGTGTGCAATTTCATGCAACAAAGTGACCAAAAAACGATAGGGATTAAGATTGGAGTTTATGGTAATTTGATGACGCCCATTTTTTAACTTTCTATAGTCTCCGTGTCGGGTTTTGCGAGCTTTTTTTACGATGACTTCCAAACAATCATCCAAAAGCAATTGAAAAACTTGATCAAATGCTGACTCTGGAATATAGGATTTTAAATCTTGATTCATCTGAAATTACAACTACATACGCTCTGGAACCTGAATACCCAATAGACTAAATGCATTTTTTATGGTTGTTCCAACAGCACTACAAAGCTGAACCCTAAAAGACATTAGTGCAGCATTCTCTGCACCAAGAATTGAAATATTTTGATAAAAGGAATTGAATTCTTTTACTAAGTCGTAAGTGTAATTTGCTATGAGTGCTGGACTATAATTAGATGCTGCTTGTTGAATTGTATGAGGAAAAAGTTGAAGTTGTTTCAATATATTTTTTTCTTTATCTGATAATTTTATTTCATCAGAAATCAAATTTTCATCTATTGATGCTTTTCTTAAAATAGCCTGAATTCTTGCATATGTATACTGAACAAAAGGCCCTGTATTTCCCTGAAAATCTACAGAGGCTTTGGGATCAAAAAGGATTGATTTTTTAGGATCAACTTTTAATATAAAATATTTTAAAGCCCCCAAACCAATAGTTGTGTAGGTTTGATTTTTTTCATCTTCAGAATAGCCATCAAGCTTTCCTAATTCTTGAGAAATAAGTTTTGCTGTACTCGCCATTTCAGCAATTAAATCATCGGCATCAACAACAGTTCCTTCTCTACTTTTCATTTTACCACTAGGCAAATCAACCATACCGTAACTCAAATGATAGAGATTTTGAGACCATTCAAATCCTAGTTTTTTTAGAATTAGAAAAAGTACTTTAAAATGGTAATCTTGCTCATTTCCAACCGTATATACCATTGCAGAAATGTCTGGACAATCCTTAACGCGTTGAATAGCTGTTCCAATATCTTGAGTCATATAAACGGCTGTTCCATCAGCGCGAAGTACAATTTTTTCATCCAATCCATCCTCTGATAAATCACACCATACAGAACCATCATCTTTTTTAAAAAATACGCCTTTTTGTAAACCTTCTTCTATAAAGGATTTACCCAAAAGATAGGTCTCACTTTCATAATAATAACTATCAAAATCTACACCTAAATTCTTGTAAGTAACATCAAATCCATTGTACACCCATTGGTTCATTGTTTTCCACAGTGATACTACTTCTTCATCACCAGCTTCCCATTGTCTTAGCATTTCTTGTGCGTCCAAAAGTATTGGTGCATTGGCTTTTGCTTCGTCTGTAGAGTATCCTTTTTGCTCCAACGCTTCAATCTCTTTTTTGTATTCTTTATCAAATTTTACATAAAAATTTCCAACCAATTTATCCCCTTTCAAAGCCGTAGATTCAGGGGTTTGCCCCTCACCGAATCGCTGCCAAGCTAGCATGCTTTTACAGATATGAATTCCTCTATCATTTATAATTTGTGTTTTATAAACTTTCTTTCCCGAAGCTTTTAATATTTCTGCAACGCTATATCCCAAAAGATTGTTTCGAACATGACCCAAATGCAAAGGTTTATTTGTGTTTGGAGACGAATATTCTACCATTACAGCATCTATTTGACTTGGAGCTACAAAGCCAAATTTTGGATTAGAATGTATTGTTTTAAATACATCCATAAAATAGGCATTTGAAAGGACCAAATTTAAAAATCCTTTGACTACATTAAAAGAAACAACATCTTCGCTATGCTCTACCAAATAGGTCCCTAATTGCTCCCCCAACTGAACAGGATTCATTTTTACAACACTAAGCATTGGAAATGTAACAACTGTAATGTCACCTTCAAAATCTTTTCGGGTAGCTTGAAATTCAATGCTTTCTAAATCCGATTGATACAATGCATTGAATGCTTTTTTTATATGTTGAGAAAGGCTATTTTGAAGGCTCATTAAATGTTGATTTTCACAGACAAAGATACATTTTTTTGCCTCTATTATTTGAGCGCCTTTGGCAAAAATATTTCTGCCATCATACAGCGTGCACTACCGCCTCCACAGGCTTCAATAGTTTGCAATGAGCTAGAAATGATTTTTGTGTGTTTTTCTAATTTTGAAAGCTGGTCGGCACGTAATGAATCAAAAGCAGATTGACTCATGATTAGGAAAGGTGTATTATTTTTTCCTAATAGTTGCAGCATATTTCCTGCAAATTGGTTGACTTGATCTTCTGTTATTTCAATGATGTCTTTGTTATCTTTTTTAAGATGATATATAACATTTTTGCGTTCTTTTTTATCATCAATTGAATCCAAACAAATCACTGCAAAAGTGCTTCCTATGCACATCATAACATTGGTGTGATAAATTTTTTCTCTCTTTTGATTTACGGTTTGATACGCAGAAAAAATAACAGGAAAGAAATCAAAATCTTCGCAAAATTCAATAAAAAGTTGTTCATCTGCTCTAGGGGAAAGTGCACAATATGCCTTTTGGTACTCTCGATCCAAAATAATACTTCCTGTCCCTTCCAAAAATAGATTCTCTTGCTCGGCTTCGGAATAATCTACAACATGCTTTATAGAAAATCCTTTTTGCTCTACGGCCTCAACTACAGATTCTTTTCGTTCGAAGCGTCTATTTTCGGCAAACATAGGATACAAAGCTATTGTTCCGTTTTGATGAAAAGAAATCCAATTATTGGGGAAAATTGAATCTGGAGTATCAAACTCTTTAGTATCATTTACCACAACCACTTGAATTCCAGCTGCTCTTAGTTTTTGAACAAATGTATCAAATTCTTCAACTGCCAATGCATTTACAGCATCTGACGATAAATGCTCAATTGTTTTTTGATAATAATTATTGACTGCCGTTTGTTCATTCATTCGAAATTGAACAGGCCTAATCATCAAAATAGAATTTGTTATTTGTTTGTTCATTTTATGAGCGAATTAATGGCAGGGTGGAACATCGCAGTAATCCACCTTGTTTTGAAACTTCAGAGTATTTCACTTTTTCAACCATAAAAGACTGGGCTTCTAGCCATGTATTCAATCTTGTAAAGTTTTGTTCAGAAATAATCACATCATTAGAAATCGAGAATACATTACAATTCATAGCGGCCATTTCTTCTTTGGTAACAAAAAAAAGATGCTCTTTTCCAAAAAAGTTTTCTAAAAATACATAATCAGATTCTTTAATAAACCCTTCTTTATGAATGAGCGCTTTTCCACGGCCTATGGGCTGAAAACAACAATCCAAATGAAGTGCATTTTCTTGTGGATTGGTGTTAGATTTTTTTAATTCTAAAGGAGTTACGGTTTTATTTGGGAAAAGTTTTTGGAGTGCTTCAACTGCTTTGATGTTTGTTCGTGCAGTTATAAAATCTGGATAATCATCTCCTGTATAAACCCCAACAAATATATGGTTATTATATAAAATCACATCTCCACCCTCTACATGACATTCTTCGGGAAGTTCTATAATATGTTCGGGCTGAATTTGATTTAAAATAGCTGACAAAGCTGTAAATTCTTGTGCTCTATCAGGTAAAATATTAGATTTAATTAATTTATTTTCAATCACAAAAGCAATGTCTCTTGCAAAAATTTGATTACAGTCTTTAATGACACTAGGTCGGTATACCTCTACTCCGTAAGATTTAAATACTTTTTCCAGAGCATCCATTTCACTTATCATATCTTTTTCCAAAGGATAGGTGGCTTGAAGAACATGTTTTAGACTACTAGGATCATAGCATTCTTCTGGCGCTGGAATTGGCCCATTATTTTTTGCAATGCCTAAAACTACTGCTTTTAATGGGTTAGTTTCATTTAAAACATTGAGGCTAAGCATTTTAAAAGGTTTTAATTAACTTTTTGAAGATTTGAAAGAACGGTATGTTTGACCATTATAAATTTGTCTTGGTCGTCCAATTGGTTCTTTTCGAAGACGCATTTCTCGCCACTGCCCAATCCAGCCTGGTAAACGTCCTAGAGCAAACATAACAGTAAACATATCTACAGGAATACCCATGGCTCTGTAAATTATTCCAGAGTAAAAATCAACATTTGGATACAGCTTTCTTTGCACAAAATATGGGTCAGCAAGGGCTTCTTTTTCAAGACCTTTGGCAATATCTAAAATAGGGTCCTCAACACCCAAATCATTCAAGACTTCATCGGCTGCTACTTTTATAATTTTGGCGCGTGGATCAAAGTTTTTATAAACCCTGTGTCCAAAGCCCATAAGTCTAAAAGGGTCGCTTTTATCTTTGGCTTTTGCCATATATTTTTTGGTATCTCCACCATCCTCTTTGATCGCTTCGAGCATTTCTAATACGGCTTGATTTGCGCCACCGTGAAGTGGCCCCCATAAAGCAGAAATTCCAGAAGATAATGAGGCAAATAAGCCGGCATGCGATGAACCTACTATACGAACAGTAGAGGTAGAACAATTTTGTTCATGATCGGCATGTAGAATTAAAAGTTTATTAAGAGCATTTACCAAAATTGGATTCTGAACATAATCTTGATTGGGTTGTTTGAACATCATTTTCAAAATGTTTTCAACATACCCCAAAGAGTTATCTCCATAATCTAAAGGAAGGCCTTGCTTTTTTCGCATTGTCCAGGCTACCAAAACTGGAAACTTTCCTAAAATTTTGACTACAGATTTATACATATCTTCCTCCGAATCAACATTTACAGAGGTCGGATTAAATGCTGTTAATGCGCTAGTCAGCGATGATAGTACACCCATTGGGTGAGCAGATTTTGGAAAAGCATCTAAAATTTTTCGAATATCTTCATCTACAATGGAATTGTCTTTGATGTCTTTGTGGAATTTTTGTAGTTGTTCTTCTGTTGGTAAGTCTCCAAAAATCAATAAAAAGGCAACCTCCAAGAAGTCAGCTTTTTCAGCTAATTCCTCAATAGAATAGCCTCTATATCTCAAAATTCCTTTTTCTCCATCTAAAAATGTGATTGCACTTTCGCATGACCCTGTATTTTTAAATCCAGGATCAATTGTTGTGACTCCGCCTGTAACAGCACGAAGACTGCTGATATTTATGGCTTTTTCATTTTCTGAGCCATAAACGATTGGAAAATCATATTTTTGTCCGTTGATTTCTAGGGTAGCTTTTTCTGACATTTTCGAGGTTGAGGATTTTTAATTATTATTACCGCAATTTACAAAATTACCTCCTTTTTTCAATAAAAATTATCAGATTATTGTAAGGGTAGAAATAAGCAGAAATAACAAAGCCTTTCAATATGAAAGGCTTTGAAAAATTAGTTGAGTTTAAATGCTTTTTCTTGAGGATAATAGGCTATATCTCCCAATTCTTCTTCAATTCTAAGTAATTGATTGTACTTCGCCATTCGATCACTTCGAGATGCAGATCCTGTTTTTATTTGACCTGTATTGAGTGCTACAGCTAAATCGGCGATGGTGTTGTCTTCTGTTTCTCCAGATCTGTGCGACATCACAGAAGTGTATCCTGCATTGTGTGCCATATTTACAGCTGCTATAGTTTCTGTAAGTGTTCCTATTTGGTTTACTTTTATTAGAATGGAGTTGGCTATATTGTTTTCAATACCTCTTGATAATCGCTCTACATTGGTTACAAACAAATCATCACCAACAAGCTGAACTTTATCTCCAATTTTTTCTGTCAAATACTTCCAACCTTCCCAATCATTTTCATCCATTCCATCTTCAATAGAGATGATTGGGTAGTTAGCTGCTAATTCAGCCAAATAATCGGCTTGCTCTTTGCTAGTACGAACTTTACCTGTTGTACCTTCAAATTTTGAATAATCATATTTACCATCAACATAAAATTCTGCTGAGGCACAATCTAAAGCGATCATCACTTCTTCTCCAAATTTATAACCTGCCTTTTCTACAGCTTTTGCTATGGTATCAAGTGCATCTTCTGTACCATCAAGTGTAGGTGCAAATCCACCTTCATCACCAACAGCAGTGCTTAGACCTCTATCGTGAAGTACCTTTTTAAGGTTGTGAAAGATTTCTGTTCCTATTTGCATGGCGTGAGTAAAGTTTTTGGCTTTTACAGGCATTACCATAAATTCTTGAAAAGCAATTGGTGCATCACTATGTGAACCGCCATTAATAATGTTCATCATTGGAACAGGAAGTGTATTAGCACTAACTCCTCCTACATAGCGATAAAGTGGAATACCAAGTTCTGCGGCGGCGGCCTTAGCTACAGCAAGTGAAACGCCAAGAATTGCATTTGTTCCAAGTTTAGACTTGTTTGGCGTACCATCAAGATCAATCATGGTTTGATCAATTAAATTTTGTTCGAAAACTGAAGCGCCTACTAGTGCTTCTGACAAAATGCTATTGACATTATCTACAGCTTTGGAAACTCCTTTTCCCATGTAAGTATCACCTCCATCACGAAGTTCAACCGCTTCGTGTTCTCCGGTTGATGCTCCAGATGGCACAGCAGCTCTTCCTACAAAACCATTTTCGGTGGTTACATCTACTTCAACGGTTGGATTCCCACGAGAATCTAATATCTGTCTTGCATGAATGTCTAGTATAATACTCATATGAATAACTTTGGTTTGTTTTGTATGCAAATTTACAAAAATGTTGTGTTGATGCCACTTTTTATGATAAGAAAAGTACCAAAATTAAACTACAACGTTTTAGTAAATGATATATTATTTATTGAAATAAGATTACTTTAGAAGTTCAATAAATTGATCGAATAAATACGAAGAATCATGTGGCCCTGGACTAGCCTCTGGATGGTATTGCACAGAAAAACATTTTTTGTTCTTCATGGCAATTCCTGCAACAGTGTGATCATTTAAGTGAACATGACTGATTTCCAATTCAGGGTTGGCTTCTGCTTCTTCTCTATTGACAGCAAATCCATGGTTTTGAGAGGTGATTTCTCCTTTACCTGTTTTTAAGTTTTTCACAGGGTGATTAATACCTCTGTGTCCGTTATGCATTTTATATGTTGAAACACCATTAGCAAGTGCAATAACTTGATGTCCTAAACATATTCCAAAAAGAGGATGATTTTTTTCGATAATAGTTTTGGCTAATGTTTGTGCCTCTGCAAGAGGTTCTGGATCGCCAGGCCCATTAGATAAAAAATAACCATCTGGATTCCATGCGCTTAATTCTTCAAAAGTAGCGTTGTATGGAAATACTTTGATGTATGCATCACGCTTTGCAAAGTTTCTTAAAATATTTTTCTTGATTCCAATATCGAGGGCGGCTATTTTATAAGTTGCATTTTCATCGCCAAAATAATAAGGTTCTTTTGTGGAAACTTTTGAAGCCAGCTCTAAGCCTTCCATGAGTGGTACTTCAGAAAGTTGTTGTTTCAACCCTTCAATGTTTTCTGTTTCTGTTGATATAACGGCATTCATTGCGCCATTTTCTCTGATATAACTCACAAGTGCTCTAGTGTCGACATCTGAAATTGCAAAAAGATCATGTGTCTCAAAAAAGTTTTCCAAGCTTCCATTTGAATCTTCACGTGAATAATCATAACTAAAGTTTTTACAAATCAGTCCTGCAATTTTAATGTCATCAGATTCTACTTCATTATCATTTACACCATAGTTTCCAATGTGTGCATTAGTAGTCACCATAAGTTGTCCATAATAGGATGGATCTGTAAAAATTTCTTGATAGCCTGTCATTCCTGTATTGAAACAGACTTCACCAAATGCTGTTCCTTCTATTCCAATAGCTTTTCCGTAAAAAATTGTTCCGTCTGCGAGTAGTAAAATTGCCTTTTTTCTAGATTTATACCTCATTATTATTAAGTGTCAGTTTAGCGTTTAACAAAATTGCATAAAAAAAAGGATAAACTAAAAAAGTTTATCCTTAATATTTCAAATGATTATTAACATTTATTCTTCTTCTTGAGATGCTACTGGAGGTGCTGCAGCAACAGCTTTAGTATTTCCTCTTCGGCTTCTTCTTGTTGATTTTTTCTTTGGCTTATCGGCATTATAAATTTCGTTGAAATCTACAAATTCAATCATTGCCATATCAGCGTTGTCACCTAGACGATTTCCAAGTTTGATAATTCTTGTATATCCTCCTGGACGATCTCCTACTTTTACTGCGACATCTCTAAAAAGTTCTGCAACAGCTCCTTTTTGGCGTAGTCTACTAAATACAATTCTACGATTATGTGTTGTATCTTGTTTAGATTTAGTCACAAGCGGCTCAATAAATTGCTTGAGTGCTTTTGCTTTTGCAACAGTTGTGTTGATGCGTTTATGCTCAATAAGCGAACACGCCATATTGGCTAGCATCGATTTCCTGTGTGCTGTTTTTCTTCCTAAATGATTGATTTTCTTTCCGTGTCTCATTTTCTTTTTTATTAACCATCATCTTGCTTCAACCCAATAAAGAGGAATATCTTTTAAAGAGGAGCAAAATATGATGTGTTACTCTTTGTCTAATTTATATTTAGTGAGGTCCATTCCAAAACTTAGTCCTTTTACATTTACAAGCTCTTCTAGCTCTGTAAGTGATTTTTTACCAAAGTTTCTAAACTTCATTAAATCATTTTTATTGAACGATACTAAGTCCCCTAGTGTATCTACCTCAGCTGCTTTTAGGCAGTTAAGTGCACGTACAGAAAGATCCATATCGATAAGTTTCGTTTTCAACAATTGACGCATATGTAATGATTCTTCATCATAAGTCTCTGTTTGTGCAATTTCGTCTGCTTCTAGAGTAATACGCTCATCAGAGAATAACATGAAGTGATGAATCAAAATTTTTGCAGCTTGTGTTAATGCATCCTGAGGATTAATAGAACCATCAGTGATGATTTCAAATACTAGCTTTTCGTAGTCTGTTTTTTGTTCTACACGAAAATTTTCTACGCTGTATTTTACATTTTTTATTGGAGTATAAATTGAATCCGTAAAGATGGTACCAACTACAGCAGAAGACTTTTTGTTTTCTTCAGCAGGAACGTATCCTCTACCTTTCTCGATGGTTAACTCCAGTGAAATACTGACTTTAGGATCCAAATTACAAACTACCAAGTCTGTATTTAAAATTTGAAATCCTGAAATAAATTTCTGGAAATCTCCAGCTGTAATTTTATCTTGCCCCGAAATTGAAATAGAAACAGATTCGTTATCTACTTCTTCAATTTGACGCTTGAATCTTAATTGTTTCAGGTTTAAGATGATTTCAGTAACATCTTCAACAACACCAGAGATTGTAGAAAACTCGTGCTCTACACCTTCGATTTTAACTGAAGTGATTGCAAATCCTTCAAGAGAAGAAAGTAAAACTCTTCTTAAAGCATTTCCTACGGTCAAACCATAACCAGGTTCAAGTGGTCTGAATTCGAATTTACCTTCGTAATCAGTAGAGTCTATCATGATGACTTTATCGGGCTTCTGAAAATTTAAAATTGCCATATTGGTATGTGTTTCAGTTAATTTTATTTTGAGTACAATTCTACGATGAACTGCTCGTTGATGTTTTCTGGAATTTGAATTCTTGCAGGTACTGATACAAAAGTTCCAGATTTTGTATCATTGTTGAATGTTATCCACTCATAAATAGAGGATGTACTTTCTAATGAAGCATTAATTGCTTCTAAAGATTTAGACTTTTCACGTACTGCAACCACATCACCTGCTTTTAGGCTGTAGGATGGAATGTTAACAACATTGCCATTTACTGTGATGTGACGATGAGAAACAAGTTGTCTTGCACCTCTTCTTGAACGAGACAACCCCATTCTGTATACAACATTATCTAGACGTGATTCACAAAGCTGTAAAAGCACCTCACCAGTAATCCCCTGGGCCGCAGTTGCTTTTTTAAACAAGTTTCTAAATTGTCTTTCGAGAATTCCATAAGTATACTTTGCTTTTTGCTTTTCCATAAGCTGGATTGCATACTCAGATTTTTTACCACGGCGTCTATTATTTCCGTGTTGTCCTGGAGGGTAATTTCTTTTTTCAAAAGATTTATCTTCTCCGAAGATTGCTTCGCCAAACTTTCGAGCGATTTTTGTTTTAGGACCAGTATATCTTGCCATTTTGTTTTTGTTTTGAGAGATATTGGGAATTAAGGTCTTTTTGTCTTATCCTTCGCCAATTTTTTATTGCTCTCGGTTATACTTAATTAATATATTAAACTCTTCGTCTTTTTGGAGGTCTACATCCATTATGAGGGGTTGGAGTTACATCAATAATTTCTGTAACTTCTATGCCACCATTGTGAATACTACGAATTGCAGATTCTCTTCCATTTCCAGGACCTTTAACGAATACTTTTACTTTTCTTAGTCCTGCTTCTTTTGCAACTTCAACAGCATCTTCTGCAGCGAGTTGAGCCGCATAAGGCGTGTTTTTCTTAGAACCACGGAATCCCATTTTACCAGCAGAAGACCATGAAATGACATCTCCTTTTTTGTTGGTTAATGAGATAATAATATTATTAAAAGAAGCTGTGATATGTGCTTCTCCAGTTGATTCTACAACTACCTTTCTTTTTTTAGTACTTGACTTTGCCATATTACTAATGATTATTTAGTTACTTTTTTCTTGTTAGCAACTGTTTTTCTTTTTCCTTTTCTTGTTCGAGAGTTATTTTTTGTACGTTGCCCACGCAATGGTAATCCAGATCTGTGACGGATTCCTCTGTAACAACCAATGTCCATAAGACGCTTGATGTTCAATTGTGTTTCTGAACGCAACTCACCCTCAATGGTATAGGATCCAACGGCATCACGAATTTTACCAATTTCTTCATCAGTCCAATCGGATACTTTTGTGCTTTCATCTACTTTTGCTGCTGCTAAGATCTCTTTAGCACGGCTTCTACCAATTCCATAGATATATGTCAATGAAATTACTCCTCTTTTTTGTTTTGGGATGTCTACCCCTGCAATTCTAGCCATAATTAACCTTGTCTTTGTTTGAATCTAGGATTCTTTTTGTTGATTACGTAAAGTCTTCCTTTTCGTCGTACGATTTTGCAATCGGCACTTCTTTTCTTTATTGATGCTCTTACTTTCATCTTACTTGTTTTTAGTATCTGTAAGTTATTCTTGCCTTAGATAAATCGTAAGGACTCATTTCTAATTTTACTTTATCTCCTGGCAATAACTTTATGTAATGCATACGCATTTTCCCAGAGATATGTGCAGTCACAATGTGACCATTTTCAAGTTCAACACGAAACATTGCATTTGATAATGCTTCGATAATTGATCCATCTTGTTCTATTGCTGGTTGTTTTGCCATTATAGTTTGTTTTATACAGATTTTCTGTTTTTACCAGTTTTCATTAATCCATCATAATGCTTGTTCAATAAATATGAATTGACTTGCTGCATTGTATCAATGGCAACACCTACCATAATCAAAAGCGATGTTCCTCCAAAAAAGAGTGCCCAACCCGCTTGAATATTCATAATTTGTACAATAATTGCAGGAAATACCGCAATCAATGCTAAAAATATAGAACCCGGTAATGTAATTTGAGACATAATTTTGTCTAAATATTCTGAGGTTTCAGATCCTGGTCGAATACCCGGAATAAACCCTCCACTTCTTTTTAAATCATCAGCCATTTTGTTTGTTGGAACTGTGATTGCTGTATAAAAATAGGTAAACACAATAATCAATAATCCAAAAACAATATTATACCAAAGTCCAAACATGCTGTTTCCTGCAAAATTAGCAACTAACCATTGGCCTACTGTTGAATCTTTCAAAATATCTAATCCACCAATCAATCCTGGAACAAACATTATCGCTTGTGCAAAAATAATTGGCATTACTCCAGAGGCATTGAGCTTTAATGGAATATACTGACGTGATCCCATTATGTTTTTTTCATAACTTCCTGAAGCTGTACGTCTTGCATATTGAACTGCAATTTTTCTAACGGCCATGACGAGCATTACAGATGCAAGAATAATGGCAAACCAAATAACAAGTTCAATCAATATTTTGATTAATCCTCCTTGAGATTGATTTACTGCAGAATCAAATTCTTGAGCAAAAGATAAGGGCATAGTTGCAATAATACCTACCATAATAAGGATAGATATACCATTTCCAACTCCTTTGTCAGTAATTTTCTCACCGAGCCACATTGCAAAAATACAGCCTGTTACCAAAATGATTACTGATGAAAAGTAAAATACTCCACTTTGACCAAGTGTAAAGGCTTGAGTACCACCCATCAAAGTAGGTAAACTGGCCAAATATGCTGGTGCTTGTACCAAACAAATACCAATAGTTAACCAACGCGTAATTTGTGTGATTTTCTTTTGACCACTTGCACCTTCTTTTTGAAGTTTTTGCAAATAAGGAATTGCTATCCCCATAAGTTGAACCACAATAGATGCTGAAATGTAGGGCATAATACCAAGAGCAAATACTGAAGCTTTGGCAAAAGCTCCTCCTGTAAATGCATTGAGAAGCCCTAGAAGCCCAGAGTCAGTATTAGACGCCAAAGACCCCAATTGAGTGGCGTCAATTCCTGGCAAAACAACTTGAGCCCCAAAACGATATACCAATAACAGGCCTAAAGTCAGAATGATTCTGTCTTTAAGTTCTGTAATTTTCCATACATTTTTAAGTGTCTCTATAAATTTCATTCGTTGGGGATTATAATGTTACTACTTCTCCACCCGCAGCTTCAATGGCAGCTTTTGCTGTTGCAGTGAACTTGTGTGCAGAGACTTTTATCTTTGCTTTTAATTCGCCTCGTCCTAAGATTTTTACCAATTCATTTTTCCCTGCTAAACGCAATTCTACGATGGTATTAAAATCCAATTCTGATTTGATTTTCTTTTCATCAACTAATTTCTGAAGTGTATCTAGGTTTATACCTTGATAATCTTTTCTGTTGATGTTTTTGAAGCCAAACTTAGGAACACGTCTTTGAAGAGGCATTTGCCCTCCTTCAAAACCAATTTTTCTTGAATATCCAGAACGTGACTTTGCCCCTTTGTGTCCTCTTGTGGCTGTACCTCCTTTACCGGACCCTTGACCTCTACCAACGCGCTTGCCTGGACTTTGAACTGAACCTTTTGCAGGTTTTAAATTACTTAAATTCATTTTCAGTAGTATTGTATGTTTAAGCTTCTTCTACAGAAACTAAATGTTTTACTTTATTGATCATCCCCAAAATATTTGGAGTATCATCGTGCTCTACAGTTTGACCAATCTTATTTAGACCAAGTGCTTCTAATGTAAGCTTTTGTCTTTTTGTACGATTGATTGCACTTTTCTGTTTTGTTACTTTTATTTTAGCCATGCTGTCTAAATATTATCCGTTAAACACTTTTTCAAGAGAAATTCCACGATCACGTGCAATTTTCTTGGCATCTCTTAATTGTAATAACGCATCAAAAGTTGCTTTTACAACATTGTGTGGATTAGATGATCCTTGAGATTTTGATAGTACGTCATGGACACCAACGGCTTCCAAAACAATACGAACAGCACCTCCAGCAATAACCCCTGTACCAGGTGCTGCTGGGATAATGTTTACACGTGCTCCACCATATTTTCCTTTTTGCTCATGTGGCAACGTTCCTTTCAATAACGGTATACGTACTAAGTTTTTCTTAGCATCTTCTACAGCTTTTGCGATAGCACTTGCAACATCTTTAGATTTTCCTAATCCATGACCAACAACACCGGCTTCATCTCCCACAACAACAATTGCTGAGAATCCGAAAGCACGACCACCTTTAGTCACTTTTGTAACTCTTTGTACACCTACCAATCGGTCTTTCAATTCTAAACCACTTGGTTTTACTAGTTCTGCACTTTTGTATTTTTGATACATATCTTATTAAAATTTTAGTCCGGCTTCTCTAGCGCCTTCTGCTAATGATTTAACTCTTCCATGATATAAATAACCACCTCTATCAAAAGTGATGTTAGAAACACCTGCTTTTAGAGCTTTCTCTCCTATTGATTTCCCCACCAAAGTGGCAACTTCTATTTTGGTACCTTTTGCAGTACTCAAATCTTTGTCTCTTGACGATGCAGCAGCAATTGTCTCACCAGTAACATCATTAATCAATTGAGCATAAATTTCTTTATTACTTCTAAAAACAGCTAAACGTGGCTGAGCACTTGTCCCAGTGACAGTTTTTCTAATTCTGCTTTTTATACGTTGTCTTCTTTCGTTCTTTGTTAGTGCCATAATCTTTCTTATTAAGCTGATTTACCTGCTTTTCTTCTTATTTCTTCACCAACGAACTTGATTCCTTTTCCTTTGTATGGTTCAGGTTTTCTAAATCCGCGAATTTTGGCAGCAACTTGTCCAACAAGTTGCTTATCAAAAGAAGTTAGTTTGATAATTGGGTTTTTTCCTTTCTCCGAAACAGTTTCTACTTTAACTTCTGGTGCAATATCTAAAATAATATTGTGTGAGAATCCAAGTGCCATATCAAGCTTATTTCCTTGATTTGAAGCTCTGTATCCTACTCCTACGAGTTCTAATTCTTTGGACCAACCTGTTGTTACTCCATGAATCATATTGTTTACCAATGCTCTGTACAAACCGTGCTTGGCTTTGTGTTCTTTCTTTTCTGAGTCACGCTCTACAGTTAGAGTATTATCTTCAATCTTGAAGCTCACTCCAGAGTACTCTTGTGTCAGTTCACCTAATTTTCCTTTAACGGTTATCGCGCTATCGGTAATGTCGATGGTTACACCTTCTGGAACTGAAATTGGATTATTTCCTATTCTTGACATTTCTTAATACTTTAAAATTAGTAAACGTAACATAAAATTTCTCCACCTACATTTTCACGTTGGGCTTGCTTTCCTGTCATCACTCCATGAGAAGTTGAAACGATAGCAATTCCAAGTCCATTGAGGATACGAGGAAGTTCTTTTGAACTCGCATATTTACGTAAACCAGGTTTACTGATTCGTTGAATTTTCTTGATGACAGATTCTTTGGTGTCTTTGGTATACTTCAAAGCAATTTTGATAGTACCTTGACTTGTTGAATCGTCAAATTTGTAACTTAAAATATATCCTTGATCAAATAATATTTTAGTGATTTCTTTTTTCAAATTAGAGGCAGGAATTTCTACCACTCTGTGGTTTGCAAGCACTGCATTTCTAATTCTTGTTAAATAATCCGCTATTGGATCTGTATTCATAGTTATTAATTTGCGGTTTTGGTTTTCTATTTTTAGAACCTGAAACCAATTTATAATTCTAATTTAATTTTTACCAGCTGGCTTTTTTAACCCCTGGTATAAGTCCTTTGTTGGCCATTTCTCTAAACATAACTCTCGAGATACCAAATTGACGCATATATCCTTTTGGACGTCCCGTCAATTTGCAACGGTTGTGCGTACGAATTGGAGAGGCATTTTTTGGTAATTTTTGCAACCCTTCATAATCTCCTGCTTCTTTAAGTGCTTTACGCTTTTCAGCGTATTTTGCAACTGCTTTTGCACGTTTCACCTCGCGGGCTTTCATTGATTCTTTTGCCATAGATTAATTCTTTTTAAAAGGTAACCCTAGTTCTGTTAATAATGATTTTGCTTCCTTATCGGTCTCTGCAGAGGTCACAAAGGAAATGTCCATACCCGAAATTTTGTTGACTTTATCAATATCAATTTCTGGGAATATAATTTGTTCTGTAATACCTAAGTTGTAGTTTCCACGCCCATCAAAACCATTGGCTTTAATCCCGCTAAAATCTCTTACACGTGGCAACGCAGAAGTAACCAAACGGTCCAAAAATTCGTACATACGCTCACCTCTAAGTGTTACTTTTGCACCAATTGGCATTCCTTTACGAAGCTTAAATGATGCAACGTCTTTTTTAGATATTGTAGCCACTGCTTTTTGTCCAGAAATTTTTGTGATTTCATCAACAGCATGGTCTATTAATTTCTTGTCGGCTACTGCAGCACCAACTCCTTTAGAGATAACAATCTTTTGAAGTTTTGGAACTTGCATTACATTTTTGTAACCGAATTCTTCTGTAAGAGCAGAGATTACTTTGTCTTTATACTCTTGTTTCAATCTTGGAATATACGTCATAACACTTATATTACTTCGTTAGATTTTTTTGCATAGCGTACTTTCTTACCGTCCTCTACTCTGTATCCAACTCTTGTCGTTTCGCCTTT
Organism: Bacteroidota bacterium; assembly: GCA_027620655.1. Lineage (GTDB taxonomy): Bacteria > Bacteroidota > Bacteroidia > Flavobacteriales > Flavobacteriaceae > UBA3537. The sequence continues at coordinate 67,511 of JAQCDS010000002.1, read as the reverse complement.
AGAGTTGATCAAGGATAGGTTAGAAATTTGAAGCGCTGCTTCTTTTTCTACAATACCACCTTGAGGATTTTGTGCACTTGGCTTCATATGTTTTTTAATCATATTCACACCCTCTACGATGGCTTTATTTTTTTCTATGAAAACAGTAAGTACTTTACCTTCAGAACCTTTGTGGTCTCCAGCAATCACTCGTACTGTATCTCCTGTTTTTATCTTTAGCTTTCCCATTGTTGTTTTATATTAAAGCACTTCTGGTGCTAATGAAACAATTTTCATGAATTTTTTATCACGTAGTTCTCTTGCTACTGGTCCAAACACACGTGTTCCTTTCATCTCGCCGTTGGCATCTAGAAGGACACATGCATTGTCGTCAAATCTAATATAAGATCCGTCTGGACGACGTACTTCTTTTACTGTACGCACAACAACTGCTGTAGATACCGCTCCTTTTTTGATGTTACCGTTTGGCGTTGCATCTTTTACAGAAACAACAATTTTATCTCCCAAAGAGGCATATCTGCGTTTTGTTCCACCCAAAACACGAATGGTTAGGACTTCTTTTGCTCCAGTATTGTCAGCTACTTTTAATCTTGATTCTTGTTGTACCATAATTACTTAGCTCTTTCAATAATTTCTACTAATCTCCAACATTTAGACTTACTTAAAGGTCTTGTTTCCATGATCCTTACAGTATCGCCTTCATTGCAGTCGTTTTGTTCGTCGTGTGCTACGTACTTTTTTGTTTTAAGTACGAACTTTCCATACATAGGGTGCTTTACTTTCTTTACTTCAGAAACCACAATTGATTTCATCATTTTGTTACTTGTAACAATCCCTATACGTTCTTTTCTTAAATTTCTTTTTTCCATCTCAACAAATACAATTATTGTACGTCTCTTTTTGTTAGCTCTGTTGCCAATCGGGCTACACTACGTCTTACGCTTCGCAACTGGATTGGATTTTCTAGAGGTGATATCGCATGTGTCATTTTTAAATCGGCATATGCTTTTTTAGTTTCACTAAGTTTTTCTTGTAACTCAGCCGTTGATAATTCTTTAATTTCAGATTGTTTCATAATATCAATATATTAGGCCTCGTAGTCTCTGGCAATTACAAATTTAGTTTTAACTGGTAATTTTTGAGCAGCCAAACGAAGTGCTTCTTTTGCAATTTCGATAGGAACTCCACCTACTTCGAATATAATTCGACCTGGCTTTACAACAGCTGCCCAATATTCAACGGCACCTTTTCCTTTACCCATACGTACCTCCAGAGGCTTTTTGGTGATAGGCTTGTCTGGAAATATTTTAATCCAAAGTTGACCTTCTCTTTTCATGTAACGTGTAGCTGCAATACGAGCGGCTTCAATTTGACGTGAAGTCAAAAAATTTGAATCTAATGATTTTATACCAAACATTCCACTAGAAAGAAGGTGTCCTCTTCCAGAGTTTCCTTTCATACGTCCCTTCTGGACTTTACGGAATTTTGTTCTTTTTGGTTGTAACATTTTCTTTTATTTAAAAAATTACTTTCTACGGCGACTTTTGGAATTTGAGCGGCCTCCACGGTCTTGTTTTTTTGATAAACCAACTAGTGGAGATAATTCTCTTTTTCCATATACTTCACCTTTCATAATCCATACTTTGATGCCCAAACGACCATATGTCGTATGTGCTTCTACAAGAGCATAATCAATATCTGCTCTAAATGTAGATAATGGAATTCTTCCTTCTTTATAGTGCTCATTACGTGCCATTTCAGCACCATTCAAACGACCACTAATTTGGACTTTGATTCCCTCTGCATTCATACGCATTGTGGCAACAATTGCCATTTTTATAGCACGTTTGTATGAAATACGGTTTTCAATTTGGCGTGCAATGCTCGTTGCCACTAAAAATGCATCAAACTCTGGACGTTTAATTTCAAAGATGTTCAATTGAATATCTTTCCCCGTAAGTTTTCTCAGCTCTTCTTTTAACTTGTCTACTTCTTGTCCACCTTTACCAATAATAATCCCTGGACGGGCTGTAGTAATTGTGATAGTTACAAGCTTTAGTGTTCTTTCAATAATAACTCTTGAAACGCTAGCTTTTGCCAAACGAACGAAAATATACTTTCTGATTTTATCATCTTCAGCAAGTTTATCTCCATAATCGTTTCCTCCATACCAGTTAGATTCCCATCCTCTGATAATTCCAAGGCGATTTCCTATTGGATTTGTCTTCTGTCCCATGTGTTATTTGCTTTCTGTATTATTATTTTTTGTTCCAAGTACAACAGTAACGTGATTGGAACGTTTTCTAATTCTGTGTGCACGTCCTTGTGGGGCTGGTCTTAATCTTTTTAGCATAGATCCGCCATCAACTCTAATTTCTTTGATGAATAAATCTGCAGCCTCAATATCAGCATCTTCGTTTTTGGCTTGCCAGTTGGCTACCGCAGAAAGAACTAACTTTTCTAATCGACGTGATGCTTCTTTTTGACTGAATCTCAAAATATTGAGTGCTCTTTCAACTTTTTCTCCACGAATAAGATCGGCGACTAAACGCATTTTTCTTGGTGACGTAGGACAGTTATTAAGCTTTGCAAAAGCAACTTGCTTTTTTTCTGCTTTAATAGCATCTGCCATTTGTTTTTTACGACTTCCCATAGCTCTTATTTTTTACCTTTATTTTTTGCACCTACGTGTCCTCGGAAAGAACGTGTTGGCGAAAATTCTCCTAACTTATGACCTACCATGTTTTCTGTAATGTATACAGGAACAAATTGACGACCGTTGTGTACTGCAATAGTTTGACCAACAAAATCTGGTGTAATCATACTGGCTCTAGACCAAGTTTTTATCACTGTTTTTTTGTTTGCCTCTACATTAGCTGCAACTTTCTTTTCTAATTTATAATGAACGTAAGGTCCTTTTTTTAATGATCTTGCCATGTCTTATTATTTCTTTCTACGTTCTACAATATATTTATTACTTGCTTTAGTTTTAGAACGTGTTCTATAACCTTTTGCAGGAATACCATTTCTTGATCTTGGATGTCCTCCAGATGATTTTCCTTCACCGCCTCCCATTGGGTGATCTACTGGATTCATTACTACTGGTCTTGTTCTTGGTCGTCTGCCTAACCAACGGCTACGGCCTGCTTTACCAGAAACCAACAGCTGATGATCTGAATTTGAAACTACACCAATGGTAGCATAACAATCCAATAATAACAAACGTGTTTCTCCTGATGGTAATTTAACAGAGGCAAATTTCCCATCTCTTGCCATCAATTGAGCAAACGCACCAGCACTTCGAGCAATTACTGCACCTTGTCCTGGACGAAGTTCAATACAAGATATAATTGTTCCTAATGGAATTTGACTCAATGGCATTGCATTACCAACTTCAGGAGCTACATTTTCAGTTCCAGAAACTAGATTCTGACCTACTTTTAGGCCGTTCTGAGCAATAATGTAGCGCTTTTCACCATCTTGATAGTTAAGAAGTGCAATAAATGCGGTTCTGTTTGGATCGTATTCAATAGACTTTACTTCAGCTGGAATTCCAGTTTTGTTTCTTTTGAAGTCAATGATACGGTACCTTTTCTTATGACCACCACCTTTGTAGCGCATGGTCATTTTTCCTTGACTGTTTCTACCACCTGAGCGTTTTTTCGGAGCCAAAAGGCTTTTTTCCGGCTTGTCAGTAGTAATGGCGTCAAATCCATTAACTACTCTAAATCGCTGGCCCGGTGTAATCGGTTTTAATTTTCTTACTGACATTTCTAATTAGATATTAGCGTATAAATCAATTATTTCACCTTCCTCCAGTTGTACAATTGCCTTTTTTGTGGCATTTGTTTTACCATGTTGAATCCCCGTTTTTGTGTATTTGGTTTTTCGATCTGGACGGACATTTATTGTTCGAACTTTGGCTACTGAAACACCGTAAGCAGCTTCTACTGCTTTTTTGATTTCTACCTTGTTCGCCTTTGTATTCACCAAAAAGCTAAAACAGTTTCTTAACTCACTGTCTAGTGTCGCTTTTTCTGTGATGATGGGTTTAATTAAGATACTCATGGTGTTCTTATTTACTTAAATTCGATTCAATTCCTTCAATTGCACTTTCTAAAAGCACAACTTGATTGGCATTTAGAATTTTATAAGTGCTTAATTCTGAGCTAGTTACAACTTCAGAGCCTTTAAAATTGCGCGACGACAAATATACATTATTATTTGGCGCTCCCAAGACAAACAAAGACTTTTTGCTATCGAGGTTAAGGGCTTTTAAAACTGCTGTAAATGCTTTTGTTTTTGGTGCTTCAAAATTGAAGTCTTCCAAAACGGTAATGGCTTTTTCGTTGGCTTTAATCGTTAATGCCGATTTTCTAGCTAAACGCTTAACGTTTTTATTTAACTTGAAACCATAGTTTCTTGGTCTTGGACCAAAAATACGTCCACCACCTTTAAAAACTCCAGACTTGATGCTACCTGCTCTGGCAGTACCAGTTCCTTTTTGTTTCTTTATCTTTCTTGTACTTCCAACAATTTCACCGCGTTCTTTAGCTTTGTGTGTTCCCAGACGTTGATTAGCAAGATATTGCTTAACGTCCAGATATACCGCATGATTGTTGGGCTCTATAGCAAACACTTCGTTAGAAAGGTCTGCCTTTCTACCTGTGTCTTTTCCGTTGATGTCTAAAACTGCTACTTTCATTATTTCTCAATCTTTACGTAAGCGTTTTTATGACCAGGAACGCATCCCTTAACTACAATTAAGTTTTGATCCGCTACTACTTTTAAAACTCTTAAATTTTGAACTTTTACCGTATCAGTACCCATTCGTCCAGCCATTTTCATGCCTTTAAAAACACGTGCAGGGTAAGATGCTGCACCAATAGATCCTGGAGCTCTAAGTCGGTTGTGCTGACCATGTGTCGCTTGTCCAACTCCTGCAAAACCATGGCGTTTTACAACCCCTTGGAATCCTTTTCCTTTACTTGTTCCTGTGATATCTACAAATTCACCTTCTTCAAAGTGCTCTACAGTGATGGTATCACCTAATTTGTACTCCTCATCAAAACCTGAAAATTCCGCGACTTTTTTCTTAACAGTTGTACCTGCTTTTTTGGCATGACCAATTTGAGCTTTTGTGGCACTTTTTTCTGTCTTGTCATCGAAACCTAATTGAATGGCTTCATAGCCATCCTTTTCTTCAGTTCTGACTTGGGTAACAACGCATGGCCCGGCTTGTATGACAGTACAGGGCATGTTTTTGCCGTTCTCGTCAAAGATGCTGGTCATTCCGATTTTCTTTCCTATTAACCCAGACATAATTATTAATTTATTGTTTTAATTTATTTTATTTCAAAAATTAAGGGTCAAAACACGTTTCAACCCTTGAAATGTATTTTTTCCGTTTTTCCTTCGCACGCAGCTTAGGACATTTATTCTGAACTTGTTTCGAAATCTAAATTTGATTCCTTAACAAACCTCAGCAAATTAATTATACTTTAATCTCTACTTCTACACCGCTTGGCAGCTCTAGTTTCATCAAAGCATCAATGGTCTTTGATGATGAACTATAGATATCTAGCAGTCTTTTGTAGGAACTTAACTGAAATTGTTCTCTTGACTTTTTATTAACGTGAGGAGAACGCAATACAGTGTATAGTTTTTTGTGTGTTGGCAATGGAATAGGTCCAGTTACAACAGCACCTGTACTTTTTACAGTTTTCACAATCTTATCTGCAGACTTGTCTACCAAGTTATGATCGTAAGACTTTAGTTTTATTCTAATTTTTTGACTCATGTTCTAAACTTTTAAGATTGTACGCCTTTTGCTTCTTTAATAACTTCTTCTGAGATATTTGATGGGGTTTCAGCATAGTGTGAAAACTCCATTGTTGATGTTGCACGACCAGAAGATAATGTTCTTAAGGTAGTTACATATCCAAACATTTCAGAAAGTGGTACTGTAGCTTTTACAGTTTTTGCTCCTGCTCTATCACCCATGTCACTGACCTGTCCACGACGGCGGTTAAGATCTCCAACGATATCACCCATGTTTTCTTCAGGAGTGATGACCTCAAGTTTCATAATAGGTTCTAGAATAACGGCTTTTGCAGCTTTTGCAGAATTTTTAAATCCTATCTTAGCAGCCAACTCAAAAGACAATTGATCTGAATCCACATCATGGTAAGAACCGTCAGTAAGTGTAACTTTCATTGCATCGACTTCATATCCAGCCAATGGGCCGTTTTGCATGGCCATTTTGAATCCTTTTTCTACAGATGGAATAAATTCCTTTGGAACATTACCACCTTTGATTTCAGAAACAAATTCTAAGCCTACTTTTCCTTCCTCAGCCGGTTCTAGTGTAAAGACAATATCGGCAAATTTACCACGTCCACCAGATTGTTTTTTATAAACTTCTCTGTGTTCTGCACGTTGAGTAATCGCTTCTTTGTACTCTACTTGTGGTTGACCTTGATTCACTTCCACTTTAAATTCACGTCTTAAACGATCAACAATAATGTCTAAGTGTAGCTCACCCATTCCAGAGATGATTGTTTGGCCAGAGGCCTCATCTGTACGAACAGTAAACGTTGGATCTTCTTCTGCAAGTTTTCCAAGCGCCATTCCTAATTTATCAACGTCTGCTTTTGTTTTTGGTTCAACAGCAATACCGATTACTGGATCTGGAAACTCCATAGATTCTAGCACAATTGGGTGCTTTTCATCAGACATGGTGTCTCCTGTTTTAATATCCTTGAATCCTACAGCTGCTCCAATATCTCCAGCCTCTATATATTCAATTGCATTTTGTTTGTTGGAATGCATTTGATAGATACGAGAAATACGTTCTTTCTTTCCAGAACTGTTATTTAGGATATAAGATCCTGCATCTAAACGACCTGAATAGGCTCTAAAGAATGCCAAGCGTCCAACAAATGGATCTGTTGCAATCTTAAATGCTAAGGCTGCAAATGGCTCTTTTACATCTGGTTTTCTAAGTTCTTCTTGGTTAGTGTTTGGATTTACACCTAAAATACCTTCTTTGTCTGTTGGAGAAGGCAAATAACGACAAACCGCATCTAAAAGGAATTGAACACCTTTGTTTTTGAATGCCGAACCACATACCATTGGAATGATGGCCATATCCATAACCGCAGCTCTTAGTGCAGCATGCACTTCGTCTTCAGTAATAGAATCCTCATCTTCCATAAATTTTTCAAGAAGATTTTCATCATAAGTAGCCACTTCCTCTATAAGGAGTGCACGGTACTTGCGTGCTTCTTCTTTCATATCTTCAGGGATATCGATAATATCGAATGTTGACCCTTGAGTTTCATCGTGCCATACAATCGCACGGTTTTTTACTAGATCAATGACCCCTTTGAAGTCTGCTTCATCACCAATATTTAATACAATTGGCACTGCATTTGACTTCAACATGTCTTTGACTTGCTGACAAACTCCAAGAAAGTTTGATCCTTGACGGTCCATTTTATTGACAAATCCAATACGTGGAACTTTATAATTATCTGCAAGTCTCCAGTTTGTTTCAGATTGTGGCTCAACACCATCAACAGCACTAAATAGGAAGACAAGACCATCCAATACACGTAATGAACGGTTTACCTCAACGGTAAAATCAACGTGACCTGGTGTGTCTATAATATTAAAGTGATACCCTTTAGTTTCATTTGTTGGCTGACCATTTTCTGTTGGAAAGTTCCAAGTACAAGTTGTTGCAGCAGAAGTAATTGTAATTCCTCTTTCCTGCTCTTGTTCCATCCAGTCCATTGTTGCAGCACCATCATGTACTTCACCAATTTTATGAGAAACTCCTGTATAGTATAAGATTCGCTCAGTTGTGGTAGTTTTTCCTGCATCAATGTGCGCAGCAATACCAATGTTTCTTGTATATTTTAAGTCTCTTGCCATTTCTGATTAGAATCTAAAGTGTGAGAATGCTTTGTTTGCTTCGGCCATTTTGTGTGTATCTACACGCTTTTTGACTGCAGCGCCTTCTTCTTTTGAAGCGGCAAGAATTTCTGCAGCAAGCTTTTGAGCCATTGATTTTTCGTTTCTCTTTCTAGAAAAATTAATCAACCATTTCATGGCTGTAGAAATTTTTCTATCTGGACGAATTTGCATTGGGATTTGGAATGTAGCACCTCCAACACGACGGCTACGTACTTCTACGTGTGGCATCACATTGGTTAAAGCGTCTTTCCAAATTTGTAAAGCAGTTGTTTCTTCGTCTGTATTCTTCTCTTCTACGATGTCTATTGCATCATAAAAAACTCTAAATGCTACAGATTTTTTACCATCCCACATCATCATGTTTACAAAACGTGTTACAAGCTGATCATTAAATTTTGGATCTGGTAAAAGTGGTCTTTTTTTCGCCTGTCTTTTTCTCATGTCTTCTTTTTAAAGTGTTTGAATTACTTCTTTGGGCGTTTTGCTCCATACTTAGAACGACGTTGTGTTCGGCCTTCTACACCTGCAGTGTCTAATGCGCCTCGTACAATGTGGTATCTAACTCCTGGCAAATCTTTTACCCTTCCACCTCTAACTAATACTATCGAGTGCTCTTGGAGGTTATGTCCTTCACCTGGGATGTAAGCGTTAACTTCATTACCATTAGTCAACCTTACCCTGGCAACTTTACGCATTGCTGAGTTTGGTTTTTTTGGTGTTGTTGTATAAACACGCGTACACACACCACGTCGTTGTGGACAAGAATCCAAAGCAGCCGATTTACTCTTCTTAGTTAATTTGGCTCTTCCTTTTCTTACTAATTGTGATATTGTTGGCATAAATTATATATATAATTTTTTCAATCCTCTTCTAAGAGGGGTGCAAAGGTAAACATTAAAATCAATTATTCAAACACTATAACCTTTATTTTTTGAATATTGTTGCTTTTTTTTTCTTTGCATACATTTTTATACATTTTTACGTTAGTTTTATATCAAACTATTGGTCTTGAATTTCAAACAGTTATCTCTTCTTTGGATCGTGCTTTTTGGCTTTTGCTTTTGGCAAACTCATGCACAAGAATTAACCCTAAAATTCAAAACTCAAATTGAAGAAAACCAAGTTGTTTTGGACAGCATAGGCTACAACAATCGTTTTGATTCCATGCAAGCATTGGAACAAGAAATTGATGTTCTGCAAAAACGTCTTTATTATATGGGCTATGTGAGTAATCGCATTCTAAAAACAGAAAAAAAAGAAACCCATATTACGACAAAAATCGAATTGGGAAACATGTTTAAATATGTTGATATATACGAGAATACCAACTATTTTAAACCATTAGGATTTGATGTCCAAAAAGAAACGCAAAACGACCTTTACTTTGTTCGTGTTCCAATAGAAGTCCTAGAAATTACTTTAGAAAAAATATCCAAACTACTTTCTGATGAAAGTTATGCTTTTGCTACCGTTCGATTGGTTAATATCCAACCAAAAAATAAAACATCTTTACGTGCTAATATAAAGATAACCAAAGGTAAAAAACGGATACTTCAAGATATCAAAATTTTGGGCTATGCTAAATTTCCAAGAAGTTACATCAAACATTTTTTGGGCATCAAAACCCAAAGCCCTTTTAGCTTAGAAAAAATAAAACGTCAAATGGAACTTTTGGAGCAATTGCCTTTTGTGCAGCAAAAAAGACCAGCAGAAGTCCTTTTTACAACAGATACCACAAGTGTTTATCTCTATTTAGAAAAAATAAAAAGCAATCGTTTTGATGGATTTTTGGGATTTGGATCAAATGAAGACACTGGCACTATTGAATTTGATGGTTATCTTGACTTAACCCTTAACAACAACCTCAACTTTGGAGAATCATTCAAACTCAACTACAAAAGTGATGAAAATGAACAAAAAACTTTTGATGTTTTATTGCAACTCCCCTATTTGTTGAGTAGCCCTGTGGGTGCCACCCTTAATCTAAATATTTTTAAAAAAGACAGTACCTTTACAACTGCACAGCAAGGTCTAAAATTGTTTTATCAACTGAACGACAAACAACAAATAGGTGTCTCACTGCGCAACCTACAATCCAATGTGCTTTCAGAACCATCGACAACGCTGAATGAAGATTATAAAAGCCAGTTTTATGGCCTAACTTATCAATACATTAAACGTCAAAAAAACGATGCTCTTTTTCCAATTTCTTCTCAAATTGAGCTTTCTGCAGGACTTGGAAAACGTAAAACAACAACGGCTATACAACAGCGCCAACTGCAACTAAAAGGGTTTCACACCTTCCGCTTAAATCCTAAAAACAGTATTTTTCTTAAATTTCATCTTGAAGCATTAGATTCTGATGAATACCTGTTTAATGAGTTAATACGATTTGGCGGCATCAATTCCATTCGTGGTTTTAAAGAAAACAGTTTGTTTGCTTCTCGCGTTGGCGTACTGTGTACGGAATACCGCTATCGTGTTGCGCCCTCACTATTTTTACATACCATTATAGATGCAGGTTATATGCAAGACCTGCAGCTTAAGGAAGAGCAACTTTTTGGATTTGGGTTTGGATTTGGATTGCAAACCAATGCGGGTCTTTTGCGCTTTAATTATGCCAATGGTAAAACAAAAAATTTACCCTTTATTCTCTCGAATTCAAAGGTGCATTTGAGCTTGACCACTACGTTTTAGTTTCAAAGCCTCTAAAAAGATTAAACAATTGTTAAAATTATGTTAAAAATTAACGTGCTCTTAAATTGTGTTAACTTTTATTTAAGAGATTAGCGGAACTAATTAAAATTAAATCATATGAAACCCAAATTTACGATGATTCTGATGCTTTTGGCATTGGGAGTGCAGCTACTAAATGCACAACAAAAAACTGTTTCAGGAACCGTATCGGATGAAAATGGATTGCCCCTACCGGGCGCAACATCAACCTGTCCAAACTAAAAGCAGCAAGTCTCTTTTAAGTTAAGGAATTTTCACAAAAAAACCACCCGATTGGGTGGTTTTTTTTTGTTTTTACATAAAGAGAATCAGCTAAGTAATTGATTCCCAATTCGCTAATTAAATAATGATTTTTATAAGTATTGTTCAATAAACAGACAACAAACATTAACATTAAACCAATAATGCACATATATAGGGTATTAAATGTTTAATTATTTTCATTTTTTTTGAAACAAAAGTTGGTTATTTGAATTTTTATCGTTTCTTTTGTGAAGACTAATTCAAATAATTAACAAAAATGAAAACAAAGTTTAGTGTAATACTAACGCTAGTATTGGCGTTGGTAGTGCAAATCTCTTTTGCACAAAACCAAAATGTTTCTGGTACTGTTTCTGACGAAAACGGATTGCCCCTCCCTGGTGCAACTGTAGTTGTTGAAGGAACAACGACTGGAGTTTCAACAGATTTTGATGGTAATTATTCTATTCAAGCAAACCAAGGTGATGTTCTTTTGTTTAGCTACGTAGGATATTCTACACAATCACAAGCTGTTGGAGCAAGCAATACAATTAATGTTTCAATGCAACAAGACAACGCTTTAGAAGAAGTTGTTGTTGTTGGATACAACTCCACAAGTAAAGAGGCATTTACAGGTACTGCAACAAAAATTGAAACCGAAAACATTGAAGCTAAGGCTATGGGCAACGTTTCTCAAGCGCTTAGAGGTGAGGTTGCCGGTGTAAACGTAGTTACTGGTTCTGGTGCTCCAGGATCTGATGCAACAATCCGTATTCGTGGTTTTGGATCTGTTAATGGTAACCGTAGCCCACTCTACATTGTAGATGGTGCGCCATATGCTAGTGATATTTCAGCAATTAACCCTGCTGATATCGCAAGTATAACTGTTTTGAAAGATGCTGCGGCAACTTCTATCTACGGTTCTCGTGGGGCAAATGGTGTAATTGTAATTACAACAAAAAAAGGTAAGGTTGGAACTTCGCAAATTAATGTAGATGTAAGAACAAGTATCAACACGATTTTCTTACCAAACTATGACGTAATTGAATCTCCAGAAGAGTATATCGAGCTTTCATACAGTGCTTTAAAAAATAAAGCAACACTACTTGGTGAAGCTAACCCATCTGCTTGGGCAAGTGCAAACTTATACGGAACTGCAGAAGGAATCAATCCAGTATATAACATATGGGATGTAAGCGGAGACCAATTAATTAATCAATCTACTGGAAAATTTAATTCTGGAATTGGACGTCGTTACTCTCCAACACGTTGGGCTGATGCTGCTTTTGGAACTGGCTACAGACAAGAAGCAAACTTACAGTTTAGTGGTGGAAACGAGATGACTCAATTTGCTACATCTTTTGGTTATTTAGAAGATGAAGGCTATACTATCAATTCAAAATATACACGATACACTACTCGTTTAAGTATTGATCACGCACCTAAAGATTGGTTAAGAGTTGGTGGAGACCTAGCTTTTACAGGTGGTCTTTACAATAACTCATCAAGTTCTGAAGGTTCTGCTGGTTCATCAGGAAATATCTTTGCATTAACCAATACTACACCAGCGATTTATGACATCTACTTAAGAGATGAAAACGGTGTATTGGTTGAAGATCCTATTTTTGGAGGATATCAATATGATTATGGTAATGGTTATGGACGTAGAGCTTGGAATGCAACAAATGGTATTGCAGATGCAATTTATGATGTTGATAAAACAAGTTCATTAACTATGCTCGGGAACTTCAATATTGGTGTTGATTTAACTGATTGGTTATCTTTTGATGTTCGTTACAGCGGACAATATAATAATTATGATGGCGCAAGCAGAGGTAACCCATATTATGGTGCAAATGCAGGAAGTGGATTCCTTTCAAAATCTATTAGCACAAACATCAATCAGAACTTTCTTCAAATGTTGAAATTCAACAAATCTTATGGAAATCATAATGTTGATGCTTTTGTTGCTCACGAATCAACTGAAAACAAATTCACAAATATTAGTGCAGCTGCTCAAAATGCAATCTTACCAAACACATTTGATTTAGCTCAATACACTATTCCTTTCGGAAGAGCTAATTCTTACTCTACTGGTTGGACTTTAGATAGTTATTTTGCACAATTGAACTACAACTACGATGGTAAATATTTCTTAAGTGCTTCTGGAAGACGAGATGGTTCTTCTCGATTCAAAAACAATAAGTGGGACACTTTCGGTTCTATTGGTTTAGGATGGATTGTTTCAAAAGAAGATTTTTTCCCATCTGAAAGTTTTGTAGATTATTTAAAACTTAAAGCAAGTTATGGTCTAATTGGAGATCAAGGAACAAATGTACGTTACGGATGGCAAATCTATGGTATTAACCAAACACCAGATGGATCGTATTCATTTACACAGAGTTCTACCCTTGCTAATCCTGATTTAACTTGGGAGGTTAAAACTTCAACTCAGTTTGGTATTGAATCATCTCTTTTCAATGATAGATTAGCATTAGACTTAGATTATTATGTGAACGACACAAAAAACCTATTCTTTACACAAACGCTTCCAGGATCAAGTGGATCTCAATTTATCCAGTATAATGATGGTGTTTTAAGAAACAGTGGTTTCGAATTTAATGCTACAGTTAAAGTATTTGATAAAGAAGATTTCAAAATGTCATTTAACATAAATGGAGAAATGTTCGATAATGAGATTACTGAAATGCCAGCGGATTATTTTACTGGAGAACCAAAAGTATTGGATGGAAGTTACTCAAAAGGTAAATCTTTATATGACTGGTACATGAGAGAATGGGCAGGTGTAAATCCGGCAACTGGAGCTGCAATGTGGAATCTTTATTATGATGATATGAACGGCGATGGTGTGTTCAACACTGGTGATTCACAAATTGCTAGTATGACTTTATATTTAGATGAAAATCCAAATGCTAATGTAAAAAGAACAACAACTGAAGATTACACTGATGCTACTCAGAAGTATGTTGGTAAGTCAGCTATTCCTAAAGTAAGAGGTGGTTTCAGATTAAATGCTGAATACAAAAACTTTGACATCTCCGCTCAATTTAGCTACAGCATAGGTGGATATGTATTTGATAGTGGATACAGTGTTCTTATGAACAACAGAAACCTAATTGGAAGTGATAACTTCCACACCGATGTAAGACAAGCATGGAAGCAACCTGGTGATATAACTAATGTTCCAAGAATGAGTGCTGGATATTTTACCGATACTCAGCATAGTTTGACTTCTACACGTTTTCTTACTAAAGCAGATTTCCTTTCACTAAACAACTTAAGAATTGGTTATACTTTACCAGAAAATACAGCTAGTAGAGCAAATCTTTCAAAAGTTAGTTTCTTTGTGTCAGGTGATAATTTAATGATGTTGAGTGCTAGAAAAGGTTTAAATCCAACAACCTTAATTAGTTCTTCAAATTCTGGTATATATATGCCAATGACAACTTTTAGTCTTGGTACAAAAGTTCAATTTTAAAAAAAAAAACATGAAAAGAAATTTAATTTATTCGATTTTAGTATCCTCGCTTGTACTAGTGGGGTGTTCTAAAGAATTTTTAGATCCTGAAAGAAACACAAATAATCTTACTGCTGAAGATCTTTCTAATTACTCTGATGTAAACCCAGCTCTTGTAGAGGGAACTTTGGAGGGAATCGCAAGTTTCATGATTCAAGATTTCGGTGTTACTGGAAGTAGACATTATGACTTTGGTCAAAAAGGTGTTGACATTTGGTCTGACATTGTCTCAGGAGATATGGCATTATCTGCAAGTGCATACGGATGGTATAATGCCTCTGCAAACTTGGTTTGTACTGTTGACTTTACACGAGAAGAAAATAAAATTATTTGGGAATATTATTACAGAATTGTAAGTCTTGCCAATAATGTTATCCAAACTTCTGGTGGAAACAATGCACAACCAACTACTGATGGTGGTCGAAAAGTATTAGGTCAAGCAAAAGCTTCTAGAGCTTATGCTTATTGGTACTTAGCTCAGTTATTTCAGAGAAAGTACGACCCATCACAACCAATTCTTCCATATTATGATGGAGAAACAATTAATACCGCTAAAGTTCCTGCATCTCAAATTTATGGTTTGATTGTCAGCGACTTAACAGATGCAATCTCTTTATTAGATGGATATGTCCGCTCTGATAAAAGTAAAATTGATAAAACAGTAGCACAAGGTTTATTAGCGTATGTTTATGCTGGTATGGGGAACTGGGCTGATGCAAAAACAATGGCTGATGCTGTAATTGCTGCAGGATACCCTGTCACAACTAATGGTCAACTTTGTTTCCCTGGTGCAGGGTCTGGATTTAACAATGTTAACACTCCATCTTGGATTTGGGGCTTCGATTTAACTGAAGATCTTGGACATCAATTAATTGATTGGTGGGGACAAATGGATGTATATACCTACAGTTATCAAGCTGCTGGGGATAGAAAATCTATGGATGGTGCATTATACGCTCAAATTGCAAGCGATGATGTGAGAAAAGGTCAATTTAATGCTGTAACTGGAACAGTTGGAGAATCTTTACAACCAAATAATAAGTTCTTTGATCCTGCAAGGCAGATATTTAACCAGTACATTATTACTACCGATTTAATATTTATGCGTTCTGATGAGTTCCACTTGTTAAGTGCTGAATGTGCAGCTCGTCTTGGAAACGATGCAGATGCAAAAGCGACTATGATTAATTTATTAAATAGTAGAATTCCAGATGCTGCTGCAGTTGTAAACCCTCTTTCTGGAAGTGCATTACAAGACTTTATTTACCTACAAACCAGAATTGAGCTTTGGGGTGAAGGAAAGACTTATTATGCTATGAAGCGAAATGAAGCTACTGTAACTAGAGGTACAAATCACGTATTCCGTGCTGGAGAATCATTTGCTTATGATTCTGATGAAATGTCATTCCAGATTCCACAGAGCGAGATTAACAACAACCCTAGTATTACGGATCAAAACTAATGTTAATCATAAAAATTTAGGATTATGAAAATAAATAAAAATTATAAATACATTTCAGTATTTTTCCTTCTTACTTTAAGTTTATTCTTAGTAAGTTGTGAAGAGGAAATTAACGATGAAAATTACTTATCAAGTAGTTTTGTATCATTTGCTCAGGACCAAGTTGTAGACTTGAATTTAGGAGAAACTGTAGTTGTTGAAGCTGAGGTTTATGCTTCTGAAGCATCAAACAGTGACAGAGTATTTGATATATTTGTAGATGATTCCAGTACAGCTACTGCAGCACAATACAGTGCACCTTCAACAGTAACAATTCCTGCGGGCACTATGAAAGGGGTTGCAGAAGTAGTTGTAACTCACGATGGTGGTTTAGGCTTTGGTGGAAAAACTATCGTTCTAGGAATGACGCCTGTAGCAAATGCTGATATTCCAACATCCTTTACAGGAAGTTCTACAGATCCTACTGTAACTCAAAACTTTCACATCATAACGGCAAGAACATATTGTCCTGATGTGGGTGTAACTTTGGAGTTTACTTTAGATTCTTGGCCAGAAGAATTTTACTGGCAAATACTTAATGATGCTGGAACATCTCTAATTACCTCAATAGGAACATATTCAGCATACAACAATCCCTACGCAAATTTCTCTGGGGATGTTACTGAAGAAAGATGTTTACCTAGTGGTGATTATATTTTTCAAGCTTTTGATGATTGGGGAGATGGTGGAACAGACATTACTATCATAAGTGGAGGAAGTGTTTTATTCACGGCTGATGCTGGAGACTATGATGACTTCATACAAGCTGCATTCTCTTTATAATATCTTTTTTAACATTATATTTAAAAAACCGGTACTATTTGTACCGGTTTTTTTGTTTAATTTTGTTTAAAATATTCAACAAAATGAAAAAACAACTACTTGTTATTTGTCTTAGTATAGCTTGTACCATTTCCGCTCAAACAGTTGAAGATCGCAACAAAATTGTACAAAGTTATGATCTTGAAAAAATCTATAATTCTATTGACAAACTTAATGAAGAGGTCGCTGAAAAACAGCAAATATTAGAACTATTTATCGCCGCAAATCCAGACGTCAAAAGAGATCTTTATATAGATGGTACACACTATATCCTTTTTGATATCATAGAAAATAAACCTGTATATATTGGTCCAGACAATGCAAAATGTGCATTTGCAACAAATACAAATGAACTTTACCCCAATGGGGCATTAGGACTGGACCTCGAGGGAGAGGGGATGACTATTGGTGTTTGGGAAATAGATTACCCACAAAAGACTCATGTGGAATTTATAGATGACAACGGTAATTCAAGAATTTCTACCCCAGATACTACAAATCCAAATCCAACTTATGATTTTCATGCTACGCATGTGAATGGAACAATTGGCGCAAAAGGTGATGATTCAACAGCAAAAGGAATGGCTCCAAAATCAACAATTGTAGCTTACAACCAAACAAATGATAGTTCAGAAGCTTTAAACGAACACATAGATTCTGGGATGTTAGTTTCTAATCATTCTTATGGTGTTTATATCACAAATGATGGTGTACAACAAGTTCCAGACTGGTATATGGGGTGTTATGTGCAAAATGCAAGAATTTGGGATCAAAATCACGTAAATGCACCTTATTACTTAATGGTGACTTCAGGGGGTAACTCAGGTAACGTAAATTATGACAATGGTCTTGCTCCAGGACTGGACAAACTGACATCTAATACTAATGCAAAAAATAATTTAGTTGTTGCAAATGCAAATATAAGTGTTAACTTTTCTCCATTTGGATATACAGTTAGTGGTGCTAGTATAAACAGCTCTAGTAGCCAGGGACCAACTGATGACGGAAGAATTAAACCAGATATAACCGGAAGAGGTACTAATGTGAATTCTTGTGATCCATTTAGTAGCCCACCATATAGACAAGTATCAGGGACATCAATGGCTGCACCAAATGTTGCAGGAAGCTTGTTACTTTTACAAGAATATTATCGTGACTTAAATCCAAATTACATGAAATCATCTACATTAAAGGGACTGGCATGTCATACTGCAACCGATGATGCAGAAAATCCAAATGTTACTTCGATATCTTACCCTGGCCCAGATCCTTTTTGGGGTTGGGGGTTGTTAAATACAGAATTTGCAGCACAAACCATAACTGATGCTCAATCTGGCGAAGCAATTATAGAAGAAAACACATTAACCAACGCACAAACGTATTCCTTTAATGTTAATGTTTCAAACGAGGAAAAATTAATGGCAACCATTTGTTGGACCGACCCTGTTGCTAGTGCTAGAGATTCTGAAGAAGAATGTACCCAAACACCTGTATTGATTAATGATTTAGATTTACGAATTACTGATAGTTCAGGGAATGTATATTTTCCTTGGAAATTAGACTTAACAAATCTACCAAACGCTGTCAAAGGTGATAATATTGTTGATAACATTGAGCGTGTGGAAATTGATGCTCCATCTGGACAATACACTATAACCGTTTCTAACAAAGGTATTGCTGGACCTGGTGGTTTTGGAACACAAGATTATTCACTTATAGTAACGGGAGCTAATATGTCTTTATCCACAGAAGATAATAATTTATCGAATCTAATGATTTGGCCAAATCCTGCAAATAATGTGATTAACTTCCAATATCCTTCAACCACAGATAAAAAGGCTTCTGTTACTTTATTTGATCTTCGTGGACGAATCGTATATGAGAACACTATTAGTTCTGAAAATGCAATTGTTAAAGGACAAATTGAAACCTCTGACTTTGCAAGAGGAATTTATATTCTTAACCTAAAACAAGGTACATCAACAGTGAATCAAAAAGTTATTCTTAAATAAATTATATTATGTATTCATAAAAAGAGCGGGCAGTTGCCCGCTCTTTTTATTTAGTAGACATGTAATTAAATTGTATTTTTACAACATGCAAAAAGAAACAACTTTGTACGGATTACGTGCCATTTTAGAAGCCATTGAGGCTAAAAAGTCCATTGATAAAGTGTTTTTACAAAAAGGACTTCGAGGCGAATTATTTGGACAACTGGAACATGCCATTCGAAAAAATGGTATTAATTGTAGCTACGTTCCTCTTGAAAAGCTGAATAGAATTACAACAAACAATCATCAAGGTGCTGTAGCACAAATTGCACCAATTTCTTTCTACGAACTAGACGCGTTAGTCTCTGCAGTAAAAGAAACAAAAGAAAAGCCATTATTTTTAATTCTCGACCAGTTGAGTGATGTTCGAAACTTTGGTGCCATTATTCGGACTGCAGAATGTACAGGAGTTGATGGCATCATTATTCAAAAAAGTGGGGCTGCTCCCATTAATGGAGATACCATAAAAACAAGTGCTGGAGCAGTTTTTAATATCCCAATATGTAAAGTCGATCATATAAAGGATGCTATTTTTTATTTTCAAGCATCAGAAATACAAGTTGTTGCTGCAACAGAAAAAACAGATCATACGCTTTATGATATTGATTTTCAATTGGCAACTGCAATTGTAATGGGCTCAGAAGGTAAAGGGGTCTCCCCTTCTGTTCTAAAACTTGTTGATGCCAAAGCAAAACTTCCAATGTTTGGTAGTATTGCTTCATTAAATGTTTCTGTGGCATGTGGTGCTTTTTTGTATGAAGTTGTACGACAACGTCATTCCTCTTCTTTATAAGTATAGTTTATATGCAATTCTGAATCATGTTCAGGTTTTGGATTTTCAATAAAATTCCCATCAGCATCAAATTGTTGTAAAAATGGGTCGTCAGAAGGATCAAAATCTGATTGTTCCCATTCAAATTGTTCTGGTTGACCTACAGCTGTTTTAAATAAAAAAGCAAACATCAATCCTACAATAAACCCTGATAAATGTCCTTCCCAAGACATTTTTTCTTTTACTGGAAAAATATACCAAAGCATCCCGCCATAAAGAAAAACCACAACAAGCGATAGTGCAATGAGCCGAAAATGTTTGGAAAAAAGCCCTTTAAATAACAAAAAACTCATTAAAACATAAATTAACCCACTCGCTCCAATATGATAGGCAGAGCTGCCAATACACCAAGTCAAGAATCCTGAGAGAAGAATTCCACCAAAAATCAACTTCCACGCCAGTGGTCTATAAAAATAAAATAAAGCCATGGATAGAACAAATAGTGGAATACTGTTGTGATACAAATGTGTCAATGAACCATGAATAAAAGGACTAAAAACTACACCTATCAATCCTTCAATTTTACGAGGATAAATCCCTAAATATTTGAATTGAAAACCAAAACGCAATTCTGCCCAAAAAACAATCCAAATTAGAAGAACAAATAGAATTGGATAACCCAAAACACCAGTGGTAAATCGAAATGATGATACAGAATTCATTGACATAAAAATACAAAAGTTGAAATAACTTAAAAAAATGATTTAATTTGTAGTATGAACACACCACTTGCCGAACGTTTGCGACCAAATTCATTATCGGACTATATTAGTCAGCAACATTTGGTGGGACCTCAAGGCGCACTCACACAAAGCTTGAAACAAGGACTTATCCCCTCCATGATTTTGTGGGGACCGCCTGGAATAGGAAAAACTACTTTAGCAACCATTATAGCCAAAGAATCCAATCGGCCTTTTTACACACTAAGTGCTATAAATTCTGGTGTAAAAGATGTTCGAGAAGTTATTGAAAAAGCTAAACAAAGTGGAGGGCTTTTTACTACCAAAAATCCTATTTTATTTATTGATGAAATTCATCGTTTTAGTAAATCGCAACAAGATTCACTGCTTCAAGCTGTAGAAAAAGGATGGGTGACACTTATTGGTGCAACCACAGAAAACCCTAGTTTTGAAGTCATCTCTGCCCTACTCTCTCGCTGTCAAGTTTATACTTTAAAATCTTTTGAAAAAGAAGATTTAGAAACCTTATTGCAGCGCGCCATTACCACCGATGAAGTTTTATCAACAAAAAATATAATACTAAAAGAAACTGAAGCATTGATTCGACTATCGGGGGGAGATGCGCGAAAATTACTCAATATTTTTGAGCTTATTATTAACGCTATAACCTCCAAAAAAATTGAAATCACCAATACATTAGTAACCGAAAAAGTGCAAAATAATTTGGTACTTTACGACAAAACTGGAGAACAACATTATGATATTGTTTCAGCCTTTATAAAATCTATTCGAGGTAGTGATCCCAATGCAGCTGTGTATTGGCTTGCTCGTATGCTTGAAGGCGGTGAGGATGTAAAATTTATTGCTAGACGCCTCTTAATTTTGGCTAGTGAAGATATTGGAAATGCAAACCCTACAGCACTTGTAATGGCCAATTCGACAATGCAAGCAGTGGCCACTATTGGGATGCCAGAGGCACGTATCATACTAAGTCAATGTGTAACTTATTTGGCATGTTCTCCAAAAAGTAATGCCGCCTATATGGCCATTAATCACGCTTTAGAAGCTGTAAAAAGCACAGGAAATCTTAGTGTCCCTTTAGACTTACGAAATGCCCCCACTCAGCTAATGAAAACTCTTGGGTATGGTGAAGATTATAAATATGCTCACAACTACGAACATAATTTTGTTGCTCAAGAATTTATGCCTGAAGGTCTAGAAAATTCAAAATTCTACAGACCAGGAAATAATTCTCGTGAACATGCACAAAAAGAATTTTTGAAGCAACGTTGGAAAGATAAATACGGTTACTAGTTAATTATTTTAGCAGGGGTTCAATCACAATTTTTTGATTGACAACAAACTCCCTAACCCATCGATTACCACGCTTGTAAGCAATCCCTGGTAGATTATCTATAAGAAAAACGCCATCGTAAATAGTAGCGTGAAGTGTGTGTAAAATCGTAGCAGTCGACTCATTAATAACTTTAAAACCATAATCTGTTGGAGTTATTTTAACCTTAGAAATATCTTTTGTAACAGCAGTTGGAGTTGGTGGTGCTGATGGAACAGAAGATGTTGTAGAAACTTTTGGTGGCGCAGGCGGTATTATGACCTCATCAGGGGTTGGTACAGGTGTTTTCTCAATGGCTTTAGCTGAAATAGGTGATTTATAACTATAGTTCAGCTCAGCAACAGATTCAAATGCTGCTCTAAGTGCTGCATGATATCCTTTCTCGAAATCTTTCAATTTGGAAGTTCCAATAGCTGATTTAAAAACAAGCTCATTTTTGCAGTTTCTAAATTGAACTTCAAGTTTGGTATTTAAAAATCCTTTTATCTTTTCTACATTGACATTCAACAACAAACAACGATTATTTACAAGATCTGCTGGATATTTATAAGAGGTGTCTACAACCAAAAATCCATTTTTCTTTAAGAGAAATTTTGTGAGTGAATTAACCTGATATTGATCTGCAGATTTTAAAAAATCGAAACGGTCTGGCACAGAAACATATTTATAATTGTTAATGTCATTTTGACTAAAAACTATATTTTGAGACAGTATCAAAAAGAAAACAAATAAGGTTGATAAATATTTCATGGTATTCTAAATTTTACATCAATATAGTTATTTTTTTAAAACTACAGATAACGTTTAAGATCTAAAAGTTCGTCAATGCTATCAATATGTTGAGGAATAGAATCTTTGTGATAATTAAAACACAGCGCATCAATTCCAAAATTTACAGCCCCTAAAATATCAGCTTCAAGATTGTCGCCAATCATAAGGCTTTCGTCAGGCGAGGCTTTGGCCACAGAAAGAGCGTGCTTAAATATTTTAGGATTTGGTTTTTTTACCCCAACCATCTCAGAATTGGTTACCGTTTCAAAATAATGTGCAATCCCCGATTTGTTCAGTTTCCCATGCTGTACTTCTTTAAATCCATTGGTAATTATGTGCAGAGTGTAGTTGGGTTTTAAATAATCTAAAATCTGAATTGTTCCCTCAAAAAGATGATTAAAAGTTGAAAGATAAGTAATGTATTCGTCTGAAAGTTTATAAATCAGGCGCGTACTCGTTTGAATTTCAAGTGCATCAAAAGCATCTTTCAGTCGTGCAAAACGCAAACTGTTTTTATCTATTTTTTCTTCACGATACAATTTCCAATAGGCCAAATTTATGGGCATATACACCTTTAAAAACCCCTCTAAGTTAACTTGGATGTTATTGATTTTAAAGATTTTCTCAAAAGTCAATGCTGAGTTTTTATCAAAATCCCAAAGCGTGTGATCCAAGTCAAAAAATAAATGTTTTTTATGCTGATACATCGTGTGGAGAGTCTAAAATAATATTAAATAATGTTTTAAAATCGGTCCAACGATTCCAGCCACTAAAAGTGTAATTGTGAAATATTGGGGTAAATGTTCCGTTGACATTTTTAACTTCTTGAATGGTTCGAATTAGGGTTTCTTTTTTGTCTAATAAAGACGTATAATTTAAAAGTGAAAAATCCATCAATTGGTAGGGATGAATCATCAGTGGGGTTTGTACTTCAAAGTCTAAATCATAAAACAAAAAAGGCGTACAGGTTCCTGCTCTGAAACCAATCGTGTCTGGATAACCCATAGAAAAATCAGATTGAATTTCTAAATCGACATAATGGCGATAGGTTGTTGGGAGATTAACCTTTGAAAAAGAGGCCCGAGCCTTTGTTGTATGAGAATTTACAACAGCGTCCAAACGATTTTTTTCTTCTTTTAATTTATCAAAATCATCCAGTGCTAAAAAGGAAGTTTTTAAACCAACATTACAATAATCTCTTATAGATTTAATATGAGCAACAAACTCCTTTTTGTTCAAATTGATACTCTTGTCGTAAGTCGAATAATCTCCTACCAAAAAGAAGACATCGAATTTTTGATTCGATTTTTTTTGGCGATTTATAATATAATTAAAAGTATTGAATGGGTCTTTTTTTAGTCCAAAAAGAACAAGAAAACGATCATAAAAATTCCTAAATTTAAACTGAGCTATATCAGAAAAAAAACCACCAACAGTTCGTAAAAGACCTTTGTTTTTAAAAAAATAGGCCATCGGTATATCTATAATTGGATGGATACAAAATGATCTATTTTGAAAAGTTATGTCAGGAAAATAATCTTTAAGTGCAGCTTTTAATTTATAGGCCCACAAATCTACAACGGGTTGATGCAAAAATTTATGTTGATGAGCGATGCTGTGTTCTTTGGTAAATCGGCCGTATTCATCTTTAACATGAGGTAAGTACTCTTCATATCGACTCAATAAAAAAAATGCTGCTGAAAAAATATCGAAAGGTAAATTACTTTTTTCTCCAACATAAAAAAAACACTTGGTATTATCCCATTTTTGAACACTAATTTCGATATCCGAAAGGCCTTGTTCAAAAAGCAAACCATTACTTTTTATAAAAAATTCCGAACCTAAAGGCTGAGCACCATAGGACATTTTTGGGCCCGAATGTGCAATAAAAACTTCAATAACAGATGTAAAATCAATTGAAATTCCCAATATACGCGTACAAATTTGTTTAAAAACAAATTTAAGTCTACTGGTAATTTTTGGTGTATATATGAGTAGCATTAAAGTAATTTTTCATCAGCAAAACTAAAATAAGTTTTTTCTGTGACAATAAGTTGGTCAAGTACCTTTATCTCTAATGTTTGGGCGGCTATTTTAAGTTTTTCAGTAAGATTAATATCAGATTGCCTAGGCTGAAGCATTCCTGAGGGATGATTATGCACCAATATTATAGCAATAGCACCAACTTCCAAGGCCTTTTTGAACACCAAGCGCACATCAACAACAGTGGCTGTAATGCCACCTTTGCTCAATTGAATTTTGGATACAATTTTATTGGAGTTATTTAAATACAACACCCAAAATTCCTCATGATTTAAAGTTCCTAACAAAGGCTGCATCAAATCAAAAACTGATGCACTAGAAGTGACTTTATTTTGATGCTTTCCAGCAGCTAGTTTATGGCGACGTCCGAGCTCCATTGTGGCCATAATTTTTATGGCTTTGGCTTCGCCAATTCCCTTAAAATGAGTGAGTTGGGATAAGGTAAGTTTTCCCAATTCATTTAAATTATAATCCACATTAGATAGTAGAATTTTTGATAAATCTACTGCATTCAAATCCTGTGTGCCAGAACCAATAATGATGGCTAAAAGTTCGGCATCACTCAAAAAACGAGCACCATTATCTCGGAGTTTTTCTCTGGGTTTGTCGGCTTCAGACCAGTGTTTTATTGTTATAGAATTTTGGGACATTATGTTTAAATTAAAAGAGAAATAAAAATTAGATCATCAAATTTTGAAGTGTGTCAAAGTTCAAACCACCATAATTTCCGGAACTCATAAGCAACAATGATGTGTTGGAGTAGTTTTGAGTTTTTAGAAACTCTTGAAACTCTATTGGGTCTGTATAAATTGTCAAATTTTTATGCTGAAAAGCATTAGCAATTTGTTCTGAACTAATGGGATTTAATTGTTTAATTTTTAATGCAGTAGGCGAATAAAAAACCACCGCCTCATCTGCGGATGCTAATGAATTAGCATATTCTGATAAAAAATTCTCGTTAAGACTACTATACGTGTGCAATTCCAAACACGCCAGCAAGCGCCGTTGAGGATATTGGTGTTTTACAGCAGTAGTTGTGGCTTTCACTTTACTGGGTGCATGAGCAAAATCCTTGAAAATTACCGAAGATTGATGCTCAGCAATTTTTTCTAAGCGTTTGTCTGCACCAGTAAAAGTTGTAATGGCTTCATAAAAATCTGACTCATCAATTCCCATATGCTGACAAATCCATTTTGCTCCTGCAAGATTATTCAAATTATGCTGGCCAAATATTTCTAAAGGCATAGGGCCTTCTGGTGTTTCCAAATATGTGGTACCATTATCAATAGTATGTTGTGGGGTTTCGTATGGAAACTTGCGAATTGGGTTTTCACTCGCTTCAACTATTGCTTTAACATTTTGATCCTCAATATTATACGAAATACTCCCTCCTTCTATGATACTGTCTGTAAAAATGGAAAATTGTTTTTTGTAGTTTTCAAAATTCGGAAAAACATTAATGTGATCCCAAGCAATTCCACTTAATAATGCAATGTTTGGTTTGTAGTGATGAAACTTTGGACGAAGGTCAATTGGAGAGCTTAAGTATTCATCACCTTCTAATACAATAAAATCATTGTCATCGGTCAATTGAACCATAACATCAAAGCCCTCTAGTTGTGCTCCAACCATATAATCAACGGCTTTGTCATGATAATTCAAAACATGTAAAATCATTGCAGTAATGGTTGTTTTTCCGTGACTTCCGCCAATAACTACACGCGTTTTGTTTTTGGACTGCTCATAAATAAATTCGGGATATGAATAAATATTTAGTCCCAATTGCTGAGCTTTAATGAGTTCTGGATTATCAGCCTTTGCATGCATTCCCAAAATTATTGCATCTATAGACGAAGTAATCTTTTCTGGAAACCACCCCATTTTATTTGGCAATAAACCACGAGCATCTAATCTAGATTTTGAAGGTTCAAAAATGACGTCGTCACTTCCTGTAACATGCATTCCTTTTTGATGCAAGGCCAACGCTAGGTTGTGCATAGCTGCCCCACCAATGGCAATAAAATGAACATTCATAAAAATTTATTTAACAAAGTAAATATACGTAGAGTACACAAAATTTTAATGGGCTTTAGACATTAAAATACGCTTTTTCTCATTTTTAGCTGATTCAAATTTTGAATTTAATTTTAGTGAAGTCTCCAAATGGTGTAGAGCTACATCTTTTTTTTGTTGTTTTAAATACAACCTTGCCAATTGATAGTGTGCCATTTCGAGAGGAGTTCTATCAATAGAATTGAATTCAGAAATGTATTTATTTAATAAAAATATTGAAGAACGCATGTCTATTTCCTCTGTAATACAGGCTAGCGCAAGATCATAATGGAGTGAATTATTGTGCGATTTACATTCTGATTGTTGTTTGTTTTGATGCTTTAAACACGAGATTGTTTGACGAAGATTCACTGCTTTTTTTACAAAAATATTGGATTGATCTATATCCTTTTTGTGTTCATATATATAGGCTTTGGCAAAATAGCCATTGATTTTTGAAATGGATTCTAATTCTTCGGCATATGCTAGAGCTTTTTTATAACTTCCGCCCAAAAAAGCAGGCAATTGAACATAGAGTTCTACTAGTGCCCATCTAACTTCCCAATGCTTAGAATCTAGTGTTGCTGCTTGAGAAAATGATTTTTTTACCTGATGAATCAAACTAAATGCATCAAAACGTGAACTCTGTTTTGCCTTTTGACCCAACACACCTCCATACTTGTAATGGTAATCTGCTACTCTTGGTTGCGCTTTTACTAATTTCTCATAATAATATGCTGCAGAATTCCAATTGAGCTGACTTCCATACACATCTCCAAGAAGCTCTATAGCCTCATAGTTTGTTGGATGTAAAATAATAAATTGCTCTAGTTTTGGAGTTAATTCGTCATACGATTTTGAGGCCCACAATGCATAAAAATCATTGGGGATTTCTTGACCAAAACCAAAAAATGGAAAACAAAAAATCAATAAAAAATAGTGCCGTTTCATCATACTACAAGGTGCTGCTATTTTTAATCAAAAATGAGTCCAAATTTTAGGTTTAAGTATTTAATTGCTTCCAAAGAAGATCTTTCAACTCAACAATTCCTTTTTGAGCTAATGATGAAATAAACATATAATCAACCGCTAATTCATTATCCAAAATTTGCTTGAGTTCAGTTTTTAATTCTTCGTCAAGTAAATCACTTTTTGATATGGCTAATAGTCGTTCTTTGTCTAACATTTCTGGATTATACCGCCTAAGTTCATCCAACAAAATATCATATTGATTTTTTATATCATCGGCATCTGCAGGAATAAGAAACAACAAAATAGAATTGCGTTCGATATGTCTTAAAAAATAATGTCCGAGGCCTTTTCCTTCCGCTGCACCTTCAATAATTCCAGGAATATCGGCCATTACAAAAGATTGAAAATCTCTATATTCTACAATCCCTAAATTGGGTTTTAGGGTTGTAAATTCATAATCGGCAATTTTTGGCTTCGCCGAAGTGATGACAGAAAGCAAGGTCGATTTTCCTGCATTAGGAAACCCAACAAGTCCAACATCGGCAAGAATTTTTAATTCTACAGTAACATACTTTTCTTCAGCTGGCATACCCGGCTGTGCATAACGTGGGGTTTGATTCGTTGGGGATTTAAAATGCCAATTACCACGACCGCCTTTTCCACCTTCACACAATATTACTTCTTGATTATGCTCTGTAATTTCAAACAAAATAGCATTAGTTTCAGTTTCACGAACAACTGTTCCTAGAGGAACTTCTACAAATACATCCGTTCCGTCTGCGCCAGTACTTCTACTTTTACTCCCGTGTTCCCCGTGGCCTGCTCTAAAATGTTTTTTAAATTTCAGATGATGTAATGTCCATAAATTTTCATTTCCTCGAAAAATTACATGACCTCCACGACCACCATCTCCTCCATCTGGACCTCCTTTTGTAATGTATTTTTCACGATGAAGATGTACTGAGCCTTTACCCCCATTTCCAGAGCATGCATATAATTTTATATAATCAACAAAATTGCCTTCAGTCATCTGTTACACGTATTTATAGAGTATCTATCACAGCATTGAGACGCTGAGTAATCGTATCAATATCTCCAACACCATTTACCCCATGATACTTTCCTTTTTGATCGTAAAATGATTTTAAAATAGCGGTTTCATTGTAATAAATTTTTATTCGATTGCGTACAATTTCTTCTGAAGAATCATCAGATCTTCCACTTGTTTCACCTCTTTTTAAAAGTCGTTTAACCAAAACTTCGTCATCTACCTCCAATGCAATCATGGCATTGACCTCAGCATTGTAGGCTTTCAAAATATCATCTAATGCTTCAGCTTGAAACGTATTTCTAGGAAAACCATCAAAAATAAATCCATTGGCATCCGGATTATTTGCAACAACATCACCAAGCATATCTATGGTCACTTGATCTGGAACAAGTTCACCTTTATCCATGTAAGATTTGGCTAAAAGTCCTAAATCTGTTTGGTTTTTTATGTTATATCGAAAGACATCTCCTGTTGAAATATGTACAAGATCATATGTCTCTTTTAAAAAGTTGGCTTGTGTGCCCTTTCCTGCTCCTGGAGGACCAAATAATACAATGTTTTTCATGCTATTGTTTGACGATTGTTGTAATATTTAAAGAAAAATCTCTAAAATTTAATTCATATTTGGCCACAAAGATAATTAATTACAAAGGTTAAAAAGGGTTTTTGATGTAAGATTCCATTTTAAAGTGTATTTTTGTGGTAGAATTAAAACTTTAGCAATTTAACAAATATGCATGTTTTCTCTTCTCAATATAAAGTCGGTATTTTAGGCGGTGGACAACTTGGGAAAATGCTCCTCTACAACACTAGAAAATTTGATATATACACATGTGTTTTAGACCCAAATCCTGATGCACCTTGTAAATTAGCTTGCAACGAATTTTTTGTTGGAGATCTTATGGATTTCGATACTGTTTTTGAATTTGGAAAAAAAGTAGATACCCTTACTCTTGAAATTGAAAACGTAAATGTAGATGCCCTTGGTGCCCTCGAAAAAGAAGGCGTAAAGGTTTATCCATCAGCTGAAACTTTGGCTACAATTCAAAACAAAGCAAAACAAAAACTTTTTTATGTAGATCACAATTTACCTACCGCAGAGTTTACAAGATATGCATACATAGACGAACTCAAAAGGGCTGTAGAGCACAATGTACAACCCTTACCTTTTGTTTGGAAAAGTGCACAATTTGGCTATGATGGAAAGGGTGTAAAGATTGTTCGTACTATTACCGATTTAGATGAACTTCCAAACGTAGAATGCATTGCTGAAACTTTAGTGCCGTTCAAAAAAGAACTTGCCGTAACGGTGGCAAGAACACCAGATGGGGAGGTCAAAGCTTACCCCGTTGTGGAAATGGAATTTCACCCTGAAGCTAATCAAGTGGAATATGTATTATGCCCTGCACGAATTTCAGAAAATATTACAAAAAAAGCCGAACTTGTTGCCCTAAAAACTGCTGCAGCATTTCTTCATGTGGGGCTTTTGGCTGTAGAATTATTTCTTACAGAAAACGATGAAATCCTGATCAATGAAGTGGCTCCAAGACCACATAATTCTGGACATCAGACTATTGAAGCTAGCTACACGTCGCAGTTTGAACAACATCTTCGTGCAGTTTTAAATTTACCCCTAGGCGAAACAGAAAACAAGGTGAGTGGCGTTATGGTCAATCTTGTTGGTGCCGAAGGCTATCAAGGTGCTGTAGTTTATGAAAACATAGAAAAAATTTTAAAATTAAATGGTGTTACCCCACACATTTATGGTAAAAAAGAAACTCGCCCTTTTAGAAAAATGGGGCATGTAACCATTGTTCACCCCGAAATAAATGAGGCTCGAGCAATTGCACAACAAGTCAAAGAAACCATCAAAGTAATAAGCAAATAATATGGCACAAGTAGGAATCATTATGGGTAGCGACAGCGATATGCCTGTCATGAAAGAAGCAGTAGAAATACTTAAAAGTTTTGATATTGAAATTGAAGTCGATATTGTTTCTGCACACCGCACACCAGAAAAATTAATGGAATATGGATCAACCGCGCACGAAAGAGGACTAAAAGTGATTATTGCAGGTGCTGGTGGCGCTGCACACCTTCCTGGCATGATTGCAGCCATAAGCCCACTTCCTGTGATTGGTGTTCCTGTAAAGTCTAGTAACTCAATTGATGGTTGGGATTCTGTGCTCTCAATTTTACAAATGCCTGGAGGCGTTCCAGTAGCTACTGTAGCACTAAATGGAGCAAAAAATGCAGGGATTTTGGCCGCACAAATTATAGGAGCTTCAGACAAATGTGTCCTTGATAAAATTCAAGTATACAAACAAGGACTAAAAGTTAAGGTTGAAAAGGCTTCAAAAAATTTAAATTCCTAATTCAGAAGGACCTAATCACATGAATATTCTGAACCAGCGCTTTGAAACACCATACGAAACTGCGCCTTTTTCAAAAATAAATACAACTGATTTTTTGCCTGCTTTTAAAACTTCTATTGAAAAAGCTAAAGCAATCATAACCTCTATTTGTGAAAATAATAATCCGCCTACATTCGAAAATACAATTGAAGCTTTAGAATTTTCAGGGCTGGAATTGGAACGGATTTCAAGTTTATTTTTTAATCTTAACGCTGCAGAGACCAATGAAGAAATTCAAAAAATTGCTCAAGAAGTTTCTCCACTCCTTTCAGAATTCTCGAACGATGTTGCTCTAAATGAAGCGCTTTTTTTAAGAATAAAAACTGTTTTTGAACAAAAAAACAGTTTAAAATTAACCTCTGAACAACAGCAACTTTTAGAAAAAAAATATAAAAGCTTTTCAAGAAATGGAGCTTTACTCAATGCAGATGAAAAAGAAAAGTTAAGAGAAATTGATAAATCCTTAAGTCGTTTAAAACTAACTTTTGGCGAACATCTGCTAGCTGAAACGAATCGATATGAACTTCATATAACAGAGGAATCAGACTTAGATGGACTATCGGAAGATGAAAAAGAAGCTGCAAAATTACGTGCCGAAAAAAAACAAAAAAAGGGCTGGATTATTAGTTTAGATTATCCAAGCTATATCCCCTTTATGACCTATGCCAAAAACCGTAAACTACGCGAAAAACTATCATGTGCATTTGGAAAAAAAGGATTTCAGAACGATGAGCTTGATAATCAAAGCATTGTTTTGGATATTGCTAATCTTCGCCAACAACGTGCAACGCTATTAGGGTATAAAACCCATGCCCATTATATTTTGGAAGAACGCATGGCTAAAACACCCGAAAAGGTCATTCATTTTTTAAATGATTTGCTTGAAAAAGCAACACCTTTTGCCAAAAAAGAATTTGAAACTTTAAGTGCTTTTGCTTACAAAAATGATGGTATTGAAGAACTTCAAAAATGGGACGGTGCATATTATTCTGAGCAGCTAAAAAAGAAGCTTTTTGATATTTACGACGCACAGCTTAAACCTTATTTTAAATTAGAAAATGTAATTGAAGGTGCTTTTCTAATTGCCAAAAAACTATTTGGGCTGGAGTTCAAAAAATTAGAGGACATTGATACTTATCATAAGGATGTGATGACCTTTAAAGTTCTTGATAATAATTCAAATTATGTGGCTATTTTTTATGCCGATTTTTTTCCAAGACAAGGGAAAAGGAGTGGTGCTTGGATGACATCTTTTAAACCACAGTACATTCTGAATGGTACAAATGAAAGGCCTCATGTTTCTATTGTTTGCAACTTTACAAAACCCACAAAAACAAAACCTTCTCTACTCACTTTTAATGAAGTTACCACTCTATTTCACGAATTTGGACATGCGCTTCATGGGATGTTGGCCAACACCACTTACCCAAGTCTGTCAGGAACAAGTGTAGCTTGGGATTTTGTGGAACTCCCAAGCCAATTGATGGAAAATTGGTGCTACGAAAAAGAAGCCCTGAGCTTGTTTGCAAAGCATTATCAAACTGGGGATTTGATTCCAATGGAATGGATTGAAAAAATTAAAGCCGCTGGAAAATTTCAGCAAGGAATGCAAACACTTCGTCAACTTAGTTTTGGACTTTTGGATATGAGTTGGCATGGAAAAAATCCTACTTCAATAAAATGTGTCAAAGCACATGAAAAAGAGGTGTTTTCGTCAACACAACTGTATCCAGATGTTGCAGAAAATTGTATGTCTACAGCTTTTGCTCATATTTTTCAGGGCGGTTATTCTTCGGGGTATTACAGCTACAAATGGGCCGAAGTTTTAGATGCTGATGCATTTGCCTACTTTAAAACTAAACATATTTTTGATACTAAAATTGCCAACAGTTTAAAACATTATATTTTGAGTCAAGGTGGAACAGAAGACCCTCTTGTTTTGTACAAAAAATTTAGAGGAAAAGATGCTAGCAACAAAGCCCTTTTAGAGCGTGCCGGACTCGTATAGAATTTCTAAACTGATTGATATCAACCACCAGAAAATAGGTAAAGCTTCAACCCAAAACGCAGTGTAATAATATGAGTTTTGAGGGTGGCTTTTAGCAATAAAAACACATAACATCATCAACATTGTTGATGTTGATATAATTTCTGCTCTACTTGTATTATAAAAAAATAAAAAGAAAACTAATACTAATATCCCTAAATAAGCCAACTTTTTGGTGTTGAATAGTCCTATTTTTTGTGGAATTGTAGAGAGATTTAAATCATCAAAATTCATGTCTCTAATTTCGAAAGGTAACATAAGGACAAAAATAAAAACAAAGCGTTCTATTCCCCATATATAATTAAATTCAAAAACCTCCAAACCACCATGTAACTGTGGTAAGAATGCAGTTGTAATTGCCCAAACAAAAGCGATAATATATATTTTAAGACCACTGATTTTTCTAAGACTATTGTTAGAAATCCACTTTAGTGGCATGCCATAAAAAAATGTAATTATTCCTAAAAAAAGTAGACTCCATTGCACACTTGATTTTAAATGAAAAAAACAAATTGTAAATCCAAAAACACACAATATACTTAGTATTTGAATCTCTTTAAGTTTTGTTGTTAGCGATCTATAATGAAATTTGGCCAAGCCAAAATACTTAACAAAATTATAGCCGAAAACAGTAGCAAAAAAAAGAGCAAACAAAAAGAAAAAATCAACAGGAAAATTTGTTTTTAAAATAGTTAAATGACTAAGCGCTAACACAGAACAGGCCACATGCAAGCTACTATTGATATAAAATTTAAAAATTCGTTTTAAAAAACCCACAGTGCAAAAATAACCAAACTGTTGATAAGCTTAAAAATCGGTTAAAAACTTTAATTTATTAACAAAAAAAAGCATGAAAAAAGCCGTAATTTTGTTTTTTATTTAATCATCATAAAAATATGAACCCAGATATTTTTTCGCAAAGACATATTGGTCCAAACTCAGATCATTTAGAAGAAATGTTAGATGTAATTGGAGTAGACTCAATTGATGAATTAATTGATCAAACTGTTCCTAACAACATTAGATTACAAACTGATTTAAATTTAGATTTACCTCTAAGTGAGCAAGAATTTTTGGAACATATTCATGCACTTGGCTCTAAAAATAAAGTTTTTAAATCCTATATTGGAATGGGGTACAATCCATCCAATTTGCCTGCCGTTATCCAAAGAAATGTTTTAGAAAATCCTGGTTGGTATACCGCTTACACCCCCTACCAAGCAGAAATTGCTCAAGGACGACTTGAAGCATTGTTAAACTTTCAAACGATGGTTACGGATTTAACTGGGATGGAACTAGCCAATGCATCTTTACTTGACGAAAGCACTTCTGCGGCTGAGGCCATGGCGCTTTTATTTGCTGTAAGAGAACGTGCTGATGTAAAAGCTGGCGTAGTGAAATTTTTTGTTTCAGAAGATATTTTCCCCCAAACACTTGATGTACTAAAAACACGAGCTATCCCTATTGGAATTGAACTTGTGGTTGGAAACCCAGATGAATTTAATTTTGGTTCAGACTATTTTGGAGCGCTTGTACAATATCCTGGAGCATCTGGTAAATTAATTGATTTAAAATCATTTATTTCAAAAGCCAATTCAAACTCAATTAAAGTTGCCGTTGCGGCAGATATCCTAAGTTTAGTTGTTCTTGAAGCACCAGGTCACCTAGGAGCAGATGTTGTTGTTGGAACAACTCAGCGATTTGGTATTCCAATGGGTTATGGTGGTCCTCATGCTGCTTATTTTGCTACAAAAGAAGCCTACAAACGTCATATTCCAGGGCGTATCATTGGGGTTACAAAAGATATGAATGGCGAGCGTGCTCTTAGAATGGCACTACAAACTAGAGAGCAGCACATCAAAAGAGATCGTGCAACTTCCAACATATGTACCGCACAAGTTTTATTGGCAGTCATGGCAGGAATGTATGCTGTATACCATGGTCCAAAAGGCTTAAAACACATTGCAAATAAAGTTCATAAAAATGCTGTCCTTTTAGCCAATTCATTGACAAATTCAAATTTAAAATTAAGGTATTCATCATTTTTTGACACGATACAAATTGAAGTTGAGGATGTAAAAAAAATACAAGAAATAGCATTAAAGCATGAGATGAATTTCTTTTATCCCAATGCCAAAACCATTTCAATTTCTGTCAATGAGACGACTACAAAAAAAGATATTGAAGCTATTCTTCTTGTTTTTTCTGAAGCTTTAAATACAACACTTACAATTGAAGAAGTATCAACAGAAAATAGATTGCCTAATAATCATGTTAGAACATCAGAATTTCTAACAAATTCTGTTTTTAATTCATACCATTCAGAAACTGAATTGATGCGTTATATAAAGCGTCTAGAACGTAAAGATTTGGCGCTAAACTTCTCTATGATTCCACTAGGATCATGTACAATGAAACTGAATGCAGCCGTAGAAATGTTGCCGTTAAGCTGGTCAAATTGGGGCAATATTCATCCTTTTGCTCCTGCAAATCAAGTGGAAGGCTATACAGAAGTTTTATCTGCTTTAGAAAAACAACTTAATGAAATCACTGGGTTTTCCGGTACATCTTTGCAGCCAAATTCTGGTGCTCAAGGCGAATTTGCAGGACTAATGACCATTAGAGCCTATCATGAATCTCGAGGAGATCATCACAGAAATATCTGTATTATTCCATCATCTGCCCACGGAACAAACCCCGCAAGTGCTGTAATGGCCGGCATGAAAGTTGTTGTTGCAAAATCATCTGAAAATGGAAATATAGACGTTGAGGATTTGCGCGAAAAAGCAACGGTACATAAAGAAAATCTTGCAGCCCTAATGGTGACCTATCCCTCTACCCATGGCGTATACGAGTCTGAAATAAAAGAAATTACACAAATCATTCATGACAATGGTGGGCAAGTATATATGGACGGTGCTAATATGAATGCTCAAGTTGGACTTACAAATCCAGGGAAAATTGGCGCTGACGTTTGTCACCTCAATTTGCATAAAACTTTTGCTATCCCACATGGTGGTGGTGGACCTGGTGTTGGGCCAATTTGTGTTGCCGAACAACTCACCCCTTTTCTTCCTGGAAATCCAATAATCAAAACAGGAGGGACTCAATCCATTACATCAATTTCTGGAGCACCTTTTGGATCGGCACTTGCATGTTTAATTTCATATGGATACATCAAAATGCTAGGTGCTGAGGGTCTAACGCAAGCCACCAAAGTCGCTATATTAAATGCAAATTATATCAAGGAGCGTCTTGAAGGACATTATCAAACACTCTATACTGGCGAACAAGGTCGAGCCGCACACGAAATGATTATTGATTGTAGAGCATTCAAAACAAATGGCATTGAAGTTACAGATATTGCAAAACGATTGATGGATTATGGATTTCATGCGCCTACAGTTTCATTTCCAGTCGCTGGTACAATGATGATTGAACCTACTGAAAGCGAAAGTAAAGCAGAAATGGATCGTTTTTGTGATGCTATGATTTCTATTCGACAAGAAATCGAAGAGGCAAGCAAATCTGACACCAATAACCCTCTAAAAAACGCTCCACATACTCAAGAAATGGTGTGTAATGATCAATGGGATTATCCATACAGCAGAGCTACAGCCGCTTTTCCACTATCATACATTAAAGAAGATAAATTTTGGCCATCTGTACGTCGTGTAGATGATGCCTATGGAGATCGAAATTTAATCTGTACATGTGCCCCAATTGATGAATACGCCGAAGTATAACTAAAACAAAAAAATGAGTATTCGAATTACGGGGACAGGTAGTTATATTCCTGAACTAATCCAAAAAAACAACGATTTTCAAGATCGTGAATTCTATACTATTGAAGGTGAAGCAATTGACACACCTACAGATGTCGTTGTTGAAAAGTTTAAAGCTATTACTGGTATTTCTGAAAGGCGTTATGCCAATGAAAACCTAACCGCTTCAGATTTAGGAGCTTTTGCAGCAGAAAAAGCACTATCCGATGCTAAAATTGACCCTGAAACATTAGATTATATTATTTGTGCTCACAATTTTGGTGATGTCAAGCACAGTGCTATTCAAAGTGATATTCTTCCATGTTTAGCTGCAAGAATTAAACATCTTTTAAAAATAAAAAGTCCAAAATGTGTAGCTTATGATATTCTTTTTGGATGTCCGGGTTGGGTAGAAGGTGTTGTTCAAGCACAAGCATTCATCAAAGCCGGAATGGCAAAACGTTGTTTGGTTATTGGAACAGAAACACTTTCTAGAGTTGTCGACCCTTTTGATCGGGACTCTATGATTTATGCCGATGGTGCAGGAGCAACAATAGTTGAAGCTTCTGAAGAAGAAGGAGGAATTATTTCACATGAATCTGCATCATATACTCATGATGAAGTCTATCATTTGTTTTTTGGGAACTCTAATGACAAAACGCAGGATGAAGACGTCCGCTATATCAAAATGTATGGAAGAAAAATTTATGAATTTGCCCTGAAAAATGTGCCAGCGGCACTAAAAAATTGTCTCGATAAAAGTGGTTATAGCATAAAAGATGTTAAGAAAATACTCATTCATCAAGCGAACGAAAAAATGGATGAAGCCATTGTAAAACGCTTTTACAGACTTTACAAAACTCCTGTACTAGAAGGAATCATGCCCATGACCATACATAAACTTGGCAACAGTTCTGTAGCCACAGTTCCTACACTATTTGACCTAATTCGAAAAGGAGAAGTTAATAATCACAATCTCAATAAAGGCGATATTATTATATTTGCAAGTGTAGGTGCTGGTATGCACATCAACGCTATTGTTTATAAATATTAAATGTACGAAAACAACTTTCCAACGAGACGCTATAATTTGACTCTTAACTTTGTCAAAAAGTACATTAGCAAAAACGAGGAAATTTTTGATTTGGGTGTTAAAAACCCACTTTCTGATTTATTGAAATCAAACGGTTTTACTGTTACAAACACAAATGGTGAAGATCTTGATCTTGATTGTTCTTCGATTCAAAACAGTAAGGCAGATGTTGTTACAGCCTTTGAAATTTTTGAACACCTCGTAACTCCTTTTGTTGTTTTAAAAGAAATAAAGGCCAACAAACTCATTGCAAGCGTCCCGCTAAAACTTTGGTTTTCAAATGCCTATAAAAGCAAAACTGATATACGCGATCGTCACTTTCATGAATTTGAAGACTGGCAGTTTGATTGGTTACTAGAAAAAGCGGGGTGGACAATTATTTCTAGAGAAAAATGGACTAATCCAACAAAAAAAATAGGAATTCGTCCTCTTTTAAGGTATTTCACAAAGAGATTTTATATCGTTTACGCTGAAAGAAAGTGAGGTTCTACATTGTCATACCAGCACATAATGAAGAAGCTTTTATAGAAAATTGCTTGATTTCATTAGCTGAGCAGTCGTTACTTCCAAAAAAAATTATCGTTGTAGACGATAATTCCACAGATAATACTCCAAAAATTGTAGAAACGTTAAAAAAACAATATGCATTTATTGATAGCGTTCGACACCAATCTTCTGATAAACATTTGCCTGGCGAAAAAATTATTACCGCATTTTACAAAGGATATGAGCAGTTGGATCAAGACTATGATGTGGTTTGTAAATTTGATGCTGATTTAGTTTTTCCAAAAAATTATTTAAAAACCATAGCAGAACACTACAAAAACGATCCAAAACTCGGACTCATTGCAGGCCATTGCTACATTGAAAAAAACGGGGAGTGGATTTTGGAAAATCTAACCTCAAATGATCATATTAGAGGACCTTTGAAAGCTTATAGAAAAGCATGTTTTATGGCCATTGGCGGCTTACAAAAGTCCATGGGTTGGGATACCATCGATGAACTTGTAGCGCTGTATAATGGCTGGTCTTTTCGAACAGACGATTCCCTTCATGTAAAGCATTTGAAACCTACAGGTTCTACCTACAATAGAAGTGCAAAATATTATCAAGGAATGGCGCTTTATAAAATGAGAAATGGATTTATATTAGCTTTTTTATCTGCTTTAAAACTATCTTATAAGAAAAGAAAAGTTCGTCTTTTTTTAGATTATTTGATGGGGTACTTCAAAGCATGGAAAACCAATGTTCCTTTTATCGTATCAGAAAAAGAAGGGGCGTTCATAAGAGCATATCGCTGGCGTAAAATCAAAGCGTTAATCTCTCCTTTTTAGATTTTAATCTTACACATCCAGTTTAAATCATCAGGAATTTCACCTATACGAACACCGTTTATTGTCTTCATAACCATTTGTCCTACTGGACTTTCGTTGGAAACATGAATATCTTCGCCCTTGTAACCAATTTCTTGAATCATTGCAATTCCAACAGCAGTTCCTGTTCCAAAAGCTTCTTCCAATGTTCCGTTTTTGGAGGCTTCATTGATTTCATCAATAGAAATTGGTCTTTCTGTAACCTCATATCCTTTGTATCGTAATAGTTCAATAACACTCATCCTTGTAATTCCTGCCAGTATGGACCCGTCCAAGTTTGGAGTAATGATTTTACCATTGATTTTGAAAAAAATATTCATAGTTCCAACTTCTTGAATACTTTTGAAATTGTGAGCATCTAACCATAAAACTTGGTCATAACCTTTTGCTTTTGCATGTTCGGTTGGTAAAATTGCTGCAGCATAATTTCCTGCTGCCTTTGCTTCACCTGTTCCACCATGTGCCGCACGGATATAATTGGTTTCAGCGTATAATCGAACTCTTTTTGTGTAAATTGGATTGGACGGAGAAGCCATAATTATAAACTTATACTGTGTTGCTGCTCTCATCCCAATAAATGCTTCATCGGCATACATAAAAGGACGCAAATACAATGCACTGCCTTGTTGTGGTGGAATCCAATTTTTATCTAAACCCACCAAAATCTTTAAAGCTTCAACAAATAGTTCTTCAGGAAATTCTGGCATACCTAAACGACGTGCACTAAAATTTAAACGTTTTGCATTTTGTTCTGGTCGAAACAACATTGGAGTACCATTTGCATCAATTGTTGCTTTCATCCCTTCAAAAATAGCTTGACCATAATGTAATGCCATAGCAGCAGGATGAGTAGGCAATGCCCCCATTGGAACTATTTTTGGAATTTGCCAGGCTTCATTTTCATA
This sequence comes from Bacteroidota bacterium, assembly GCA_027620655.1. GTDB lineage: Bacteria > Bacteroidota > Bacteroidia > Flavobacteriales > Flavobacteriaceae > UBA3537. The sequence continues at coordinate 27,292 of JAQCDS010000002.1, read as the reverse complement.
GGTACACAGAAACATATGGTCAGTAAAAGTTTTTCCTAGAGGAATGTTATTAAAATCTAAATCTTTAGCTTTAGACTCTTTAACTTTTTCAATGTGAATTAGGGTACTCATTATTTGAATTAAAATTTATGCTTTTGTGAATTTTTTCAACTGGGTTTTGGTAAATGGGCTTAATGCCAAGCGACCACTAATTTTGGCGCGTTGTGCCAACAAATCATCCCAATGATTTGATTCCTCCCATTGAATTTTTTTAAATTCTGCTAAAGCCTCTGGGTTGTATTTTGCAAGTTGGTTGGCTACTGAAGAAACATGTTTGTTCAAATTGTCGTTAGTTTCAAAAACATCCGCATAAAGCCCTTTTTCTCGAGCCCATTTTGCAGAAAAAAATGTTTGTGGGTGAAGTGTCAACTGAGATACAGCAGAAAGACCTAATTTTCTTTTTAATGCAGGTTCAATAACAAATGGGCCAATTCCAATATTCAATTCACTAAGCTTGATAGAAGCGTATTCACTCGCAAAGCATAAATCAACCGCAGCAGCCAAACCAACTCCTCCTCCAACGGCCTTTCCTTGCACACTCCCTATCACAATTTTTGGATTTTTCCGTAAAGCGTTAATCACATTTGCAAATCCCATAAAAAATGTTATTCCCTCTTCTATTGTAGAAATTGCTGCCAAATCATCAAAACTAGCTCCTGCACAAAACGTACGATCGCCACCACTTTTTAAAACCAAAATATTAATATCATTGTCTGTTCCTGCGTTGTCAATCACAGCACAAAGTTCTGTTAACATTTGTGATGGCAATGCATTATGGGATGGGTTGTAAAATTCGATATATCCTACGCCATCGATTTTGTTAAATTTTACATAAGAATCTTTAGGCATTGCTTGTTTATTTTGTTCAGCTAATATACTTCAATTTTAGGAAATGGCTGGCAAAAATAAACAAAGCAGAAGTTGGCTTTTAAATATAAAAATCAGAATTTGAGATGAGGAAACTCTCTTTTTAAGTTATCTATTTCAGAATGAATAGACTTCAAAAAATTTTGGTGGGCTTCGCTATTGGGGTTCATTGGTTTGTGTTGTAATCCGTTTTGAATACGGTTGATGATATTGAGGGTATCATTAAGCCTCGAATCAATCCAAACAGACTTAAATTTCTCCCAAATAAAATCAATCGCTTGGGCGCTTGGGTGAATCATGTCGGATTTATAAAATCTATAGTCTCGAAGTTCATCCATCATTATCTCAAATGAGGGAAAATAATGCAATACATCTGAAGAATGTACCACTTTATGAATCGCAGAAATCAAATGGGCTTTGCTTTGAGTATTTTCAATATAGCCATCTTTGAGATGCCGCACAGGAGACAAGGTAAAAATCACCTCAGCTTTGGGATTGAAGGCGTGAATTAAATCTTTTATTTTGTGTAGAATATTGGTAATTTCTTCAACTGAAAACAACACTTTTTCAAACTGCGTTGAGGACAATTTATGACAATTGGCAACATAGTTTTGAGTATTAATGTGGCGATAGCTCCATGCTGTTCCAAGAGTAATAATAAAATGAGAAGTTGTTTTGAAACGAGAATTGCAATCTTCAGTTCTTGAGGTTAATTGATTTAAAAATAGTGTTTTTGAACTGTTATTTAGTTGAGAATGAGCGTTGAAACTTTTCCATTGTTCATCAGCAAAAAAGACAGCATTTTCATCTATTTTATTTTCAGATACATTTCTCAAGAATGTTAAAATTGCTTGAGGATGGAATAAAATTCCAAAAGGATTACATAGAGTTTGGAATTTATAAAAATCTAATTTTTCAGAAATATGTTCTGTAAAACATGAACCAAGTAAAACTATTTTGGCATCAAAATCGATAGTGTTGCCGTTGGTTGGGTTTAATGGAACTTCGGTTTGAAATTTCAAAACTTAAGATATAAGGTCAACAACTTGCGCTAGTGCCTCAGTAATACCTGCAGGGTTTTTCCCTCCAGCGGTGGCAAAAAATGGTTGCCCTCCACCACCACCTTGAATATAACTCCCAAGTGTGCGTACAATGGTACCAGCATTTAAATTTTTTGAAGCAACAAGCTCTTTTGATACATAACACGATATTAATGCTTTACCATTTTGTTCTGAGGCAAAGACCAAAACTACATTGTCCTGTTTTTGTCCAATTTCAAAAGAAATATCTTTCATTCCATTGGCATCTAAATCGAGCTGTTTTGCTAAAAAATTTATTCCATTGATGGATTGAATTCCTGTTAGTAATTGTGATTTTACGCTATTGGCCTTTTCTTTTAAAAGCTGTTCAATTTGTTTCTTAAGCTGGATATTTTCAGATTTCAAATTTAGCACTGCTTTGACAGGGTCAACAGTATTATTCAACGCATTTTTGATTAATTTAAAATGCTGATTATTTTCTTTGAAAAAATCTTTTACAGCTTCATTTGTAATGGCTTCTATTCTGCGAATACCAGATGCTATAGCACTTTCTGAAGTGATTTTAAAATGCCAAATATCTGCAGTATTTTTGACATGAGTTCCTCCGCACAATTCTATAGAATTTCCAAAACGGACTGTACGGACAACATCACCATATTTTTCACCAAATAGTGCGATTGCTCCATCTTCAATGGCTTGTGTTAGTGGGATTGCTCGTTGTTCTTCAAATTTTAAGCGACCCGCAATTCTTGAATTCACATAGCTTTCAACTTCTTGAAGTTCCTCGTCGGTCATTTTAGAGAAATGAGAGAAGTCAAAACGTAAATAATCTGAATGTACTGCACTCCCTTTTTGCTCCACATGAGTTCCCAAAATTTCACGCAATGCTTGGTGCAACAAATGCGTAGCAGTATGATTACATTCTGTTTTAAACCTCTTATCAATCTCAACACTTGCTAGAAAAGAGTCTGTAAGATTTTTAGGCAAGTCTCTTGTAATATGAACGGTAACATTATTTTCTTTTTTAGTATTCAGAATGTATATCTTATCCCCATTTGAGGTTTCCAAATACCCTTTGTCTCCAACTTGTCCACCACCCTCGGCATAAAATGGTGTAAGGTTAAACACGAGTTGATATTGTGTGCCATGTTTAGTGGACACCTCTTTTCGATAGCGTACAATCTTAACTTTTGTTTGAAGACTGTCATATCCAATAAATTCTTGCTCATCATCTTCGCGAATAACGGTCCAATCTTCAGTGGAAACTTCACGAGCAGCTCGCGACCTACTTTTTTGTTTTTCAAGCTGAACCTGAAATCCAGCTTTATCCAGTTGTATGTTTTTTTCCTGAAGAATAAGTGCTGTCAAATCAACAGGGAAGCCATAGGTATCATATAATTCAAAAGCTTTATCCCCAGAAATTATATCGCCTTGAGTTGTATTTATAATGCGTTCGAGCAGAATGAGTCCTTGATCCAAAGTTTTTAGAAATGATGCTTCTTCTTCTCTAACAACATTTTGAATCAATTGCTTTTGAGTTTTTAGCTCCGGAAATGTTGTTGCCATTTTCTTAACCAAAACATTTACAAGACGATACATAAAAGGTTCATTTTGGTCTAAAAAAGTAAACCCATAACGTACTGCACGCCTTAAAATACGTCGGATGACATAGCCTGCACCATTATTGCTAGGCAACTGCCCATCTGCAATTGAAAAGGCAACTGTGCGAATGTGATCAGAAATCACACGAATAGCAATATCTTGCTTTTCATTTTCGCCATAATCTTTTCCAGAAATTGCTTCAATCTCTCGAATAATTGGGGTAAAAACATCCGTATCATAATTGGATTTAACTCCTTGGAGCACCATACATAAACGTTCAAAGCCCATTCCAGTGTCAACATGTTTTTGTGGTAAAGGTTCTAACGCGCCATCTGCTTTTCGGTTGTATTCCATAAAAACCAAATTCCATATTTCAACCACATGAGGATGATCTTTGTTAACCAATTCACGCCCAGGTATTTTGGCCTTTTCTTCCTCGCTTCTAAGGTCTACATGAATTTCACTAGACGGACCACAAGGTCCTTGATCGCCCATCTCCCAAAAATTATCTTTCTTATTGCCTTTCAAAATACGATCCTCAGCAACAATGTTTTTCCAAATGGAAAATGCTTCAGTATCCATTTCTGTTTTATCATTTTTATCACCCTCAAAAACAGTAACATAAAGAATATTTTGATCTATTTCATAAACTTCTGTAAGTAATTCCCAAGCCCATTCTATGGCTTCTTTTTTGAAATAATCTCCAAAACTCCAATTGCCTAACATCTCAAAAAGGGTATGATGGTAGGTATCATAACCTACTTCTTCCAAGTCGTTATGTTTTCCAGAAACTCTCAAACATTTTTGGGTATCCGCAATACGATTGCTTGGCGGCTGTCCATTGCCAATAAAATATTCTTTGAATGGTGCCATTCCAGAATTGACAAACATCAAGGTTGGATCGTCTTTAACCACCATTGGAGCAGAAGGTACAATGGTATGTTTCTTGTCTTCAAAAAACTTTAGAAAATTGGCTCTTATGTCTTGAGATTTCATGTAATATGTTAACCTTTTTGAAATAATTTGATTTTGCTCCAAAAACAAATTATATTTGTCCTTGGGTGAAGCGTGTATTTGTACGCAACAAAACTTCAAACAAAAATAGAACTTTTTAGGCAATGTCTAACGTAAAATATTATTACGATCCTGAAACGCTTTCGTACAGAAGGATTACGAGCGATAAAAAGACAAAAGCAAAATTTGCGGTTGGGTTCATTTTTGCTTCTGCAATTTTTGGTTTTTTTGCGGCTTTGATTGGGAGCTATTATTTTGAATCCCCTCAAGAAAAATCCTTAAAGCGTGAACTTCAAAATATGGAATTTCAATATACCCTATTGCATCAAAAAATGAATGAAATTGAAAGTGTTTTGGGTAATATTGAAGATAGAGACAATACTATTTATAGGCTGTATTTTGAGGCCAATCCCATTCCAAATTCTCAAAGAATACAAGGTTTTGGAGGGGTAAATCGTTATAAAAAATTTGATGGCTTTGAAAATTCAGAATTAATTGCTGAAACCAATAAACGCATTGATATTCTTCAAAAACGTCTTGTGGTTCAGTCTAAATCCTTAGATGAAATTACAGCATTGGCCAAAGACAAAGAAGCTTTCCTTGCAAAAATCCCTGCCATTCAACCCATCAAAAATGAAGATTTAACCCGAATGGCATCTGGTTATGGTTATCGAACAGACCCGTTTACAAAAATTAGAAAATTTCATTATGGAATGGATTTTACTGCACCTCGTGGGACTCCTGTTTATGCTAGTGGAGATGGTGTTGTTAAGCGCGCCGATTCTAGATCTTCGGGGTACGGTAAGCACATACGTATTGATCATGGCTATGGCTATGTAAGTTTATATGCCCATTTGCATAAATATAATGTTCGAAAAAATCAACGTGTAAAACGTGGCGACATCATTGGTTTTGTAGGGAGTACAGGACGTTCACAGGCACCTCATTTGCATTATGAAATTTTTAAAGATAAAAAGCGCATCAACCCTCTTAACTTCTATTACGGCAACCTTACTAGTGAGGAATTTAGCGAACTTTTGATTAAAGCCTCTGTTGAAAACCAATCCTTAGATTAAGATGCATGTCGATTTACCTAAAAAAATGTATTATACCATTGGAGAAGTTGCCAAAGCATTTGGTGTAAAAACTTCATTGATACGTTTTTGGGATGGGGAGTTTTCTATTCTAAAGCCAAAAAAAAACGCCAAAGGAAACAGACGATTTACACCAGAAGATATCAAAAATCTTAGACTAATTTACCATTTGGTTAAAGAACAGGGCTATACATTAGAAGGTGCAAAAACCTATTTAAAAACAAATAATGGAAAATCACTGACTAATTTTGATATTATTTGTAAATTGGAATCCATAAAACATCAACTAATAAAAATTAAATCTCAAATCTAAATCTAAACATTATGAAGAAATGGCTTATCCCTTTAATTATTGTAGCAGTAATCGGTTTTGGAGTTTATAATTGGGCCGTAGGGTTCAATAATACTGCCGTAGAACACGAAGCAAATGCAAAAACAGCATGGTCTAATGTTGAAAGCAGTTACCAGCGCAGAAGTGACCTCATTGGAAATCTTGTAAGTACCGTAAAAGGTGCCGCAGACTTTGAAAAAAGCACCCTCACTCAAGTCATTGAAGCACGTGCTAAAGCCACTTCAACAACTATTGATCCAACAAACATTACAGCTGAAAATTTAGAAGCATTTCAACAAGCACAAAGCGGTCTTAGTGGTGCACTTTCTCGTCTTTTAGTTTCTGTAGAACGCTACCCAGAACTCAAAGTAAATCAGAACTTTTTGGATCTACAAAACCAATTGGAAGGTACAGAAAACCGCATCAATGTTGCAAGAGATCGATATAACAAAGCTGTAAACACTTATGATATTTTCACTACAAAATTTCCTAATAAAATTTTAGCAGGTTGGTTTGGTTTTGGTGAAATGGCACGCTATACAGCAGATCCTGGAGCCGAAAAAGCACCCGAAGTGGATTTTGACTTTGACTAAAACGAATTTGTGAATTCCTTAGAAAATTTTCTTACTACAGACGAAGAACAAGAAATTGTTTCGGCTATTCGTATGGCTGAAAAAAATACTTCTGGAGAAATTCGTGTGCATTTGGAACGAAGTACCTCAGAAGCTATTGATAGTCGAGCAAAATATGTTTTTCATGCCTTAAAAATGGACAATACTAAATTAGAAAATGGCGTATTGATTTATATTGCTATTGAAAATAAAAAATTTGGCATCTATGGCGATAAGGGAATTGATAGGAAAGTCGATAGCAATTTTTGGAATAAAACACGTGATGTGATGCAAAAGCATTTTGAAACTGGAGCATTCAAAACAGGAATTGTGGAAGGTATAAAAAGTGCTAGTGGAGCTCTAGAAAAATTCTTCCCTTGGGAAACGAATGATAAAGATGAGTTGTCAAATGAAGTTTCAAAAGGCGAAGTATAGATGAGTATTAAATTAAGATACCTCTCATTTCTTTTTGTCTTTCTTTTTGTCGGACAAAATTGTAAAGCACAATTTGAAATTCCTCCAAAACCAAACGTTCAAACAAGTGTTTATGACTATATAGACCTTTTAACACCAAATGAATCTAAAGCTTTAGAACAAAAGCTCATCAGGTATACCGATAGTACATCCACACAAATTGTTGTGGCCACCATCAATTCAACAGAGGGAGAATATATCAATTATTTGGCTACAAACTGGGCGCATAATTGGGTTATTGGTCAAAAAAATAAAGACAATGGTGTTTTTATTCTTTTGGCTAAAAATGACCGAAAAATAAATATCAGTACGGGATATGGTGTAGAGCATCTTCTCACCGACAAAATGTGTAGTCGAATTATCCAGGAACACATCATTCCATATTTCAAAAAAAATCAATATGCAAAAGGCTTAAATGCTGGGTCAGATGCTATTTTTGAAGTTTTAACAGGGGTATATAAAGCAACTCCAAAACAAAACGAATCCGATATTCCATTTGGACTCATACTGTTCTTAATCGTTATTTTTATCATTTTTATTGCAGCATTATCCAAACGAGATGATGGCAACAACAAAGGAAACCGTGTCCCTCGTACGAGTATTTTGGACGCTATCCTTTTGAGTAATATGGGGCGAGGAAGCTACCACAAAAGCTCATCTAAAGGCGGTCTATTTGGAGGCGGCGGAAGTTTTGGTGGTGGCGGTTTTGGCGGCGGCTTTGGTGGTGGTGGCTTTGGAGGCGGAGGCGCTTCTGGAGGTTGGTAAACCTACTTTTTTCGCATAAAAATAGTCACTGGTACACCTGAAAAATCATATAATGAACGTAATTTATTTTCTAAAAAACGCTTGTAGGGTTCTTTAACATATTGAGGTAAATTACAAAAAAATGCAAACTGTGGTTGAGGCGTTGGCAACTGCATGATGTATTTTATTTTAACATACTTCCCTTTTAAAGCTGGTGGTGGATTGTGTTCTATTATTGGCAACAAATCTTCATTTAAAACACTTGTTTTGATACGTTTTGACCTGTTTTTATAGACCTCAACAGCGGTCTCAATCGCTTTAAAAATACGTTGTTTGGTAAGTGCCGAAATAAAAACAATTGGAACGTCTGTAAAAGGTTCTATTTGTTTTCTAATATGAGTTTCAAAGGCTTTGGTGGTTTTGGTATCTTTTTCTACCAAATCCCATTTGTTTACCAAAATCACAATGCCTTTATTGTTGCGTTGTGCCAACCAAAATATATTTTGTACTTGACCGTCAAATCCGCGTTGTGCATCGCAGACCAACAAACAAACATCGGCGTTTTCTATGGCACGGACACTTCGCATTACAGAATAAAATTCTAAATCTTCTTTGACTTTTGACTTGCGGCGAATTCCAGCCGTATCTACCAAATTAAAATCAAATCCAAAACGATTGTACTTAGTCTCTATTGCATCACGTGTAGTTCCTGCTATATCAGTAACAATATATCGATCTGCTCCAATTAATGCATTGATGAATGAAGATTTTCCTGCATTTGGTCGACCTACAACAGCAAAACGAGGCAATTCTGGTTCGTCATTTTCTTTATCTTGAGGGAGTGCATCTACCAAAGCATCAAGTAAATCTCCAGTACCACTTCCATTTATACTTGCAATAGTGTAATAATCGCCTAGACCCAATGCATAAAACTCTACGGCATCTTGTGCACGTTTAGCATTGTCTACTTTGTTAACGACCAGAAAAACAGGTTTTTTTATTTTTCTCAAAAGTTTAGCAACATCTTCGTCCATACCTGTTACACCCGTTTCAACATCAACCATAAAAATAATGGCATCTGCTTCGTCTATGGCCAATTCGACCTGTTTGTCGATTTCTGCTTCAAAAATATCATCACTTCCAACAACATAACCTCCAGTATCAATGACAGAAAATTCTTTTCCATTCCAGTCACTTTTACCATAATGTCTATCGCGTGTTACACCACTAACGGCATCGACAATAGCCTCTCGCCGTTGAATCAATCGATTAAAAAATGTGGATTTACCAACGTTTGGACGACCTACAATAGCTACAATATTTCCCATCAGATGTTTAGAATTGCTGCAAAAATAGGAAATATCGCTAAGTAAAATGATGAAAACATGAGTTTAAAAAGGTTTTATTATATTTAAAAATCAAATCTACACTTATGAATTTAAATAATGACATCGTCTTAAGACCTCGATTTTCGATCATGCTAAATCAAGAGGCGAAAATTGTATTAGAACATTTCAAATCAAATACTAAAAAGAACAGTAGCATCCACGTCTCTGTAATAGAACCTCATATATTTTTAAAAATCACTAAAGAAAAACAGCATTTTTGGTCACCACAATTACATCTTGAAGTCTTGGAGGAAGGAACATCATCGACTATAAAAGGCTTATTTGGTCCAAATCCAGTGGTATGGACTATGTTTATGTTTTTGCATTTTCTTGTCGCTGGAGTTTTTATAGGGTGTGGTGTTTGGGCCTATGCCAATCACTCTTTAAATGCGTCAACCCTACTGCCAATACTACTAATGATTGCAATGGTAATTATTTGGATTTTATTCTATTTTGGTGGTCAAATTGGAAAAGAAAAAGGAAAAGAACAAATGAATATTTTGTATCAATTTGTGCAAGAAGTGATTTCTAAGAACTCCAAAAAATGATAGAAAGTTTTATGACTGGTCGTAACCAAAACGTTTCAATTGTCTGGAATTTGAACGCCAGTTTTTATTGACTTTTACATACAATTCTAGGTGAACTTGTTTGCCAAAGAATTGTTCTAAATCCTTTCGAGCTTCGCTGCCCACACGTTTTAGGGCTTTCCCTTTGTGGCCTATTAGAATTCCTTTTTGAGTTTCTCGTTCGACCATGATTACAGAACGCATACGAATGATTTTTTCTTCTTCAAAAAACTCTTCAGTATCGACTTCAACAGCATATGGAATCTCTTTTTTGTAATGCATTAAGATTTTTTCTCGAATTTTTTCATTCACAAAAAAGCGCTCTGGCTTATCGGTTAATTGATCTTTTGGGTAAAAAGGTGGAGATTCTGGCAAGAGCTCTATAATGCGATCAAAAACATTTTTTACATTGAACCCTGTGAGAGCAGAAATAGGATAAAACTCAGCATTAGGTACTTTTTGTTGCCAAAATTCTGCTTGTGTCTCAAGCATTTCTTGGTCCGAAGCATCTATTTTGTTGATCAATAAAATTACAGGTGTTTTTGTTGAAGTAATTCTATGAAAAAAGGCATCATCTTTTAATGATTTTTCTCCAATTTCAACCATATAAATCAAAATATCAGCATCTTCAAAAGCAGACTTCACAAAGTGCATCATAGAAGTTTGTAACTCATATGCAGGCTTTATAATTCCTGGTGTATCCGAAAGTACCACTTGAAAATCATCGCCATTAACAATCCCTAAAATTCTATGGCGTGTTGTTTGCGCTTTTGAAGTGATGATAGACAGCTGTTCTCCCACAAAAGCATTCATTAGAGTTGATTTCCCAACGTTTGGATTTCCTATAATATTGACAAAACCTGCCTTGTGCATTCCTTTTAAAATTTGCTGTAAAGTTACAACCTTATTTTTGACTAAGCAGATAAAGAAAAAATTATTGAGTCGCTTTTATAAAAGCTTCTACATCTTCAACCATATTTGTACTGCCACAAATAAATGGAACACGTTGGTGAAGTTCGGTGGGTTGAATGTCTAAAATACGTTGGACTCCATTTGTAGCTTTACCATTGGCTTGTTCTGCCAAAAAAGCCATGGGATTACATTCGTACAATAGCCTAAGCTTACCTTCAGAGGTTTTGGAACTTTTTGGATATAAATATATGCCCCCTTTAATCATATTTCTATGAAAATCAGACACTAAAGACCCTATATATCGCGAGGTATATGGTCGATCGCCCTCTTCCATTTGACAATATTTTATATAATCTTTTATCCCTTGTGGAAAATGAATATAATTTCCCTCATTTACAGAATAAATCTTTCCATTTTTTGGAAATTGCATATTGGGATGTGACAAATAAAAAGTTCCAATGGCTGGATTTAACGTGAATCCATTAACGCCATCGCCAGTGGTATACACCAGCATTGTAGATGTGCCATATATAATATAACCTGCTGCAACTTGCTCACTCCCTTTTTGAAGAAAATCATCGAGGGATACTGGTGTTCCTACATCCGTAACACGACGATACACCGAAAAAATAGTTCCTACAGAAACATTAACATCTATATTGGACGAACCATCCAAAGGATCAATTAATACTATGTACTTATTTTGATGATTTTTATCATTACTATTTATAGCAATAAAATGGTCTTCTTCTTCACTAGCTATACCGCAAACAATATTGCGATTGGTTAGCATTTGAATGAATTTATCATTGGCATATACATCCAATTTTTGTTGACTTTCTCCTTGAACATTTGTATCTCCTGCAGCGCCTAAGATATCAACGAGGCCTGCTTTATTGACTTCGTAATTAACCACTTTTGCAGCCAAACGAATAGAATTTATAAGTCGAGATAACTCTCCTGATGAATACTTAAATGAAGACTGGTGTTCGATGATAAATTCACCGAGTGTTTGATTTTTTTGAGACATCTGAAGAAAATTTACTGCAAATATCTAATATTTTTGTTCAACTACAACGTTTTCGTAATGATTTTATTTCTGAAAAATAAAAGCCATTTGAGTATCTTTGACCCCACAGAATATAATTCTATGGAATACATCATCCGGAAAGCAAAAAAAGCAGACATGTCCAAGGTTTTGGACCTAATTGTTGAACTTGCCATTTATGAAAAAGAACCTGAAGCTGTTGAAATTAGCGTAGAGGATCTTGTTCAACATGGCTTTGGTACAACTTCAGAATTTAATTGTTTTGTGGCAGAGGTAGAACAAAAGATTATTGGTATTGCGCTTGTCTATACCAGATTTTCAACATGGAAAGGCATCGTTTTGCACCTCGAAGATTTGATTGTTTCAGAAAGTATGCGGGGTCACGGAATTGGTTCGGCACTTTTGGACGAAGTGATAAAATTTGCAGGTAAACTTGGAGTGAAACGTGTCAGTTGGGATGTGTTGGATTGGAACACTCCAGCCATTGAGTTTTATGAGCACAAGGGTGCAGATGTCAAACGCGATTGGGATGTGGTGCATTTGAATGAAGAAGGGATTAAAAACTATTTAGCTAAATTAGACGCATGCAAATCTTAAAGTTTGGAGGCGCCTCTGTAAAAGATGCAGATGGTGTTCGAAATCTGGAAAAGGTACTCAATGTTGTGGGGACCAAAAAAACTCTGATTGTTATTTCGGCGATGGGAAAAACAACCAATGCCATGGAAAAAGTCATTGATCATTATTTTAATTCCAAACACCAATTGCAAAGTAGTATTCAAGATGTTAAAAAATACCATAATGCGATTTTATTGGATTTATTTGAAAACGAATCACATGAAGTTTTTAAGGTGGTTTCAAATTTATTTCAAGAGCTATCTGACTTTTTTAGCCGTAATAAATCACCCGATTATAGCTTTGTATATGATCAAACCATAGGTTTTGGAGAGCTTGTTTCTACAACAATTGTAAGTTACTACCTCAACCATAAAGGTGTTCAAAACAGTTGGTTAGATGTACGTGAACTCATAAAAACAGACAACTATTATCGTGATGCAAAAGTACAATGGGAAGCCACTCAATCTAAAATTTCTTCTGCTGTAAATGGTAACATTTTATACATTACACAAGGATTTTTGGGAAGCGATACCAACAATTTCACTACAACACTTGGCCGCGAAGGTAGTGATTACACGGCAGCTATTTTTGCGTATTGTCTGAATGCAAAAAGCGTTACAATTTGGAAAGATGTCCCAGGTGTACTAAATGCAGACCCACGCTATTTTGAAAATGCAACTTTACTCCATTCCTTGTCCTACGAAGAAGCCATTGAATTGTCGTATTATGGTGCATCTGTGATTCACCCAAAAACATTACAACCACTACAACGCAAAGAAATTCAACTTTTTGTAAAATCTTTTTTAAACCCAAAAAACAACGGCACTAAAGTGGGAAAAGCCCTTGAACTTTCTCCAAAAGTCCCCTGTTATATTTTGAGGAATAATCAAATATTGATTTCCGTTTCGTCTTTAGATTTTTCATATATCGTAGAAGAAAACATCAGTCATATTTTTAAGTTACTGCACTTGCATAAAATGAAAGTTCGGTCGATTCAAAATTCGGCCATTAGCTTTTCTGTTTGTATGGAAAATAAATATGATCACCTAGAACCACTCATATTGCAACTCAAAGCTAAATATGATGTAAAAGTCGATTTGGATGTAAAACTCTATACAATTCGTCATTACAATGCGGAAGCTATTGATGAAATTGAAAAAAATAAAACGGTCTTGATGAAACAAATTACTCCAGAAACCGTTCAACTAATCACAAAGTCCTAGTTCTAATGAGTATTATTACCTCCAAAGAAGTTGCAAAAGCCATAAATCTTGATAAATATGGATTTATTGGTAGGTTTTTGGGATGGATTATTCTAAAAATACTCAAAATTTCGACCATTAATAAAATCTACAACAGAAACAAACACCGCTCCAATCTTGAGTTTTTAGATGCGCTTTTAAAAGAATTTAAAATCCGTTTTGAAATCCCAGAAGAAGACCTAAAACGCTTGCCAAAAGAAGGCGCTTATATTACCGTTTCCAACCACCCTCTTGGTGGTGTCGATGGGATTTTGTTGCTTAAATTGATGATTGAGCAGCGTAGTGATTTTAAGATTATTGCCAATTTTTTACTCCACAAAATTGAACCCCTTATCCCCTACATCATGCCTGTCAATCCTTTTGAAAACAGAAAAGATGTAAAATCGAGTGTAACAGGTTTCAAAAATGCACTTTTGCACTTAAAAGAAGGCCACCCCTTAGGGATTTTCCCAGCTGGGGAAGTTTCAACATATCGTGATGGAAAATTATTGGTGGACAAACCATGGGAAGCCGCTGCTATGAAGTTGGCCAAAAAGGCAAAAGTCCCTATTGTCCCCATATATTTTCATGCCAAAAACAGCCCCTTATTTTATCGCTTATCCAAAATAAGCGACACGCTTAGAACAGCGAAATTACCATCGGAATTATTGACTCAAAAAAACAGAGTGATTAAGGTGCGTATTGGACGTCCTATTTCTGTAAAAGACCAAGAACAACACGAAACTATAGAAGAATTTTCAGACTTTATTCGCAAAAAAACCTATATGCTTTCTAATGCCTTTGAAAATCCGAAAATTCTAAAAAACATTTCGAGTAGCATCAAAATTAATAAAGCACCAAAGAAAATCATTACGCCTGTAAATCCTCTTATTATGCGTTCGGAGGTGGACGATTTACGGGCCAAAAATTTCCGCTTATTACAGAGTAAAAATTACGAAGTGTATTTGGCGCCAGCAGCAACGATCCCCAATATTTTAAGAGAAATTGGACGACTGCGTGAAATTACGTTTCGTGAAATTGGTGAGGGCACAAATAAGGCAATAGACTTAGATCATTTTGACAGCTATTATCACCATATGTTTTTGTGGGACAACGAAGCAGAATGTTTGGCAGGAGCCTACAGAATGGGGCTTGGAACAGAAATTTATGAAGCCTTTGGAATCAATGGTTTTTATCTACAGGATTTATTCCGTTTTGAACCAGAATTGCACGATATGATGAGCAAATCCATAGAGCTCGGACGTGCTTTTATCATCAAACAATACCAACAAAAACCCATGCCGCTCTTTTTACTTTGGAAAGGGATTGTTTATACCACTTTGCGCTTCCCCAATCATAAATACCTTATTGGTGGAGTTAGTATTAGTAATCGTTTTTCGAATTTCTCTAAATCGCTGATGATTGAGTTTATGAAATCGCATTATTACGATCCGTATTTGGCGCAATATGTACATCCAAAAAAGGAATTTAAAGTCAAACTTAAAGATGCCGATAAGGATTTTGTGTTTGATGCTACCGAAGCCGATTTGAATAAATTTGATAAAATCATTGATGAAATAGAACCTGGTGCTTTACGCCTTCCTGTATTGCTTAAAAAATACATCAAACAAAATGCCCGCCTGATTGCCTTTAATGTTGATCCCCTTTTTAATAATGCCGTTGATGGTCTGATGTATATCCGAATTTCTGACCTTCCCGATAGTACCGTACGCCCTGTTTTGGAAGAATTTCAGGCGGAATTGGAACGGAAATATGGCCCAAAAGCGGAGGAAGAAGAGGAGTAGATTATTTCAACTGGTCATTTACAGGTTTATAAACCCAACAATTTAAGACATCTTGTTTAATGGAAAATCTCTTGGACTTTATCGACTATCGTTTGGGCTAATTTTTGGTGGCTTTCTACCGTCCAGCCCGCAACATGTGGCGATAAAAGTACTTGTTTAAATTGCATCAAATCTTGTAGCGGTTTTGGAATTTTAGCCTCAGAAAATAAGTGTTCAAAAGAACTTTTTTCATATTCCAAAACATCTAACCCTGCACCCAAAATTTGTCCAGACTCTAAAGCCGCTACCAAATCTTTGGTGACTACCGCACTACCCCGAGCGGTATTGATGAGCCAAAACGGATGTGCAAATTGTTGGATAAATTCGATATTGATCATTCCAATGGTGCGTGGAGTTTGTGGGGTATGCAAGCTAACAACCTCTACTCTATTTTGAAATTCCTTAAGCGCAACTTGTGTGGCGTTATCGTCCCCCACATTGGTTTTAATATCGTAACATAAAACCTCAACGTCAAATCCTTTTAGCTTTTTGGCAAAGGCCTTGCCCATATAGCCATAGCCTATAATTCCAACGGTTTTTCCGTCCAGTTCTACACCTCTATTGGCTTCGCGTTGCCATAGCCCTTGTCGAACTTCTGCATCAGCCTGATTGAGTTTGTTAAATAAGGACAATAACATCCCCAATGCATGTTCGCCCACAGCATTTTGGTTACCTTCTGGCGCTGCAATCAAGTGAATGCCTTTTTGAGTGGCGTAGTCCAAATCAATATTTTCCAATCCTGCCCCTACTCGACCTATAAATTTGAGGTTTGTGGCCTTGTCCAAAAATGGTTTATCGATGGTAAAACGACTTCTAATAACAAGCCCATCGTAATTAGCAATTTTGGCTTCAATTTGAGCTTTTGAGCCTGTAAAATCTTCGTGGTTGGTGTGCCCAAGAGCTGCCAATTCTTCAATCAGCAACGGATGGTTGGTATCCACATGAAGGATATTCATGCTATATATTTAATATGAATTTTGCAATGATAAAGTATATCAAAATTCCAAAAATATCATTACTCGTGGTAATAAAAGGGCCTGTAGCAATGGCCGGATCAATACCTCTTTTATGTAAAAATAAAGGAATAAACGTCCCTACAATTCCTGCGACAATAATAACGGCGACCAAAGATACTGATACCGCCAATGCCGTCTGAACATCTTGTTTCCATGCCCATATAAATGCAAATAGAAAAAGGGCTAAAACAATGCCATTGAGTGTTGCTAATAGCATTTCTTTAATTAAACGATTATTGATACTTCCTTTGATGTCGTCGTTGGCCAGACCTTGTACGATAATAGCGCTAGATTGTACACCAACATTCCCAGCCATTGCTGCAATTAGTGGGGTAAATAATAAAATCAGGGGATAATCTTCAATAATGGTATCAAAAGTTCCCATAATTACGGCAGCCCCAACACCTCCAATAAGCCCCAAAAACAACCATGGCAAACGGGCTTTGGTGAGTGCAAAAATACTGTCCTCTGCATCAACGTCTTGAGTAATACCTGCTGCTAATTGATAATCTTTTTCTGCTTCTTCTTTTATGACATCAACAATATCATCAATTGTAATTCGCCCCAACAATGTTTTTTGGTCATCTACCACAGGCACAGCTTCCAAATCGTATTTGGCCATGAGTCGTGCTACATCTTCATCGTCATCATTCACATGAACAGAATCTACTTTTGGAATATAGATATCTCTAATTTTAGTTTCATTTTTAGCAATCAAAAGATCCTTCAATGAAAGACGACCTATGAGTTTTTCTTCTTTGGTAACGACATAAATAGAGTGAACTCTTTTGACATCTTTTGCTTGTACTCGAATTTTTCTAAGACATCCAGCAACGGTCCAAGTTTCATAAACTTTTACAAGTTCCTTAGCCATCAAACCACCAGCAGTATTTTCATCATATTCTAAAAGCTCATTGATATCTGCAACAAGTTCCTTATCATCAATTTGATCAATAACTTTTTGTTTTCGCTCTGGCGAAAGCTCCGATAATAAATCGGCGGCATCATCAGTATCGAGTTCCTTTACCTCCTCAGCTATTTCTTTTGCTGAAAGATTTTGAAATACTTTCTCTCGAACATCTTCTTCAAGCTCTGCCAAAACATCAGAAGTTGTTTCACTATCCAAAAGTTTGATAATGTACGTCGCTTGTTCAAGATTTAAATCATCTAAAATTTCAGCAATATCGGCATAATGCAACTCATTGAGTTGCTCTTGAAGTGGTCCATCATTTCTATTCTTGATGTCCAATTCAATCGCTTCCAACAAAGCTGCTGTAATCTCAAAGGGAATATGCTCTTTAGATGTTTTCACAGTTACTCATTTTTTGTATCCAATTCAATCGCTGTGGTCAATTTTATAAACGCATCAACAGACAACTGCTCCGGACGTTTGCCAAAGATAGTATTTGCTTTTAAATTTTCCGATAAATTATACCCTTTTAAGCTATTTCTCAAGGTTTTACGGCGTTGCTGAAAGGCGCTTTTTACTACCGAAAAGAAAAGTTTATCGCTACATGGCAATTCAAAATCTTGTTTTCGTTTAAGCCGAAGAACTCCAGAGTCTACTTTTGGAGGTGGATTAAAAACTGTTGGTGGTACTGTAAATAAATATTCTGCGGTATAAAATGCTTGTACTAAAACGGATAGAATGCCATAGGTTTTATTGCCTTCTTTTTCACAAATGCGCTGTGCAACTTCTTTTTGGAACATGCCTGAAAATTCAGGAATTTGTTTTCGGTTTTCCAACAGTTTAAAAACAATTTGAGACGAAATATTGTAAGGAAAATTTCCTATAATAGCAAAAGACTTGTCGGCAAAAGTTTTAGAGAAATCATACTTCAAAACGTCTTCTTGAATAATACGATTGGACAACTCAAGATAGTGTGCTTCAAGATAAGACACCGACTCTGTATCAATTTCTATAACATAGGTTGTTGTGGGTTTTTCTAATAAATATTTGGTCAAAACTCCCATACCTGGACCAATTTCCAATATGGTATCGTAGCCCTTAAATGTGAGGGTATCGGCTATTTTTTTGGCAATAGATTCATCGTTTAAAAAATGTTGCCCCAAATGTTTTTTTGGTTTTACGCTCATCAATTTTTAGTTACAATGAATTCATCCACTACTTCAAGCTCTGTACGAAATGCCAACATTTTGTCGCCAAAACGCTTTAATCCATCCGCTTGTAATTCTGACGCAAACTCGTTTTGATACTTTAGCAGTGCATTTTTGGAATGCGCAAAATACTGTACAGAATAGGTGGTGCCTCCCATGTCTTCTTCCACCAAAACTTTTGTAAACAATGCTTTGGAAAACAACCCTGTGCCAAGTACTTGAGGAATATGTTCTTTTATCCATTCACGCCATTGGGCGTGGATTGAATCATCTACATTAATGGTTACATTGTAAATTATCATAAATCAATTGTTGTTTTATTTTTACTTTTTTCTCTCAAGTTCCGAAAGTGTTTTTTTGATTCTACAAAATGAATACTATCAGGATGATTAAAAATTATTTTTTCATAATGTTGTATGGCTTGTTCTGGTTGATCGAGTACTTTTCGGTACAATTCAGCTAAAGCAAAATGAGCATCGTCAATTAAAATTTCTGATGAAAAATCTCCAATAATTCTTAAATAATTCTCTTTTGCTTTTTGATGTTGAGTTGTACTTTCAAACAATTCTGCTTGCAGCAATAGAGCCTCATCAACAATGGCGTGAGTATTTTGTTCAGAAATAAGTTTATCAAGTACAGAAATGGCTTCTGCTTTTTTGTTTTGAAACGTTAAAAAATCGGCTTTGGCGTACAATCGTAATGGGGTTTGCAGGCTATCCCCAAACTTATGATCTGTAATTAAAAGTTGTAAATCTAATGCATCATTGGCAATGAGCTGAGAAGTTGATGCTTTAAGAACTTTTAATTGATTTTCTGCCCAATCAAAATCACCTTTATAATAACTTGTCCTTGCTGATTTGAAACGTGCCTCTTGTGCCAAAGTACTGTTTTTGAGCGACGTTTGTACTTGAGCATAATACAAAAGTGCTTGATTGAATTGACTGTTTGCGACTAAAATATCAGCCAATTTCAGTTTTATTCTCCCCAAATCCGTTGGAGATAAATTTTGACCTAAAGCAGATTTTAAAAACGAAATTGCCTTTGGTTTTTGTTGAAAATGTAAGACCAAAAAATCGGCATAAGACAATTGAAGTTCTACCGTTTCAGAATTTAACCCATATCGATCCAAAAGGGTATTATATTTGGTTTTAATTTGTTTTAAATCTGGAGAAGTTGTTCGAAAAAGTTCGAGTTCCAACAATTGCCTATTTGCTTCAATAATTAGTCTTGAGTCTTGAGCATTTTGAATCACATATTCAAAAACCTCAAAAGTAACGTTATAATTCTTAGCTGATTTTGCCATCTTACCAACATCAATAATTCCTTGCAAAGAATTATTATTTCGACGAAAAATTGATCGCTCCAAAAGAAATGCTTTTTTAAAGTCTTGTTGCTGAACATACAACCAACTCAACATTTGATTCCAAAAAATATTTGATGAAGATTTCAATTTTTTTAGCACTATTTTTTTTAAAATTTGATTGTATTCAGAATCTGATTGATCTGAAATATAATCTCCAAAAAGTCTTAAAACTTGATTGAGATAAGTCGGATTGTTTTCTGTAAAATTCAGGTAACTCAAAAACATATTTTGAACGTCTTTTTGTTCGGCATAAAGTCCTGCAAGACGGTATTCATAGTTTGGATTTTGAGTTTGATTTAATGCTCGTTTATAGACCTCAATGGCCTGACTTACAAGACTATGCTCTTCAAATCTAAGGCCAATGGCATAGGTATAGTTTGGAACAGATTTGGCAACATCAATGGCTTGTTGATAATTCTCCTTGGCCTTTTCCATCTTGTTTTGAAGCTGAAAATTATAACCCAATTCTACTAACATTTGCAGATTGTTTCTTGTACTCAATTGGGATTTGACAAACATTTCGGCCTCATCAAAATGCTGTAATTCTTGTTGAATTTCTATGATCCTAAAAACAAGATTTGAGTTTGTTGGATTGGAGGTGTGCAGTTTTTGAAAAAGAATTAGTGCTTTTTCAAATTCACCTTTGTTGAAGTAATTTTCGGCCAAATCATAATCTGTTTGTGCAGAAAGCACAAAAGTAAACATCCCAAAAAACAAACAAATAAGCGACTTCATCATTGTGTTTTAGTAAAGATACTAAATGTATGGGCAAGTAATCAATGGAATTAATCGATTCGATCGAAGCCGGTGTAGGAGCGTAAAACTTCTGGAATTTCTATGCCATCTGGAGTTTGGTAGTTTTCGAGAATTCCTGCCAAAACTCGTGGTAGTGCCAAAGAGCTGCCATTTAAAGTGTGTGCTAATTGTGATTTTCCTTCGACATTTTTAAAGCGTAGCTTCAAACGATTGGCCTGAAAGGTTTCAAAATTAGATACAGAAGAAATTTCGAGCCAACGGTCTTGTGCTGTTGAAAAGACTTCAAAGTCGTATGTTAATGCAGATGTAAATCCTAAATCTCCTGAACATAACTTTAAAATTCTGTAAGGGAGTTTTAATTCTTCCAAAATATTTTTCACATGCTCTACCATAGCATCAAGCGCATCATAAGAATTTTTAGGGTGCTCAACACGTAATATTTCTACTTTATCAAATTGATGCAAGCGATTCAATCCTCGAACGTGAGCGCCATAACTTCCCGCTTCTCGTCGAAAACATGGTGTATAAGTTGTCAATTGTTTTGGCAATTCACTTTCCTGCAAAATAACATCTCTAAAAATATTTGTTGCTGGAACTTCTCCCGTTGGAATGAGGTACAAATCATCGGCTTCTATGTAGTACATCTGCCCTTCTTTATCTGGAAGTTGCCCAGTACCAAATCCTGAGGCTTCATTGACCACGTGTGGCACTTGTACTTCGTTGTAACCAGCAGCAGTATTTTTGTCTAAAAAATAGTTGATAAGCGCACGTTGCAATCGAGCTCCTTTTCCTTTGTAGACGGGAAAACCTGCACCTGTAATTTTATTACCTAATTCAAAATCAATGATATCATACTTTTTGGCCAATTCCCAATGCGGTTGTGCATCATTATGCAGCTGTGGAATGTCTCCAAATCTAAAAACTTCTTCATTATCATCCTCAGAATTTCCAGCTGGTACTGCATCATGTGGAAGGTTGGGAATTTGATATAAGAGTTGTTGCAACGCTTCCGAGGTTTCATTTAAAGTTTCACCTAGTGCTACTTTTTGATCCTTCAGATCTGTTGTTTTCTGTTTTAAAAGATTGGCTTTTTCTACTTGACCAGATTTAAAAAGTTCGCCAATTTCTTTGGAAAGTGTATTTAAATCCGCTGCAGCCGTATCCAATTGAGTTTGTGTGGTTCGTCGTTCAGCATCCAAGGACAAAACATTTTCTATAATAGCTTCTGCATTGTCTATACGTTTAGAAAGACGCTCTATAACTTCTTTTTTGTTTTCTCTAATGAATGCAACTTGTAACATGTGGAGTACTTTTATTTGGCAAATTTAATCAATTGAATGAATGTAAATTAGATTTTTGACAATAAATTGATCCGTTGTTTTGCGGTGGATTTATCGTTTTCCAATTGTGCTATTAATGCGTCTATGTTTGGAAATTTAATTTCGCTACGCAAATGATCTAGAAGCTCAATTTTTAATATTTTTCCGTACAAATCTCCATCAAAATCGAAGAAGTGTACTTCAATATGGGTTTTATTATCTTGTGAAACTGTGGGATTTTTTCCAATATTCATCATACCATATGTTTGATGTCCATTGAGGTTTGATTGCACCAAATAAACACCTTCTTTTGGAATAAGTTTGTACGATTCTACAATATGAATATTAGCCGTAGGAAAATTCAGATTGGATCCCAAACCTTTGCCTTTTACAACAATTCCTGTAAGCATAAAATCATATCCCAAAAATTGATTGGCAATTTTCATTTTTCCTTCGTGTAGCGCTGTTCTAATTTTTGTTGAACTTACAGCAACATCCCCAATTTCTTGGGCATCAATTTGAGTCACTTCAAAGTCATAAAATTTACCAAATTCTATCAAATCGTCAATAGTTGCAGTTCGATTTCGACCAAAATGATGATCGTACCCAACAATGATGTGTTTTACTTTAAGTTTATTTACCAAAACATCTCGAACATATTCTAAAGCGGTGAGACGAGAAAATGATTTTGTAAATTCTTTGACCACCAAATGGTCTACACCAAGTTCTTGTAACTGAGCGGCTTTTTCATCAATGGTATTGATAAGTTTGATGTCGGAATCTTTTTGAACCACCATTCGTGGGTGTGGAAAAAAAGTAAGCACCAAGGCCTGAAGATCATTAGTTTTTGCAATATCAACAAGTCGACTTATGATTTTCTGATGACCTATGTGCACACCATCAAATGTTCCGATGGTCACAACAGAATCTTTGATACGTTTGTAATCGGCTGCGGTTTTTATTTTCAAAATGGTGTCGTAACTTTAAAGAACGAAGATAAAAAAAGTACTTTGTTTGTCATTCATTTATCTTTTTTATGTCCCATTAAATTGATTCATTGTGTGGTTTACGCCCGACATGGCAAAGCTTATAAGCATTTTTGACGCTTGCTCTAGACGCTCATCAAGTTTTTCAGATTCTTCATCTGTCCATTCTCCAAGAACATAATCAACTTGTCGGCCTTTTGAAAATTCATTACTGATTCCAAAACGCAAGCGATTATAGTGTATGGTATTGAGTTTGTCTTGAATATCTTTTAATCCGTTGTGCCCACCATTTGAACCTCTAGTTTTTAGGCGAAGCGTTCCAAAAGGAAGGTTTAAATCATCAGTAATTACAAGTAAATTTTCTAAAGGGATGTTTTCCTTATCGAGCCAGTATTTTACTGCTTTTCCACTCAAATTCATAAAGGTATTTGGCTTGAGTAAAAGGAAGGTTCTTCCTTTTAATTTATAGGTTGCAAGCGCCCCTAATTTTCGGGTTTCAAATTCTATTTCATTTTGTTTGGCCAGATGATTCAACACTTTAAATCCAATATTGTGGCGTGTACGCACATACTCTGCACCTATATTTCCTAGCCCTACAATTAAAAATTTTTTTGACATTAATTGTGTTTCTTGTTTATTTGATTTTCTTTGAAATAACCACTTGAACATGTGTAAAAATAAAAAAAAGCATTCTGATTTTCATCAGAATGCTTTTTTATTTAATGTATTGATAATGAAAATTATGCTTCAGCAGGAGGTGTACTTTCAGCAGCACTTTCTGCGCTAGCTTCAGTCCCTTCTGTTCCTTCTTCTTCGTCTTCATCATCTTCAAGCTCTGCAACAGAAACTCTAGATTGTTTTACTTGACAAACAACAGTATTGTCTGAGTGTAAAAACTTATAGTCTTCACTAGGTAACTGAGAAACATAAACTTTATTTCCGATTCTAAGTTTAGAAATATCAATTTCTATAAAATCTGGTAAGTTTGTTGGAAGTGCTTTAATTCTAAGTTTTCTACGGTTTCTTCTTAGCACTCCACCAGCACGAACTCCAATAGAATTTCCTGTTAGAACTACAGGGATATCCATGGCAATTTCTTTATTTTCAAATAATTGATAAAAGTCGATGTGTAAGATGTTTTCTGTGACAGGATGAAATTGAATATCCTGAAGTACAGCATTGTAAGAAGTATCTCCCAAGGCAATCACAACTGTATGCGCATTTGGTGTGTATACAAGTTTAGAGAATGCCAATTCTTCTGCTGAGAAATGCACTGGCTGATCTCCTCCGTATAATACGCAAGGAACCTGTCCAGCATTACGTAAGGCCTTTGTTGCTTTTTTGCCCACGCTTTCTCTTTTCGATCCATTGATTGTAATTGATTTCATTTATATTAATTTAAGTGTTTACATTACGAATTTTGAGCTGATAGACTCATTTTGATGCACTTTATGCATCACATCTGCAAATAAATCTGCACATGATAATACTCTTATTTTTGAACTCTCCTGTGATGTTGGGATAGAGTCTGTAACAATAAGTTCTTCAAGTTTAGAATCTTCTAAACGTTGGTATGCTGACCCCGAAAGTATTGGATGGGTACAAATTGCACGTACGCTTTTTGCACCACGCTCAATCATCAGGTCGGCAGCTTTAGTCAGTGTTCCTGCAGTATCAACCATATCGTCAACAAGGACTACGTTTTTCCCCGTTACATCTCCAATTAGTTCCATATGTGAAATAACATTGGCCTTTGCACGTTGTTTGTAGCAAATCACAACATCACTTTCCAATGCTTTCGAATAGGCATAGGCTCTTTTAGAACCGCCCATGTCTGGCGATGCAATAGTTAGGTTGTCCAGATTTAAAGATTTTAAATAAGGTAAAAATATAGTTGAAGCAAATAGATGATCAACGGGTTTTTCAAAAAATCCTTGAATTTGATCGGCGTGTAAATCCATAGTAATAATTCGAGTTGCCCCTGCTGTTTCAAGCATTTTGGCCACTAGCTTTGCCGCAATTGGCACTCTGGGCTTGTCCTTTCGGTCTTGACGGGCCCATCCAAAATAAGGAATTACTGCTGTGATATGACGTGCAGAAGCACGCTTAGCGGCATCCAACATTAGCAAAAGTTCCATTAAATTTTCTGGACCAGGATTTGTTGAGGCAATCACAAATATACGTGTACCTCGAATAGATTCTTCATAGGAGGGTTGAAATTCACCATCGCTATATGTTGATGTAATGACGTTTCCTAAGTCTTCACCAAAAGCTTTGGCAATACGTTCTCCAAGTACCTTGGAGTTGGTGCAGGCAAATATTTTGGGTTGTAAATTAGTTTTAGCCATTTTGGTTTTCAGATTTTAATCTAATTTCTTCGATATTTTTTATCGAGTGGCAAATTTATGAATTTATTTGAACTGTAAAAGCATAAAACCAACTATTTTGTAATTGTATAACGAATAAATTTTATAGATTTGCAATCCAAATTTTAGCTCAAGTGGCGGAATTGGTAGACGCGCTGGATTCAAAATCCAGTTTCTTCGGAAGTGTGGGTTCGATTCCCACCTTGAGTACTTTAATAAGACCGTAACATACTCATTATCTGTTAGTTGCGGTTTTTTTATGTCTTTTTTTGTACGAATTTTGTACGAATTAGCGTTTTTAAAGGTTTATTTACACTGCTATTTTTTCAGCTTATTTCTTTGTGTTTAGAATTGTTAACCTGCTAAATCTTTGAACTTAAAATTCTCATCTAACTTCTTTCTACTAACCTTTTCATTTCCATTACTATCGACTATTGTGATTTGTATCTCTTGCGGTGGCTCTGGCTCTTCATAAGGCTTTTCAATAGAAAGTTTTGGAAGGGAATACTTAAGGGCTACGTCTAAAAGTTTTATTTTCTGTGATGCGTTAAGGCTCTCATAGTCTAAATCGTTTAGAATTGTATTGACTAATTCGTACAAGCTACTACGCATTTCCATAGGCAACGCCCTACCACGTTTAGATATTTTCCCAGCTTCTTTACCACTTTCAGAATTGAATTTCATCGTTATTTTTTCGTTATTTATTTTATCTTTAGACTTTAACTTTTAAACTTTTACATTATGAAATTTCCAAATTATCTTAAAAATGCATTCGTAGGTCTTGGTATCGTATCTTTAATCTTTTATACTTGTGCTGCTGCTGATGAAATAGCTTCTGATGATAACAATAATAACCCTCAAACAGTAAACACATATGGTAAATATCAAATTTCTACAAACGGTGGATATGTAAATGCGGGACAGCCACGTTTGGTGGTATTAAATACAGAAACTGGAGTTACAAAGTCATATGAATGGAGCACTAATTTAGGTTGGACACAATCATCTTTAGGAAATATCACATTCACTCACTAACGAAAACTCATAGGATTAATTCGCCACTTGTTCAGTCGTAGGTCAAACACTACTGCATTAGAGGTTAATCTTGCTACTTCGCCCTTGTAAACGTGCGTGTGTTTCGCTATTTCTTCAAGGCTAACGATTAGATATTGAAACGCTTCTAAACGTTTGTTTTCTTCTTCATTCTTGGTGTATCGAATGAATGGTTCTTTATTTACTTTCGTGTATGGGCTTCCATCTTTATCGAAGTACAGTTTGGTGTTATTCTCTTCAAATTGAACTTGTAGTTCATATAGAGCGTTGAGGTTGATTTCAAGTAAATTTAAAATCTTGTCATCACTTAAATTAAGGTCTGTAAGGGCTTCATTTTTAGCTTTAATCTTTTCAGTTGTATAGGCTGTAAAGTCTTTGCTGAACGCTTTAAAATCGTCTATATGAATGTGCTTTTCAGCTTCTTTCATTGCCGACTGTAATAGTGTTATTTTTTCCTCTGCGATTGCTTCAGCTTGTCTCAATCCTTCTTCGTCAATCGTGATTACTTTCTTTTTAAATGGCATATTTTATTATATTTGGTTTATGATTAAATTATTTTTCTTTGGTACTCTTCCATTAGGTTGGAAACGATTTTTTAGAGCTATTTCATTTGTTTGGGTTTTGTTTTGTATGATTGTGGAATACGAAGACCTATTTAGATTTAGTAGTGATGATACGTGGTTTTTATGGCTCTCCCTTCTTTCTCCATTAATTTTAAGCTATGCTATTTCTGGCTTCTTTGGTAAAAAAACAGACTAACCCTTAATTACTTTTACTTTACTTCGACTTGCTCTCTGTTTGATTAGCTTTCTGACTATCTCTGAAAAGCTATCACTTGCTTTAGCATCTGTGAGTTGTCTTAACTTGCTTAATTCGGTTCTTGTT
>JAQCDS010000010.1 GCA_027620655.1 Bacteroidota bacterium | reverse complement strand
TCAAAACTTTGCGCACTCATACGCAAAGCGGGTGCAAATATAAAACCCTTTTCCTACAACCACAATACTTTTTGTATTAATTTTGAAAAAAAGTGGGAAAGTTTTTTTTAGCATCTATACCAAATAACATAAAACACTTATAATGAGGCAATTACATCAACTATAAGCGTAAAAAATAATTTGTCTTATATAATGTGCTATTGTTTTAGAATAGATATAAACTTATATTTGCCCTCCATATAATAATTTTATGATACATATTACTTTACCAGATGGAAGTGTTCGCTCATATAATGAGTGTTTGACGGTAATGGATGTCGCTAAAGATATTAGCGAAGGATTTGCACGCAATGTGATTTCGGCGTCTTATAATGAAAAGGTAGTTGAAACTTCAACTGTTTTGGAATCTGATGGAAATCTTGTTCTATATACATGGAAAGATGACAATGGAAAAAAAGCGTTTTGGCATTCTAGTTCTCATGTTTTAGCGCAAGCGCTGGAAGCGTTGTATCCTGGTGTAAAATTATCGATTGGTCCTGCTATTGAAAATGGATTTTATTATGATGTAGATTTGGGTGATAATTCTATTTCTGATAAAGACTTCAAAACCATTGAAGATAAAATGTTGGAAATTGCTAGAGGAAAACACGATTTTAAAATGAAGTCTGTTTCTAAAGCCGATGCATTAGATAAATACAAAGGAGAAGGCAACGAATATAAAGTAGAATTGATTGAAAATCTGACTGATGGTGATATTACTTTTTGCGATCATTCTTCATTTACAGATTTGTGTCGTGGTGGACATATTCCAAATACAGGGATTATTAAAGCTGTCAAAATATTGAGTGTTGCTGGTGCTTACTGGAGAGGCGATGAAAATAACAAACAGCTGACTCGTGTCTATGGTACTTCTTTTCCAAAACAAAAAGAGCTAAAAGAGTATTTGGAGTTACTTGAAGAAGCTAAAAAACGTGACCACAGAAAGTTAGGAAAACAACTAGAATTGTTTACGTTTTCGAAGAAAGTAGGACAAGGGTTACCTTTATGGTTGCCAAATGGTGCTGCCTTGCGTTATAGATTGGAAGATTTCTTAAAAAAAGCTCAAATCAAAGCAGGATACGAAATGGTGGTCACACCTCATATTGGTCAAAAAGAATTGTATGTAACTTCTGGGCATTATGAAAAATATGGAGAGGATAGTTTTCAATCTATAAAAACTCCAAAAGATGAAGAAGAGTTTTTACTTAAACCCATGAATTGCCCTCATCATTGCGAGATTTACAACGCTAAGCCATTCAGTTATAAAGAATTACCAAAACGCTATGCAGAGTTTGGAACCGTATATAGATATGAACAAAGTGGCGAATTACATGGACTCACACGAGTCCGTGGATTTACGCAAGACGATGCGCATATTTTTTGTACGCCAGATCAGTTGGATCAAGAATTTAAGAATGTTATTGATTTAGTGTTGCATGTTTTTGGTTCTTTAGGATTTGAAAACTTTACTGCTCAAGTTTCTGTTCGAGATTTGGAAACACCAGAAAAATATATTGGATCTGTAGACAATTGGGAAAAAGCAGAACGAGCCATCATCAATGCTGCAAAAGATAAAGGATTAGATTATGTGATTGAATCTGGAGAAGCTGCATTTTATGGACCAAAGCTAGACTTTATGGTGAAAGATGCTCTTGGAAGAAGTTGGCAATTAGGAACGATTCAAGTGGATTATACTTTACCTGAACGCTTTGATTTGACTTACAAAGGTTCTGATAATGAACTCCATAGACCCATAATGATTCATCGTGCTCCTTTTGGAAGTATGGAACGTTTTGTAGCCATTTTATTGGAACATACCGGTGGAAATTTCCCACTTTGGCTCATGCCAGAGCAAGTTACAATTTTGACAATCAGTGAAAAATATGAGAAATACGCCGAAAAAGTTTTAAATTTGTTAGAAAATAACGAAATTCGCGCCCTCATTGACAATAGGAATGAAACGATGGGTAAGAAAATTCGGGACGCCGAAGTGAAAAAAATACCTTTCATGATTATTGTTGGTGAACAAGAGGAACAAACAGAAACCCTCTCTGTGCGTCAACATGGCGGCGATGATTTAGGAACACTTAGTGTTGCTGAATTTTCAAAAATCATTGAGGATGAAATAAACAAAACCTTAAAACAATTTTAAGTTTAACTAAAAAATAAAGCCATAGCAATACGTAGAAGAAGAAGCAAAGGCCCAATGCGGGTCATTAGTGAAGACAAGCACCGCATCAACAGAAAAATTACTTCTGAAGAACTGCGCTTAGTTGGAGATAACGTAGAAATTGGAGTTTATAAACTCTCAGCGGCTCTAGCCATAGCAGACGAACAAGGTTTAGATCTTGTAGAAATTTCTCCAAAAGCTGTTCCTCCAGTATGTAAAGTTATGGATTACAAAAAGTTTCTTTATGAACAAAAGAAACGAGAAAAAACGTTAAAATCCAAAGCTGCCAAAGTTGTGGTAAAGGAAATACGTTTTGGACCCAATACAGATGATCACGATTATAACTTCAAGAAAAAACATGCCGAAAAGTTTTTGAAAGAAGGAGCAAAATTAAAAGCATTTGTATTTTTTAAAGGACGTTCTATAATTTTTAAAGAACAAGGTCAAATTTTATTGTTGCGTTTAGCACAAGATTTAGAGGAGTTTGGAAAAGTAGAACAAATGCCAAAATTGGAAGGTAAACGAATGATTATGTTTATTGCACCAATCAAAAAATAGAATAATAGCGAATAACTAAATAAAAAGCAGAACATGCCAAAAATGAAAACAAAATCTAGTGCCAAAAAACGCTTTAAGCTAACTGGCTCTGGAAAAATCAAAAGAAAGCATGCGTTTAAAAGTCACATTCTAACGAAGAAGTCTAAAAAACGTAAGCTTGCCCTCACACACAGTACTTTGGTACATGAAAGTGATGCGGCCAACATCAAACAACAATTACGCTTAAAATAAGAGTAATTAGGTAACATTAATTTTTAACCATGGAGTTTGGCTAATTTAAAGATTCTGAAATAACCTCGGAACGCCAACTACAAAAAAAAGAAACACTATGCCAAGATCAGTAAATTCAGTGGCCAAAAGAGCCCGAAGAAAAAAAGTCCTAAAACAAGCTAAAGGCTATTTTGGGCGTCGCAAAAATGTATGGACTGTTGCAAAAAATGCAGTAGACAAAGCCATGCTTTATGCTTATAGAGATCGTAGAAATAAGAAAAGAACTTTCCGTGCGCTTTGGATTATGCGTATCAATGCCGGTGCAAGACTACACGGATTGTCTTATTCACAATTTATGGGAAAACTAAAAGCTAATAATATTGACCTGAACCGTAAGGTTTTGGCCGACTTAGCCATGAATGACCCTAAAGCTTTTGAAGCTATTGTAAATAAAATTAAATAAGGCAACTGCCTGATTAACAACCTATTATTCGCTTATAAAAGCCCACTCTGTTTTGAGTGGGTTTTTTTATTGGTTAATCTGCTCTATTTTTACCAACATAACAGTTTTCATCAATTGTCCTCGTTCTTTAGCACGATTGGCAATTTCTCCTTCATAGTACTTGTCAATGGTGGCTTCCCACAGTTCTGTCCAGCGTTCAAAATGAGATTTGATTAAAGGTTCCTTTGCATTTAATGTGGTGTGCTTGATCATGGGGTTGCCCTTGTAAACAGTGGTACCCAAAAGTGCAAATTCCCAAAATTTATACATTTTGGGTAAATGTTCATTCCAATCTACTTTTGCAACATCTGTGAAAAAATAACCAATCACAGTATCTGATTTGACGTCATTATAAAATGCATCCACCACTATTTTTATGTCCTCTGGAGTGGAAATATCTTTTTTTTGCATTCTTTTTTAGCCCAATATAAGTAAAAATTCTGCTCCTTCTTTTGCAGTAACTTGGTGAATTTCATTCTTAGGGATATTGTATTCTCCCAAATGGTGAATTACTTTTATTTCTCTCAAAGAACGGTACTCTATGGCACCTTTTACAACAAAGATTTTTGCTCTTACTGGAATAATATGTTTTTCCAATACTGCTCCTGGTAGTAGTGTCACTAAGGTAACTTTAAAGTGTTCACTAGACTGGACAATACGGCTTTGTGATTTGACTTTTTTTTGAAAAGAAGTGTAATTTTGCATAATGATTTAGGGTATGAATTAATACAGAAATAGAAAAAAAATGAAATTAAGTTCCAATTTAGGTTTTTTGTTTTTTCTTTTTAGCTGCTGGAAACAAAACATTGTTAAGAATCAATCTATATCCTGGAGAGGTCGGGTGAAGTTCTAATTCTGTTTTGGGATCCCCTACTCTATGGGTATAATCCTCAGGGTCGTGTCCGCCGTAAAATGTAAAAAATCCTTTGCCCTTAATACCATGAATATAGCGTGCTTCATTGTTGATTTTATTTTCGCCCAAAATCAAAACATTGGATTTTATTTGTGAGCGTGTGTAGGCCGTTGTTTGTCCCATAAATCCTTTAACGAGTGCGGTATGATTTTGATTGAGCATGGTGGGTATGGGATCCCATTTTGCAGAGTATTCCATTAAAGCGAAATAATCAACTTCTTTTTTAATCTGGCGTACATTGGTTTGATCGATTGACGAAAATTCGTACACATTTGGGTCGCGTTCAATAATAAATTCTTTAAACGCAAAAGTATTTGAAAAATCGAGTTGCGCTTGATAAATTGGGGTTGTCCCATCGCCGTCGAACATGGGTTCACAAATATCTAATTGTTCTGCTGCCAAAGCAATATCAAAACTATCGGTGGCACTACACATGGCAAACATGAATCCACCTCCCAAAACATAGTCTTTAATTTTTTGAGCAACTGCAAGTTTTGCATCAGATACTTTTGCATATCCCAATTCTTGTGCAAGTGCTTCAGCATTTTGTTGCTGTTCGATATACCACGCTGCATTGCGATAGGCTCTATAGAATTTTCCATATTGTCCTGTAAAATCCTCATGATGAAGATGTAGCCAATCATACAATAATAGCCCATCATTTAGCACTTCAGTGTCATAAACTACATCATAGGGAATTTCTGCATAGGTTAACACTAAGGTTACCGCATCGTCCCAAGGTTGCTTTCCACTAGGTGAATATACCGCAATTTTTGGTGCTTTTTCTAAAACAACAGCATCCATATTTTTACTAGGACTGCTAATTTCTTCAAGAATTGCAGCAGTTTTAGAATCACTCATGAGTTCATAAGAAACACCACGAATCAGGCATTCTCTTTTTATACGTTCTGAACTCAGCATCAAAAATGCACCTCCCCTGTAATTTAATAACCACTTTACATTTTGATTTTGACTCAGTACCCAATACGTAATGCCATAAGCTTTTAGGTGATTGGATTGCGATTTTGCATCCATTGGAATTAAGATATAACTTGCAAAGGCCTTTAAAGAAATAAACAAAAAAAAGACAAAACAAAAAGATTTAAGACGATTGAAAGCTAGAAACATACTGGAATTTTAGTATGGAGTATCATCGTCTGGTGGACCAAAAGCATCATTTGGATCGATTTGCATCGGTGTATCATCATCAGAGAATGTATCATCATTTGCAGCGGCATTCATTTTGGAGTGAAATTCTGCATCAAAAGGAGAATCAAAATTATCCAAATTATCAAATTTACCTAAATGCCCAATAAATTTTAGACGGATATTACCCAAACCACCATTTCTATGTTTTGCAATGATAAATTCTGCTTGACCTTCGCATGGGGTATGTTCTTCATCATCCCACTCTTCAATTTTGTAATATTCAGGTCTGTAGATAAACGACACAATATCAGCATCTTGTTCAATTGCACCAGACTCTCTCAAATCTGAAAGTAATGGACGCTTGCTCCCTCCTCTAGTTTCTACAGCTCTTGAAAGCTGAGAAAGTGCAATAACAGGAACACTCAATTCTTTGGCTAAAGCTTTTAAATTTCTTGAAATCATGGATATTTCTTGTTCACGATTTCCTGTTTTTTGACTTCCTCCAGCAGTCATTAATTGTAAATAATCGACAATGATGAGTTTGATACCATTTTGTGAGGCCAATCGTCGGGCTTTTGCACGCAAATCAAAAATAGAAAGTGATGGTGTATCATCGATATAAAGCGGTGCTTTTTCCAATGATTTTACTTTTACATTGAGTTGCTCCCATTCGTGCTTTTCAAGTTTTCCTGTTCTTAATTTTTCTGAACTTAATCCTGTTTCTGAAGAAATAAGACGAGTAATAAGCTGAACCGAAGACATTTCCAAAGAAAAGAACGCTACTGGAATATTTTGATTTACTGCAATATTTCGCGCCATAGAAAGCGTAAGTGCTGTTTTTCCCATACCAGGACGAGCTGCTACAATAATCAAATCACTTTCTTGCCATCCAGAAGTTAGCTGATCTACTTTATCAAAACCTGATGGAATTCCACTAAGCCCTTCTTTGTTTGAAATTTCTTCAATTTTGCGCTTGGCTTGAAAAACTAAATCTTGTGCGGTTTCTGTAGATTTTTTGATATTTCCTTGTGTGACATCATAAAGTTTGGATTCTGCTTTATCCAAAAGATCAAATACATCTTTGGTTTCATCAAAAGAATCTTCAATAATTTCGTTGGAAATTTTAATCAAGCTTCGCTGAATAAATTTTTGTAAAATGATTCGAGCATGAAACTCAATGTGTGCCGAAGACGAAACTTTTTGGGTAAGTCCAATAAGGTAGAAATCACCACCTACAATATCCAGTTTTTGATTTTTTCTTAACTTAGAAGAAACGGTCAATAAGTCAATAGGTTCGCTGCTTTCAAAAAGCTGAAGAATCGCTTCAAAAATATGTTGATGTGCTTCTTTATAAAATGATTCAACACTAAGAATATCAATTACTTCATCTACCCCTTTTTTATCAATCATCATAGCACCTAACACAACTTCCTCCAAATCAATAGCTTGAGGTGGAATTTTCCCTTGCTCTAAGTTAATGACATTAGGTCTATTGGTTTGTTGATATCCTTTAAAAGCCTCTGGTTGTTTCATAATAACGAATGTACGTAAAAATTGAATGTCTTAATTGTTAAAATATTCAATAAGACTTAACAAAATGAGTGTTAATAAGTAAAATAAAATGTTGATAATAGTCAAAAAAACCAAGCCTTCTGCTTGGTTTAAAATCATGTTATGTAAAAAATGTTAGTCTTTATAGACGCCCATTTGTGCATATTTATCCATACGTTGTTCTACCAATGCTTTTGGTGAAAGCGCATTTAACTCTTCAAAAGATTTCAAAATAGCAGCTTCTATCGCCAAATATGTTTTTTCAGGATCTTTGTGTGCTCCGCCAAGTGGCTCTTTTACTATTTGATCAACGAGCTTCATTCGCTTCATATCTTTTGCAGTAAGCTTTAAGGCTTCTGCAGCTTGCTCTTTGTATTCCCAACTTCTCCAAAGAATTGAAGAACATGACTCAGGAGATATTACAGAATACCATGTGTTTTCGAGCATGAGTACTCTATCACCAACTCCAATGCCTAAAGCGCCTCCCGATGCGCCTTCCCCAATTATTACAGTGATAATGGGCACTTTTAAACGAGTCATTTCTAGAATATTGCGTGCAATGGCTTCACCCTGTCCGCGTTCTTCTGCTTCCAAACCTGGATATGCACCAGGAGTGTCAATTAGTGTAAGAACAGGGATGCCAAATTTTTCTGCAGATTTCATCAATCGCAAAGCTTTTCTGTATCCCTCTGGATTGGCCATTCCAAAGTTTCTGTACTGGCGTGTTTTGGTATTATATCCTTTTTGCTGTCCAACAAACATAAAACTTTGATCGCCAATTTTACCTAAACCACCAATCATTGCTTTATCGTCTTTAAAATTACGATCGCCATGCAATTCCAAAAAAGTTCCTTTGGAAAGTGCATTGACATAATCCAGGGTGTAAGGTCTATTGGGGTGGCGAGAAAGTTGTACCCGCTGCCAAGGCGTAAGATTTTTATAAATTTCTTTTTTGGTGTCTTCTAGTTTTTGCTGAATCTGCTCACAGGTTTCAGTAACATCAACATCACTTTCTTTTCCAATAACTTGGCATTTTTGAAGCTGGTCTTCTAGTTCCTTTATTGGCAATTCAAACTCTAGATATTCCATAAATATTTATAATTGGTTACTGGGTGTACAAATATATGAACTTTATATTTTTTGTATACAATTAAGGTTTAATTTTTATCTTTTTTTTATGCTTAAAAATTGCATTTAGAAGTACTGTACATATGATAAGCGCAGCACCTACATAGAATAATGGACTCATTGTTTCTGATTTTGGGAACAAAATTAGTGCCAGAACAATCCCATAAATTGGCTCCAAATTATAGGTCAAAACAACAGAATATGGTGTAATATATTTCATAACATAAACAGATGCAATAAAAGCATATGCTGTACAAATTGAGGCCAAAATAGTAAGATAACCCCAATCCAAAATTGAAAGGTTGAAAAAACCACTATGAAAACCATTGGGTAAAATCCATAAAAATATAGATATAAATAAAACACCACTTACAAACTCATAAAATGAAATAACAGAGGCATTATATTTTGCAACAAATTTCCCATTCATAACAGCAAAAAGTGTCGAAAATAAAGCCGAAGAAATTCCTAAACATATACCTAAAATGTAATTGAGTTCTGTTTGCATTATAAGAAAAACACCTGCTATTACAATAAGACCAAAAACAATTTCATAGGGAATAATTTTTCTTTTGTAGAAAATAGGTTCTATAAATGATGCAAAAAAGGCACCTGTAGAAAACATGGCTAATGTGATGGATATGTTTGATACTTTTATGGCTGCAAAAAATGTAATCCAATGTAATGCAATTACAATTCCTGCAAGAAAAAATTTAATGAGGTCTTTTTTTGGAACACGAAGATTAATTTTTTTTAGTTTTAAATATAAAAGCATCAACACCCCAGCTATGGTCATTCTAAACCATACTAAAGATATAGCTTCGAGGGTAATGAGCTCACCTAAAATTGCTGTAAACCCTGCAATAAACACCAAAAAATGAAGGTGTAATTGATTTTTAAATTTAACGTTTGGCATTATATAAGAGATAAACTGCTAGAATTCCAAAAATAAAATTTGGAAACCATACGGCGATTAGGGGAGAAAAATCAGATTGTTCGGCCATTACGCCAAAAACTTTATCAAAAAAAACATAAATCATAGCAATGACAATTCCAAAGGCCAAATTGACCCCCATCCCTCCTCTGCGTTTGATTGATGAAACGGCTACAGCAATAATGGTTAGAATAAATACAGAAACTGGTAAGCTCCACTTTTTATATTGAACAACTTTATATCTGTTAATATTGGACGAGCCTCGAGCTTCCTCACGTTTAATAAAATCTGAAAGTTCGTTGATTGTTAGGGTTTCTGCAACATACATTGGAGGTGTTAAATCTTGAAGATCAAAGCCTAGTAAAGTATCTACACGTCTTTTGAAAATCAATGAATCATGATCTACCCCAACGTAACGTAAATTATAGTTTGATAAGCGATATACACTATCTTTTTCTATATATCGAATAGCGGTTGCATGAATTTTATATTTGAGTTTATTTCCATCAAAATGCTCTAAAGTAAAGTTATTTCCACGCATTGATTTTGTGTCAAAATTACTCACATAGATATATTCATCTTCATTAATCTGCTGATGGATATATTGTGTTTTTACAACCTTTTTATTTTTAAGATATTTATAGGTAAACTCATTAAATCCTTTACTTGCTTGAGGTGCCCAATACATTCCCAAAAGCAATGCAAGTGTTGCAATAAGAATAGCACCAATAAAATAGGGCCTCAAAAATCTTGTAAATGAAATTCCTGAACTTAAAAATGCAACAATCTCTGTATTATTGGCCAGTTTTGAAGTAAACCAAATGACCGATAAAAATAAAAATAATGGAAAAAGAAGATTTGCAAAGTAAATGGTAAAATCTACATAATAGGCCACTACTTCTTCAAAAGGCACTTTATTTTCTAATATTTTGTCAATTTTTTCGGCTAAATTGACTGTTATACCAATAGGAATAAAGAGCAACAACATTAAGAAAAATGTGAGCAAATAGCGTTTTAAAATGTACCAATCAAAAATTTTCATAATCTACAGACGCTTATCCATTTGAACAACCATCAAGGTTTTCCAAGTTTCAAAATCTCCTGCTAAAATACGCTTTCTGGCTTCACGAACCAACCACAAATAAAATCCAAGATTATGAATGGTTGCAATTTGTTTACCCAATAATTCGTTGACACTAAACAAATGTTTTAGATATGCTTTTGAATATTCAGTATCCACCCAAGTTATACTCATTTCATCTATTGGAGAAAAATCATCGGCCCATTTTTTATTTTTAATATTAATCGTTCCGTGTGCCGTAAAAAGCATTCCATTACGGGCATTTCTGGTTGGCATTACACAATCAAACATATCGATACCAAGAGCAATATTTTCTAAAATATTTATGGGCGTTCCTACACCCATGAGATAACGAGGTTTATCTTCTGGTAAAATTTCACAAACAACATCCGTCATGGCGTACATTTCTTCCGCTGGCTCACCAACTGAAAGACCGCCAATAGCATTGCCCACCGCATTGGTATTGGCAATATACTCGGCAGATTGCTTTCGTAAGTCTTTATAAGTACTTCCTTGTACAATTGGAAAAAATGCCTGACTGTATCCGTATTTGAAAGGTAATTTTTCAAGGTGGTTTATACAACGATCCAACCATCTGTGAGTCATATGCATAGAACGTTTTGCATAATTGTAATCACAAGGATATGGTGTACATTCATCAAATGCCATAATGATGTCTGCTCCTATACTCCTTTGAATTTCCATCACATTTTCAGGTGTAAATACATGGTAACTTCCATCAATATGACTCCTAAATTTTACACCCTCTTCTTTTATTTTTCTATTGGCAGACAACGAATAGACTTGATAACCACCAGAATCAGTAAGAATATTTCGATCCCAATTCATAAACTTATGTAAACCGCCCGCTTTTTCTAAAATTTCTATTTGAGGACGAAGATAAAGGTGGTATGTATTTCCTAAAATAATATCGGGATTGATCTCATCTTTAAGCTCTCTTTGGTGTACACCTTTTACGGTGCCAACAGTACCAACAGGCATAAAAATTGGGGTTTCAATAACCCCATGATCTGTTGTTAATGTGGCCGCTCTTGCCTTTGTGTTTTGATCTTTTTTTAATAAATTAAATTTCAAATTTCTAGCATTTGTGTAATTGGATTACTGTTGATTGCGTTTGGGCTGATAATTCATTAAAAAATCGCCTTTTGGTGCACCATCATCAAATGAACTTCCTTTAAGTAGAAAACGAGTTTTGGCTCGTGCATCCTCATTTGTCCAATTTTCATATTCTATTCTATAAAGTGCCGAGAAAAGTGGTGCTCTACCCTCTCCATGATGACAATGAATCAATACAGGATAGTTGCTTTGATCGTCCATAATTTCCAAAAACTTATCGATAGTCGCTTGCGTTGGCACCTGGTCTGTACCAAGGTTGATGTATTGAACACCTTCAATGTTTTCAATCGCCTTTTTTTCAGCTAATAATTCTGCTGGAATTTCTGGATTATTGATTAAGTCTTCAGTTCCTGGAAAGCGTAAATCAATTATACTTTTCAACTTATAATCTTCCACATAATCTGCAATTTCATTAGGTGGAATCACACCTGATTTGTAGACTTTATTCTTAGAAATTTCTTCAAAATTATGATTAATGTGTTTGTCATATACAAATTTTCCTCCGCCAAGAACTAAAATAAATACAATGCTATAAATTAATTTCTTTTTCATTTTATTTTAATTTTTTATCAATAATCGTTTCAAAATAATCCTGTATAAAGGCCTTACAACTTTTTTCCAATAAAATCATTTCCTCGTTTTTATTTGCAATTAAATTTTGACTTAAAGACAAATCATTGGTGTCATAAAAACCTATGGCTTTTTCGCCATCAAATATACAAATATAATTCCCTTTGGTATAGCGATAAAACACACCATCGTGATTCATTACAAAGGGTTCTGTTTGTTGTGTTTCATCAATTAAACTTCGACCCCAACTTCGAAAAGGCTTGTCATAACCAGTCATTTGTAGGATGGTTGGATAAATATCCATTTGTTGAGCTAAGTCCATGTTTTCTCCAACATATTTTCCTTTTGGATCATAAAACATTATTGGTACTGCATATCGATTGATATCCTTTCTGTATTCGTCATAATGCACCTGATTGCAATGATCGGCTGTAATTACAAAAATGGTGTTTTCAAACCAAGGCTCTTTTTTTGCAGCTTCAAAAAATTGCTGAAAAGCAAAATCTGTATACCCCACACATTTATGCATTGGAACATACCCTTCTGGAAATTTTCCTTCGTATTCTTTAGGGATCACATAAGGCTCATGAGATGAAACAGTAAAAATTGTTGCTAAAAAAGGAGACTCTTTTTCGTCTAATGTTGTTTTCATAAACTGAAAAAAAGGTTCATCCCAAATCCCCCATGAGCCGTCAAATTGAGTGTCATCATTAAACTCAGCTTTACCATAATAATGATCAAATTCTAGAATGTTAGAAAATCCTAAAAAGCCCATTGACCCGTTGGGCGCACCATGAAAAAAAGACGTGTCATAACCCATGGAGTTTAGTGTAGAAACTAAAGACTCAACAGCTTGCTTTGCATACGGAGACGATGTGTAGGCATCTGTAAATGATGGAATACCAGCCAATACAGAGGACATCCCATGTATAGATTTTCGACCATTAGCAAATGCATTTGGAAAAACAAGACTATGATTTGCTAGTGAATCTAAAAAAGGTGTAAAGCTCTCATAATCAGGTATATTTTTATATTTATTAAATGCCCCAATATATTCTCTGCCATAACTTTCTGTGATAAAAAGAACAATATTTGGTTTTGAATCACTTTTTGGTTTGTAAAACTTTATTGGTTGGACAAGTGTATTGATCTCTTGCTTTGAAATGCTATAGTTTAATTTTTTAAAATTATTTTTTCCAAACGTTCTGATGATTGCAAAAGGGGTATTTAGAATAACGTCGGCATGTTGAATCTTTTTGACATATCTATTGGCGTCAACCAAATTGATTGGGCGAGTGCTTTTCTTTAAATCACCTCCACGTATGCCAGCAACCATAAATGTCATCATTACTAACAACGATATTATAGAACTAGAAAAATAAAAAGCGATATGTTTTTTGTAAGGTGATGATTTGAATTTTATTTTTTTGTATAAATAAATCCAAAAGAAACTCAAAGCAAAAAATAACACGAGAATATGCCAATAACTTACCGCAAAACGTAGAAACATTTGTAAAATGTTATGCTCATTTTTAACAACAGCCCACTCAGAAATTGTAGTCCGATTGTATATGAATTTATAGTATCCTAAGTCAATAAAATTTGTAGCATATCCAATCAAATTAAAGAAGAAATAGACATAAAACAATAGCCTTTGATAATAAGTTTTTGTGTTGATCCATAATGGAAACATGGACAGCAATACAAAAAGAGAATTTAAATAAAAGATGGCTGTAGTATCAAAAATTAGACCGTGATAACAGAGTGAAAAAAACTCAGAAAATGAGTCAATATCCAATACTGAAAAGTTGTAAATCACAAACAACACCCGTGAAATAAAATAGAATAAGTAGGCCAAAAAAAGCCTAAAAATCATCACTTTGTACTCATTTAATCTAAAAAAACTCATAATTGTTTTAGTGTTTTTGGGTGCAAAAGTACAAAAACTAAAACTGATGTTACTAGATATAAATGTTTAATAAGTTGTTAGTTAATTTTAACAAATAAAATTAAAAAGTTTATTGCTAACTAAAAATTAAATTTAAATTTGAGACGTCTAATTTTAACTATCCAAACATGTCAATAACAGAACTCAATGATTTAACAACTCAAGTCCGGCGCGATATTTTGCGTATGGTTAACAAAGTAAATTCTGGTCACCCGGGAGGTTCACTCGGATGTGCAGAATTTCTTGTTGCTTTATACTCAGAAATTATGAACAGAAATGAGGGGTTTGACATGGATGGTCGAGGGGAAGATTTGTTTTTTCTTTCCAACGGTCATATTTCACCAGTTATTTACAGTGTTTTGGCACGCAGCGGTTATTTTCCAATTGAAGAACTCAATACATTTAGACTTTTAGACTCTAGACTGCAAGGGCATCCAACTACTCACGAAGGGCTTCCCGGAATAAGAATTGCATCAGGATCTCTTGGGCAAGGCTTGTCTGTGGCTATTGGTGCAGCACACGCCAAAAAATTAAACAACGACTCAAATCTTGTATATAGTCTTCATGGTGATGGCGAATTGCAGGAAGGACAAAATTGGGAAGCCATAATGTATGCTTCAGCCAAAAATGTAGATAATATCATTGCAACTGTTGATCTCAACGGAAAACAAATTGATGGCGCAACAGATGATGTCTTAAATATGGGTAGCTTGAAAGCGAAATTTGAAGCCTTTGATTGGACGGTAATTGAAGTAAAAAACGGAAATGATATAACGTCTATTTTGGAAGGGATGGCTACAGCTAAAGCCGCTACAGGAAAAGGTCAACCTGTGTGTGTACTCCTAGAAACAATGATGGGAAATGGCGTAGATTTTATGATGCACACCCATGCATGGCACGGTAAAGCCCCTAATGATGAGCAACTAGCATCGGCTTTAGAACAAAACCCAGAAACTCTTGGTGATTATTAATATTCAAAACCCATTAAAATGAAAACATATACATATACAGAAAAAAAAGATACTAGAAGTGGTTTTGGAGCGGGACTAGCAGAACTTGGAAGAACAAACCCCAATGTTGTTGCACTTTGCGCAGACCTTATTGGGTCCTTAAAAATGGATGCTTTTAAAAATGAAAATCCAGATCGGTTTTTTCAGGTTGGTATTGCAGAAGCAAATATGATGGGAATTGCCGCTGGACTTACCATTGGTGGTAAAATTCCTTTCACTGGGACTTTTGCAAATTTTTCTACTGGGCGTGTTTATGATCAAATACGTCAGTCTATTGCCTACTCTGGGAAGAATGTAAAAATCTGTGCATCTCACGCAGGTCTTACACTTGGGGAAGATGGTGCTACACACCAAATTCTTGAAGATATTGGATTGATGAAAATGTTACCAGGAATGGTCGTCATCAACCCTTGTGATTACAATCAAACAAAAGCAGCAACTATTGCTATTGCAAAATACAAAGGGCCT
This sequence comes from Bacteroidota bacterium, assembly GCA_027620655.1. Lineage (GTDB taxonomy): Bacteria > Bacteroidota > Bacteroidia > Flavobacteriales > Flavobacteriaceae > UBA3537. Next base: position 26,539 of record JAQCDS010000010.1, on the reverse strand, counting down.
GTTTATTTACGTTTTGGGAGGCCATCGGTTCCAATTTTCACAGCTGAAAATCAAACTTTTGAAATTGGAAAAGCAATAAAGTTGACCGAGGGTACAGACGTTACAATTGCTGCAACTGGACATTTGGTTTGGGAGGCCCTTGAAGCATCGAAAGAATTGAATGCGAGAGGGATATCTGCGGAAGTCCTAAACTTTCATACTATTAAACCTCTAGATGATAAAGCACTATTAGAGTCTTTGGCCATGACGGGCTGTGTTGTTTCTGCTGAGGAACACAATCATTTGGGTGGACTTGGTGAAAGTATTGCACGGGTTCTTGGACAAAACGCACCAGCACCTCAAGAATTTGTTGCTACCAATGATACCTTTGGAGAGTCTGGTACACCAGCACAACTAATGAAAAAGTATGGTTTAGATGCTTCTTCAATTGTTGAAAAAGCTTTAAAAGCTATCGGAAGAAAATAATAATAAGAATTACTTCAAAACAAAAAAACCCACAATTAGTGGGTTTTTTGTTATTTAAACTAAAATATCTTAGTTGATAGTTGCAGCATCTGTACTGTCAAGATAATTTGGAATACCATTTCCATTGGTATCCTCAAGTGTAATAAGTTTGGCCGAAAACGTTCCATCATCTTTATCTTCTATAGGTGTAAAGAATTGATTAGAATTTAATGGCGCTAGTGCTTGCAATTGTGCTTCTAGACCAGAACGGCTTGAATCAGTATACTCTGTATATAGAACTTCTCTGAACGTTTTATAACCGTCTCCATCATCATCGCTGTCATCAAAATTATAAAAACGATCACCGTCTGTATTATCATCAAAAACGTCCATATTATTGTCTTCATCTTCCATATAGCTAGGAATAAAATCATTATCATGGTCCATAACCTGATATTGATAGAGTTCAAATTTGAATACCAGACAAGAGTATGCTGATATTCCTGTGGTAGAATTACTAAAATAACCCAAACCAGAGGGTAAAAACATAACCCCTATGCCGTAATTTTCGAAAGTTATGGTACCATTATTATTGGTAGTAAATGAACTCGCCGTTTTAAATTGTGGCAACACACGGTTCCAACCAGGAACAGCAATGATTAATTCCAAGTCAACAGGGTTGACAGAATTATCAAACACCTCATCATCCATGGTATTTCCTTCATAATTCACACGAACTTGATCGGTAAAATGAGGATGATCACCAAGACCTTCTTCAATACTCAAAATATAATAGGTATAGTTAACATCTTTGTATGTTGTTGTTTTTGCTTCAACAGCATCGGACAATAATGTGGTGTTTGGTGGTAAGGTTTCACCTTCTTCTAGTTTTGTAATCACAATATCGTTTAGGGTTGGATATGTTGTAAGCGTATTCAACGCTCCAGAATTGTAATAATGTGTTTGAAAATAATTTTGAAGTGTATCCATGTCGCTAGCCTGTTGCTCGGCACGATCGCGAGGAGGAGTAGAAGTTATTTCATCATCGTCTTTGCCACATGTAAAGACAAAAAACATTAGTGCAAAAATAAAAAGGACATTAAGCTGATTTCTCATAAAATTACTTTTGGAGCTGCAAGATACAATATTATGCTATTTTTGTGGAATAGAAAATAGAGTTTTAATTAAAAATATGAGGATTGATAAGTTTTTATGGTGCTTGCGCTACTTCAAAACGAGAACATTGGCTTCAACTGCTACAAAAAAAGGACATGTTCGAGTAAACGATGATGTAGTAAAACCAAGTAGAGAAGTTTATCCTGCGGATAAAATTAGTGTTCGTATAAATCAAGTCAATTATCAATTAAATGTTCTTGATCTTCCAAAAAGCCGAGTGGGTGCAAAATTTGTGGATATTTACAGACAAGATACCACGCCAAAATCGGAGTTTGAAACAAAGGAACTTTTGAAATATTCAAAAGATTATTATAGAAAAAAAGGCGAAGGACGACCAACCAAAAAAGATCGGAGAGATATTGAAGACTATTTAGATTTTGATGAAAATTAAAATAATTGATAACCAAGTTGAAATGTCTTTTTTATATTTGAAAAAAAGAGTTGTATGGCACTAACACAAAATTGCATCCTAAATCATCAAGAAATTGATCATAAAATTAAACGTATTGCATATCAGATTTATGAATCTAATGTTGAACAAAAAGAAATTATTTTGGCTGGAATTTATTCCAATGGCTATATTTTGGCAGAAAAAATAAAACAACAATTAGAAAAAATTTCAGACATAAAAGCAAAATTATGTAGGGTCAAAATCAACAAAAAAAATCCTACCGAAAAAATAACGACTTCTTTAAATCAAGAAGATTACGCTAACAAATCCTTAGTTTTGGTTGATGATGTATTACACTCTGGTACTACATTGATTTATGGGGTAAAACATTTTTTGGACACGCCTTTGACACAGTTTAAAACTGCTGTTTTAGTGAATAGAAATCATAAGAAATACCCTGTAAAAGCAGACTTTAAGGGGATTTCACTATCAACCTCATTACATGAGCATATTGATGTTATTTTTGACGGAAAAAACTCAAAAGTTGTGCTCGTCTAATTCAAATTCAATTTTACTTGCAATTTCTTCAACAGGTAAATCATCTACTGAAATGCTCCACTGCGCTTGATTGTAATATTTTGAACGTTCAAATAAATGCTTGGCAATAAATTCCGCCAAATCATTATCGTTAATATTAGCAATTAATGGGCGTTTAGATTTTTCAAAAATCAAACGGTTTTTAAGCGTTCCTACAGATGATTTTAGGTAGATCGTAAACACATCAGGGTGGTCGTTCAAAAATGTCATTGTATCACCATAACAAGGCGTACCTCCTCCAAGAGCGAGAATAATATTTGTGTGAGTTCTACAAATTTTTTGAACGGCTTTTACTTCGAGTTTTCGAAATTCAATATGTCCTCTTTTTTCAAACAAATCAGCAACTGACAGTTGTTCTTGTTGTTCTATGTAATGGTCTAAATCTAAAAACTGAAACCCTTTAGAGTTGGCAAGTGTTCTCCCAATGGATGATTTTCCAGAACCCATATATCCCAACAAAACAACTATCATAACGGAGTAAAATTAATTTTGATTCTACTATTAGTAGTATTACAAAAAAACAAAAAAATATTGAGAAAAAAAGGTTGTATTATTAATTAAACCCATTATCTTTGCAGCCGCAATACGCAAGTCCAAACGACTTGGTAGCTCAGTTGGTAGAGCATCTCCCTTTTAAGGAGAGGGTCCTGGGTTCGAGCCCCAGCCAAGTCACAAAAAAAAGTTAAGCACTGTCTTAACTTTTTTTTTCTTCAATAATTATTGCGCACGTGGCGGAATTGGTAGACGCGCTAGCTTGAGGGGCTAGTGGGAGTTATTCCCGTGGAAGTTCGAGTCTTCTCGTGCGCACTTTATGCATTTAATGCGTGTGCTTTTCATTATTTTTTAGTATTTTAGTCAAACCAAATCTTCAAAATAATGGACACTACCGAAAACGTCTTTAGCATAAAAGACCTTGAAAACATTTCTGGTGTAAAAGCACACATCATCCGTATTTGGGAAAAACGATACAACTTACTTCAGCCCAAACGTACAGAAACTAACATCAGACATTACGATCTTCATAACCTTCAAAAACTGCTCAATATTAGTTTTTTGAATAATAATGGATTTAAGATTTCAAAAATTGTTGCTCTAGACGAATCTGAATTGGCACCAAAAACCAGAGAGCTGGCTTTTTTGGGTAAAAGTGATAGTCAAGCTATTATAGCTTTTAAATTGGCAATGCTAAATTTTGATCAAACACTTTTTTATAACACCTATAATGGCTTGTTAGAAGAAAAAACATTCAGACAAATTTTTTATGATGTCTTCTTACCCCTTCTATATGACCTTGGAATGTTATGGCAAACAAATTCAATAACCTCATCTCACGAGCATTTTCTAACGGTACACATAAAACAAAAAATTTTGATTCACATAGAACGACTTCAAAGTATAGACCGCCGCCCCAGTGATAAAACATTTGTATTATTTCTACCTGAAAATGAAACACATGATTTGGGATTATTATTTATCAATTATGAAATCTTAAATTTGGGGTACCACACCATATTTTTAGGAGAAAATATTCCATTAGACAATCTAAAACATATCAATAAACTTTATGATGATATAACCTATATTTCGTATTTTACAGTAAAACCTAGTGAAAATTCTATCCAAAAATATTTGAAAAAATTTTCTAAGCACTATCTAAAAAACAGTAATAAAAAAGCAAAACTCATTGGATACAAAACTCGAAATATTAATCCAAATAAAATTCCAAATCAAATAAAATTGTACAGTAAAATTGAAGATTTAGTTAAAGATTTGTAAAAAAGTTTACAAATCACTTCTCTGTTTAGTCTTTTTACTACTTTTATAAACATATGAAAAAGACTATACATATAATTGGCTCAGGATTCTCATCGCTTGCAGCATCATGTTATCTCGCAAAAGCAGGTTACAAAGTAACTGTTTTTGAAAAAAACGAAACCATAGGAGGACGAGCTCGACAGCTCAAAATAAATGGATTTACATTCGATATTGGTCCGACATGGTATTGGATGCCTGATGTTTTTGAACGCTTTTTTGGAGATTTTGACAAACACCCTTCAGATTATTATTCTCTAGATAAACTTAACCCTGCATACAGTGTATACTTTGGAAAGAATGACGCCATTAGTATTGAAAATTCATTAGAAAAAATTTGCCAAACTTTTGAAAAAGAAGAACCAGGTAGCTCAAAACAATTAATGGAATTTATAGGTGGCGCCAAAAGCAATTATGATATTGCTATAAAAGATTTAGTTTATAAACCAGGCGTTTCACCTCTTGAATTAGTAACTCCAAAAACAATATTTAAAGTCAATCAATTTTTGAGTACAATCAAACGTGACGTTCGAAAAAAATTCAAAAATAACAGACTTGCTCAAATACTGGAATTTCCTGTTTTGTTTCTAGGAGCAAAACCAAGTGACACCCCATCTTTCTATAATTTTATGAATTACGCCGATTTTGGATTGGGAACTTATCATCCAAAAAAAGGGATGTACCAAGTTATTTTGGCAATGGAAGCCCTTGCAAAAGAACTAGGTGTTACCATAAAGACAGATGCAAATGTTGAGTCTATTTTAGTAGAAAATGGCACTGCAAATGGTATTGTGGTTAATGGTAAAAAAGAAAAATGTCACCTCGTTTTAAGTGGTGCAGATTATCATCATACAGAAACGCTTTTGGAAGAAGAACACAGACAATATTCTGAGCGCTATTGGGATAAAAAAACATTTGCACCATCATCACTTCTTTTTTATGTGGGATTTGATAAAAAACTAAAAAAAGTTGATCATCACACACTCTTTTTTGATGTCGACTTTGATGTACATGCAGAAGCTATTTATGATAACCCTGCTTGGCCAGAAAAACCACTTTTTTATGCAAGTTTTCCTAGTATTACAGATGATTCTTGTGCACCAAAGGGAAAAGAAGCGGGAATTTTCTTAATTCCACTTGCGCCAGGATTAGAAGATACACCAGAATTACGAGAAGAATATTTTGAAAAAATAATAAACCGTTTTGAAGACCTAACGCAACAAGATGTTAAAAAAAATATTATCTTTAAAAAATCCTTTTGTGTTAACGACTTTAAAAAAGATTATAATTCGTACAAAGGAAATGCTTATGGAATGGCCAACACGCTATTGCAAACAGCATTTTTAAGACCAAAACTAAAAAGTAAAAAAGTAAAAAATTTATATTTCACAGGGCAATTGACCGTCCCTGGACCTGGAGTTCCTCCATCCCTTATCTCTGGAAAACTAACAGCCGAACTTGTTCAAAAAGTTTTATAATAGAATTTTTTGTTGTGGATTAAAAGTTTGAGTTTATGAAATCTATTTTCGACACTGTATCAAAAGATTGTAGCAGAATTGTCACCAAAACCTATAGCACATCTTTTTCGATGGCTACCAAAATGTTGGCGAGCTCCATTCGTCAGGATATTTATAATATTTACGGATTTGTCCGTTTGGCAGACGAAATTGTTGATTCATTTCACAGCTATCCAAAAAAAGAATTGTTCTCAAAATTTGAAACAGATTTGGAAATTGCTTTACACAATAAAATAAGTCTCAACCCAATTTTAAATGCTTTTCAACATACGTATCACAATTACAATATAGATCGCGAGCTAGTTGATTCTTTTATGAATTCTATGCGGATGGACTTGCATAAATTTGAATATAAAACAGAAGAAGAATATAAAGACTATATTTATGGTTCTGCAGACGTTGTAGGGCTAATGTGTTTAAAGGTTTTTGTCAATGGAAACCAAGAAAAATACGATTCGCTTAAAGCATCAGCAATGGCATTAGGTTCAGCATTTCAAAAAGTAAATTTCTTGAGAGATTTAAAAGCAGATCATGATGAGCTTAAAAGAACTTATTTTCCAAATACGGATTTAAACAATCTTGATGAAATAGCAAAGCAGCATATCATAGACGATATTGAAAATGATTTTGCAAGAGGATTAAGTGGGATTAAATTATTGCCAATTGAAGCAAAATTTGGTGTTTTTATGGCTTATCGCTATTACAGTCAATTGCTTAAAAAACTCAAGAAAACCCCTGCACTAGAAATTAAAAACACTAGAATTCGAGTACCTAATTATAAAAAAGTAGAGTTGCTAACACGCAGCTATGTCAAATATCATTTAAATCTATTATAACCAAATCATTATGAACACACTTTTATGGATCGTTGTTTTTCTGGGGACTTTCAGCATTATGGAATTTATGGCCTGGTTTACACACAAATACATTATGCATGGTTTTTTGTGGAGTTTACACAAAGACCATCATCACAAAGATCACGACAGTTGGTTTGAGCGCAACGATGCATTTTTTATTTTTTATGCCGTAGTAAGTATGACTTGCTTTTACTTTTGGAGTTACGAAGGATTTTGGGCAGGACTTCCAATTGGACTCGGTATTATGGCCTATGGCGCTACATATTTTATAGTACATGATATTTTTATCCACCAACGCTTTAAAATGTTTCGTAATGCAAACAACTGGTATGCAAAAGGGGTACGCCGAGCTCATAAGATCCATCATAAACACCTAGGGAAAAAAGATGGGAAATGCTTTGGTATGTTGGTAGTCCCTTTCAAATATTTTAAAAAATAAGTTGTGAATTCCCTCTATTTATGGCTTAATATTGGATCTATTTCTATACCTTTTTTGTATAGTTTTCACCCTAGACTTCAATTACATAAACGTTTTAAATGGCTTTTTTTATCTCTAATTTTGACCATGGGAATTTTTATTCCTTGGGATGTAATTTTTACTGTAAATGGTATTTGGGGCTTTAATCAAGATTACTTTTTAGGGGTCAAAATTTTCAGTCTTCCTTTGGAAGAATGGCTTTTCTTTATTTGCATACCGTTTGCTTGTGTTTTTACACACTATGCCCTTTTGCTGTATGTCCCAAAAATGAAACTTGGAGAAAACAGTTCAAAAACAATTGCTGTTGGCTTGATGCTCATACTTGCATTACTATTAATTTTCAACTATGACAAATGGTATACACTCGTGAATTTTAGTTTAGCAATCCCACTGACATTCGTTGTTTTAAAATATAACCCAAAACTACTACAACACTTTTATCTTACTTTTTTGGTCATTTTGATTCCCTTTTTTATCGTCAATGGCATCCTTACGGGAAGTTGGATAGAAAACCAAGTCGTTTGGTACAATAATGCTGAAAATTTGGGCTTTCGTATGGGAACCATCCCTGTAGAAGATAGTATTTATGCCTATACAATGATCTTATTGAATTTATTTCTTTTTGAATTTTTCTCAAAAAAAAATAAAACCACAAAAGGATGTGATTAATAAATATATTTATATATTTGCATAACAAAACGCCCCAAACGTTCTACAAAACCATGACATTTTAAAGAAAAATTTTCAGAAAGTCATCCTAACGTATCACGTTGGTATTCGTTTTTATTTATAAATATTAAACCCAAATTTATTATGAAAAAAAAACACTCCTTTTTAATTGTAATTTTAAGCTTTTTGCTCCAAAACCTGCCGGCACAAACCTTGTGGACCGGTCCAAAAATTACTTTTGCCAAAACTGATTATGCCGATTGGACACAAGAGGCCAACCAAGACCGGATAACAAACAATGTTTGGATTACAAGAAAAGACTCAGAGAGTATCTATAATATAAGAACCGAAAATGGATTCCAAAGGAATATAAGTCCAGAGGATACAGAGTGGGCCTTTGGTAAAATAGATGATGGAGTTTCAAACTTAACCTTTAAGCCTTTTTCTGTTCTTTTAACTGATGGAATAGGAGATTGGATTTTAAGTCACCCAAATTATGTGCTTCATTTGATTACAGATGATATTTACATTGATGTGAGTTTTATTTCATGGACAAATGGAGGAAATGGCGGCGGCTTTAGCTACGAGCGTTCTACACCAGCTCCGTTAGGAATTGATAAAATAAATTTAAAGCATGTGACTATATTTCCAAATCCTGTTCGAGATATGATTAATATTAAAGAATTAAAAACTAATGAACCCTATAAGATTATAAGTTTGTAAGGTGAAGTTATTCAAGAGGGTAAAGTTGATCGAGGCCGTCAAATTCGTGTAGACAAGCTTGGTAAAGGTATTTATTTTTTAAAGCTAAAAAATAAAGATGCCGTTAAGTTTATAAAACAATAAACATACATGAATAAAAAAAGCGCCAAATTTAAAGGCGCTTTTTTTTATAAATTGTTAGACTTAAGCATTTTGCTTTTTAATCAAATTAAGTGCAGAACCTTCATTAAACCATTCTATTTGAGAGTCATTATAAGTATGATTAACAGAGATGATATCTTTAGAACCATCGACATGTACAACTTCAATGCTTAGTGGCTTATTAGGAGCAAATTGGTCTAAATCCAAAAAGTTGAAAGTATCGTCTTCTTGAATAAGATCATAATCAGACTCATTAGCAAAAGTTAGACCCAGCATGCCTTGTTTCTTTAAGTTTGTTTCATGAATACGTGCAAAAGATTTTACAATCACAGCCGCTACACCCAAATGCCGTGGCTCCATAGCTGCATGCTCACGAGATGAACCTTCTCCATAATTATGATCTCCTACAACTACTGTATAAATTCCAGAAGCTTTGTAGGCGCGTTGAGTTTTTGGTACAGCATCATACTCGCCATTCAATTGATTTTTAACAAAATTTGTTTTCATATTAAAGGCATTTACAGCACCTATCAAACAATTATTCGATATGTTATCTAAATGACCTCTATAGCGCAACCAAGGTCCTGCCATAGAAATATGATCTGTTGTACATTTTCCATGAGCTTTGATGAGTAGTTTTGCTCCTGTTATTTGATTACCAATTGGAACAAATGGTGTCAACAGTTGTAAACGTTCTGAATCTTCTGCAACAACAACTTCTACTCCACTTCCATCTTCTACAGGTGCTAAATAGCCTGCATCTTCTACTGCAAATCCTTTTTCAGGCAATTCAAATCCAGTAGGTTCATCTAGCTTTACAGCATCTCCATTTTCATTGATTAGTGTGTCTGTAATTGGATTAAAATCTAGTCGTCCTGCAATTGCAATTGCAGCGACCATTTCTGGTGAAGCCACAAAAGCATGAGTATTTGGATTTCCATCAGCGCGTTTTGCAAAGTTTCTATTAAAAGAATGTACGATACTGTTTTTTGGTGCGTTTTTTGGATCATCATAACGAGCCCATTGTCCAATACATGGACCACATGCATTAGTAAAAATCTTAGCATCTAACTTTTCAAAAACATTCAAAATTCCATCACGATCGGCAGTATAGCGTACTTGCTCTGACCCTGGGTTAATTCCAAATTCAGCTTTGGTTTTTAGCCCTTTGTCTAGGGCTTGTTGTGCAATTGACGCTGCACGTGATAAATCTTCGTAAGATGAATTCGTACAAGAACCGATTAAGCCCCACTCTACTTTTAGTGGCCAGTCATTGGATTGTGCTTTTTCAGTCATTGTGCCTACTGGTGTAGCCAAATCTGGTGTAAATGGACCATTCAAGTGTGGCATGAGTTCAGACAAGTTAATTTCAATTAATTCATCAAAATAGTGCTCGGGGTTGGCATAAACTTCAGCATCGGCTGTAAGATATTCTTTAACTTTATTAGCGGCATCGGCAACGTCATTTCTGTCTGTTGCACGAAGGTAACGCTCCATCGAGGCGTCATATCCAAAAGTTGATGTTGTTGCACCAATTTCGGCACCCATATTACAAATCGTTCCTTTTCCAGTACACGACATCGATTCTGCTCCTGGACCAAAATATTCAACAATGGCACCAGTTCCACCTTTTGCAGTCAAAATTCCAGCAACTTTTAGGATAACGTCTTTTGGCGCTGTCCATCCAGAGAGTGTTCCTGTAAGTTTTACCCCAATAAGTTTAGGGAATTTTAATTCCCAGGGCATTCCTGCCATGACATCTACGGCATCAGCACCACCTACTCCAATTGCAACCATTCCTAGACCTCCAGCATTTACGGTGTGAGAATCTGTTCCAATCATCATTCCGCCAGGAAAAGCATAATTTTCTAATACTACTTGATGAATAATTCCTGCCCCAGGTTTCCAAAATCCAATTCCATATTTATTTGAAACGGATTCCAAGAAGTTAAAAACTTCGTTACTATTGTTGAGTGCAAACTGCAAATCTTTAGATGCCCCTACTTTGGCTTGAATCAAATGATCACAATGTACTGTGGTTGGAACAGCAACTTTCTTTTTTCCAGCTTGCATAAATTGCAAAAGTGCCATTTGTGCAGTTGCATCTTGACATGCAATTCTGTCGGGAGCAAAGTCAACATAATCTTTACCTCTTTCGAAAGCTTTGCTTATTTTCGAATCCCAAAGATGGTTGTATAATATTTTTTCTGAAAGTGTGAGCGGTCTACCTACAATTTTTCGCGCTTGATCTACGCGCTCTGGCATCTGTTGGTATACTTTTTTTATAATGTCTATATCGAAAGCCATAGTGATGAATTTTTATCGGGGTTAAATGTACAAATTTATGTGTTATCTTTCAGCAATAAAAAACCAAATTATATTGAAAATTTTAGAACAAACTTTCAATAATTTTTTCAATGCTAATTCCCTCTGCAGCTGCTTTATAGTTTTTAATAATTCTGTGTCTAAGAACACTTATTGCTACTGCTTGAACATCCTCAATATCCGGAGTATATTTTCCATGAAGTACAGCATGTGTTTTGGCCGCTAAAATTAAATTTTGAGAGGCTCTTGGACCCGCACCCCAATCTACAAATTGACTTACAAGCTCAGAAGTTCGCTCAGTATTGGGTCTAGATTTAGACGTCATTTCAACAGCATATTCTAAAACATTATCTGCAACTGGTGTTTTTCGAATAAGTTGCTGAAATTCTAAAACCTCTTTACCATCAAAAACAACATCTAATGAAGTGTTATTGTTTGTTGTTGTTTGCTTTACAACCTCAACTTCTTCAGAAAAAGAAGGATATTCTAAGTTTATTGCAAACATAAATCGATCAAGTTGTGCTTCTGGCAGTGGATATGTTCCTTCTTGCTCAATAGGGTTTTGTGTGGCTAAAACAAAATATGGCTGATTCAGTTCGTAGCGATGGCCTGCCACGGTAACAGAGCGTTCTTGCATCGCTTCTAAAAGCGCTGCTTGGGTTTTTGGAGGTGTTCTGTTGATTTCATCGGCCAAAACAATGTTTGAAAATACGGGCCCTTTGATAAATTTAAATTGACGATTATTATCTAAAATCTCACTTCCCAAAATATCACTCGGCATAAGATCTGGTGTAAATTGAATACGCTTAAAATCGAGCCCAAGGGTTTTGGCAATAGTATCTACCATTAGAGTTTTTGCTAAACCAGGTACACCAACAAGAAGAACGTGACCGCCAGAAAAAATTGAAATTAAAATCTGCTCAACTACTGCATTTTGACCAACAATAATCTTTGCAATTTCTTTTTTAAGCAATTTAAATTTCTTAACATAGTTGTCTATGGCAGTAACTTCAGACATTCTTAGTTTTTAATTTTAAACCAGTTACTATTAAAATCACAAGATCTCAACTCGCCATTAATTTTAATGTACGTGTCCATAATTTTTTCTTCTTGCCATTCAGAAATTGTATTGAGCTGTTTTTCTTGAAGTGCAAGTGATTTAATTTTTAAATAATCTTTTGCAAATTCTGCTTCATGCTCATCTGTACGTTGAGTAACTGTAAGGATTTTAAATTTGATAGGATTTACACGGTCTTGATCTTTGTAGACTGGACTCACTTCATTGTCTTTTAAATCTTGTATTTGAGCATACAATTCTGGATCCATTTTAGTAAGTTCAAAATTATAATCTTGTGTTTCTGGATTACGTAACTGACCTCCATCATATTTTGTTTCTTCTTCGTCACTCGCTTCTTTAGCCGCTTCTGCAAAAGAAATATCACCATCGACAATACTTTGTCTAACTTTTTCCAGTTTTTCTTTGGCAGCCGTAATCGCATCATCAGTCATTTTTGGTCGCAACAAAATATGACGAACATCGTATTCTTGACCACGAATTTTTTCAAGGTACAAAATGTGATATCCAAAATCTGTTTTGAAGGGTTCTGAAATATCTCCTTCTTCTAATGAAAATGCCACTTCTCTAAATTCTTTTGCCATTCTTGGCTGTTTTCTGTTGAGGGTATACTTACCCCCAGTTCGTTTAGATCCAGGATCTTCAGTATACAGCACTGCTTTTGTCGTAAAACTTGCACCGTTGTCCAAAACATCTGCTCTAAATTCTCTGAGTCTTTTTATCACTTTATCAATTTCTTCCTGAGTAGTTTCGGGAATAACAACAATTTGTGATACTCGTAATTCTGTTCCAAAAAGAGGGCGTTCATCTTCTGGTATTTTATTAAAAAACTGTCGAACTTCTTCTGGAGTAACTTCAATTTCTTCAACAATTTTTTGTTGCATCATTGACGCCATTTTACCATTTTTATTGAGCTCATACATTTCATCTCTCAGCTCTTGCTCCGAAGATTTATTATAATATGCCACCAACTTGTCCATAGAGCCTATTTGTTGTGCAAATCCCTCCAACTGTTGATCAACATACGAGCGAATTTCGGCATCATTAACTTCAATACTATCCAAAATTGCATGATGCATATACAGCTTGTCTTCCAATAACTTCCCAAAAAGCTGGCACCTAGTGATATCTTTTGTTGAAACACCACTGGCTTCAAGTTGTGCAAATTGCTTGTCAATATCAGAATCGAGAACTACAAAATCTCCCACTACAGCAGCAACACCATCGACTTTTATAAGTTGGGTAGAATCAACTTTAATTGCTTTGAGTTCTTCTTGTTTTTCGTCTTGAATAATTTCTTGAGCTGAAGAAAGCTGAGTTAACATTAACGCACTTAGGCTTGCAATTATGGATAGGGACTTATTCATAAATTTCAAATTTTTTATTTTTAATGGCATCATTCACAATTTCATTTTTAAGTTGTCCAACAAGCTTCAATTTGCGTTGATTAATAATAATTTGACGCAGAGTTGGCAACACGTATTCTATAGGGGCTTGCGAACCTGTGGCAAGCACTTCATTTATTTGTATCAAATATAACTCTAAAGAATCGTTGAGCTGAATAAAATTTGGTTTTTTTAACAGCATCTTGTTAAATCCTTTTTGCAATGGCTTAATTTTAGAAATCACTTGATCGGCTTTTATCCAAATAGAATCATTTAAAAAGAATGAATTGAACTGAATTGAAATGGTGTCCAAAATGGCTTGGTCATCAGTGTTATAACGCTTAAAGCGACGCTTAATTTCATCTGCGTTTGAAATATTTGATGTTATGTTGATATAGCGCAGTTTTAATAGGTTTTCTTTTAAAACAAATAATTCTTTGTTTTGATTGTAAGTTACCTGCAATTCAGAATTTGTAATGTTGGTATCTAGGTTGCTCTTAACTAATGCTTCCAAATACGCCGAGGTGTACAAATCTGTTCTGTATTGTTGCACAAGTGACTCAAAATCTTTGAGTTGTTTTTCTTCTAAATTTAGTGTTGCACCATCGATAAGCAATTGTTGTGTAGCCCAATTTCTTAATTTTGTTTGGATTTGAAGAAGACTGTCTTTTGAACTCAAACCCTCAAACTCTGTTAAATCTATATCCTCGACCATTAAGAACGTGTCATTTACGCGAGCAATAGGGGTTCCTTCAACTTTTGATTTTGACATATCACAAGCCTCGAAAAATATAAATATTACACCAAAAACTAAAAAAAATTTTCTCATTTGTTAGAAATCTTTTGTTTTAATTCATTCAATACATTTTGATTTACAGAGAATGAAAATTTAGCACGTAATGCTTCAATCCAATTTTGTTCTAATAAATTTTGATAACTTGAAATAACCGCTCCTCTAGCATCTTCGAATGATAGTACTTTTTCTGGTTGTTGATTTAAAATATTTAGAACAACATAACTGTCATCTAAATCAAAAATTTTAGAGATACCTGTTTCAAAAACAGCATTCTTTGGCAAAAGTGAACTTCCTATTTCAAAAGTTCCTGAGGAAAAAATAACATTTTGATTTTTTGCATTCACTACTTTTGAGACCTCATCGTTTGATGTATTTTTGTCCCATAAGTTCTTCACTTTTTTTAAGGTACTTTTTTTATCAGATCGTGCTATTGTACCTGAAATATTTTTTGGTGAAATAAATTTTGAAGCATTACTTTTGTAATGTTCCAAAAGACCTAATGAATCGTTTTTGGCTCTATTCCAAATTTTTTCTTCCATAATATCAAACAGCAATAACCCTTCTTCATACTCCCTAAGAACATTGGCATATTCAGCATTTTCAAAAGGAAGTTGATCTTTTTTGTACTGCATCACATTATTTTCTAGAAAAGTGTTGTAATGATCTTCTAAAGATTTTTTAGTTTTTGAATTATTATTTAAAAAGGATAAGAAATCACCATAAGATAAAACACGGTTTTTAATCTTAATTAGCTGATTTTCAAGACTTAAACTTTCATTTAAAATCCACCCACTTTCATCTTTATTTTTTTTATAAAAAGTTGAAATAGTATTCGATTTTGGTGCTTGAACTTGATATTGATTCATAATTGAAGCCAGCATTCTCTTTTTTATAACTTGAGATCTGCTATCGCGTTTTACTTTTTTGTCTAAATCAAATTTTAATTGTTCAAAACTCTCTATTGGTTTTTTATCCAAAAGTTTAATAATATGCCACCCGTACTTGGTTTGTATTGGATTTGAAATGGCGCCCACATCCAAACTAAATGCCGTGTCTACAAACAGCTCTGAATTAATTTCACCAGATTTAAAAGGTTTTAATTTTCCGCCATTTACAGCAGAACTTTTATCCTCTGAATATTGTTTGGCCAAATTTTCAAACGATTCTCCTTGCTCGATCAAACGATACAATTCATTGATGCGTTGCTCAGCAGTTTGTTCTGTATCATTTGATTTATTGGTTATCATTATATGTGCCGCTTCTGCCTGTCCCTTTGAAGGCCTTTTGTCCAAGACCTTTACAACATGATATCCGAACTGTGTTTTGAAAGGTTGAGAAGTTTCACCTATTGGTGTATTATAGGCTGCGTTTTCAAAATCATATACCATTTTAAAAGCTGAAAAATAGCCTAAGTTCTCTACAAAAATAGCATTCCCATTATGAATACTTTTCTTTAAAGTTTCAAAACTTTCATTTAAAAATCGAGCGCGAAATTCTCGAATTTGATTCAGTGCAGATAGCGTATCTTGCCCTGTTACACGAACAAGAATGTGTTGTGCCTTGACCTCTTCTTTGGTTCTGCTATATGCTTCTTCAAGTAGCTCTGATGTGACTTTTTTATCTAATAAATAAGTATCGATTAATTGGTTTTTATATTTCTCATACTCATCTAAATAGCTCTGTTTTTTATCAAACCCTTCCGATTTGGCATCGGCAATTTTTAATTTATAATTGATAAATAATTCTAAATAGTTATCAATACCTTTTTGGTCTTCATCCTCAATGAGTTGAATATTTTTATTATAAACATTCATAAACTCATCTACTGAAATTTCTTCTTTGTTTATAGTTATTAATGCATCTGTGTTTTTTGGCTGATCTTGAGCAAAATTCATCCAAAAACACAAAATACTTGTAATTGATAATAATACACGCATTTATTTGTTTGATTTAAGAAGTTGTAAGTTAAAAATTTGAGTCAATTTTAATAAAAATTGTTCAAATTATATAAAATTATCTCGAATAGTTTGGTGCTTCCTTGGTGATCATCACGTTGTGTGGGTGACTCTCACTAATTCCTGAAGAAGTTATTTTGACAAATTTCCCTGTATTCTTAAGGGTTTGAATATCTTTTGCACCACAATAGCCCATTCCAGCACGTATGCCTCCAACAAATTGATGAATACTTTCGTAGAGGGCTCCTTTGTAGGGTACACGACCAACAATACCTTCTGGCACTAATTTTTTAATATCATCTTCAACGTCTTGGAAATAACGGTCTTTGCTACCTTCTTTCATGGCTTCAACTGAACCCATTCCTCTGTATGATTTAAACTTTCGGCCTTCATATATGATGGTTTCTCCAGGAGATTCTTTTGTACCAGCAAGCAGCGATCCGAGCATTACACAATCGGCTCCTGCCGCTAGAGCCTTTGGAATATCTCCGGTATATCGAATACCACCATCTGCAATAACAGGTACATCAGAGTCTTTGAGTGCAGCAGCCACTTCTAGTACTGCAGAAAATTGTGGAAATCCTACACCAGCAACAACACGAGTTGTACATATGGATCCTGGACCAATACCTACTTTTACGGCATCTGCTCCAGCTTCAACTAAGTATTTTGCAGCATCTGCTGTGGCAATATTTCCAACGACCACATCGAGGTTAGGAAATTCTGACTTTATATTTTTTAGTACAGAAACCACACCTTTTGTATGACCATGTGCCGTGTCTATAATAATCGCATCTACTCCAGAACCAACTAATGCTTTTGTACGCTCCAAAGCATCGTGTGTAACCCCAATAGCTGCTGCAACACGCAAACGCCCATACTGATCTTTGTTTGAAATTGGTTTTTGAGATAATTTTGTAATATCTCTAAAAGTGATTAATCCAATCAGTTTAAAATCTCCATCAACAACTGGAAGTTTTTCTATTTTATAATTTTGAAGAATAACTTCTGCTTCTTCAAGTGATGTTCCCTCGGAAGTTGTTACCAAATTTTCAGAAGTCATTACTTCTGTTATTGGTCGATGATCATTTTTTTCAAATCTCAAGTCTCTGTTTGTGACAATACCTTTAAGAAGACCATTGTTATCAACTATAGGAATTCCTCCAATACTATGTTCTTTCATACTTTGTTTGGCATCACTCACAATAGCCTCTAAATCAAGTGTAACAGGATCGATAATCATACCACTTTCGGCGCGTTTTACTTTGCGCACTTCTGTAGCTTGTTCAGTTATAGTCATGTTTTTATGTAAAACACCTATACCACCTTCTCTTGCAATTGCAATAGCCATAGCACTTTCTGTAACCGTATCCATTGCTGCAGAAACTATGGGCACATTTAAACTGATATTTCGAGTAAATTTTGTTTTGATACTCACTTCTCTTGGCAAAACTTCAGAATAAGCGGGTATTAAAAGGACGTCGTCGTAAGTAAGGCCTTCGCCAACAATTTTTGAAAGATGTGATTGCATTGCAATTAGGTTTAATTGCATGCAAATTTAAGGCTTTTTTTAGTATATCTGACTATAATCCAAGATATAATAATACTTACTAACAATAATTATTTATAATTAATCTAAATAAATTTTGTTTTAAGTAAAACTGGGTTATATATTTGCACTATCAAAATATTATTATTTATACTAAGTCTAAATAAGTATTAAATCGTGAAATACAACATCCTACTATTAATATTGTTAAATATATCAAATCTAAATGCTCAAGAGCCCAATAAAAAATCAACAGATTCCGTTCAAAAATTAGATCAAGTGTTTATCAACACTAAAGTCATTTTTGGGAGTAAATATGTTGCCCAAAACAGATCTGGATCGGCCTATTATGTTTCTGCTGAAGAATTAGAAAAATTTAGTTATACAGATATTAATCGCGTGCTAAGAACGGTTCCTGGAGTGTCTATATATGAAGAAGATGGCTTTGGACTTCGACCAAATATTAGTTTGCGTGGTACGTCACCAGAAAGAAGTGCAAAAATTTCAATTATGGAAGATGGCGTATTGATTGCTCCAGCCCCATATAGTGCACCTGCTGCCTATTATTTTCCATCAATTGCTCGAATGCAAGCCGTTGAAATTTTGAAAGGAAGTAGTCAAATTCAATATGGACCATTTACTACTGGTGGTGCTATTAATTTGGTAAGCACTCAAATTCCAAATGCATTTAAAGGAAGTTTGAAATCAAGTTTTGGAAGTTTCAATAAGCACCAAACCCACCTTAAAATTGGGGATTCAAAATCGCAATTTGGATATACATTAGAGTACTTAAAAAACAATTCCAAAGGATTTAAAGATTTATTGGATGATCAAAATACTGGATTTGATAAAAATGATTTTGTTGCTAAAATTAGAGTCAAGAGTCGTGAAAATGCAAAATACCAACAAGCGCTCACATTTAAATTTCAATACTCAGATGAGGTTTCAAATGAAACTTATTTGGGCCTAACAGCATCTGATTTTAAACAATCTCCTTTTATGCGCTATGCAGCCTCCCAAAAAGATAAAATGACTAATAAGCACCAACAGTTTTTACTCACACACGAAATCAACTTTTCTAATTTTTTAAAAGTAACAACAAGCGGATATTACAATGGTTTTGCTAGAAATTGGTACAAATTAAATGATGTCGTTTTTAATGGAAATAAAGTTAAAATTGCTTCAATATTAAATGATCCTACAACATATAATTCCTACATGAATATTATTAGAGGTTCGTCAAATTCTGATGCTGATGCATTATTGGTTAAAGCTAATAATAGAGAATATGTTTCAAAAGGAATTCAAACAAAATTAGATTTTCACTGGAATGGCGAGCAAGTTTTTCATGATTTGGAAATTGGTCTCCGTTACCATTATGATGAGGAAGATCGTTTTCAGTGGAAAGATGGTTATAATATGACTAGCAACGGTCAAATGAATTTAACTACAGCAGCAGAACGTGGTTCTGACGCCAATAGAATTAGTAGTGCAAAAGCTTTTGCAGGGTCTATTTTATATAAATTAAAATATAAAAATTTGACAGTTACGCCTGGAATACGATATGAAGACATTCAACTCCAAAGAGAAAATTTTGGAAGTGATGACTCAAACAGAACTGGTGCTGACCTTTCTACAAGAGAAAATAAATTAGCCATTTTCATCCCAGGAATTGGAATGAATTACAAATTCAATAATCAAACTTCAATTTTTGCAGGTATCCATAAAGGATTTTCTCCTCCTGGCAATAAACCTGGACAAAAAGCCGAAGAGAGTATCAACTATGAAATTGGGTCGCGTTTTAATTTCAAGGGTTTGCGAGGAGAAATTGTTGGATTTTACAACGACTACAGTAATCTTTTGGGAAGCGACTTGGCCGCTAGTGGCGGAACAGGTTCCTTAGATCAATTTAATGCAGGAGAAGTAAGTGTAAAGGGAATAGAACTTTTATTAAATTATGATTTAATGGAGAAAAACTCAAAGTTTTCTATGCCTGTAACATTTGGCTATACACTAACTGACGCAACGTTTGAAAACAATTTTGGAAGTGAGGAAGACTTGTGGGGTGAGGTAGAAAATGGCGATGAATTGCCATACATTGCTAAGCATCAATTTAATACTTCTATTTCCTTGGAGCACAATAAATTTGAGTTGCATTTGAATGGCCGACAAAATGGGGCTTTTAGAACAACCGCTGGAACAGAGACAATCAATGAAAACAATGGAATAACATCAAATTTCATTGTTGATTTTTCTGGAAAATATCACATTAAAAATAATTTGAGCATTACTGCTATGGTTGTCAATATGTTTGATAACACTTATGCTGTTTCAAAAGTTCCTGCTGGCTTTAGACCTGGTCATCCTTTTGGAATCTATGGCGGAATTGAGCTCCGTTTCTAGTGGTATTTTGAAAATAATTTTGAGGCCTCATTGTGTGCGCTTTCAAAAGCAAGCACATTGAGGTTTGTTTCAATTTTTTCAGTTGTAAAGTACGAAATCATCTTTTCTGTAGGCATATTTCCGGTTAGGTCATCTTTAGCCATAGGGCAACCTCCAAATCCTTGAATGGCACCATCAAATCGAAGGCACCCTGCTTTAAAAGCTGCATCAACTTTTTCGTGCCACGATGAGGGGTGAGTGTGCAAATGTGCGCCAAACTCCACATCAGAATAGTGGGGAATAAGGTGAGAAAAAAGATATGAAATTGATCTTTCAGAAGAAGAACCAATAGTATCACTTAATGATAAAATTCTAACGCCCATATTATATAGGCGTTCGGTCCACTCGCCTACTACATCTACATTCCAAGGATCGCCATAGGGATTTCCAAAGGCCATAGACAAATAAACCACAAGTTCTTTGTTTTGTTGGTGGGTGATTTCTAAAATTTCTTTGAGAACCTCAACAGATTCTGCAATTGTTTTGTGGGTGTTTCGCATTTGAAAATTTTCGGAAATAGAAAATGGAAAACCTAAATAATCAATCTCTTTGAATGAAGCTGCTGCTTTTGCACCACGAACATTAGCTATTATAGCCAACAATTTACTATTAGAAACACTAAGGTCTAATTGCGAAAGCACCTCCGCAGTATCCTGCATTTGAGGAATTGCTCTAGGTGATACAAAACTCCCAAAATCAATGGTATCAAATCCAACACGTAAAAGAGACTGAAGGTATTGGATCTTCTTTTTGGTTGGAATAAATGTCTTTATGCCTTGCATGGCATCCCTTGGACATTCAATAATTTTTACACACTTAGGCATGGTATTGCTTTAGAGTATAAAAATAATATTTATTTAGTTAATAGTCTGGACATCCGAAACAGTTGTCATTGTTTAGGAAATCATAGCTTATAGATAGCTCATATACTCCACCCGTTCGTCCAATTTCTGTGACATTGAAATCATAAGAATATCCAAAACGAAAGCCCTCCCAATCCATACCAACAAAGGCATTAATTGAGGTTAAGAAATGACTATTTGGATCTGTTTTGATAGGGTTTGTTGCCGCCAAAAGCCCAAAAGAAAAACGATCCATTTCATATTTTGCACCCAAATCGAAACGATTATAAGCCCCTTGCATCATTCCATTGGCCAGTACAAAAAGTTTATTATCATTTCTATAACCTCCAAAAGGAATATATAGCGACCCATGAAGTGACATAAACATATCTAGATTTTCTTGACCCCCTATTTCCATAGAGATATTTGGTCTATTTAGATGCTTCACCGTAAAACCGACCCAAGAATTTTCACTATTAAAAAGAACTGAAGCTCCAAAATCAATAAAACGAACAGATTCATTTAAGTTTATCGGGTCAATACTATTGGCGTTAATAATCCCACTAAAAATATTGATTTGGTCTTCGAGTACAAGGTTCTGAAATCCAAAATCTTTTGCTCCATAACCCACAGAAATACTGGGTCGAACGTTCCATTCATCAGATATTGGAAATTGATAAGCATAATTCAAGTTTACTTGCGTAAAATTGTATCTAGTTGTCGTTTCCTTATGATTCAATACACTAATTCCAATGCCGCTTTTAACTTCTTCAAACCAGTTATCTACAAAAGCAAATTGTGTGTTGATGCTAAAGTTTAATCCCGGCCATTGTGTACGATGAATTATTCCAGCTCGAGTAGACTGTTTTGCGCCCGTAAAACTAGAACTTAGTGTTTCTGGGACCATAAAAAATTGTGTATGTATAGGATCTTGTGAAAACCCCTTAGAAAATGATGCGAATACGAATATGTAAAGTAATTTTTTCATTTTGCTTATTTGATAAGGGTTACAGGTCCATTAAGTTCAATTACAGCGCCATTGTACGTTGTTGCAATAACGACCATTATATAGTTTCCATTTTCGGCAGGTTTTCCATCAATAGTACCATCCCATCCATAAATATCATCACTAGTTTCTGAATAAATAAGCGATCCCCATGTATCATATATACTCAATTTAATTTCTGTCATACATATGGTCACAGGACGTATGGTTTCATTAATTCCATCTCCATTTGGAGTAAAGGCATTGGGTAAAATAATCTCATACCCTTTTGTAATTTCTATTGTTTCGGAATATGTGTCAAAACAACCATAAAGGTCTTCAACCGTTAAACTAATTGTATAGGTTCCTATTGCATTATAAATATGATCTGGTGCATTTGGCCCATTAAATTCTGGAGAACCATCTCCAAAATTCCAAGTGTAACTTACAATATCACCCGAAGACATATTATTGAATTGTATAGGATCATCAATAGCATAAATACCACAGAAATCACTATTATCAGAGCTCAGTGTAAAGTCTGCAATTCCAAATTCAAAGAAAGTAATTGGATCTAAAGGAAATTCTATTGGCGGACAGCCATTTATAAGTCCATATTGATCGTTTACAAAAGCTGAATAATTTCCAGGAACAGAGGTTTCCATAACAAAAGGATTAGAGGCATCAACAATACCACCAGACCATGTTACCTGGTATGGAGGCACACCTCCATTGACAATAATAGTATTGATTTGCGTTGCTGTATCTGTATCACAATCAATATTAATTGTATTGGTTAAAACAGCAGTAATTTCAGGAGGTCTGACTAGTGTGATATCAGGAAAAGGATTTTGTAATGAACAGTTATTACTGTCTGTAACGTCTATTGGATATGTACCGGCACTCAAATTGTTTAAACACCATTGTCCACCGCCGTTGTCTACCCAACCTGTTCCAATTGGGAATGGATTTGTTCCGCCAGTTATAGTAATACAAATAGAGCCATTATTAAATTCCCATGCGGGCACAGTATTACAATCAGGTTGAATGACTTCATGGTCTATGATAACAATAGGATCGGGTTCATCAATTACCACAACTTCAGGACCATAAGAACAATTGTTTTGATCAACGACATCATAAAAATAAGTTCCTTCCAGTTGGTCAAATATTACTGAATTCCCCTGGGTTGTATTTAAACTTGTAATAAATATATTGTTATTATCATATAGATTAACTGTTAGCACCCCTGTTCCGCCTGTTGGTGTTACAGTGATTTGTCCAGTATCTCCAAAACATGGTGCATCATCAACAACATAAGTTGCTAAAAGTTCTGCAGGTTCAGTAACCACTGTTGAGAAATCATCCTCACATCCATTGGCATCTGATACAATAAATGTAACTGGCCCGCTAAGAACACTTTGTAAGCCTGTCCCAGTATATGGTGGTACACCGCCTGTTGCTGTAACATTATAGGTTGCCAGCCCTCCAAAGCAACTTACTGGATCAACTAATGTCGCCGTAATGATAAGCTCATCGGGTTGAGTAAGGGTATAATTCCTAACGATTTGATCTGTACAATTTGGATCTTCAACGGTTAGAGTGTAATCTCCTGCAATTAAGAAATCAAAAACAAGGGTAGCTGGTGAACTTAGAATCGTATCAGCCTCCAAAACAGCACCAGTTGCATATGCAAAAGAATAAATAAAGATTCCAGAACCACCAGATAAATCAACTGTAATAGTACCGCTATTAGCTGCATTACAATCAATATTGAACCCATTGTAATATGATAAGGTTTCCGTTAAAATAATTGGCTCTACAGCTTGTTCAATAGTGTAAACATCAGAAACGAATTCACATCCATTACCGTCTAATATTTTTAAAACATAATTCCCTTCACATGCATTGACTAAGTTGTAAGGATTGATGATATTAATTAATGGTCCAGAATCAAAAACACCAGAACCCGGAATAGTTTCTGTATACCATTCTACTAAGTTGTATGGCAATGTTCCTCCAGTGGTTGAAACTTCAATACTACCATCACAAGGAAGCGTGTTGACATTGTTACAAGAAATATCCGTTTGTGTAATTAATGTAAATTCAACAGGTTCGGGTGGTACTATTTCATATTCAAAAACATAGCTACAGCTTGATGCATCAGTAATGGTAAGTTCATATGTACCAGGACATAAATCAAACTGATCTTCATCCGTTGGATCATTTAAAGGATTCCCTTCAATTGAAACCCAACTGTATGTAAATGGACCAATTCCTACAGGGCTTATTTCTATACTTGCCCCACAAAGGGGATCGGAATAACTACAAGCAATATTTGTAATCACCTCGTTGATTTCTGGAGATGGCGAAACTGTTATTGTTATCGTAAAGGGCTCTCCTGAACATTGTGGAGTAGTCGGATTTGACACAGTGAAATAATTTGGTGTAACCGTGTAAATTGCTGTTTGTAGGTTGGTTGTTGGGTTTTCAAAATTTCCAGAATCAAAGAACGCCTCATCGTTACCTGTAGAACCTCCTGTAAGACCACCAGTAACAATTGGTGGGCCCCAAGTATAAGTTGTTATATCTGGAATAATTGTACTTGCATCCGGTAAAACGCCATTTTGAGGGCTTAAAATATAAGAAGAATTAGAAGAAGAAGTTGCATCACAAATATCGACAATCACGTCTGGTACAAATGGTTTTGGTTCTATTGTAATTACAGCATCAAAAGACGGTCCTACACATCCATCGGCTTCTGGAATAATCGTATAAATGATTTGTTGAATTTGATTTGTTGTATTTTCTAAAGTTTGAGTTATTAAATCAACGGGCACGGTCTGATTGGACCAGCCCAAAAGATCTGGATTACCTAAGGTTGTCCAAGTGTACTGTGTTCCAACTGGAACAATAGTTGCAGATGTTGGCACCCCATCTTGAGGTAAAATTACAAAGGGGTCACCACTACATTGAGTATCTTGAGTGTCTGGACCAGAAACAATAAAAGGTCTTGGTTTTACATCTACTGTAATTGTAAAGGATGGTCCATCACATCCTGAGGAACTTGGAACTACAGTATAAACAACTGTTTGAGTCGTTGAAGATGTATTTGTCAGTGTTTGACTAATTTGACTTTGCGGATTTACCTCATCTGTATCGCCAATTACATTGGGATTATCAACAACAGTCCATGTAAATGTTGTACCAATAGGGACTATGTTATTTGGACTTGGTACAGCCGTTTCTGGAATTACTGTAAAAGTATCTTCACTACAAATTGGTGTTACAATAATATCATCAACAAAAGGGCTAGGACTTACCGTTACTTCAATTTCGAATGGCAATCCTTCACAAGTACCTGAAATTGGAATCACTTCATAAACAATTGTTTTAGATTCGTCTGTAAGATTTACGAGTGTTTGACTAATTGAAGACACTCCAGTAGTTTGATCACTATAGCCTGTTAAATCTATTAAATCTGCGCCTGGTAGAATTGTCCAAGTATATAATGTATTTGACGGAACAATTTCTAATGGCGAATTGTCTGTGGGCTCAACTAGAAATGCATCACCACTACAAGCGCCCGCTATTTTATCCTCAATTATTGGGCGCGTTTCTACAGTAACTATTAGTTCAAAAGTAGCGCCCTCGCAACCATCAGCAGATGTTGGTGTCACAATATAGACCACATCTTGAGCAACATTAGTAAGATTTATTAATGTTTGACTGATATCATTTTGAGGTTGTATTTCATCACTTTGACCTGTAACATTTGGGTTTGGCAAAACTGTCCATGTATATGTTGTATTTACAGGAATAATTGTTGCGGGTGTTGGAAGTCCATTTTCTGGTAAAACATCAAAAGTTTCTTCACTACAAATTGATGTATTTACATCAGGAATTTCCGGTGTAGGATCAACTGTGATTGTAAATGTTTGTGCTGTTCCTTCACAATTATCATAATATGGTGTGAGGGTATAAATCAAATCTTCAGCTGTATTTGAAGCATTGAATATTGTTTCTCCTAAAATCGGATTTGTAATTGCGATAGGTCCAGAACTTATTGTGTATCCACTTAAATTTGGGCCCGCACTTGTAACTTCCCATGTATATGTAATAGAAGCTGTTGGTTGTGTTGGAGAGGTTACAAAAACATCTTGAAATGCAGACTGACTACAAATAGTCTGGTTGGCAATCGGGTCTATTTTAGATATTGGATTTACGGTTACTGTGACTGTAAATGAATCCCCCTCGCAACCATTGTCACCTATAGGAACTAATATATATACAACATCAACATTTGATGATGTCTCATTAGTCCATACGTCTGCTGTTAAAGCATCTGATAATAATCCATCTGCAACAACTTGGTTTCCT